>CAZZLW010000073.1:0-66984 GCA_964654605.1 uncultured Cytophagales bacterium | reverse complement strand
TAAAACTTTGATTTTCAGGTGTATAGCTCCCATCTCCTTTGGAGAGGGGCTGGGGGTGAGGTCAAAAAACACAATATTGCAAAAATAATCAAATTTCTTAATAAATTGTATTTCAAATACTTAACCTTGTAACTCACGTTAAGTTTTGAAAATTTGATAAACCAAAAGCCCTTGTCAAGTATAATGACAAGGGCTTTTGATTTGGAGCTTATGACAAAATGAACTTTACCCTTTCCTTTCCAGCACTGCCATTGTGAGGCGACTGATGCAGGTAGTTTTACCTTCTTCGTTGTGCAAGCGAATTTCCCATACTTGGGTAGTTTTACCTAAATGCAGGGCAGAGGCTTTCCCATATACCCATTCACCTTTTTTTACACTGCGAATGTGATTGGCATTGATTTCCAAACCTACACAATAGTATTTTTCTCTATCTACTGCAAAGTTTGCGGCTACACTGCCCAAAGTTTCTGCAAGTACCACAGATGCCCCTCCGTGCAAAATGCCCATCGGTTGGATAGTTTTTTCGGTTACAGGCATTTTGGCACAAAGATAATTTTCGCCTACATCTGTAAATTCTATACCTAAATATTCCGACATCGTGTTTTTTTGTCTTTCGTTGATAGCTTTTAATATTTCTTCTTTGCTCATAGCGTAAAATATTTGGTGAAAGGTTCAAAATTTAGTTTTGAAAAGTTTGAATTTTTGGGGTTAATGGTCTTTTTTCCTTGTTTCTTAAGCATTACTGCAACAATCTCGCATAAAAATTGGCTCTTGAAGGGTCTAAGCGGCTTAAAAGGGTATAGGCTTCTTGTTTTTCTTCGCGTGAGCCATCTTTGAAAATATTGTAAAACTCTTGGAATTTGGCATCAAAGATAACATTTATCAGTAAGGCATTTGGACGCACTTGGGCAACTTTGTTCATTTCTTGCAGGAGTTCTGTGGTAGCTTTGCGGGCTTCGCCTCTTTTTTCTTGATAAATGTCTAATCCTTTGCGGTGGTACTTGTAGAGAGCCTCGCGTATGGTTTGCATTTGTTGGCTTTGCAGATTTTCTACAAGCCAAAAGCGGTCGCGAATATCGCCTTGTCCCCAGCCTTCGGCACCTGCTCCTTGGGCAGTATTGGCAACAATAAAGGCTTTTTCTACATAATCTTTACCACCATTTTTGGAAAAGCTGTCGTAATCCATTGCCAAAATGATGTAGGCATAATAGCCTAAAAGCGAGCTTAAATTGCTGAAATATACGTTTTCATTAAAGTTCAAATCCAGCGGTTGCGAAGCAAGAAAATTGAAATTAAAGTTTCTATCTACATAGCTGAAAAGAATGGTTTCGTAAGCAGAATTATAGACAGGTCGTAAAGCCTGAATTTGTGCATTTGCCTTGAAAATTCCACTTGCAAAATCTGCTTGTACCAAGTTTATTTGCAATCTGCCTTTGATTTTTTCGTTGGCTTCGTAACTATCATTTGTCCATTTGCGGTTATTAAAAAAATCGGTGATGTTTTTTTGTAAAGTCTGAACAACTTCCTTATTATTCACACCTACCTGCGAAGTAGCGACTTGCCTGTCGTTGATAATTACTTCAAACTGCAATTCTTGGGCAAAAAGAGATTGCAAGCAAGCAAAAAGCAGGAAAAGCAATATTTTAAGCGGGTACATTCTTGATATTTTTTCTTGCAAAATCACAATTTCCGTGCCTAAAATACGAAATTTTTGATAGTATCTACAAAACATTTTACTTTTTCTCGTTCAATGTCGGGGTACAAGCCGTGTCCGAGATTGGCAATGTAGCGATTTTTGCCAAAAGCCAAAAGCATTTCCTTAGTAGCTTTTTCAATTTCACCAAAACTGCCATACAAAGCACAAGGGTCTAAATTTCCTTGCAGGGTTTTATTGGGAATAAGTGTTCGGCTTTCCTCAATGGGCATATTCCAATCCAAACCTACTACACTGCAAGGCAAGACGTTCATTTCGGCACGAGCAAAAAATGCTCCTTTGGCAAACACCGTAACAGGCACTTCGGTAATTGCCTCACAAATTTTACGAATATAAGCAAGCGAAAACTCACTATACTGACTTGGCGATAAAATTCCTGCCCAGGAGTCAAAGATTTGTACCAAATCTGCTCCTGCACGGATTTGTGCTTTTAGGTAGGCTATGGTACTTTGGGTAATCATTTCCAAGAGTTTATGCGAAAGGCTTGGCTCGGTGTAAAGCATTTTTTTTGCTTTGGAAAAAGTTTTAGAGCCTGCTCCTTCGGTCATATAGCAAAAAATAGTGAAAGGAGCTCCTGCAAAGCCAATAAGCGGAACTCTATTCGAAAGCCCTTCTTTGGTAAGGCGAATGGCTTGCAGAACATACTGCAAGTCGTTTTCGGGGTCGGCGAGGCGTAGTTTTTTTAGGTCGGCTTCGCTTTGGATAGTTTGCGGAAAATAAGGACCTTTTTTTTCTTGCATTTCATAAGGCAACCCCATTGCTTCGGGGATAACCAAAATATCCGAGAAGATAATAGCGGCATCTACACCGAAAATTTCTACGGGTTGGATAGTTACTTCGGCGGCGGCTTGGGGATTTTTGACAAATTCCACAAAGTTTTTGAATTTATCCCTGACGGCTCGGTATTCTGTAAGAACTCTGCCCGCCTGACGCATTAGCCACACAGGCACACGAGAAACCGCTTCGCCACGAGCGGCTTGGAGTAGTAAATGTTTAGACATAACTGATTGGGAGAGAATGTTAGATTTACTCTATTTCATTTTTTTCAATACCTGCCTGTTTAAGAATACTGAAAAAAGTTCCTTTTTTAAGGTCTTTGTTTCCGTGAATTGGAACAACGACCGTTCTATTAGTTTGTGCATTGTAATATATGTGATGAGAGCCTTTTGAACGTCTAAATACAAATCCATTTCTCTCTAAAACCTCAATCAAATACTTTGGACTCAAATTCATACTTTTTCTACTTCTAAACTCAAAGAATATTCAAGGGTATTGCTATCGTCAGGAATTGGCTCACCTCTGTCTTTAAGTTCTTCAATATAGACTTCAATGGCTTCTTTTGCCATTTCAATAGCTTCATCTATGTTCTCGCCATAAGTGATACAGCCAGCTAAAGCTGGAACAAAAACGGTATAACCTCCTTCAGGCTCTTTTTGTAAGATTATTCTGTAAGTGTACATAGTTTCTGAGTTTTTACAAAGCTACCAAATTTTTTTCAAAATGGCAATTTACTCCCACAAAGGATAATGCTCTAAACGCACGTTTTCGCCAAAAAAGAGTATGGCGGCGTCTTCAAAAGATTGTGTATAATCTGAAATAAAAAAACTGCTTTTGCCTGTTTTTTGTTGTAGATTCAATAGTTTTTTGCTTTCCAGGAGGTTTTTTAGACTTCCTGCAACTGCCTGCGAAGAGTCTAAAACAGCTACTTTTCCTTGATAAAAATCTTCTATCTCTTTGCGTATCAGGGGGTAGTGCGTGCAACCCAAAATGAGAGCCTCAATGCCCGAAAGTTCGGGGCGAGAGAGGTAGTCGGCAAGGGTTTGGTGCAAAATGGGGTTATTGAGGTAACCTTCCTCAATCATAGGGGCAAGCAAAGGGGTTGCTAATGATTTTAGCGTAATGCCCAAGCCTAAATCATTGATTTTTTTTTCATAAACTTTGGAATGTATAGTGCGTTTTGTGCCAATCAGTCCGATAGTTTTGCCAGCGTATTTTTCAGCCACGAGGCTAATCATTGGGTCAATTACATTTAGTACACTTGCTTTGCTACCTACGTATTCTTTGAGAAGTTTGTACGCCGCCGCCGAAGCCGAGTTGCAAGCAATCAGTATGACTTTACACTCTTTGGAGAGTAAAAAATTAACAATTTTAATAGAATAAGATTGAATTGCCTCAGTAGATTTATCGCCATAGGGCAGGTGGGCGGTATCGCCAAAATAAATAATATCTTCATTAGGCAAAAGTTTTCTGACGGCTCGCATTACCGTCAAGCCACCAATACCGCTATCAAAAATCCCGATGGGTTTTTGCTCTGCTAATTGCATTTTCTTAAATTTGGCACAAAACTATAAGATTTTATGCTTCCGAGATATTTTTTTCTTGCTTTTTTTGTGCTATTACTTTTCCAAACAACTTTTGCCCAAGATACCATTCAATATTGGGATAAGGGTAAAAAAATCTATGAAGTATATTTTGGCGAAAAGGATAGTGTAGATATGCGGATAGTCTTGCCACGTGTAAGTGTAGGTTTGCATTTTCCGCAAGGTGATTTTTATTCTTTGGAAACCTTGAATAGTCGTTTTTGGAGTGTAGGTTTGCTTTACTCGCATCAGATTCGGAAAATTCAGGGTAATATTGCTTTGGGGATAGAATTTACTTGGAACAATTTGGCTTTTGCCGAAGATAGAACCCTTGTGCGTACTCGTGATAGTATTGCTTATTTGCCTATTAGTGGCACAAATATCAGGCAAAGCAAACTGACCATAGCGAATTTGAGTATTCCTTTGATGTTTTACAAAAATTTTAGACCTTTTTGGAGAGTAGGGATAGGAGGCTATGCAGATATTCGTTTGAGCAGTTTTACCAAATTACGCTATGAGGATAGTGCAGGCGAAAAGATAAAAATCAAAAACTTTTCAGATTATCATTTACGACCTTTGCGAGTAGGGGGGCAGGTAGAAGTTTTTTTCAAAATTTATCGCCTTTTTGCCCGCTACGACCTTACAACGCTCTTTTCTAATCAAAAAGCACCTGATTCGCAACTACTTGTGATAGGAGTAGGGATTTTTTAGCTGTTTCTTGATGCAAAGAGATAGAAACTTGAAAACTAAATTGTCGTCCCTTAAAAAGTATCTAATAGTTTGATAATCAAAATTTTATTCGTAAAAAAACGCAAAAAAATTTGCAAGAAAATTAAGCAAAATGACAAAAAACTTGTGATATACGCACACAGAGGTAGCAAGCGATGATGTCGCTCAAAGCGACATCATCGCTCTAAGCCCGAAAAAAAACATCTTAAAATTCACTTTTTTGAAAGGAAATTTCTATTGTTGTTCTTTGATTTTTTCTAAACGGACTTTTTAAGGGACGACTAAATTACTAAGCCCGACAGGTTTGCGAATCTGTAGGGCTTGAGCGTAAATTTTACCCATTTACTTTCTTAAAATTTCCACTTCTAAGCCACTTGGATAGCTAACATTATGGAAAACCTTGATAAAGGCTTTGGTAAGGTCTGCTTTGGTAGCTTTGTAGGGATTTTCCAAAAATTTCTGCGGGTTAAGTGCAAACAATGGAAACCAAGAGCTTTGCACTTGTATCATTATTCGGTGTCCTTTTTTGAAAGTATGAAAGCAGTCTTGCAAACGAAATTTGATAGGAGTTACTTGATTGATAGGCAGAGGTTCGGGCTTTTCAAAGCTATTGCGAAAGCGAGCTGGCATAATTTCACCTCTTACCAATTGGTGGTAATTGCCTAAAAATATGCCTTGGGGAGTGGTGCTGTGGTTGGGTTCATCAGGCGGATAAACATCTATGAGTTTTACGATAAAATCGGCATCATTGCTGGTAGTTGCAACAAACAAATTGGCAGTGAGTTCGCCACAAATGGTAATATCTTCGTTTAAGGGTTCAGTTTGGAATGTTAAAACATCAGGACGGCGTGCGGCAAAGCGTTGGTCTTCGCTCATATAATTGCGAGGCGTAAAGCCAAGCATCTGTCTAAAATTTTCTGAATGAGGTACAGGCTTGAGCGGGTCGGAAAGGTACTCAGAGAAACTATCGGGGGCTTTGGGAGTTTCAAAAGCGAGTTTGCCTTCGGGTTGGAAATAAAGCGTTTTTCTATCGGCATTGGGCAAGGGATATTTATCAAACTTCTGCCATTCTTTTTTACCTGTATCAAACAAATAGGCTTCGGGCAAACCTGTATTGCCATCGGCTTTTTCTTTAAGAAAATGTCTGAAAAAAGGGGTTTCAATTTCCCGCTGATAGAAAGTGGCAATACTATCGCCAAAATAGATATGATTGTGGGTGTGTTGTCCTCTCTCACGAGTCCAGTCGCCGTGTCCGAAAGGTCCCATTACAAGCGTATTGTAATTTTTGGAATTTTTCTCAATAGTTTTGTAAATATTGAGCGGTCCGTAGAGGTCTTCGGCATCAAACCAACCGCCTACGGTCATTACGGCGTGTTTGATATTTTTGAGATGAGGTAAAAGATTGCGTTTTTTCCAAAAATCATCATAATTCTGATGATTGACTACTTCTTGCCAAAAGAAATTATCTTTGTAATATTTTTCGGCATTGGGCAAAGTAAGTAGTTCATCATAAAAAAACTGAAAGCCATCGGGAGTTTTAGGTCTAACAGACTGATGCTGATACCAAGCGGTGGTCGTATTTTCTTTCTTTTGTACACCAAATACAGGATAAGCAAAAAAATAGCCCAAAGTGAGCGAACCATTATGATGAAAATCATCAAACCAAAAATCTGCTATGGGGGCTTGTGGAGAGGAAGCCTTCAGGGCAGGGTGAGCCGCCAAAGTGCCAGCGGCAGTATAAAAACCGGGATAAGAAATACCCCACTGCCCAACTCTACCATTATGGTTGGGTATATTTTTTAAGAGCCATTCTATGGTGTCGTAGGTGTCGGAGGCTTCATCAACGTCTGTTTTTTTCTTTTTTTCAGGAATGTGGGGTGTCATATTAGTCCAGGTTCCTTCGCTCATATATCTGCCTCGTACATCTTGATAAACAAAGATGTATTTTTCTCGCATTAGAAAGCGATTAGGTCCCAGACGATTGGGAAACTTATCTGTACCATAAGGAGCTACGCTATAACAAGTTCTTTGCATCAGAATAGGATACTTATTTTCTTTGGAAGCGTCTTTGGGTACATAGACGGCGGTGAATAGTTTTACGCCATCTCGCATCGGTATCTGATACTCGTACTTATTGTAGTTATTTCTGATGAAAAGAGAATCTTCGTTGATTTTATTTTGGGCAAAAGCACTTTTCAGCGAGAAAAGCAAGATTATTAAGTAAAATTTCCTCATATTTACAGCGTTTTCTGAGGAAAACGTAATCAGTCTAAACTTATTGCAAAATTACTCGTACATTTTCCAAGTAAGCAAAACAACTGTTCCTCTGTCTTTTTCAGATTCTACGCTTAGCTCAGCTCCCAAGAGGTCGGCACGAGAACGCATACTGCTCATTCCTAAACCATTTTTAGCTTCCTTTACATCAAATCCTTTGCCATTGTCTTCAATTTGCAGTGTCAGCATACCTTCGTCCTCATAAATTTGGACAAAAATTTCGGTGGCTTGGGCATATTTAATGGCATTATTGATAGCTTCTTGGGCTATACGGAAAATGAGCATTTCAGCGTTTTCGTTTAGTCTTTTTTCAAAACCAATGGCACTAAATATCACAGGTGGGTTTTGGATATTTTGGCAAAAACTACTTAAAGCAGAAACTAAACCAAATTTTTTGAGCGTAGGAGGCATCAAGTTGTGTGAAATGCGGCGAACATCTTGCGAGGCTTCCAAAACCAGCTCATTAGCTTGCATCAAAATATCTTTGGCATAGGTTTGGGTAGCTCTTTCTATGTTCTGACGAATAACCGAAAGCGTAACTCCCAAGCCATCGTGCAGGTCTTTGGCAATGCGTTCTCTTTCTGCCTCTTGGGCTTTTAGTTCGGAAAGACGCATCTCTTTTTCTTTTTCGCTTTTCACAATTTGTAATTCTCGCTCTTTTTGGAGTTTGTTGCGGGCTTCTATAAAAAGCCAAATACTAAGTGCCGCAATAGCCGTAAGACCTACTATCAGGGTAATCAGGAGAAAGTTTTGAGCTTTTTTCTTTTCGTTTTCAGCTTGAATGGCTTTTTGCTCTTTTTCAAGGGTTTTGTATTCTACATTGGCAATATCAAGGGCATAAGAGCTTTTCTGCTGATAAATGAGTTTATCTATTTCACGCAGTTTTTCTACGTAACGTGTAGCCTGCTCAAAGTCGCCTTTTTCTTTGCTTAAAGCAAGAGCCTGCTGATAGTGGTTGCGTTTGGATTTGATAGAAACCCGATTGCTATCTTCGGTGATAATTTTTCGGCTTTGGGCTAAATATTTTTCGGCTTCGCTAAAATTCCTTTGTTTGGTATAAAAGCCACTCATACCCAAAACCGACTGATTGAGCATATCCAAGTCTTGGGCTTGCTTGCTCAGTTCAATAGCTTCTTGCAGGTATTTAGGAGGCAAAGTGTAGTTTTTGAGCATTTGATGACATTCTGCCAAATGATTGCGAGCAATTGCCATAGCTCGGTAGGCTTGCTGTTTTTTTGCCTCTTCATAAGATTTTTCGTGTAAAAGAATTGCCTTTTCGTACTCTCCTAAATTTTCCTGAGCCTCTGCATAATTGGCATAAATCCGATACAAATCACCTTTTACATAATCAGACTTTTTGCTTTCAGGCAGATTTTCAAATACTTGTAGGGCTTTTTCGTAATATTGTAGGGCTTCTTGGGTTCTACCTGTTTCTATGTAAAAAAGCCCGACAATGTTCAGTCGGGTAACTACCATTGAGTCTAAACCTGCTTGCTGGGCAATTTCTAAGGATTTTTTTGCCCAAGTGATACCATTTTCAAAATCGCCAGTAAAATAAGTTAGAGAAGCCATTAGCCCCCACATTCTACACTCGGCGGCGGCATCTTTTTCTTTTTTGGCAATTTCAATCCCTTCAGTGGCATAATAAAATGAGGAGTCTATCTTGAACAAATCCAAGTAGTAGTCCGTAAGATGCATATAATACCGAGCCAATGGCTTTTTTTGAGATTTAGCAGTTTTTAATGCTATTTTGAGGCTATCCACTTTCTTTTGATAGTACTCGGCGGTTTTCTTTTGAGCAAAAAGAAAAAAATGTAAAAAAAATAGCAAAGCCGTTAGGCTTATTTTATACGAAGTTATTTTCATAAGCAAGTTTTACAAGTTCGGCAGTATTGCGTACATTGAGTTTCTTGAGCAATCCTTTCCGATAGCCATCTACGGTATTTTTACTCAGATGAATCTTGTCGGCTATTTCTTCGTTGGTATGTCCTTTGATAATAAGTCTGAGTATTTCGGCTTCTCGGCTGGATATTTTAAATTTTTGGACAAAATTATCATATTTGTTATTGTCTTCGTAATGCTCTTTCAGGGCTTTTTGTACTTGTTCAGAAAAATGTTCCCCTCCTTCAAACACATCAAAAATGGCTTGCTTTAGCTCTTGGGAAGTAGCGGTTTTGCTCAAATATCCTCGGATACCTAATTTTTTGAGGTTTGTGATGAGTTCATAATCTAGATAGGTGGAAATGATAATCACTTTCAGGTCGGCAAAGTGGTTTTTAATGACTTGCATTACTTCTACGCCATCCATTTTGGGCATATTCACATCTAAAAGCAATACGTCAGGTTTTTGGAGTTGGAGTATATGCAAGAGTTTTTGTCCGTTACTTGCTTCACCAATAATTTCTATGTTGCTTTCTTGGCTTAGTATAAGTTTTACGCCATCAATAAACATTTGGTGGTCGTCGGCAATAATGATTTTTACTGGCATAACGAGGTAGAAAAGTTTATTTGATGTTGCTTTGAACATAAAAATAATTCATTTTTCTCATACAAAACAAAAAAAATAAAAAAAAGTTAAAAACCCCCTTTTAGGGGGGTAGAGCAATTGAACTGACTTGATTATTTTTGAAACAGAAATTGATAGTTTAAAAGATATTTTTTCGTTAAACAGGGATTGAACACAAGTATCTTGCTCTCAAACTCCATTTCCATTTGTTCAAAAAATTAACGTAGAAGAATAGTTTTGCCAAAAGTGAGGTAGGGTTTCTCTGCCTCTCTTTTTTTATGCTTGGCAAAACAAAAAAATCTTTCAAACGTTTTGAAAAAAGATAAAAATTCAAAATTTTGCAATTTCAAAAATGAAAGCTTTATGAAGCAATTTTTTAAGTTTGTTTTTGCTACCATTTTGGGCTTGGTGATATTTAATTTGTTCGCCATTTTCATACTGATAGGCATTATCTCTGCATTTGGAGATGATGATAAAGTAAAGGTAGATGAAAATAGCGTCTTATATCTCAATCTTTCTGCACCTATAGCTGAAAGAGGTCAGGAAAACCCGCTGGGCAATTTGGGAGTGCCTCTGGATAATACCAGTTCCAAAATAGGCTTATTGGAAGTAGTGCAAAGCATTAAAAACGCTAAAAGCGATAAAAAAATTAAGGGTATTTACATCAATACGCAAGGCGTACAGGCTCGCTACGCTTCACTAAAAGAAATTCGCGATGCTCTTGTAGATTTCAAAAAATCTAATAAGTTCATTTATGCTTATGCCGAAACGTACAGCGAAGGGGCATACTATTTGGCTTCGGTAGCAGATAAAATTTATCTGAACCCTGCGGGTATTTTAGAGTTCAATGGTATTTATACGGAAATTCCTTTTATCAAGGGGGTATTGGAGAAAATAGAAGTAAAACCCGAAGTATTCAGAGTAGGAGAGTTCAAAAGTGCTGTGGAGCCTTTTATTTTAGATAAAATGAGTGAGGCTAACCGACTGCAAACCAAAGAATATTTGGAAGCAATTTATGATGTCTTTTTGGAAGATATTTCCGCTTCTCGCAAGATAGAAAAAACACAACTTCGCCGCATAGCCGACTCTATGTTGGTGCGAAAAGCCGAAGATGCTCAAAATTTGAATTTAGTTACCAATATAGCCTATGAAGATGAAATATTAGAGCTTTTACGCAAAGAGCTGAAAGTGGATAAAAAAGATAACATCAAATTTATTTCGCCGAGCAAGTATTTCAAAGCGATTGAAAGCAAGTATTCTAAAAATAAAATTGCAGTGCTTTTTGCCGAAGGCGAAATCAATAGTGGCGAAAGTGGCGAGGATAATATTGGTTCGGCAACAATTGTGAAGGAATTAAGAAAACTGCGTAAAGATGAAAAAGTAAAAGCCATTGTTTTGCGTATCAATTCGCCCGGTGGTAGTGCTTTGGCTTCAGATGTGATGTGGCGTGAAATTATGCTTACCAAAAAAGAAAAACCTGTGATTGCCTCAATGTCTGATGTAGCCGCTTCGGGGGGCTACTATATGGCTATGGCTTGCGATACGATTGTTGCTCAAAAAAATACCATTACAGGTTCTATTGGTGTGTTTGGCTTGCTTTTCAATGCAGAAAATTTGCTTAAAAACAAAATAGGTGTAACTACCGACCGAGTTTCTACTTCGCCGCTTGCCGATATTGGCAATCCTGTTCGTAGCCTTTCGCCACAAGAGCGAGCCATTATTCAGGAGAGCGTAGAGCGAATTTATGAAGCCTTTACTACCAAAGCCGCCCAAGGCAGAAAAATGAACCTTGAAGACCTGAAAAAAGTAGCTTCGGGTAGAGTATGGGCTGGCTCACAAGCCAAAGAAAGAGGTTTGGTTGATGTTTTTGGTGGCTTAGATGATGCCATTGCTCTTGCAGCAAAAAAAGCCAAAGTAGAAAACGACTATCAGGTAAAATACTATCCTATTCAGCAAGACTTTTGGCAAAAAATCACTAAAAAAAGCAAGGAAGAAACTTTCTTGAAAGAAAAATTAGGCAACGAACTCTATGAAAATTGGAAATTACTAGAAAAAATACGAAATTGGCAAGGTGTGCAGGCTCGTTTGCCCTTTGAAGTTGTGGTGAAATAGAGATAGCTGTACAGACTGAAAAGCCTATTACAAGTTCAAAGGCAAAAAGTTTAAGAGTTTGAGGGTTAATAGTTTAAGTGTTAGGCTTCAAGTTTTAAATTTCAAGTTTATGCGATAGCTTCATAATTTCATAATTTTGCGAAGCAAAAAAATTTTTTTCCAAACAAAACATTCTTTATATTGCTTGCCCAAAGTGAATTTTACTAAAACGCAAAAACAAATTTTTACGTTATGGCACAAGTTGTTTTAATGCCCAAAATGAGCGACACAATGACCGAAGGCGTTGTGGCGGTATGGCATAAGAAGGTTGGAGATACAATTAAATCGGGGGATATTATAGCAGAAGTAGAAACAGATAAAGCCACAATGGATTTGGAGGCTTATGAAAGTGGTACTATTTTGTACATTGGGGCAGAAGTTGGAAAACCTGTTCCCGTAGATGGCATTTTGTATATTGTAGGTAAGCCCGGTGAAGATTTTCAGCACTTATTGCAAGGCTCGGCGAAAGTTACCACTACTGAGCCTACTCCACAGCCTACAGCTCAAACTGAAAACCATAAACCCGCAAGCAATACACCTGCGGTGGCTTCGGTAGATATTTCCAGTATTCGTGCCAAAGTAGAGCGAATGCCCAAAATGAGCGATACAATGACCGAAGGTGTGGTAGTAAAATGGCATAAAAAAGTAGGAGATAGCGTAAAATCGGGCGATTTACTTGCAGAAATAGAAACCGATAAAGCAGTAATGGAGCTGGAAGCCTATGAAAAAGGCACTATTTTGTACTTGGGCGTGCAAGAGGGCGGAAAAATAGCAGTTGATGAAATTCTTTACATCATAGGCGAACCCGATGCCGACTGGAAAACCCTTCTACAAGCCGCACAAGGAGGAACTTCACTGCCTTCGGCTCAAAATGTTACAGCTACTTCTGCAAGCAATACGCCAACAACTACTTCTGAAAATTTTACCCAAGATACCGATAGCAATGGTAGAATAAAAGCCTCGCCATTGGCTCGTAAAATGGCAAGAGAATTGGGTTATGATTTAGCTCAAATCAAGGGTACTGGCGATGGCGGAAGAATTACAAAGTCTGATGTAGAAAACTTTAAGCCTTCTGCCCAACCGCAACCCACTGCAACCCAGCCCACCGTAACACAAGGTTCTACTGCTTCGGAAACCAAAACCATTAGCACAGGAGCAGGTTTTGAGCAATACGAAGAAATAAATGTTACGCAAATGCGTAAAACCATTGCTCGCCGCCTTTCGGAAAGCAAATTTTCGGCACCCGAATTCTATCTGACGGTAGAAATCAAGATGGATAATGTAATGCAAATGCGTAGCCGTTTGAACGAACTTTCACCTGTGAAAATATCTTTCAATGATATTGTTATCAAGGCTACGGCAATGGCTCTCAAACAGCACCCCAAAGTAAATTCGTCTTGGCTTGGCGATAAAATTCGTGTGAATTATCACGTAAATATTGGAGTGGCAATGGCTGTAGAAGATGGCTTGCTTGTGCCTGTGGTTCGCAATGCCGATATGAAGTCGCTTTCACAAATAGCCAGCGAGGTAAAAGATTTTAGCCAGAAAGCCAAAGATAAAAAATTGCAACCCAAAGATTGGGAAGGTAGCACTTTCACTATCAGTAATTTGGGTATGTATAATATTGATGAATTTACGGCAATCATCAATCCGCCCGATGCTTGTATTTTGGCAGTGGGTGGTATCAAGGAAACCGTGATTGTAGAAAAGGGCGAAATGAAAATCGCAAATATTATGAAAGTAACGCTTACTTGCGACCACCGCGTTGTAGATGGAGCAACAGGAGCAGAGTTTCTGAAAACACTTAAAGCCAATTTGGAAGAACCTATGCGAATGTTGGTGTAAGGCATTTCTTAAATTTTCGTAATTGTATAGGTCTAATTTGTGGTAGGAAAACAAAAAATAAGAAATAAGAAGCAGGACTTAGACAATTATGCCTTATACAAAAATGAGAGAAAAAGTCCTTAAAGGCTTGAACCCCCAACGCTGAACTTTTGGAACATTACAAATACTCAATACTCAATACTCAATACTCTGTACTCAATACTCAACTATGGGACATCCTACATTCAATACCGATAGAAGCTATCATCAGAATCCTCAGTTTTCGGAGGAGCGAATGAAGCAAATTCAGGAGATTATCAAACGTTACCCCGAAGGTAGGCAAAAGTCGGCTATATTGCCTATTTTGCACATTGCCCAAACCGAATTTGGCTGGATTAGTGTCAATGTAATGGATTATGTTGCCGAAATCCTAAAAATTCAGCCGATAGAGGTGTATGAAGTGGCTACTTTTTATACAATGTTTCATTTGCAACCTGTGGGCAAGTATGTTTTGGAAGTATGTCGTACGGGTCCTTGTATGATTTGCGGAGCGGAGGAAATTTTTGAGCATTTGCAAAAACGCTTGGGCATAGGTTTGAACGAAACTACTACCGATGGCAAATTTACCATTAAGGCTGTTGAGTGTCTTGCCGCTTGCGGCGGAGCCCCTTGCTTGCAAGTAAAGCTCAAAGCCGAAGATGGCATCTACAAATATTACGAAAATCTTACTCCTGCAAAAGTTGATGAACTCATAGAAAAGGAGTGGATATGACTTGATGCTAAAAGATGAAGGCTTTTATTTCAAAACCTGCAACTCGCTTATTAGCTTTTCAAAAAGCTGTATGGGTGCAGGTTTTGGCTTTTTTGAATATTTTGCTCACAAAAGGCTTACTTGTGGAAATAGGTGTAGCTCATAAGTTTGCTTCTTTTGCTAATGATATACTTTTCTTGCTTATCACTACGTTTTACATTATTTTTATTTACTACCTGTTCTCGTTTTTTACAAGCAATCGTTTGCTACTGAATTTGATTATTGTGTGCTTTACAATTGCTTTTATAGTGGCAAGTATCAGCGAAAATCCTTTCTTTGACTTAGAGCTAAGTGGTAAAAAGTATTACATTCTTGCGGTTCATATTTGCTATTCAATAGGAACAACAATCATTATTTATTTTGCTACACTGGAAATTTTCAGAGAAGGAATGTCTGTTATTGAAAGATTGTGGGGCTCGGCTTGTATTTATTTTATGATTGCTTGGGCATTTGGAGGAATTTACGATATAATCTGTATTTTTAACCCTACTGCTATGGGGTTTCAGCACCAGCTTAATTTGAGTAGCTATATGGAGTCTATTGCGTATAGTGTGAGTGTGTTGGGAAATTTCAACCCACTTTACGAAAACACAAGTATTTTGATAAACCGAATAGCTATTATAGAAGCTGTATGGGCTCATCTCTTTGTAGTTTTGGTGGTAGGCAGGTTGTTGGCTAAATGAATAATGATGCAGAAATGTAAAAAACGAGGGCAAGCGATGAACTTGCTACTAGCCAACAAATCTTTAACAAAAACTTCATATCAAATTTGTGATATTTCCGAAATTTTTTGGTAAGTTTATATGTGTTTAGATAAGTTTAGAAAAGAAAAATGCAACCATAACCTCAATTTGTATGATAGATTTTTCATATTTTCCCGCCGAATTGCAAGCCTTTCAAGATGTTTTTGAAAAGACTCGTAAAAAATTCGTAAAAATCACCAGCAAACCCAGCAAAAATGTAGAGCTTTGGCAAAGTAAGTTTGCAGGAATGCCCTTTTTGCCTATGGGTGTAGAATATCCCACAGATGGCGAAGGAAATTATATGTATTTGCTTGCTCAAATCAATTTTGAGGAAGTTCCGCCGCTCGATTATCTTCCTCAAAAAGGGCTTTTACAAATCTATATTGCAGATAACGAAATGTATGGCTTGGATTTAGGCAATCCGAGTGAGCAGGTTGGTTTTAAGGTGTTATTTTTCCCTGAAATAGATAAAAATAATCATCAAAGAGATTTGCCAAAACTCCCCAAACCCAAATATTCCCCTTTTGATAAGCCATTTATAGCCCAAAAATTGGAATTTTCTCTGCAAGAAGAATACGCAAGTGTTGGCGACCTTAATTTACAATACGCTATGGGAGATAGGTATGATGAATTTGAAGAGATACTTTTTCAAAATGACTTCGAACTTGCTGATTGGCTCGCGAGCAATGTGAGTAATTGGGGAAGCAAACTCGGTGGTTACGCCTCTTTTATCCAAGAAGACCCACGCTACGAGGAAGAAACATTCAGAAAATATGATACACTTCTTTTGCAGATAGAATCTACCGAGTGCATTCAATGGGGTGATATGGGGATTGCCCACTTTTTTATCAATGGCGAAAAACTAAAAAAAGCCGACTTTTCCGATATCTTGTATAATTGGGATTGCGGTTAGACCTTTTTCTCAAATTGTATGGAAGGATTTGGATACGTTGTAGGCACTTCGGGCTTAATAATGCTGTTAGTTGTACTTATTATGGCTTGGCGAAAAATCAAGCGGATTAGGAAGTACATCAAAGTTCCTGCCCAAGTCGTGAGAATTGATAAGCGTGAATGGTCAGGAGATACTGCTGACCGAGAAGGGGGCACATATTCAGTTCCTATTCTTTCTTACGAAATTCCTAATGTTGGAAAAGCAGAATTAGGTATAAATAATGAAAACTCTCTTAACTTTATGCAAGTCGGTAAAAAAACGATGGTTGCTTTTCCCAAAGAAGATTACAATAAAGTAATTGTGTGGGACATCAATTTTGAAATGTTAGAGTTCATTAGATATTTTTTTGGTGGTATATTTTTAATAATAACGGGTTATCTTTTTGTTTTTATTCCACAAAAAGGCATTAGCTTAATCTATGGTGCTTTGCTTATGGTAATTTACCTTTTATTGCTTTGGTTGAGCAAAAAAATACTCAAAAGATAAAATTTCACCCTCAAACCCTTAAAAAAATGAAAACCTCACAAATCTATTTCAACGCTGTTCTCACCATCATAGCTTTTTGTTTGGTGGGTATTTTGGTACAAAACCAAATCTTGATTGAACGTCAGGGAAATGCAGTGCAAGCTGTACCACAAAATGCAGTTCAGCCAATGCAATTCCAGCCTGTAAAGTATCCCGAAGGGGCAAAGTTTATTCTTGTTCCTATGAATAGTAATGGTGCTATTGATGTCAATATCAAAGGTTTGCAAGAAATGGACGTGAATCTAAGACGCATTTCTACTTCCGATATGCTGAATGTGAATTTAGAAAGGGTATATGGCAATGGTAATGGTAGATTGCAAGTTGAGCAAAGATGATAGAATAATTTGCTGATATAATCAGAGATTACATCAGCAAATTATAGCTACAATGACAATTAAAAGCACTAAAAATCCTCTTGCACTACTTTACATTTGGGGTGTGTTCTTTTGAACTCATCAATCTCCTCTTGGGGTATTTGCGTGTTGTAGCAATACAAATTACGCAAAGCCCGCAAAGGCATAATAGGTTCAAGACTTTTGACTTTCGTATGGCTAATACCTAAACTTTCCAAACGATACATAGCTCGTAGAGGCTCAATGCTTTCTACTGCTGTATGTTGAATGTAGAGTTCTTCTAAATATCTAAATTTTTTCAGAGGTTCAATAGATTTGATACGTGTTTTTTGCAAATTGAGGTATTGCATTTTTTCAAGTCCTGCAATAGGGGAGAGGTCTTCTACCAAACATTCGGCGGCAAAGATTTTCTCCATACGGCGTAGGTTTTGCAGGGGGGTAAGGTCTTTGACTTTGGTTTTACCGAAAGCGAGTGTATGCAGTCCGAAAAGGTGTGAAAGTGGTTCTAATGAATTGACAGAAGTATCGTGGAAATAAATTTCCTCCAATCTACGCATATAACGCAAAGGCTCTAAACTGCGTACAGGAGTTTTCATCAAATCCAGATGCGTAAGATTTTCAAATTGCTTTACAAGCTCTAAATCAGAAACTTCGGTTTCGGCAATGACAAGCGTTTCCAGATGAGGTAGAGCTTCCAAAGGTTCAAGGCTATCAATGCGATAATCTTTGCAAACAAAGAATTTGAGTTCCGAAATTTCTTTCAGTTGTTCTATGGTAGGCTCATCATCAATATCCATACGGATAGCCTCTTTGAAAGCCATTTGCCAAGCCTTTTCAAGATTTTTCCACCATTTATTCAAGTACCATTGCGAATAAAACTCTTCCCAAATATCAGCGTGCTTGATAATATCTATCTGTGCCGCAATTTTTCTACCTCTTGAATCTATGATAAAGCTAATCCCTTCCATACTATTTTAGTGTTCTTTGGTTTTTCACCTTAAAGTAGCTAAAAAAACTTCAATACTGCAATAAAATTTTGAAAAAAATCTAAAACTTACTCGTGTATTTTTAGGCTAAAAGAATTTCGCTTTGTGTAAAGGTTTGATTTTTAAGTTTTTGAAAAATTTTGAAAAAACAAGAAAAGTCTTTAACTTTACTTGCTAAATAATGAGTATGAAAAGTTTTTTGATAGTTTTCCTTGTAACTGCAAATTTTGTTTTAGTTTTTGCCCAAGATAGCTTACAAGTTGTTCCTGTGGATACTTTTCAGCGGTACCGCCTTATGCAACTTTGGGAAATAGGAGTGAGCGGCAATGCCTACAAAGGAGATTTGGCTCAGGGATACGAATTGTTTAGCTCTGCTTTGCATTTGGGAATAAAGTTTGCCAAAAAAAAGCGTTGGAATGCTCATATCAATATCAGCATTGGTTCGGTACGGGGGCAAAATTATGCCTATGAATTTGATGAAAACAGCCGACCTAATTTATTTTTTCGCTCCAATATTTTCACCTTTCAGGCAGATTTGCAATATAATTTTATCCGAAAAAAGTATTGGATAGCTTATATTTCGCAAGGTATAGGACTTATGCGTTATATGCCCAAAAATGAAAACGGCGAAAGACTGCAAAATTTGCTCACTACTCGTCCTGCGGGGGAAGTTTATGGCAATATTACAGCTATTTTCCCGACCAGTTTGGGTACTATTTTTCTTTTGAAAAATGGCTATGGAATAGGCTTGCAAGTTTCTTGGCTTCGCCCTACTACCGACTATTTGGATAATATTTCCGCTTGGGGTAAAACACAGGGTACAGATAAAATTTTTCTTATCAAAGCACATATCAGCATACCAACTTGGAAATTGCGTAAGTTCTTTTCCAAAGAAATGCCTGCAAGGGAAATCAAAAGCACTTAGATTTTTAGGAGATAGGAGCAAAGAAACAGAAAGCAGGAAAATACTTTATCCCAAACGTTCAAATTTTTGAACCTTAAACCATTTGAACTTATCCTATCTTTTTACAAAATTTGTTCATAAAACTTACATTTGCTTAAAAAATTGAAAACAATTTGGTAACTTTGTTGTTGTCATATCAAACTATGTTTCTATGTTAGAGCAAGTGAGGCATTATGAAAATGAAGGCTATGCCGTAGAATTGGAGGAGAATTGTACCAAAATTATTTGGAAGGAGAAAGTTTTACCCGAACAAATTCGCAACGGCTTGAACGAGGTGTTGGGTTTTATGCGTTTGCAAAAGACGGGCAATTTGTTTGTTGATGTTTCTTGCTGTCAGACCTCTTGGGTGAGTTCTAACGATTGGATTGTGTGCCATTGGTTGCCTGTGGCTATGCAGTTGGGCTTACGCAAGGTAGCTTTTCTCATCAGCACCAATGTTGTGCAGAAAGTATCTTTGGATAATCTGTGCCTCAAACTATCCAAGCAAATACAATTTTACAAGCGTTTTTTTGGTATATTCAGCGAGGGGAAAGAGGCTTGTGAGTGGCTGAGAAAGTAATCATTTACTTTTTTTGAAAGTAAATGATTACTTCTGATGCTTCGGCTTACAGCCTTATTCCGAAACTTAGTGCATTTAGATTAGGTGCTTGTTGCGTGCTAAAAAGAGAATTCAAATCATATTTACAAAATAGGGTAAGCCCGCCAATACCCAGATTTCCCTCCAAACCATATCGGAAGTTGCTTAAATAAAAACTATCCTTTTCGCGTACTTTTTCCTCACTATCTAATTTGTATTTAGTTCTGCTCCCCAAACGCAAACCAGCATAGCCACCAATGCCTAATCTTATGGGAGTATCGCCAATGAAAAATTTTGCTCGCAACATTAAAGGGATTTGTAAATAAGAAACCACCAATTTGGATTTTTGAATAGGTTTTTCAAAATCTTGCAAATAGTTTCCCCAAGTTATTCCATTGTTGTTGGCTATCATATAGTTTTGTGGAACAAAACGGAAATTATACCAATCAAACATCAGACCTGTTCTGATAGAAAAAGGACTATTTTTGCCACCTAATCTGAAATACCAAATTTTTCCCACACCGATATAAACCGAATTAAAAGTTTGTAAACGGTAGGGGGCATTATTTTTATCAGGGAAACCAACATTTTTTTCAAGATAATTATTCAAACCTATATCTACAATCCATTTGGAATAGTTCTTTTTGATTTCCGATGTGTCTTTTTTATTATTTTCTTCTTTAACAAAAATTCTGACACCTTCATCATCAAAATCAGTTGCAAAAATTGTCCAAGATTCTTTATCTTTAGCATTGCTATCCAATTCTTGTATAGCTTTATGAATGATTTTGTTGAAATCATACTCTCGTAGTTTTAGCAAGCTGTTGCGGTCTTGGCTTGTAACAATTACTTTGGATTTTTCACCAATTTCAATCTGTATAGTATCTTGGGCAATGCTCACGCAAGCACTTGCCAGCATAGCAAGTAAAAAACAAAACTTTTTCATACTTTTAAGGATTTAGTTGGGTGATTTAGAATTAAGGGTTAGTTTAAGTTCTGCGTTTTTAAGTTTTTGTACATTTTTGAGAAATTTACCAAACTTTGTTGAGGCAAAATCTCTTGCTTTTCCTTCTTTGGAAGGTTCGGGTTCGGGTAATTTGATAATAATTTTTGTGCCTTTAGGCTTAGGTAGCGATTTGAGTGTATCATCATTGATATTATTAGATTCTTTGCTTGCTTTTAATTCGTCTGAAAGTACTTCTTGGACTTTGCGTAGCGTATCTTTTTCAATACTTTTCTCTGTAATTTCCTTCATTTGGGTAGTAGTTTTATGAAATTTTCTATCGGATTTTCTTTGTGGCAATTCTTTTGAAAGACTTGGGCTTGTTATTTGTTTTTCTGCTTGTTTTTTTTCTTGAAGTATTTCTTTTGGAGCAACGTCTAATAGTTTAGTAGAGGTATTATGAGAAGCAGTTGTAGAAATGGAATTTGAGCTTTTGACATAGGCATTATTTTTAGCATACCACTTTTTTTCATTTTGAATGAAGTTAAAAATTAAAAAAGTTGCAACCATTAGAAAAACGATAGCCCAAGAGAGCCACACGTATTTTTTGTGTTTGCTTTTTTTCTGCTCTAATTTTTCTTCTAATACTTCCCATAGATGTTTAGAGGGTTCTGAGGAAAAATCAGTAAATTTTTCTCTAAACAATTTATCAGTCAGATGTTCTTGCATATTTTTCAAGATTTGTAAATGATTTTTTCTTGCAAACTCATTTGAGCAAGGTGTTTTTGCAAAAGATTTCTTGCTCTTGAAAGTTGTGATTTTGAAGTTCCTTCACTAATGCCAAGCATTTGGGCAATTTCCTCGTGAGAATACCCTTCAATGACATACAAATTGAAAACGGTGCGATAGCCATCGGGCAATTTATGTAGGCAAATCAATAAATCTTCGGTTTGAAGCAAGTCCTCACCATTTTCCCAATGGCTCATAAGATTATTTTGTTCTTGGGCATCTACAAAAAAGATACGTTTTTTCCTTAAAATACTAAGACATTCATTGATAGTTATGCGTTTCAGCCAAATTTCCAAACAGCAGTCTTTTTGCAGATTTTTGATGTTTTCAAAAATTTTCAAAAAAGCGTTCATCAGAGCGTCTTCTGCATCTTGGATTTCGGGAAGGTATCTTTTGCAAATACCCAATAATTTTTTTACATATCGGTCATACAAGCATTTTTGGGCTTTCCTATCACCTTTTTGACAAAGTTTGATTAGTTCAGATTCTTGCATATAATCTTTCCGTATGTTTTTCTGCATTAAAGATGAGATTTGTAGCAAAAAGGTTGCTTGGAAAAATAAAAATTTTTCATCAAGATTTTATCTTCTACAAAACCTTTTCCACCAGTGCTGAAATACGAGAAGCCCCCAAATGCGTGCGTGGCTATCTTGTGGGTTGGGGGAGAAAAGTTGATTTTTTAATCTTTTTACTTCTGCTACATCAAAAATTCCTTGCTCTTCTACAAATCTATCTTGCAGAAGGTCGTTTTCAATGAGAGAACGCAAATCGGTACGAAGCCAGTCCAGCAAAGGAACTTCAAAGCCGTGTTTGGGGCGTTTGTAAATTTCAACAGGCAAAATATCTCTAAAAGTATCTTGCAACAACTTTTTACGAATACCTTTATCTATTTTTGAACTTACGGGCAAAGAAAATACAAAATTTACAAGCTCGTGGTCTAAAAAAGGCTCTCGTACTTCCAAACCATTTGCCATTGACATCAAATCTACTTTTACGAGCATATCACCTGCCAAAACAAGGTGCATATCTGTATAAAAGACTTCATTCAAACCTTCTATATCCTTTTTTTGCAGGTGCTGTAAAATTCGTTCCTTATCGTTTTGATATTCTGCTTGTGCTTCTGAGCGTAAGGTGGGGTGTAAAAGTTGCTCTACTTCGTTATTTTTACAAAAACCTGCCCAAAGCCAATAACGCTCTTGGGGCGAAAGATTTGCACCTTCGGCGAAACGAGCCAGTTGCCTGAATTTATTACTCCAAAAATGATTTCTTGATTGAGGCAAATTTTTCCAAAGAGGCAAGAGTATTTTAACCAAATTAGCCAAAATACCTCCTTTTCTAATCTGATATTCGGCAAAATGTTTGTTGTAGCCGCCCCACATTTCATCAGCTCCATCTCCCGAAATAGCTACTTTTACAAACTGCTTGACAAATTTGCTCAAAATAAATACAGGCAAAGCCGAGGAATCGGCAAATGGTTCATCAAGGTAATTGAGCATAGCCTCCAAATTATCCAGCAAATCCTTGTTAGAGAGTTTGAAAGTAGTGTGCTTGGTGCGAAAATGTTTGGCAACTATTTCGGCGTAGTGTGTTTCATCAAAAAATTTGTTTTCATAATAACCAATGGAAAAAGTTTGCAAGTTTTCTACTTCTTGCGAGGCAAGTGCCACTGCCACCGAAGAATCTATCCCACCGCTCAAAAATGCTCCCACAGGTACATCTGCCACCAAACGCTTGCGAATAGAGGCTTGCATTAAGTCTTTCAGGCGACTTTTTTGCTCCTGATACGATAGCTGTGAGGGGTGTTCGGTGTAATGCTTGGGAATTTGATAATAAGCGTCTATTTCTACTTTTCCATTCTGAATTTTAGCATAATGAGCAGGCGGGAGTTTGTAGATATTTTCAAAAATAGTATGCGGTGCAGGAATGTAATTGAGATGCAAATAATGCCTCAAAGCCAATAAATTTAATTTTTTCTCTATGCCGTACTGAATGATAGATTTCATTTCAGAGGCAAAAAGAAAGCGGTCTTCATCAAGGTAGTATAGCAAAGGTTTTACGCCGTAGCGGTCGCGAGCCAGAAAAAGCGAATTTTGTTCTTTGTCGTAAATGGCAAAAGCAAAAAAGCCGTGTAAAAGTTCCAAAGCATAAGTTCCCCAAGTGATGTACGCATACAAAAGCACTTCGGTATCGCTATGAGTGCGGAAAGCGATACCTTTTTCTGAAAGTTGCTTACGAAGTTGTTGGTAATTGTAAATTTCACCATTGAAAACAATAGTATATCTGCCTGTATGGTCTGAAATGGGCTGATTCCCAGTTTCGGAAGTATCAATGATAGAAAGCCTACGATGCCCCAAACCTGCCCAAAACGAAATAAAGGTATCTCCCCAGTCAGGACCTCTCTGCACAAGAGCATCTGTTGCATTTTGCAAGTTAATCATTGAAAAACGTCCTATTTCATTGAAAGCTAAAACACCTGTAATGCCACACATTTTAGGAAAATGTTTAGAAATTTGCTTTGCAATATAGTTTTTTTGGTTCAATTTTGTAAAAAATCAAACCTTTTTGCTAATTAAGAGATTTTAGAAGATACAAGGAGGAAAATTCTGTAAATCCTGCAAATCATTTTAATCTTGGCAAAAAATGAAATTTGGGTTGTTTTTTCAGACTAAGAGTGATGATGTCGCTCGAAGCGACATCATCGCTTGTAGTTTAAACAACTTCAGATACAAAAAATCTTCTAAATCCTGCAAATCATTTTAATCCTGATAAAATATGTTTGGCTTTGAACCGAATGACTTTTTAGAGGCAGTTTTTTTAGAGAGTTTTGGTAAAACTCCCGAAATTGAGCATTTTCAGGCGGTTTCGGGTGGTTGTATCAATAATGCGGCAAAAGTGGCTACGAGTTTGGGCGTTTTTTTTATCAAATGGAATGAAAATAGCCCCGAAGATACTTTTGAGGTGGAAATTAAAGGTTTGCAAAAATTGGCTTCAATGGGTATGCCTACTCCTGCTGTAATAGCTTCGGGTAGGCAAAAGGGTAAAAATTATTTGCTTTTAGAATATTTGGAAGGTTATCCCAAGCCAAGTTATTGGAAAGATTTAGGCAAAAATTTAGCTCAATTACATCAAAATAGCAATAAGTTTTTCGGATTGGAATACGATAACTACATTGGGGCATTAAAACAAACCAATACACAAGCTGAAGATGGTATAGAGTTTTACATTCAGCAAAGATTGAAGGTGCAGGCGGGTTTAGCTTTTTACAATGGCTTGCTGGAAAGGTCTTTTTTGGAAAAATTAGAAAAACTTTACGAAAAATTACCTCATTTATTACCTAACGAAAAACCTGCCTTGTTACACGGTGATTTGTGGAGTGGAAACATCATCACACACAACAAAGGTTTTGCTGTACTCATAGACCCTGCCATTTATTATGGCTTACGTGAGGCTGAAATGGCTTTTACTTACCTTTTTGGAGGTTTTGAGCAAGATTTTTACGAAGCATACGAGCATTATTTCCCTTTGGAAAAAGACTTCACTGAAAGAGTAGGCATTTACAATCTCTATCCACTTTTGGTTCATCTGAACTTGTTTGGAAAATCTTATCTGCCTGCTATTGAGCGAATTGTACAAAGATTTTTGTAAGTTATTTGTAAGTTTTTCCTACAATTTCGTGAATGAGCCTGTCTAATTCCTCGGCAGCAACTTTGAGATATTGAATAATTCTCTCGTTATCAGAACTAACCCCTTCAAAATCTAAAATATCTATCAAGCCCAAAATAGAAGAAAGGGGACGACGAATACTATGCGATTGCAAGCGGGCAATTTCTTCTAATTTCTCGTATTGTCTTTTTAGCTCTTGTATATTCTTGTAGTTCAATGAAATAGCCCAAACTTCACCTTTTTCATCAAAGACAGGAAAAATACGCAGATGCACCCAGATTTGCTCGCCATTTGGAAAGGAAAGCAGGCGTTCGGTTTCTGTAAAATTACCATTTAGGGCATCAAGAAAGTTTTGTCTGAGTAGTTCCTTAGTATTGGGCAGGGTGTAATTTTGAAAAAAATTTTGCCCTTCCTGAATATCTTTTCCAAAAAATCTTTTGATATTTTCAGCGGTAGCTTTATTAAAGCATAAAATCTCTCCTGTTTTGCTCACTAAGATATTACTATCCGTAGTGCTATCCAGAATAGCATTGAGGAAATACTTAGATTTTTTGAGTCTTTCTTCTTTTTCTTTCTCAGAAGTAATATCACGTAAAATCAGGACTATGCCTAAATCGAAGGGGTAGCAAGCATAATAAAAGTATTTTTCTTGATTTTCACAGAGAAACTCACCCGTTTGATTTTCTGCATTTTGCATAGCAATTTGTAGAGAGGCTTCAAAATGAGCGGGCATCTTTTCGTAAGTGCAAATTTTCCAAAAATTATTATTTGCTTCGGCTAATGGAAAACTTTGGAGAAAACTTTGATTATACTTAATAATTTCCCAACCTTTGCTAATAACACAAACGGCATCTAATACACTATCAAGTACCTGACTGATAAGTTTTGAATATTGAATAGCAGAAAGTTGTAAATTTTCGTGCATTGTATAGGAGAATAGCTTAAAGATGAAATATAACAAATTTAGGGTTATTTGTAAGAAAATCCAAATTTTATTTTGTTTTTTATTGATAAATAGTTGTAACTTTGTGAAATTTCAAAAAAATTGTGCTTATGAGAAAAATATTCGCAATCCTGTTTTTAGTAGGGTTTGGGCAAATATTGTTTGCTCAAAATGAATTGGAAAGGCAAAGAATTGCTTCTATGTATAATCAAGAAGAGCTAAAAAAACTGACAGAACTTTTTAGAAAACAAGAACTAGAAGACAAAAAGAAAGCCTACGAAATGGCTAAGAAGAAGGGGTGGAAAATTTTTATTACTTCTAAAGATGGCTCTATTTCTGAATTACAAAAAGTAGATGCCTTTGGCAACCCTATCTACTATACTACGGGCAATGTCAATGCCGCAATTAGTACACGGGCTAATCGTTTATGGACTGGGGGAACATTAGGATTGAATTTGAACGGTCAGGGAATGATTATAGGAGAATGGGATGGAGGACCTGTGCGTAATACACATCAGGAGTTTGGAACAAGAGTAACACATAAAGATGGAGTTAATTTTACTACCCCAGATGGAAATAATAATCATGCTACACACGTAGCAGGAACTCTTATTGCTAGTGGGGTAGATGCTAATGCCAAAGGTATGGCTTACCAAGCAGAATTATGGGGTAATGAGTGGAACAATGACGAAACAGAGATGACTTCACAGGCTTCTCAAGGACTAATTCTTTCCAATCATTCTTATGGATACAATTCTTCTTTTTTATCGCAATACCAGTTTGGGTTTTATGATGCTACTTCAAGAGATTGGGATATTATTGCTAACAATGCACCTTATTATCTGATAGTAAAGGCGGCAGGTAATGACAGAGGTTCGGGATATAATACAGGAGCTCCTTTCAATACTTCGGGATATAATTTGATTACAGGTTCCGCTTGTTCTAAAAATGTACTTGTGGTGGCGGCGGTAAATGATGTCCTAAGCTATACTGGTCCTAGCAGCGTAACAATGTCTTCATTTAGTTCTTGGGGACCTACTGATGATGGGCGTATCAAACCAGATATTTCGGGCAATGGGGTTAACGTTTATTCTACTTCAAGTAGTAGTAATACTGCTTATACTACAATGTCAGGTACTTCAATGGCAAGCCCTAATGTAACAGGTACGTTGGCATTGATACAACAGCACTATAAAAACTTAAATAGCGGTCAGTTTATGCGTTCTGCAACATTGAGAGGGCTTGTGATTCATACGGCTGATGAAGCAGGCTCTAACCCTGGTCCTGATTATGCTTTTGGTTGGGGGCTTTTGAATGCTGAAAAGGCAGTCAATGTGATTACTAATAGAGGTACAACTACGATTATTGATGAACGAGTATTAAACAATGGTGCTACTTATACCTTAAACGTTCAGGCAACTACTAGTCCTTTGGAAGTAACTATTTGTTGGAATGACCCCGCAGGAACACCGCTTGGAGGAACACCTCTGAACAATACAACACCTATGTTAGTGAATGACCTAGATTTACGAGTTTCTGACGGAACCACCACCTTTTTTCCTTGGCGTTTAGATCCTTCTAATCCTTCTGCGGCTGCAACGCAGGGAGATAATGTTCGTGATAATGTAGAGAAAGTTTATATTGCAAGTCCTACGCCCGGAGCTACTTATACGATTACAGTTTCGCACAAAGGGACTTTATCAAGCCCTCAGCAATATTCTTTAATAGTTTCAACAATAGCCAATTCAGGACCTCCTATCGTTGAGTTTGTAGGTGTTTCAACCAATCTTACGGAAAATAGTTCTTCTGGTAATATAGATTGTAGAGGGTATCAGGATATCAACATACCACTAAAAATTTCTAAAGTACCTTCTTCTGCTCATAATGTTTCATTTAGTTTATCGGGAACAGCCACTAATATTGCAGATTTTGAATTGCTCACTCCGACAGTTACGTTTAATGCAGGTAGTATGGCAAATCAAAATTTAGTTGTAAGGGTATATAACGACCAAGCTATAGAAGGTTTAGAAAATGCGGTCATTACGATTAGTTCGGTTTCTGGTAGTGCAGTTATTGGAGCAACCAATGTTCATACTATTGCTATTGCAGATAATGACACTCAACCATTACCTCCGAATGCTGGAGGCATATTGTTTTCTGATAATTTTGAATCGGGTGGAACACCTGGATGGACGCAGTATACAAGTAGTGGAGCTGTTAATATATGGCGTATAGGTACGCAAAGAGTATTAAACGGAAATCAAAGTGCTTATGTTTCTCAGAGTACAGGAAGTGGAAATTATGGTAGTACTGCTGGAGTAGCACTATTGCAAACACCTGTAATAAATGCCTCTACTTATCCTGCTAATGCTTTACAAGTAACATTTAAATTTCAGTGTAATGGAGAAAGTGGATATGATTTTGGAAGTCTTTTCTATGCTTTAGCTTCTTCTCCCACAACTTGGGTACTCATAGAAGGTACGCCTACCAATCCTTATGTAGGAGTAACCTCTACTACAACTCGTACAGTTAATTTGCCGGCGATTCTCAATGGACAACAGTTTCACTTAGCTTGGCGTTGGGATAACGATGCTTCAGTGCAAAACCAACCTGCTTTTGTGATAGATGATATTGTGGTAACAGCTTTACCTTATGCAGGAACAACTATTGAAACAGCTACTTTTTCAGCTCCTACAACACCCAACCAAGTTTATTTGGGTCCAAATTCTACTGTGTATGCTTACAATCCAAGCAATGGTAAACTGATAGCAAAAATTGAAAATCCTACAAATCATAATTACGGTTGTACTCAAATTTATGTTGATAGAGCTGGCCTGGGAGCCTTGCAATTTACAACCACACCCATTGCCGAATATTTGGCAAGCAAAACGATTAGAGTAATACCAAGTAACAATAACCCCGCCGGAAACTACAATATCAGAATTTATTATACCGAAGCCGAGATAGCAGGTTGGGAAAGTGTTACTTCTCAAAATAGAAACTTAGCGGTTATCAGCAAAACAGTAGGACCTATTAGTGCCGCTACATTAGGTTCGCCAAGTTGGCAAAGTTCAGCTACAACAAGGGGAACTTTTGGTACAGATTTTTGGATTGAGGGAGGATTTTCAAACGGATTTTCTGGCTTTGGAGTTGGGTTACCTCCTAGTAGTCCTCTGCCTTTACAATTGCTATCTTTCAAAGCTATGCCTCAAAATGACATTATTAAGCTAGCTTGGAGAACTTCACAAGAATTTGATGTAGTTAAATTTATCATAGAGAAAAGCTATAATGGAAGGGAGTTTTTCAAAATTGGAGAGGTATTACCTGAACGAGATATTTATGAGTTTTTCGATGAAAAGCCTGCTTATGGAGATAATTATTATCGTCTAAAAATAGAGCACGGTGCCCAATACTATTCTTTTAGCAACATAGAAGTTGTAAATTGGGGTAGGGGAGTTTATTGCTCTGTATATCCTATTCCTACAATAAATGATGAATTGATTATAGAAGTTAAATCTTTTGAATCTACAACATTAACTTATCGCCTTGTAAATCAGTTAGGCCTTGAGATATTAAAGGGAAATTTTGAAATTTTAGCCCACGAGCTTACTAAGAAAAAACTTTATTTGAATGGTTTGAGCAAAGGTATTTATTTATTGGAAATCATCTATGGAGGCGAGAAAAGAACTCATAAGATTGTAATCAATTAAAATCTTTCATTTATTTCTGTTAGAAAACGGAAACTATAAAGTTTCCGTTTTTCTTTGATGAGTTTGGCAAGAAAATTGTAAAATTCAGTATAAAATTAATACTTATGAAAAAGTTGTTAAATGTTTGTCTTTTGGCACTATGCAGTTTGAGTGTTTCTGCTCAAATTCAGGTAAAAATTGGTGGCACTATTGCCAATGCTACAGAAAAAAGTATCTCACTTGCTCGTATAGAGAGCTTTGAAGGACCAGAAATCAAAGAGTTTGATGAAATCAAAATTCAAAATGGAAAGTTTCAGAAAAATGTTTCCTTGCCAGAAGTGGGAGTTTGTTTGCTAAAAGTAGGTGAAAAATCCATTATACTAATGTTGGAAGGCAATGAAAACATTAACTTGAAAATTGATTTCAACAAAACGCCTTTTTACGAAGTTTCAGGTAGCCAAGGTTCTGAGCTTGTGAGAGCTTATATTTTGGAAAATGATAAAATGAGCCAAGAGAAAATTAAACCATTGGAGGAAAAATTCAAAAAAGCCTCTTCTGATGAAGAAAAAGAAGCGATTATTGCTGACTTTATGAATGCCCAAAACGAAATTAGAAAGAAAATGAATAGTTGGGCTTTACAGAAGTTTGGCAGTTCCATAGCTCTCTTTATGCTTACTCTGGAGTGGGATGATGACACTGATTTAGCCTATATTGATGAAATTAACAAGCGTTTTCAAGCGAAATTCAAAGGTGCGAAAGTGGCAAATTATGTAGCCAATTTGGCAGATAACTATAAAAAATTTGCTATTGGCTCGGTAGCTCCTGATATTGAATTACCTACGCCTGAAGGGAAAAACATAAAGCTTTCTTCTTTGCGTGGTAAATATGTACTTTTGGATTTCTGGGCGGCTTGGTGTGCTCCTTGTCGTGCTGAAAATCCTAACGTAGTAAAGGCTTATGAACAATTCAAAAATAAAGGATTTACTATTTATGGTGTTTCGCTTGATGAAGACAAAGATAAATGGACAAAAGCTATTGCTAAAGATGGGTTAAACTGGACGAATGTTTCCGATTTACAAGGTTGGAATAATGTCGCCGCCCGAGCCTATGGTATTACCGCCATTCCTAAAAATTTTCTATTGGATAAAGAGGGTAGAATTATAGCGAAAAACCTTAGAGGCAGTGCTTTGGAGGCAAAATTGAAGGAACTAATGCCTTGATGAAAGAAATTAGATAAGACATTAAGACACAAAATACTGATTTTTAGTTTTTTGTGTCTTTTTTTGTATTAAATGTTCAAGAATTTGGGGTAAAAGTTTTACCACGTCTAAATATCCAAATACCCCAAAATCCTGCTTCTTGCATCTTGTTTCCTCTTTCTATACTACAAGTTATACTTAAACAATTACCTTTTTTCTTGCAATAGAAATATACGATTTTCTACACTTTTTCGTTTTGCTACAAAAACATAAACATCATAGCTTATGCAAAAAAATATTTTACTGCTCATCTGTACTGTATTTGCTTTCGGTTCTGTTTTGGCACAAAAACAAGAAGATTTAGGTTTGCGTGCTTTGGGAACACCACCCAATCCCAAAGTCAAAATTGCGTGGAACAGATATTATACCTATGATGAAGTAACCAATATCTGCCGACAAATCCAAAAAGCCTATCCCGATTTGGTTACCATAGAAAGCATCGGCAAATCGTATCAAGGAAAAGATATTTGGGCTCTTACGATTACCGATTTCAAGGCGGGCAAACCCGATACCAAACCCGCTTTCTATATAGACGGCAACATACATTCCAACGAAATACAAGGCACAGAAGTGGCTCTATACACTGCTTGGTATCTGACTGAAAACTACAAAGATGTAAAATTCATCAAAGAACTTTTGCAGGAAAAAACTTTTTACATTTTGCCTACTATCAATCCTGATGGCAGAGATGATTTTCTCAAAAACTTAAATAATGCCAACACACCACGTTCAGGGTTAGTGCCTATTGATGACGACGGCGACGGCTTGATTGATGAAGATGATTTTGATGACCTCAATGGCGATGGAGAAATTACTTTTATGCGTAGAAAATCTAAAACAGGCAGGTACATTCCGCACCCCAACGACCCCCGCCAAATGATTATGGCAAAGCCGGGCGAAGCGGGCGAATACGAACTTTTGGGCTATGAAGGCTTGGATAACGACGGCGATGGCTTGGTAAATGAAGACCGAAAAGGCTATTACGACCCTAACCGCGACTGGGGCTGGGGCTGGCAACCCGATTACATTCAGTTTGGAGCAAATAAATATCCTTTTTCTCTGCCCGAAAGCCGTGCCGTAGCAGATTTTGTGATGAAGCACCCTAATATTGCAGGCTCACAACATTACCATAATTACGGTGGTATGCTTTTGCGAGGACCAGGCTCCGAGGAAGACGCTTTTACTTTCACTCCTTCCGATATTGCCGTGTATGATGTTTTAGGAAAAACAGGCGAAAAAATGATACCCGGCTACAAATATCTAATTTCCTACAAGGATTTGTATTCTACTTATGGCGATTTTTCAAACTGGATGCACGCAGGCAGGGGAGTAGTTTCTTTTGTGAATGAACTAATGACTTCGTATCTACTTTTTGATAGCAAAGAAAACACTGCTTTTGGGCGTTTTGATAATAATGAATTTTACGAATTTGATAAATTGTTGCTCTTTGGCGATGCTTTTGTAGAATGGAAACCCTACAAACACCCTAATTATGGGGATATAGAAATAGGTGGATTTAAGAAAAATTATGTTCGCAATTATCCCGGCTTTCTGATAGAACAAGATGCTCATCGTAATATGGCTTTTACGCTATTTCACGCCTACCATACCCCGAAATTGGAGGTAATTGAGGTAAAGAGTAAATCTTTGGGCAATGGTCTCTCGCAAATTACCGCAACCATTGCTAATACAAGGCTTATTCCTACACATTTGGCTCACGATGTTAAGTATAGAATCAATCCGCCCAATCTTATTACACTCAAAGGAGAAAACGTAGTAGCGGGAATGTTAATGGAGAATGCTGACTTTGGCATAGGAAAAGAAATCAAAGGATTTGCACCTGCAACCGTAGCTGTGGAAAATATTTCGGGAATGGGAAGTGTAAAAGTTCGTTGGATTGTACGAGGAAATCCTAAAAATTACAACATTGAAATAAATAGTGCCAAAGGAGGCTTAAAATCTCATACAGGCTCAATCCAGGCAGAGTAGTATTTACGTTCAAGAGTTGATAGTTCAAGGGTTTTATTTCTCAATTTTCAAAAAACTTTTTTCCTGTTTCCTTTCTCCTTACGGATAGGTAAAATAGACCTAAAAACTTTTATACAAAAAGAAAGCGACAACACTAATAATGTTGTCGCTTTTATGTGCTTTGGGATAAAACGGACTATTCTATCACCAGTTTATGCTGATACATTTGTGAAGGTGTAGAAAGCAAGAGCAGGTAAGTGCCTTTGGGTAATAAATTGCCAAATTTTACTTCTACTTGATTGAATCCTTTGTTTAGCTCTCCTTGTTGTGCATACACTTCTACACCTTGCAAATTGAATAACTTGATAGTATAGCTTTCGTTGAACAAGGCAACTAAATCTATATTGGTGAGATTTTGAGCGGGGTTTGGGTAAATACGCTCTACTGCCCAATTTTCAAGCACGGGATTATACACTCTTACGTGATGAGAGTATTCGGCTTTGCCTGATTTATCTACCTTTTTGAGGCGATAAATATTGGTGTGGCGTAGAGGTTTATCGTCTATAAAGCGATATTGGTTAGAAGCACTAAAATTCACTTTACCTATTTCTGTGAAATTAACTTCATCTTGGCTTCTTTCCACGACAAAATAATCTGCCTCAGCAGGTGTTTTGAACGACCACGTAAGCACTGATTGTAGGTTTTCTTTATCAAATTCTCCGCTGAAATAGAGCAAATTGAGTGGCAGAGGACTGCAAGTAGTACAAGTGGCAGGGTTGAATGTAAAACGCCAAGCCTGATTGGTGGCTGTCCAAGTTGTGCTAATATCATTGTAAGTAGCGGCAGGAACTAATGCTTCTGTTCCATTGTAATTATGCAATCCCAGTAATGCTCTACCACTATTCCAAGCTGCACAAACTCTTTTTTGAGTTAAGTGTATTTCTATGTTGTTAGTGGTTTCAAACATTTTGATTTGTCCTGTAAAGTCTAGACTTCTGTTTCCATTGCAACTAGTACTAAACATTGGTACTGTTTCCCAAGATACTACAAAACGTCTATTGGGGGCAGTACCAAAAACTTGATAGCGGATACGAGGTGTTGCTCCCCCTGAAGTAATACTGGGGTCTATATCGTGCCAAGGGGCAAGTATGGCATTGCGAGGGGCTTCTGTAGTATTGGGTAAGTTGGCAGTAATAGACCAATTAGAATAACCTCCGGGTACGGCGTTTCCACTAGGTAGATTAGTTGTACTACAATCCCAAGCGGGAGGGTTAAAAATAACATAACCATTGGCAGAAATGAGAAAATTTTGATACTGATTACCATTCAAACAGAAATCAAATCCAGTAGAAACGGAGCCACCTGGATAAAATATATCATCGGTAAAACCTGATAAGTTTGGAGTACTAAGATTATCAGGATTATGAGTTATTGTACTGATAGAGTAGGTACCTGCAAGCGTACAAGTCATAGAAGGAGGAGGTACAGGTGCAGAGATTGTTAAATTGGTATAAGCATTGCAATCAGGGGTAGGAAAGCTATCCATTACTAAATAGTAAGTAGTCCCTGCAATAGCATTAAAACAAAGAGATTTATCACCAGAACTGCTTTGGGTTTGGGCAATACAGCTTGATGCTCCGCTACAATTAGCCGCAGATAAGGGACATTCATTGTATAGCATTAGTCCTGTATAGGTTCCTGTCGAGGTCAAATTGATAGTAATAGCTCCAGAAGTGGTAGGCGTAAAAATCCATACCCTATCTTCGCCGCCTAAATACGAACTGCTACCACAAGTTACGGTATTACTACTGGTAAGGTCATTTGCCGCTCCGCAGGTAGTGCCCGCTCCCGAGCTGTAAGGTAAAGTAGCAACATTAGTTACCCCTGTACCTAAGCTACAAACAGGTGGTACATATGGAACTGCAGTAACAGAAATATTATCAATACCGCCAGGTGGATTTGTTCCTACACTTCCATCATTTCTCCAAGAAAAAACTAAACGGCGAGTGATGGGTGAGGTAGTGTTGTTGCAAATGATACCATTTAAGGTGGCTAGCTGCCAAGTAGATTGTAAATTAAAATCTCCTCCTACTTGTCCTGATGTTAGCTGCGTACCAGCGGTAGGGGTAGTGGTGGTGGGTACTACAAATACCCGTAGGTAGTCATATCCACTTTCTCCATCACCTCTCCAACGAAAACTTAAATTTATAGTACTATTAGCAGGTACGGTAATATCTCTGTAAAAATGAACTACTGAAGATGCTCCAATATCATAGTTATTTGAAGTCCCTCCTGTATTAGAAATATAAGCGGCTCTTGTACCTGCAAAGACAGCGGCAATACCTACGTGCCACTGGTTTGTTTGCGAACCATTCACTACTGTCCAGCCATTGGCGGCAAAAGAAGTTCCTGATTCAAAGCCACCCGCACCTGCAGGATCTACAAGCAATTGGGCTTGGGTATTTGTGCAAAAAAGCCATATCAACCCAAACAGAATTAGTTTTTTCATAACTTAATTAGTTTTGTTTTTGTGTGTTTAATTTAACCAAGATTAAAGCTGTTTTCAAAATTGAGAGAAGATTTGAAAAATTACCTATTTACTCTAAAAGTAAGATAGATAGATAGATAGGATACCCTAATTTTTTTGCTTTATCATTTCCTCGTAGCAATCTTGTAGCATTTCTTCTCGGGTTGCTATTTTTTCAAAAATACGATAAGAAGCATTTACTTCTTTGATTTTATCAAAGATGGCTTGGTTGGTGATATGAATATCACGATTTACAGATAGGACAATCACATCGTGGCGAGAGCAGAAACCTTCCACTTTTACACCACTAAGGGTTTTAAGAGCATTTTTTACTTGTTCCCAACGCAAGACTTGTTGCTCACACTCGGGGATACCTAAAACTAAATCTTTGTAAGTGCCTTGTGCTTGGGCAAAATACGCAAAGAAACCAAAAAAAACACGAGTAGTAATTTTGTTTGCATAATTGTTGTTTTTTCGTTTTGCAAAATTAACCAAATTTTATTTTGAATTTACATTAGGTTCAAAATTTTTTTATTTTATACCCTTTGCTTACCAAATGTAACCAAGTTTTTCAAAAATTTTTTTGCTTATCCTTTCTTTAAGTTCATTCATTGTTTTTTTTCTTTCGTTCATCATTTTTCAAAAGGAGTTTTGAAAAGGAGCAATTATTTTTGGTTCAGTAATTCACCAAAAAACACAACATTTATGAAACGCTCACCCTTTGGTTCGGTTTTTACTTGGCTGGCTTTGATAAGCCTGCTAACGCTAAACGCTTGCAAGAAAAAGAAAGAACTTACTGAAACGGCTAAAAAACTAATTGCTAGCCAATGGAAGTACGATACCAATGCTAATCTTGAAGCAGGCAATCAGAATTTGGAAAACTCTACAAGTATCAAATCTGATATTCAACTCGGCGGAGATGTCAAGAAAATTGCAGATTTCATTTCCGAAACGCTCACTTTCGGCGAAGATACCAAAAACAACAAACTCTCTTATGAGAAAAAATACGGAGAGGGTATCCTTTCTACGAGTGTATTGGGCTTTTGGGAACTGAAAGATAATGATAAAATCCTTGTTCTCAAAGAATGGGATAGCCAAGCAGGCAAAGAAAAAGATGCCGTAGAGTATGAGATAGTAGAGCTTACTGCCGAAAAACTTGTACTAAAACGTAAATCGGATAATACCTCACACATTTACTTAGAAAAAAAGAAATTTGAGCAAAAAGCACAAGAGTTTGCCGAAAAAGAAAAAGCCAATCAAAAGCCTATTGCTGAAATTCCCGAAGGGATTGATGAAAGCAAAATCAAGCAAGATTGGAATGTAGGCGATAAAGCCGAAATCTACTGGAAAGGGCAATGGTACAAAGGTACTATTATAGAGGGCAAAAATGCCGAAGGCAAATTCAAAGTACATTACGAAGGCTGGGATAGTCAATGGGACGAGTTTGTAGATGTGCGAAGAATCCGTGAATTGAAAGCGAGCCAACAAGATAAACCCCAAGAGCAAAAAGTTGAAGCTAAAAAGCAAGATGAATACAAAGTAGGCGACAAAGTAGAAATTCTATGGAATAGCTCTTGGTACAAAGGCAGTATCATTGGTGCTAAAAATGCCGAAGGGAAGTATAAAATTCATTACGATGGCTACGAAAGCAATTGGGACGAATGGGTAGATACCAAACGCTTACGTAGAATAAAATAAAAAAATCCACTCAAATAAATCTTTGTTGAACCCTTAAATTACTACGTTTATGAAACCTACAAAAATCGTTTTCGCTCTACTACTTATGATGAGTGTATGCAGTTACTTGTACGCCCAAACTTCCGATATTCCTCCGGGCGTGAATATGAACAATGTAAAGAAAAATTGGAATGTTGGCGATAAAGCTGAAATCTATTGGAAAGGTTCTTGGTACAAAGGCTCTATTGTAGCGGGTAAAAATGCCCAAGGAAGATATAAAGTTCATTACGATGGCTACGATAGCAACTGGGACGAGTATGTAGATATCAGACGCTTACGCCCATTAGAAGGTGCAGGTGAGGAATGGCAAGTAGGCGACCAAGTAGAAATCCTTTGGAAAGGACAATGGTATAAAGGTTCTATCATCTCAGGTAGAAATAGCCAAGGTAAGTACAAAGTACATTATGATGGCTACGATAGCAACTGGGACGAATACGTAGAAACCAATCGCCTTAGAAAAATTCAGTAGAACACATTGAGTACAGGGTATTGAGTATTGAGTATTAAGATTTTGATTACTAATTACTAACTACCAACTACTAACTACCAACTACTAACTACTAACTACCAACTACCCTTATTCAAGACAAAACCCAAATCATTTCCCCTCTTTTGAAACCCAAAAGGGGGGATATCTAAAAGCCAAAATAGAAACCCTTAAATTACTACCCTTATGAAATCTGTAAAAATTATTCTCGCACTATTGCTTGCCTTGGGAATGTGCAGCTTTTCGTATGCTCAACTTGGTAAGCTCAAAGACAAAGCTACCAGCACAGTAACCAATAAAAAAGACAAAGCTACCGAAAAGCCCGTTGAAAATACCAAAAACAATGCAAATTCAAATGTAAATACTAACGCAAATACCAATGCTGGCTCGGCGGCTACGCCCAATGTAAGCAAACCTACGGTCGAATTTGCTAGCGATTTTGCATTTAGAAATAAAAAAACAAACTTTGAGCCTGGTGATGAAATCTTTGTACGCCTTGTAACGCCAAAATCTATGGGCGAAATGTTCAAAGATGCCTTCAAGATGCAAGATGTTCCTTTGAGTGGTGCTATGGCAATTGCTATCGCCAAAGATGCCGATGACGAAGACCCTATCGTAATTACGCAGTATGCTTTTTTTCCTAACCGATACAAAGACGACAAACAATTTGCTATCACTTTGCAAATTGATGAAGATAAGTTAGAAAAATTGGCTACACAATTAGATGGAAAAGTTCCTTTTAATTCGGCTCAGACACTCGCCAAGGGCGATATGAAACTGATGTGGTCGCAGGCAGCTGCTAAATTTACCCCCAAAAACTATCAATGGACTATCTTTTTCTTCTACAAAAAAGCCAATAGTGATGACATCGCCGAGGCAGGAAGTGGCGTATTTACCTACAACGTAACCAATGAAAACAAACAGAAATTGGTAGCTTCAATGAATTTTTATGATAAAGCTCAATACGAAACAATCCCAGATCATGGCGTAAAAACGGATTTTCATAAAAACAATCTCGGTAAATTAGTTTTTGCTAAAAGTGATGTACCCGCTGATGGAGCAGGAGCAACGAATAGTTTTGCTAATCTGGCAGGAGGTATTTATGCTCGTGCTTTTATGCCTCAATCTATCAAAAATTGGTATGCTCCCAAAGGTAGGTCTAATAGTTATAGCCAAAACTTACTTATAACTTTCAGTGTGAATGGCAAAGAATACACCGCTGAAAGTGCCTTGAGTAAAGATGATGCTGAAAAAGCGACAAGTATAGCATTCCTTTTTTTGCCTACTGCCGAAAAAGACAATAGTGGTATCTCCAAAATGTTTGTCTATACAGTTTCTACGCTTCCTGCTGGTAAGCATAAAATTAATATCAGTGTAAGAGTACAAGACCCTGGTATTGATTTTAAGGATAGATACTTACTAGGCGAAGGAACCGTAGAAGTTACTATCAATGCAGCCGATAGAGATGCCGTAGTAAAAAAATATGGAGATAAATTTGAAGGAAATATCAATACCTACCAAGATAAGGCTTTGGCAGCACTCATCAAACAGCAATATCCTGCTATTGCTCATAAAGTTTGGGGAGAAGAAATCGTGAGAAATGTACTCGGGCAAATTATTTATAGAACTGTAGTGGTAGATTGTGCCTACAAAAATGCCAAAGGCGAACACGTTGTAGACCGTAGAGAAGTAAAGCAAGAATACGTGGGAGGGCAATGGTCTAAAACCTTAACAGGCATTCTAAGACCTTGGGGCTACAACGTTCCAGCCATCAATATAAAACCTTAAAAATTTGCAAAAGCTACAAGATTTATTATCTTGTAGCTTTCAAAATTGTGTTTTATGATAACAAGATTTTGCATTCTTGCATTGTGCTTTCTTACACACCCTATTTTTGCCCAAATGGATTGGCAAAACTTACAAATGGGAAGCTCTGCCAAAAAATGGCAAGGCAAACTAAACGATATTAGCAACCCCAATGCCCTTGATGAAAAAAAATTTACGCTAAACGAGGCAGTGAGTTTTTATGGCTTAGAGGCAAAGAAAGTAGAACTTTCTTTTTACAACGATAGGCTTTTTGCGATTAGAATGGAGTTTCCTATGGAGGCTTGGCAGAGTCTTAAAGAAACGCTCACAAGTAAAATTGATGCCAATGGCAAAGTTGATGAAGGTAAAAAAGAAGGATATTGGTATTGGGGAGAAAGTAAGAAGCAATTTGCTACTTTTGCAAGTTCTAATGTAATAATACTTTCTTACACCGATAACACGCAAAAGGATTTTCATTGGCAAGATTTGTTGAGTGGAACGCTATTTTACGTGTTTGTAGGTATTTTTGGCGGAATTTCATTGTATTTGCTCATTGCTTGGTTATGGGTCAGTTTTTGTCCTCAATGCCATTCTTTTGCTATGGAGCATATTAAAAGAGAAACACAAACTCGTTTCAGGCAAGACCCTAACAAAAATCTTGTGGAGGCAATACTTTCCAACGACCCAGGCGAGCAGTATTTCAAAACACGCGACCATTACAAGTGTAAAAAATGTGGCTACAAGCGGGCATATAAAGGGAAAAGTAAAAGTAGGTAAATATTATTCAACTTGAAAATTAGGAAAAAATGAAGAAATTGTATGCAATTCTATTTCTGTGGCTATCGGTGGGAGCCGTAGCTACAGCCCAACGCGTACCCAAAGAGGTACAACAAGTATTGGAAAAGTACGTAGAAATTTTACGCACTTCTGAAAGTTTAGAAGATTGTGCCGAACGTTTTAGGAGTATTGCGGGAGGTTCGCTTATCAACGAAGACCCTGAAAATGTTAGTTTGCGAAGCACCGTAAAGGATTTTAGCCTCAAAAAAGATTACAACAATATTCGTTTTTATGCCAATCCTGTGCGTGTAAGCCGAGTAACTACCGAGAATGTCAATCGTATTGGTAGTGGCGAAAGTGCTTTGGGAGGCACTATCTATAAAATTTGGATAGCTCGTGAAGATAGCTCTACGGGTATGCCTGCTCCTGTGAGTATTATTCTCCCTCGCAATCACCCTGTTATCAAAACCCCCAAAGTGGTAAATATCGGAAGTTTTTAGCAAAAAAATTTCTCTCCTTTGGAGAGGGATTTAGGGTGAGGTCAAAAAACATATTTTTATGAAACTTTTCAAAATCATATTATATGGCGTAGGCAGTGGTGTGCTTGGGGCTATTATGTTCTTTTTCTTTGGTTTGATATGGGAGATTGAGGACACAGCGAAATTAAAGCCCAAGAAACCAATAGAAGGCACTTTTACGGCGTATGTAACTATCGGAGGAGCGATTTTTATGGCATTGGGCGGGGTAGTTGCGGCTATGCAGAAACACAAAAAAACTTCGGATACTGATAATTCTAAAAAAATTCAGCGTTGGAAATTGTAAGAAAATAAGAAAACTATACAAAAAAGCTGGCTATGTTTCGGAAGTGGCAAAAATATTTTGAACTAACTCCATACACTCCACAAGTGGTTTCACTTGTAGAAAACAAGCAAAATCGTATTCTTGATGTAATCTTGTTCTTGGGTGGTTGGGTATGGTTTGTATGGATTTTATTTGACTATCTCTTTGCCCCTGATGTATGGCAAAAAATATTGCCTATTCGCTTCATAGGAGCTACCACTTTCTTTTTAGCTTATTTTTACAGAAGAAAACTTACTTTTGAGCAAAGGCAAGATATTACCTTTGTCGCAATCAATGCGGCATTGGCTTATATGTTTGCTATTGTTCATAAGTCCAGTTTTCCTACATATTTTACAGGTTTTACTTTCACTACTGCCATTATGTATCAGACCTTCCACATCAGCCGAAAAAGAAATCTGATATATGCCTTGGGTATTTTGGCGGTGTTTGGGGTAGCTTATATTTTCAACGAATACACTTTCATAGAAATTTTGGGTGGTGGCGGTTTTGCAACACTTTCTATTTTGTTTTTGATGATTTTTATTGCAGAAAATAATCGCAAAAGTGATGTAGAATTTTTTGAAAAATCTTTGATTATCCAACAGCAGAAGCAAGATATTGAACATAAGAACAAATCTATTACCGAGAGCATTACTTACGCCAAACGTATTCAGATGAGTATTTTGCCCAATGAGGAGGCAATACGCAAAAGTTTTCAAGATGTGTATATCATCTACAAGCCCAAAGATATTGTTTCGGGCGATTTTTATTGGTTTGCTGAAAATGCCGATAAAATTATCGTTGCCGTAGCCGATTGTACAGGGCACGGCGTACCCGGTGCCTTTATGACCCTGATAAACAACAATTTTCTCAATCAGGTCATCAAAGAGCAGCAAATTCTTGAACCCAGCAAAGCCTTAGAATTTGTACGTGAAAAAGTAATTCTTACGCTCAATACCTACCAAAGCAAAGATTGTATAAAAGATGGTATGGATATTTCCCTTTTGAGCATTGATAAAAAAAGTTTTTTGGTAGAATTTGCAGGGGCAAATCGTCCTTTGTGGGTACTAAGAGATGAAACGATGGGGCAAATTGAGGAGATAAAAGGCGATAAACTTTTTATTGGCTACGATGATGAATGGCAGAACAAGAGTTTTCATAAAAAAGAGTTTTATTTGAGCAAAGGCGATAGACTTTATCTTTTCACCGATGGCATTACTGACCAATTTGGAGGGGAAAAAGAAAGAAAATTTGGGCAAAATAGGCTCAAACAACTGCTTGTAGAAACAGCCTACCAACCAATGAAAATCCAAAAACTCATTGTTGATGAGGCACTACAAAAATGGCAAGGGCTAAACTACCAAACCGATGATATATGTATGGTAGGAATTCAGATTTAGATAAATTATTGGCAGAAAAGCAGAGTATTTCCTGATAATAAAATTTTGAACTACAAATTTTTTACAAAAAAGATGGTTTAACCTTAAATTTTTACAAAAATGGAAAAGAAAGCAATTTTAGCATTATTTCTTGCGGGAATATTAGTGTTTTCCTGCGGAAAAAAAGAAGAAAAAAAGGCTGATAATGGCTCTGCTACTAATAATACTGATCAATCGGCAGATAAAAAAGATGCCCAATCAGGCAATAAGTTTGTTGGTAAATGGGAAATTGTGCAAGCCGAAGGCGATATGGCAGAACTCAACAAAGGCACTGTTTACAATTTTACCGAAACTGAAATGAGTACCTCTATGGCAAAAGGAAAATACTCAATAAGCGGAGATACACTCATTGTAAATTTTGAGGGTATGCAAGCTCCTTTTAAGTATCTTTTCAAATGGGAAGGCGAAAAGCTTAAATTAGATGTACTCAATTCGGGGGGGCAAAAATTTTTGCTTGAAAAAAGGTAATATTTGAGTTGTTAAGACTTTTTTATATTCATTCATTTACCCAAACTGCGAAATTTTATGAAACACTCTGTAATCTTTCTGCTTCTTTTTGCTTGGTTGCAAAGCACTTTTGCCCAAGAAGTGTGCCTAACAGCAATGGAAAGGCGTGTTTTGCAGGCAATCAATGATTTTCGGCAGTCTAATGGTTTAGCACCGCTCAAAATTTCTAAAATCTTGATGCTTACTGCTAATAAAAACGCTGAAACAATGGCAAATCAGACTTATACAGATTTCAAAGTCTCGCAGTTTGGTAACTATGCAGGCAGAACGCAAAGAATAAAAATGGCTACTTCTGTAACTTCTTACGAGCAGATTGTAAGCACACTTACCTCACCAAGTCAGAACCATAAAAATGCAAAAATTTTGGGAAGTACAGATGAGTTTGCTCAATTTTCTTGGAAAGCCATAGGAATTAGTCTTCGGAAAAGTACAGATGCATCTGTTCCGACTGTGATATGTGTGTTTGTAGGCGAAAGCGAAGAGGATACCTTTAACCCTAAAAATTGCCCCCAAGAAGAGATGTATTTTAGCCCTAACGTGCAGGTGCAACCCAGTAGGATAGAGGTCGTAAAACCCAAAGAAAAAGATTGGCGTTTTGTGAAAATCAATGTAAAAAATAGAGTAACTTGCTATTTGTATGGCTTCAAAAACTCTTCAAAAGAGGAGAAAAAATTAGATAACGTTACTTTTGATATTAAAGCGGATAGTGCTCGCCACGCCCAGATTGGTGATAAACCGAATTACAGAGTAGGCTCTATCAAAATAGCTGTTGATGATGCTTATTACGATTACGATTATTTTGAGATTTACTTTTATACTCATCCCAAGCCAATTATTCCGCCTTTTTATTACACCTTTCGTATATCCAAAAATGAACTCATTAAAAATCCCCAAAAAGAGATTTGGTACAATATAGATTACACACAAGGAAACACACTCACCGAACTCAAAGCCTACCTTCAAGAAGATACTAAAAATTTATATCTGAAAGATAAGCCTTACAAATATACCGTACTGCATAGAGCTGTAATGCAGAATAATTTGGAGTGTGTCAGTTACTTACTAAATGAAAAGGGTGTAAGTGTAAATTTAGAGGCTTCGGGAAAAGTAACTCCTATGGCTCTTTGTGTAAGCAACGAAATGTTTGACTTGCTAATGACTAAAAAGCCTAATATGAATATTGTTGATGAAGTTAATTACACATTGCTTCACTGTTTTGCAGAAAATAATGTAATGAAAGGTGTAAAATATATGGTAGAAGTTCAAAAGGCGAATATCAATGCTTGGGATAGCCAAAAAGGCACTCCTTTGTATCACGCAACTAAGAACAGCCACGACGAAGTAGTGCGATATTTGGTAAGCAAAGGTGCTAAGCAAACGATGGGTTGGGGCAAGTATCCTATCCAGGTCGCCATAGAAAATGTAGATATTCCTTTGGTGAAATTTTTTATTGAAAATGGGGGTAAAGCTCATCTGGATTTGCCCGATGAAAGTGGCTTTTATCCATTATGGCTGGCACTTATTAAAAAGAATATGGAATTGATAAGGCTTGTTATAGAAAATGGGGCAAACTTAGAGCAAAAAATGGAAGATGGACAAGGAAGAATGGTAAGAATTGTAGATTTTTACAATAATGACATAGACAGAAGCCCCGAAGTTATTGAGTATCTGAAAAGTAAGGGCGTAAAATTTATACCTTGATTAAGAGGATATTTAGGATTTACAAGATTTGCTTCTTTGATTTTTCAAAAATTTAGATTAAGAAAACAGCAAAACAATTTTTATTGGTTCTGATTAGTATTTTCACTTTTATCCAAGAATTTCAAGAAAAAATCACTCTGAGGTTCTTGGGAAAGGTTTTGATAGGCTTTGCGTAGCAGTTCTAAAAAAATTTCTTTTTCGCGAGGCGAAAAGTTAAAAAGTAGTTCTTCGTTGAGGTTGCGGATACCTTCTTGAATGTCTTGAATATAACGTTCTCCTTTTTTGCCAAGAGCCAAGGTATAGGCTCTTTTATCTTTTTCATTCAGAAATCGTTTGATGTACCCTCTTTGCTCCAAATCGTCAATAATACGCACAATCGTAGCTTTATCTACTTTGAGCAAATCGGCTAAATTTTGCTGAGAAAGAGGTTTTTCGGCTTTGGCAATTGCCCAAAGAATAAAAAAATAACGCTCCAAACCCGTGAAATCAAGGTCGTAGCTCAAAAGTTTATGATAGCTTTTATCAAGCAAATGAAAGTACAAACCAATAGCTTCCCAATGCAAATTCATAAAATTTTGGTAATTATTTACGTTCAAAAAATTCTATGTTTGATGTTTAAGCCTTCAAAGGCTTTCTCTCTCATTTTTTCTGTATAACACCTAAAATCTTGTTTTCTGTTACTGCAAACTAAATCTAAAAAATTACAATTTTAGAAAGTTAAAAGTTGATAAAAACAACTTTCAAAGTTCCGTTTTTTTTGTGAAACTGCCAAGATTTTAGGAAAATTTTTGTGCTTATGAGCGATTGTATTGTTGGCTATTCAGGGTATTTTATTCCTCGCCAGCCACGTAAAATTCCACTCGGCGATTTTTCTTTCTGCCTTCGGCGGTTTTGTTGGTAGAAAGCGGTTTTGATGAGCCAAAACCTGTATGGTACAATCTTTTTTCAGAAATGCCTTGCGAAACCAAATAATCATATACAGCTTTGGCTCTATCTTCTGAAAGTTTAAGATTTTTCATTGGTTCGCCAATTTCGTCAGTATGCCCCGAAATTACGATATGAATATCTTTGTATTCCTTCATTATACGCACCAGTTTATTTAGCTCGTATTTAGATTCTTCCAAGAGTACCGATTTGCCAAACTCAAAAAGTACATTGTTCAATACAATGGGTTTGTTGGGTTCTAAATAACCAAATTCCGTAGGTTCTAATTGCCAAGGTTTTTCTATTCCTGTGAAAGCAGGAGCAGTGAGTTTGAAAGGAGGTAGGGGAGGCTCAGCCAAAAGCGGCTCGGGCAGAGTATCTAACCAATACAAAGAAAGATTATCAAAAAAGTAATAAGCCCGATGATAGCTGAACATTTTTTCGTGTGCAGGATTTTCGTCTATTTTACGAATATCTTTTTTGGAAAAGCTCATAAATTCGCCCAAAGTAAGATAGGCTTCATCTCCTTCGGCTATGAGTGTGTCGCAAACCTTTACCCAAGCCCCTTTGGTATCAATAAAACCTGTTTCAATTTGAGCTTTGGCAGAAAACTTATCATTTACCAAGATAGGATTTTTGGTAAAAAGCACTCCAATTTTACTTACGGCATAAGAAGAATATTCAGCCAAAGAAACGTACATTGTAAAAACATAGCGATTGCGGTGTTTGAGCGGCTCTTTGAGGCGTACCTGTACGTGTTCGCGATAGAATAGGTCGTCAATGCTTTTGATAGGTGAATGTCCGACTCGTATAATCAAACCCAATACGCCTTTGCCCTCTTGGGGGCTAATTTTGCCGCAAGAGTTGTTTTGTGGCGAAAATTTGCTACTACATTCGTGAAAATAGTCGGGGGTGCAGTCGGGTGGAGTAGCTTTCCAATGGGCTACGCCCCCAATGCGTACCCAGCCAAATTCATCGGGGCAATCTTGATATGCTTCAAAACTGCCATTGGGAATGAGGTTTTCTTTTTTTTGTGCTAAAACGAAAAATGTACTCCATAAAAAAAACAAAGTGCTTGCAAAGTAACGCATAGTTTTCAAAATTCAAGAAATTTATAGGCGGCTAATACACAAATTTATCTACCCGTTTCTTTGACTTTTTGATACGTCCTTGGCCATCTCTTTTGAGCCGAGTACGTTTTTGCATACGTTCTGCTTCAAATTTGGCAAATTCTTGGGGTGTCATATAGGTAGGGCATTTGGGTTTTGAGCAGTTGCTTGCTCCTATCGCCCAACATAAGCAAAAAAATCCCCAAACAAACTTTTTCATAGATAGAGTTGTTTTGCAAGTAAAATTACGAAAAAAGCTAATTTCTCAATAGATTTTTTGGTTAAATTCTAAAAAAAGCCATTTATGTTTGGTAAAAATCTTGTTTCTTTTGCGTTTGTATTAGGTAGTTTGCTTTTGTTTTCTTGCAAAAACAAAGAAAACACACAAAGCAAAGGGATAGTGATAGAAATTGCTCATTTTTTTGAAAATGAACCTTTGCGATTGGGAAATACCTATACCAATAGCTTTGGCGAGCAACTTTCAGTGAATTTGCTACGCTATTATGTGAGCAATTTTCGTTTGCAACGTTCTGATGGCTCGGAGTATGTAGTACCCCAAGAAAAATGTTATTTCTTGGTAGAATTGGATAAACCCAACAGCCACACATTATTCCTTGCAGATGTTCCTTTGGGCGAATACAAAGGTTTTTCCTTCCTCGTAGGCATAGATAGTCTTCGTAATACAATGAACCCCAGTGAGCGAACAGGGAGTTTAGATGTAGGAGGGGCTGCCGAGGGTATGTATTGGAATTGGAATACAGGTTATATTTTCTTTAAGTTGGAAGGTACTTCGTCTGCTAGTGCCGATGGAACTTTTCGCTATCATATAGGTGGGTATGGGGGCTTTTCTACCCGAACACTCAATAATATTCGTTCCAAAACGATTGATTTTGCTTCAACACCTCTGAAAGTGCAATCTAATCACGCCGCTATGGTGCATTTGAAATTCAATTTGGCTGAATTTTTCCGAAACCCTCATACGCTGAAAATTGCAGATAATTCCGATGTGATGTTTGCACCTATTTCTGCAAAATACGCTGATAATTACGCCAACCTTTTCAGTTTGGATTTTGTGCACAACTAAAAAAAAATACGTACTTGTTTAAGTTATAGTTTGCAGTGAGGAAATAGGAAACAAGACGCAAGAAACAGGAATTTTGGTAATTGATTAAAGGGTTGAATATCAAAGGCTACACTTTTTTTAGTGTAAATAATTACAAAAATACTTGAAAAAAAATTGCTTTTTGACCAAGTTTTCCTAAATTTATGGCAAAACTAAAATTTGATTTTATGAAAAAAGTTGCAATGTTTTTGGTGTTAATGGCTTTTTTTGCAAGTTGTAAAACTTCCAAAAAAGGTGCTTGGTCAGAAAGTGATAAAAAAGCCTTCCGAGATGGTTGTGAAGGAGAAATTCAAAACTTGAAAAATACCCCCGATGGGAAAACGATTTCAGCACTAGTGAGTTAGAAGAATTTGGTAAAAAATCTTGCGATTGTGCTTTGAAAAAAATTGAGCAAGAGTATGATAATCCTGTTCAAGCTAATAATAATAAAGAAGGAGTTGATAAAATTGCTCAGAAGTGCGGTGAAGATGTAATGATAGAATTGATGAGCAAGAAAAAGTAATAAAAGAAAAGGGCAGAAAAAACTGCCCTTTGTTTTTTTGTCATCATTTGGTGTTCTCTTAAAAATTCTGTTTTCATAAAATAAAGAGCGATGTTGTCGCTATGAGCGACAACATCGCTTTCAGTTCGCAACCTTGCCACACTAAACACGTTATTTTTTCTTGTTATCCCAATTCATTGCAAAATTGAGCGTGAAATTTTGAGCGTATTGGGTTTTGAGGTCTTGGTCTTGGTCGTAGAGGATAATTGCTCCGACCTTCACATTTACGTATTTATTCACTTTGGCAATGATAGCCAGTTCGGAGCGAACATCAGTGGCAAGGGGATTTTCATAAGTGGTAAAAGACCAAAAATGAGCCTGAAAAACTACATTTTTAATCACTTCTTTATTAAAATCAGCTTCTAAGGTCAGAATTCCTATCTCGTTTCGTATGTTTTTGCCCTCTGCAACACCATAATTGACTTTGGGGTCAAAAGTGTCGGCAAGTTCTCCGATAATTCCATTTCCGTTGGCATCTATGGCTCGGTTGTTGTTGAATTCGGGCTCAAAAACAAAGGTCTGACGCATACTTGCCACACCAAAGCGTATCCAAAAATAATTTACAGGTTTATACTCCAAACCCAAGGCTTCGGTAAGAAAAGCGGGGGCAAAAAATTTAGAAATCAGATTGTCGCGTACAGCAACGATATTGCCTGCATTATCTTTGAACACTCTTTCGTACTCAAAACCTGCATCAAATTGAGTAAGAAAATTGAGGGAGGCAAACAGATTCCACTTTTTAGAAAGTTTGTAGCCGAGTTTTGAGTCCAATAAAATGCGGTCTTGGTTTTTGCGTAGGCTTTGCCCTTTGTTTTTGACAATTCCATAATTGAGCCGCAGAGAATTATCCCAAGAAATCTTATCTTTCAAATAATTGGCATCGGTGTACAAAAAACTTGCCAGTGCTACCGAACTCACACCACCCGCTTTCCAGTTGTCTGAAAAAGCGGCTTGGTTGAATCCCAAACCTAATTGAGCTGATTTTTTCCAATAACTCGTATCGGTAACTGCTCCTTCATTTTGGCAAAAAGCCGTTTGCCAAACTAAAAATAAGAAGAGAAAATATGCAAACTTTTTCATAAGAATTTTCTTGCAAGAAAAAAACATTTTCAGCACAAATCAAGATTTTGCTCAAATTTTTATATTTTTGTTCCCGACTTTCTACTAAAAACCAACTATGGAGCAACTCGGCAGATATTTTTTATTTTTACGTCAGTTATTTATTCACCGAGAAAAATTCAGAGTATATGTCAAGCTCACTATTGAAGAGTGTGTGTATATTGGCACAGATTCGCTACTACTTGTAACTATTATTTCTACTTTTATAGGTGCCGTAACGGCTATTCAGACAGCTTACAACCTGATTAGTCCGCTTATTCCCCTGACCGTAATAGGTTTGCTTGTCAGAGATACTACGCTTTTAGAGCTTGCTCCCACCATTACAAGTATTGTGCTTGCAGGAAAAGTTGGCTCAAATATTGCGGGTAATTTAGGTACAATGCGTATCACTGAACAAATTGACGCTTTGGAAGTAATGGGCATCAATTCGGTTTCATATTTGGTATTGCCCAAAATTATTGCCTCAATGATAACATTCCCAATGCTTGTGATTATTGCAGGTTTTCTTTCTATTTTGGGCGGATATGTAGCAGGAACGCTTACAGGAGTAGTTTCGGCACAAGAGTATATTGTGGGGGTGCGTCAGAATTTTGTGCCTTACAATGTTACTTTTGCTCTGATAAAATCGGTGGTTTTTGCCTTCCTGATAACTTCTATTTCGGCTTTCAAGGGATATTATACACGTGGGGGAGCTTTGGAAGTGGGGCAATCCAGTACCAAAGCCGTTACGGCAAGTGCCATTGCTATTTTATTTGCAGATTATGTGTTAGCTCAGTTGCTTTTGTGAGAAATGAACCAAACGAAGTGAATAATGATTTTGCCTGAAAAATTGCTTGACATCACAGATTTTTTGAAAAAACAAAAAATAACTCTTTCCGAGAAAAGTGATGATGGTAGAATAAATGCATCTTTCAATGAAAAAGAGTTATTGAACCTTATTCAGAGCAAATTTGAAGTGCAAATACCAAAGGCAAGAGCTTGGTACGATTTTGCATTGGAAACACAAAATACATTTATACCTGTAAATATCAAAGTTTCGCAAACTACACAAGCTGACAATTTGAATTGTAAGTTGGGTATTTATTACGCTCTCACAGGCATTTTACCTGATTTTTCAAATGAAATTCCCTACGAAAATTATTTTACTAAGTTGAAAGTCAATCTGCAAACTTATATTGACAAAGATTATTACTTTCTGGTTGTCAATAAAAACGATAACCAAGATATTTTTGTTAATTCTCTAAAATGCTTGCAAGAAATTCAGCCCAATGGGAATAACTTGCCTTTTCAATGCAAATGGGATAGCAATAGAAATATGGTGCAAAGAAATTTTCAAGAAGCAAAAGATTTTATTTTGAAGGGCTATGCCCAAAGTCTTCGGTTGAGAGCAGAGGCTTATTTTACTTTTGAACAACTTTTTCCTGAGTATTTTGAAAAATGAATGTAGAACAATTAGGTCAAGTATTTACACCTACACATATTGTTTCTGAAATGCTTGGGCTTCGGCGAAATTTTGGAAACGTATTAGAACCTTCGGCGGGCAACGGGGCTTTTTTTAAGCAAATTCCTAATTGTGTAGGTATAGAAATTGACCCTACGCAAGTCCAAGAGGGTATGCTTTGTATGGATTTTTTTGACTATCCTACAAGCAACAAGTTTGATACTATTATTGGTAACCCCCCTTACGTAAGGTTTCAGGATATTTTGCCTGAAACCAAAAAGAAACTATCAATGCAACTTTTTGATGAAAGGAGCAATCTGTATCTTTTTTTTATAGAAAAATGCGTAAATCACCTTAACAAGGGAGGTGAGTTGATTTTTATTACTCCTCGTGATTTCCTAAAAGCTACTTCCAGCATAAAACTCAATAAATTTATTTACGAAAACGGAACAATAACCGATATTATAGACTTGGGAGATGCCAAAATTTTTAATGGTTTTACGCCAAATTGTATTATTTGGCGTTTTGAGAAAGGAAATTTTACTCGTAAAACAAATGTTTATCAAAACTTCACATTTTGCAATGGGCAACTTCTTTTCACAAACAATGATTATTTTGTGCCTTTCAAGAGTATTTTCTTTGTAAAAGTGGGAGCTGTAAGCGGAGCAGATGAAATATTTACAAACGAGCAGTACGGTAATATGGACTTTGTTTATTCGGCGACCTACAAAACAGGAAAAACAAAAAAAATGATTTTTAACACTTTTCACGAAATTTTACTACCTCATAAAGAAAAACTATTGAGTAGGCGAATCAAGTCTTTTGATGAAACAAACTGGTGGGAGTGGGGAAGAAAGCATTTTGTTTCAAAAAGAAAAAGAATTTATGTGAATTGCAAAACCCGTCATAAATCGCCTTTCTTTCTGCATCATTGTAATAATTATGATGGTTCAATTTTAGCTATCTTTCCACACAATCCTGATGCAGATGTGGAGCTACTCAAAGATTTGTTAAATCAAGTAAATTGGGAAGAGTTAGGCTTTGTGTGCGATGGAAGGTTTATTTTTTCTCAAAAAAGTTTAGAAAATTGTAAATTGCCAAGTTTTTTCAAAGAACATATTGCATTTGCAGAAAGTTTATTTAACTAATTCAACACATCAACGCTATGGATACACTCATAATGATTGGACAGGTACTTTTGGGGCTTTCTATTCTAGTAGGTTTGCACGAATGGGGGCATTATATTGCGGCTCGTATGTTTGGCATAAGAGTTGAAAAATTTTACATATTTTTTGACTTTCTCTTTCCTATGCCCAATGTGGCTAATTTTGCCCTTTGGAAAAAGAAAAAAGGTGATACAGAATTTGGTTTGGGCTGGTTTCCGCTTGGGGGCTACGTGAAAATTGCAGGTATGATGGACGAATCTATGGATAAAGATGCCCTTGCACAGCCTGCTCAACCTTGGGAATTTCGGGCTAAACCTGCTTGGCAAAGGCTAATTGTAATGCTGGGAGGTATTATTGTCAATTTAATTTTGGGTATTATTATTTTTATTGTGCTTACTTTTGTCAATGGGGATAGTTATTTGCCTGCCAGTGTCGCCAGCGATGGCATTGTAGTTGGTGAAATGGGTAAAAAAATAGGTTTGCAGACAGGCGACAAAGTTTTGAATATCAATGGAAAACCTTATGAAAAATTTTTGGATTTAATTAGTCCTGATGTACTGCTTACTTCTGATGCTTATTATACCATTGAACGCAACGGAAAGCAAATTCGCATAGATTTACCCAACGATTTGCTAGAGCATTTAAGCGATTTTCGTAAAAACCAAAGTTTTATTAGTCTTACGCCTCGTCAGAGAAATTTTGTGGTGGGAGAGGTGCAATCTAAATCTTTTGCAGAAAAAGCAGGTTTGCAAAAGGGAGATAAAATTATAGCGGTAAATGGGCAAAAAATTACTTTTTTTGATGAACTGCAAAGCAAACTTTCGGAGTTTAAGCTCAAAAACGTTGAGCTTACCATTTTACGTAATAATCAGGAGCTAAAAATCTCTTCTCAGGTAACCGACGAAGGGCGTATTGGTTTTATGCCTTTTTTCCCCGACCTTGAAAAATCTTATGTAAAACAAGAATACTCTCTTTGGCAATCTGTGGGAATAGGTACGGCAAGAGCTTTTGGTGTAATTTTTGATAATGTAAGGGCTTTTGGTAAAATTTTCAGAGGAGAGGTTTCTTTTGCCAAATCGGTGGGCGGTCCTGTGAGTATTGGTAAAATGTATGGCTCTAAATGGGATTGGAATCGCTTCTGGACGCTTACAGGTATGCTTTCTATGGTGCTTGCTTTTATGAACTTTTTACCTATTCCTGCTCTGGACGGCGGACACGTCATTTTCTTACTTTACGAAATGATTGCCCGAAAACCCGCCCCTGAAAAGGTTTTAGAAATAGCCCAACAAGTAGGAATGGTACTTCTTTTGGCACTGATGGCTTTTGTGCTGTTTGCAGACATTTTCTTGAAATAAATTTTTTGGAAAAGAGCTTTCTGATTTTGCAGTAGGCAAGTAAGAAACAGGAAGCAGGATACGGAAAACAGAATTTTAGAGAAAAATTAAATATTCCAAATCCTCTAACTCTTGTAAATCTTGAAAATTCTGCCACATTTTGGCTTAATTTTTGCGTATAGCTTTTTGTACAAACTAAAATTATTATGCGTATGAAAAAAAGTGTACTTCTTTTTGCGTTTCTGCTCTTGCAGAGTTTGCTTTTTGCCCAAGTGCGGTTGCATATAGGGGCAAATACTGCGGTGAATACCTCTTTTGTCTTGGACAAAGGTTTGAGAGAAGACCCACGCTACAACTCCAAAATGACTTATACGCTTTCACCTATTGGTGTTTCGTTTGGAGCAGATTTTAGTGGTGGTTTTTCGTTACAATTGGAAGGAATTTGGGCAAAATACGGACAGGTTTATGAGATTATCAATGCCGCCCAACAAGTAGTAGGTGAAAGACGTATAGATTTGAGTTATATCAATTTACCTTTATTGTTGCGTTTTGTGGGGAATATTGATGCTCCTGTGCGTTTCAACTTTATGCTTGGTCCCCAACTTTCTTTGCTCACTATGGGCAAAGAGACCATTCAATACGCCGCGGGTACTTTCAAAATACCCCAAGGCGTAAATGAATTGCCTACGGGTGTGCCTCTTTCACAAGTGCCCGGTGCTACCCAAAACCCTGATGGCACTTGGAATTTACCCGAACAGCCCCAAGTAGTTATTGCCGAAAAAGGTAGCTTAGACCCCCTCAAACGCTTCCGTGATGCTGAATTGCAACTTGCAGGAGGTATGGGCGTTGATATAAAAATTAACGATAAATGGTATGCCTCTTCACTTATCCGTGCTAGTTACAGCATTATGGATACACGTGGGCAAGATTTGTTTGATGCCGTACAAAACGGAACAACAGGCGATTTGTTTGGCAGAAGGGCAAACTTACAGATAGGTATTCAGTTAGGCATTCATCATTTCCTTTCTTTGGGAAAATAAAAGCTCACTTAAAAGCCCTCGTTACTACACAGACGAGGGCTTTTGCTTTACACCAGTTCTCTTGCATTATTTTGAGCAATCGCTTTTTTGATTTCCGAGTAATCTATGCCAAAATGAGAATCGTGATAAATTACTTTTCCATTCTGTAAAACTATGGCTTGTGGCGACTGATGTTCTACACCAAACTCTCGGGCAATCTGATTGGAAATTTCTCGGTATCGTATGAGGTCTAAAAAGTAAGGGTTTATGCCTTGCATTTCTTCCTCTTTCCAATTTCTTTGCAGTTTGTCCAAAGCCGCACTACTAATAGAACAGCGTGTGCTATGTTTGAAAATAAGAGCCAAAGGTTTTTCTTTGATTTCTGCTAATTGAGCGAGATTTTCAAGATTTATCCACTTCATATACCAAGATTAAATTGATTTGAAATTGCACTAAAACGAAAACGAATATTTCAGCTATTCGGTTCATTTTTTATTTGTAGAGTAAGAAAACACAAGGTTTTTTGTGCAAGTTAGGGGGATTTTTTGCCCAAGAATGTATAGGTTGGGTGCGTATCAATTCATCGGGAGCAGTAAGATTGCAAGCAAGGCAAAGTTTGGTGTGTGGCTTGCAAGTTTGTAAAATACTTTTGAGTAAATCATTGTTGCGGAAAGGAGTTTCTATGAAAATTTGTGTTTGTGCTTGCTGGTATATGGCATTTTCTAAAAATTTAATTTTCTGCGTTCTTTCGTTTTTATCAATAGGCAAATAGCCGTGAAAGCAAAAGTTTTGCCCGTTGAAGCCCGAAGCTATCAGAGCAAGCAAAATGGAAGAAGCTCCCACAAGTGGCACTACTTGAACATTGTTTTCGTGACACCAAGCAACTACCAAACTGCCAGGGTCGGCAATGGCAGGACAGCCCGCTTCCGAAAGCAAACCCACTGCCATATTTTTTTTGAGTAAATCAAAAGCATTTTGTAGGAGAGCAAAATCGTGATGTTTGCCAATTTCAAAGAAAACAAGTTTATCAATGTCAAGTCCTATTTTTAGGCTACTCAAAAAACGCCGAGCATTGCGAGTATCTTCAACAATAAAATATTGTAGTGTTTGCACCACTTCATATACTTGCGGCGTAAGCACTTGTTTGTGTGTTTCAGCGGCTAAAAGATTGGGAATCAGGTAGAGCATCTAATTCAAATTCAGACCAAAAGCAAAACCGTACCAAATTTTATTTTGATAAATCCAAAATTCACGATTCTTGTCTAAAAGATAGTCTGTTCCTACTGCCAGCCCCAAAGTAAGACGATTGAGGGCAAAAATACAGGCAACACCTTTATTCCAAACTATTCCATCATATTCTTGTTGTAAAATATTTTGCGTGTTGGTGGGAGATACAAAGGTGTTCCCTATACCATTGAAAAAACCTACTGAAAATCCAAAATGATGAATATGCCTTTCCCAATCTTTGAGAGGTTTGGATTTGTAGCTTATCATATAGCTATCCAAACGATAGCCTAAATACAAACTTCCATTCAGATTGGTATTGAGTTGAGCAGGAACATCGAAACGCAAAGGGCGAAATTTTAGAGGAATAGTGAGGAAATCTATGTCAAAGGATTTTTTACTGAAAAAAACGGATAAATTTCTATCAGTTTCCAAAGACTTGGGAAAACTTGTAAGGATTTTTCTGCTGGTATCAACTTGCCATCTATGGTTTAGTTTTTGGGCTTTGTGAATGTAAAGTGTATCATCTTCAACATTTACATAAACTTTATGCGTGTTTCTGCCAATTTTTTGAGTGTAAAAATCATCAACAAGCTCTTCTTTAGCAGTTTTATACAAAACACTGCAAGCGTTGCAGAAAAAAAGCAGTAAAAATGCTATCAAAGACTTAAATGCCATTTTCATCTTCACTTTCTTGGATATAGTCTTCATCGGTTTTTTTCTGCTTTTGTTGGTCAAAGTTTAACAAAAGGGCAGGTAAGATAGTGAGGTTAGTAAGCATAGCGACAAAAAGTGTAGTAGCACTCAAAAGTCCCAAAGACACCGTACCCTGAAACTCAGAAAGAGTAAATATACCAAAACCTGCAATTAGTACAATAGAGGTGTAAATCATACTAAAGCCTGTTTCTTTCAGAGTAGCTATGATAGCGTGAATATGGTCGGGGTCTTTATCCAACTGCATACGATAATGTGCAAGAAAATGAATGGTATCATCAATAGCGATTCCCAAAACGATACTGAATAAAATCATCGTGCTGGGTTTGAGGGGTATACCCAAAAAGCCCATCAGTCCCGCTGTGGCAATCATCGGAATAATATTGGGAATAAGAGAAATAATGATGAGGCGTAGATTGGTAAAAATAAGCGAATTGGCAAGAGCTACCAGACATATTGCAATCAAGATGCTACTCATCAGATTATCAATAAGGTATCGGTTACTTTTGGCAAAAATAGGCACGGAGCCTGTAACCTGTACTTCAACATTGTTTTTGCCAAAAATTTTATCAATAGTTGGATAGATTTCTGTTTCCAGTAACTCTCTTACGCGTATGGAACCCATATCAGCGGCTTTGAAGGAAATTCGCATTTTTTGTTCCAGGGAATCAACAAAAAATTGAGAAAGGTTATCTGCTCCGTCAGGGCGTTGCCGTACATATTGCTGAAAAAATATCCAGTTGCGGCTATCGGGTAGAGCATAGAAATTGGTATCACCATTGAAATACACCTGATTAGCACTTTTCAGGTACGAAACAATGGAAAGAGGTTTGCCAATTTCTTTGAGTTTGGTTAATTCTTGCTCCAAAGAGTCTGCTTTTTCTAAAATACCTCTTTTTCTCAAACCTTTGGGTTTTTTGGTATCTATTACTACTTCCAAAGGCATTACCCCCTTGAAACTTTGTTCAAAAAAACGCAAATCGCTTCTCACCCCACTACTTTCGGGCAAATCATCTACCAAATAGGCGAGGGGGCGTAGCATACTCATACCCCATAACCCGAGAATTATGATTAAAAAATTGATAGCATACACCCACTTTTTATGTTTGAGGGCTACTTTTACTAAAAAATTCAAAAAATTTTTAATGTAGCGAATATCTAAATGCTTGGTGGTTTTTATGGAAGGTGCGGGTAACAAGGAGTAAATAATGGGTACAAGCGTAATGCTGAGAACAAAAGTTGCTAAAATGCTCAAACTCATTACTAAACCAAACTCGGAAAGTAAATCTACATTGCCAAAGGCAAATACAGCAAAGCCAGCGGCAGTAGTGAGGTTAGCAATAATCGTTACCAACCCCAACTCTTTGAGCATTTGCAAGATAGCCTCTCTTTGTTTTTGTATTTTAAGATACTCCTGCTGATACTTGTTTATTAAATAAATGCAGTTTGGCACTGCAATAACCACCAGCAAGGGAGGAAGCAAGCCTGTTAGTCCTGTAATTTGATAACCAAATAGATACATTATTCCCAGTGCCCAAAGCACAGCCGAAGCTATGACACTAAGGGTAACTACAAGGGGTTGCCAAGAACGGAAAAAGAATAGTATCACCAGTGAAGTAACCAGTACCGAAGCGGCTAAAAAGAGTTGTAGTTCATCTTTTACTTTTCCTGTGGTAATACTTCTGACATAGGGTAGTCCGCTGAAATGGACTTTAATACCTGTTTCTTTTTCAAAGGCTTCGGCAAAAGCAATAATTTGCGGTGTGAGTTTGAGCCTTTTGGCTGAATTGAGATAAGTTTTTTCAATGGTGATACCCAGAATAGTAGCGTTGTTGTGTTTGTTGAAAATTTGTCCTTCGTATAGCTTGATACTTCTAATTTTAGCAAGCCCGCTATCTAATTCGGCTTGAGTTTTGGGTAAATGGGCAAAAATAGGGCGGGAGTAAAAGGTTTTGGTAGAGTCGTCTTTCAGAATTTCTTTTAGCACTGCCAGCGAAAGCACTTGCCTGACTCCCTCAATTTTACTCAATTTTTCGCAGAGTTGATAGTATTTTTGAAAGTAAGAAAGTTCATAGATTCGTTTATCGTTGAAGCCAATGATAAAAACATTGCCGTCTTCACCAAAAGTTTTCTTGAAGTTTCTAAAATTAACCATATCGGGGTCATTTTGGGGGATAACAGGTACAAATTCATATTTCATAGTTACCTTACTACCCCAATAACCCATTAGGCTGGTGAGCAAAATAAGCGAGATGAGAATAGGCAGACGAAATCGTAAGATATGTTCAACAAATTCTCCCCAATAAGTACGCAGACGAATAAAACGTTTGAAAAATGCTTGCATTCAGCTTTTTAATTGAATATAGCTCTTTACCAATATAGTTGGTTGTTAAAACTCAAATATAAATTTAGTACAAGATTTAATTGATTTACAGGACTTTTGTCGCTATAATTTTTTAGAAGTAGTTTAATAAATTAAATACTTAGCACAATCAGTTCAAAACGGCGGTTCATAGCTCTACCTTCTTCGGTATCGTTGGAGGCAATAGGTTGGGTAGGTCCGTAGCCTTTGGCAACGAAACGGCTGGCAGGAATTTTTTTGCTTACCAGGTAATCGTGAACAGCCTTGGCACGCCTGCGAGAAAGTTCCATATTGTATTTGAGCGTTCCTTTGCTATCGGTGTGAGCGGCGATTTCAATACGTGCCGTAGGGTTATCGTTGAGCATTTTGGTAATGCGGTCAAGTTCGCGTCGGGAATTGGCGTTGAGTTCTGCACTATTGTACTCAAAAGAAATGTTATAGAGCGGAATTTTAGCCCCAGGTTTAAGCGTATGCAGTTTAGCTTGTAACTTTTGTTTTTTCTTAGGGCTTATGGTATTGGCATAAAAAATGTAGTCTTTGGGGTTTTTTACTTCTACTTCATACTCATCATCTTCACGCAAGCGAACTTTGTATTTGCCTTTGTTACCATCTTTGGGGTCAAGATTGATAACCTCGTTTCTGTTTTTATTGGTAAGGGTTACGCCAAAAGGCAAACCTTCGCCTGTTTCCATATCACTGATGTCCAACTCAAAGGGTACGCGTTTGGCTTGTAGCTCTACGGTGAGCTGGGTAAGTGTATCTTTGAAAAAGTTTAGCGTAATCAGGGTATCGGTGTATTTGGGTGCAGAAAAACGCATTGTGTAAATCCTATTTTTCAAGAAAACGACTTCAAAATTTTGCACAGAAGGATTCGTATAAATCACGTTTGATTTCTGAACATCTTTTATTTCTGTAAAAGCCTCCATAGGTTTCTTCTCGTCGGCATCAATGATATTTACTTTGAAGCGAATACTCAATACATCAAGATTGTACGTTTCGCTTTCATCTTCCATTGTACCTCTATTTTTTTTCACTTGCCCCCATACTGCTTGGGAAGCTAATAGGAATAAAAGAATAATTGCAGAAAGTTGCATAATACTTAACTAATTTGGGTTAAAAATGCTTGAAATCTTGCATTAAAAAATTCTGCACGTAGTCTTTGATACCCTCTTCCAATGAGGTAAAAGGCTTCAAATAACCAACAGATTTGAGCTTTCGCATATTGGCTTCCGTGAAATATTGATATTTATCGCGAATATCCAGAGGGGTATCAATGAATTTGATTTGTGGCTCTTTGCCCATAGCTTTGAAAGTATTTTTGGCTAAGTCCAAGAAAGTGCGAGCTTTCCCTGTTCCCAAATTGTAGATGCCCGAATTTTTGCGATTTTTCATCAAAAACATACATACTTCGGTAACATCTTTGACGTAAATGAAATCTCTTTTTTGCTGTCCGTCTAAGAAATCGGGATTATGGGAGCGGAAAAGCGTAACGGTGCCTGTTTCCTGAATTTGCCTGAAAGCGTGAAACACCACTGATGCCATTCTGCCTTTGTGGTATTCGTTAGGTCCATAAACGTTGAAAAACTTCAAACCTGCCCAAAAAAAAGGTTTTTGAGCCTGTGCCAAAGCCCATATATCAAAATCTTGTTTAGATTGCCCATAAGGATTGAGCGGTTTGAGCAGTTTGATTTTGCTTTCATCATCATCATAACCAAATTCGCCCAATCCGTAGGTTGCGGCAGAAGAAGCATAGACCAAAGGAATGTTATGCTCTACGCAAGCCTGCCAAACTTTTTTGGAATATTCTAAATTTAGTTCGTTAAAAATATTTACATCAAACTCGGTAGTATCGGTACGAGCCCCCAAGTGAAAAATAAATTCAACTTCTTTTTGATTTTCGGCAAGCCATTCAAAAAAATGACTTCTTTCTACTTTTTCTTTCAGTTGTTTGCCTTCTAAATTTTTGAGTTTCTCTGTTTTTGAAAAATCATCAACGGCTACAATGGCATTAAAATTTTCTTCGTTCAATTTACGTATCAGGCAACTGCCTATGAAGCCTGCGGCTCCTGTAACAACTATCATAGTGTAATGATTTTTAGTTTTGCAAAAGTAATAAAATTTTGGTATTTGTTTAGAACTAAATTTGCATAGAAACAATAAATAAAATATTTTTTCAGACTTTTTTATCCCCGAATTTTTTACTATCTTGGGATACGGATAGGGGGTAAATTATCTTTTAACCCTTTTTTAGCTTTCTCTTCAGCAAGTTTTTTGAGGCTATCCGCCTGACGCTTCATTTTTTCATTTTTAATTTTTTCAAGTTCGGCTTTGGCTTTTTCTTCTGCCTCTTTTTTCAGACGTTCGGCTTCGGCACGGGCTTTTTCTTCAGCTTCTTTACGCAAGCGTTCTGCTTCTTCTTTGGCTTTTTGTTCAGCTTCTTGCTTTTTCTTATCAATTTCGCTTTGCAACTGATTTTTTAGCTCATCTTTTTTGGCATCAACCAAATTTTTAACATCGCCTTTCAGGTTATTTTTATCTATGGTAACCTTAATTTGTGGTTTGGTATAAGTACCGCCTACGGAAATAATGAGAGGCACTTTATCAAAACTTACATTTGCTCCAAGCTGACTGCTTACAAGTTGGTTCAAGGCTTGCCCTGCTTGTTTGGCAGGAACTTCCATTTTGAGCGTATATTCCAAAGAACCATCAGCAATACCATTACTGCCCGAAACATTTACCATATACTTATCAATTTTCACATCATAAGGATCTACTACGAAGCGTCCATTTTTAATTTTAGCAGTAGTGAGCAAATCCGCAAACTTGGCACTTTTCAGTTCGGGCATTTTAATTTCATCAGCTATTCGGCTCATCAATGGAATATCTTTGATTGCTCCTTCTACTACGGTGAGCAAGCCATCGCCGCTCAAACTGCTGAAAATGGGCATCATATCTTTACCCAAATCGCCTGATAAGTTGAATTTTGTAGAAAATTTACCTGAAACGTTTTGTACCACAGGTGCTAAATATTTAAGCGTAGCAAAAGCCTTTGCCGCATCGCCAATTTCTAAATTTTTGATGCCAAAATCAAAATCAAATTTAGGTTTTTGTTCGTCTTGGGTGTCGTAAGTGCCATTGAGTACAAAGTCGCCGCCAAGTGTTTGGCAAGAAGCATCTTTCAGGCTCAACTTGCCGTCTTTGATGATAATATCGCCTTGCAAATTCTTGATGTTCAAATTATCATAGACTACTTCATTGATAGTGCTATTAAGCAGAAAATCAATATTTTTAGGAATTGGAATGACGGTAAGAGGCACATCGTCTTCGGGTTTGGGTTGGGTAGGAGTGGGGCTATCGGTGAGCCATTCATTTACATCAAATTTTTGTGATTTGAAAGTAAATTTCCCCTTGATAGTTTCATCTTTGAACACATAGCCCAAATAGTTTGTAAGTGTGCCTTGCAGGTTCAAATCGCTTCTGCCTGCCGAGCCTTCCAATTTTTCCAAAACCATTTCTTTGGGATTGAACTGCAAATGAGCCTCATTGATTTTCACAAGAGGCATATCGGCAGTTTCATACACAAAACCCGACATTCGCACATCGCCGCTATTGGTAATTTTATCGTATTGACTTTTTTCAATGTAAGACATTTTTCCTTGCGAAGCAATATCTCCTGTCAGGCGTCCTTGTAGTTTCATACCTTCCAGCGGATAGATTTTCGTGATTTTGGTTAAATCTACCACACCTTTGGCTTTGATATCAAAATTGATGTCCTCAAAATCTTTGAAGATTGCCGAAGCACTAAAAGGTTCATTTTGCAGGCTCATCGTAAAGTTTTGCACAGCAAATTCGGTATTTTTCATAGAGCCATCGCTACGGGCTGTGGCTTGTAGGTTTAGCTTTTCAAGCGGCTCGGGAAAAGCAGAGGATTTGATGTAGCCGTTTTGCAAGTTCATTGCGGCGTTGAGCGTAGGCATACGTTTGCCGTCGTAAATTCCTTGTGCATTGCCGTCTAAACTAAAAATTCCCGACATCGTAAGCCCAGGCATAGGGAACATTTTGTTTAGCTCGGCAAGGTTGAGTTTGGCTTTAGCATTGGCTTTGATATCCATTTGGCTTAAACCTTTGATGTAAGCAACGGCATCAACGGGGTTTTGACCAAAGTCGATATGAAATTTTTTCAAATCAATGATTAAGTTTTCCAGATTGCCGTCGGTAGTGCCTACTTTTAGGTCAATGTTGATATTATTAACGGGCGAAGGCACAGCAGGATATTGAAAAGAGCCATTTTCAACATTCAAACCCAGTTGAAAGGCAGGCATCTGGCGGGCATTGTAAGTGCCTTTTACTTCGCCACTAAAACCAATTTTACCATCGGCTTTGATATTTTTGAAGTTTTCGGTATAAACACCTGGTACCAATGAAAGCAGAGCCTTAAAGTCTTTGTTGGTAGTGGCAAATTTGATATCCATATTGATATTGGTATCGGGCATAGCCACGTAGCCATCAAAGTGCAAACCGAAGTCGTTGAGTTGGAGGGTATTTTCTTTGAAAGTGAATTTCATTTGTTTCAAATCCATTCCGAGTGTAATATCGGCGGTGAGTTTCTTTTCGGTGAGGTATTCTGTGCCTGCGTACTCAAAAGAAAGTTTTTGAATTTCAGTTTCAGAGCCTAAGTCAAACACATCTGCTTGCAAATTGCCACTGCCAATGTGGTTTAGATTTACAATTTTGGCTTTCATTGGCAGAGTGCGGTCATCGTAGATAATCGTTCCTTCTTTGATTTCCCATTTTTGGATAGCTAAACTGAATTTAGAGGTAGTATCTTGAATTTTTTTGGTAGTATCTATGGGTTGGGGGCGAACAATATCCCAATTAGCTTTGCCTTCTTTATTTACTTTGGCAAAAATGCGGGGTTTGATAAGCGAAATGCGATTGATTTTCATTTTCTCACCAAACAAACTCCATAAATCCACCGTAATCCGAAAAGAGCCTACTGAAAGCAGAGTATCACCTTTGAAAGGGGCATTATTGACAATGCTGAAATTATCCAAAGAGGCTGTAATGTGCGGAAAGTTTTTGAATACGCTCAAACTAAAATCTTCGGTTTTGAAATTAACTTGTGCATCAACGTACAGGGCTATTTGTTTATCAATTTCCGCCTTGATTTTATCTTTGAACAAAAAAGGAACGGCTACGGCAAAGCCCAACAAGAGTACCAAAAAGATACCCAAACCGATAAGTGTTTTTTTGAGGATTCGTTTCATACGATTAAAGTTTTGATTTATAGGATATTGTGTTGTTTTAAGATTTCTGCAAAACGGCTATCAATTTTAGCAAAATCTTTGAGAATTTCTTTCAAGTTAGGAGTATTCTCTTTGGTTTTAAGCTCATTTTCAAGTGCTTTTTCAAGTAATGAAACTTTACTTTCTATGGGTTTGATGAAGGTTTTTCTGTCCCAGTAGGCAAAACCAAAAACAGCTACCAGCATTGCAGTAAATATAGCCGAAAATATCCAAGAGAAGGTATATTGTTGTTCAAAGCGGGCATTCATATCGGCACGCATTTCGTCTAATCTTTTTTCTATTTGTAGGAAACGCTCTTCAAAACGCTTTTCCATTTGCTGAAAACGTCCTTCATTTTGCTGAAAGCGGTCGTCAAAGCGTTTTTCCATATCATTGAGTTTCTGCTCAATTTTAAGTAATCTATCTCTATCTTCCAATGTAAAGGGTACAGTAGTAGATTGTGCAGAACCCCATTGGAAATAAAAAAATAGAAGTATGAGAATAAGGCTTTTTTTCATAAAAAGGAGATTTACAAGCAAAAGTACAAAATTTACACCAAATACCATTCTGCCAAACAAATCTTTTTGTGAAAGAATTGCAAAAAAGATTTGTTTTGTTTTTCTTGAGGAGAATTCCTTAATTTGCACAATAATTTCACTTAAACCTCACTCAATTATGCTAAAAACAAGAAAATCAATGAATTACCCCCCCCCCCACACCACACACACTTGGGAAATTAAAGTGGATGTATCTTCTTTTAATCAGTATATTTTTTTGGTTTTGTAAGAAAAAAGAAGCAGAAATAAAGCCAACCTATCAGCAAACTTTTGCAAGCCCAGCCTTCAAACCCAATTTACAAACGATTACCGCTTTGCAAAATGCTTTTGCTAAATATCATTCTGGTGTAAGCAGCACAAGAAATAACACAAATCAGCCTTATTGGATACCCATTTGGAGAGAGACAAAGGCTTATTCTTTAAGCGAAGGTTACACGCTTATCTATGTACCTGTGTATAGGTATGCCTCTGTACAATACAATAGTGAAATAGGTTTTATGCGGAGGCTAAAAGCGATATTGAGTCCCAATGGCGAAGTAATAGATCTCAAAATAGCCGAAATTATCACCCATCCACAAACTTTGCAGAACTATCAAGACGATTTGATGTATTATGCTTTTACGGGTGCATTGGAAGGAGGGGTTTATTATGAAATTTCTCTTGCTTATAGTCTGTATAATCTAGAAAGTCAAAGTAGTTCTGTCTATACTATTGTTTATGTTCCAATTTTTGGGACAGGACTTTGTAATGAAATTAAAATAGATCCTTACTCTGGTGAAATTATTAGCTGGACCGTGGCAGCTTGTCCAAAAGATGCTGGTGATGTAAGTGGGGGAGGAAGTTCAGGTGGGGGCAGTAGTGGTGGTAGTAATACGCCAGGTACAGGTACCAATCCTCCAACAACTTCACCAAACCCTCAACCTCCAGCAGGTACCAATCCTCCTACTAATCCTACTCCATCACCTACTCCACCTGGTTCAGGTTCTCCGCCAATAGTTGTTAATCCAATTTTTACACCAGGTAATCCTAACCCTTGGACACCCACTGTACCCCCGACAGTTCCTCCTATAAGTCCTATATATCCTTCTATCCCTTTACCTTGGCAGCCTTGGGAACCAATTGAACCACCTGCGGGAGTTACCCCTGTGGATCCAGGTACCAACTTGCCTTCTAACTATCAGCCTTCAGAACTTTTAAAAAGCATTACTCAAAAAAAGCCTAATGGAACTTATGATTTTGGGAATTTGTCAGATGATGCTATCAAAAAATTAGATGAAACTATACAAGCCTTAAATACTAAAAGTGAAGTTGCCAAATTGGTTTTAGAAGAATTACAAACACATAAAGTAGCTTGGAAACAGGGAAATCTTAGCGGCTCTAATACAGGTAACTACAATCCGAGAGACCGAAGTATTACTATAAAGGTTGATGAAGACAATTTCTTTTTTGAAAAAGCAGGAACAGTTTTGGAAGAGCTACTACACGCCTTACAACACAAAAAGTATGGAAGTAATTTTGTTCGTGTACCTGTTTCCAATTTAGAATTTGAAGCAAAACTTATCAAAGAGCTAATTATTTACAATATTTTTGTACAAGACGGAAGAAGGTATGACTGGCTGAACAAGCACTATTTTTCACCTTACAGTATTTTCCCAAAATCAGAAGATAGTGATAGATTTAAATATTATTTAAGGGAGGTTACCCAAAAAGGCTATTTTTTGCCTAAAACTATGGAAGAGCTAACAACTGATACTGAAACCTATTGGACCATATTCACACTTTTTAGGGAAAAGTGGGCAGAGTGGTATGGGGTGAATCACCCTTATTCAATGCCGTATAGTAGTCAGCAAAAGCCCGATGTGCTATTGTTTCTATTTAATCAATGTAATTGTTCTCAACGTTTAATCTACTAAATCTATGAAAAAAATACTGCTACTGTTCTTGTTTTTGGTTAGTTTTCAGGCTTTCTCGCAAGGTCAGTTTGATGATCCTTCTTTTACTTTCAATGGACAAATCTATAGGGTGCGTAAATATAACCACTCAATTATGATTAGAAATTCCAATCAAACGTTATATGGTTCAGGGAGTAATTTGAGAGTACGCGAAGTAGAGCGATATTGCTCAGATACGGAGTTTCCTGTAAAATACAAAGATATAGGAGATAAATTAGTAGCATTAAACCCAGTTTTATTCTCGCAAGAACGGAGGTTGGAATTAAAGCAGAATAAAGATATGATAGATTTAACATTAATAGCCTCGGCAGAAACGCGTCAGATTGTAGAAGTTGTATTTTGGTTAAACTCGAATACGATATTGACCCGAGAGGAAATATACCGAATGGAGCAAGCCTACAAAACGCTAAAAGTTGCTTTATACCCCTATAATCCTAATAATTGCACTTTTAATTATTTGGTGGTTAATATAGTCATATACCCTCACTGGGATTGAACTCTAAAATCATAAAATAAAAAGGGCAGATAAACTGCCCTTTGGTTTGGATAAAACTTACTGAGCCGACCAGC
>CAZZLW010000072.1:0-8343 GCA_964654605.1 uncultured Cytophagales bacterium | reverse complement strand
TCTCAAACTTCGCCCCGTGAGCTACAACGAAAATCCCGAAGTTTTATACCAAATCTGGGGTACCCCCGATAGCCTACTGAAAAACATTGACCATAAGCAAATCCAAAACACTCGCTTTGTAGGTCTGCTTGCCCAAGAAGTAGAAGAAGCTATGAAAGCCAGTGGCTACACCCATTTTACAGGTATAGATATTCCCAAAAACGAAAAAGAAGTGTATAGCCTGCGGTATGTAGATTTTATGATGCCCATGATAAAAGCTATCCAAGAACAACAAAAACTCATCGAAAACCAAAAACAAAGAATAGAAGCCTTAGAAGCGGAAAATAACTCTTTAAAAACGCAAAAAGCAGAAATAGAAAAGATGAAGGCAGAAATAGAAGCTATCAAGGCACAACTACTATTGGATAAACCCCAAGAAGCAAGAGCGAAAAGATAAGAATGGATAAGGAGGTTCATTGAGCGTGGTTCGGCTCCGCTCACCAACCAGAAGCCTAAATGAACCTTTTTTTTAGTTGAGGTAGCCGAGCGGAGCCGAAGCGAACACATTTTTATAGATTTTAGCAAATTTCAGACAATCTCTTCGTCACTCAAAATATTTCAGATATGAAATTTTCATTTTTTCTACTTTTTTCTCTGTTTTTGTGCCAAATGTTATTTGCCCAAGTGGTTTTCACTTCTGGCACTACAACCCAAATAACGACCGGTACAAATTTGATAGTAAATGGCTTGCATCTTCAAAATAATGCAGGCAGTACGCTTAACCACAATGGAACGATAAATTTGGTAGGCAATGCAGTGGGTAGGGATTTAGTAAATGATGGCATTTTTAATGGCAATTCGGGTACGCTGCGAATGAGTGGAAGCACAGAGCAACAAATACAGGGTATCCAAGTGGTGAATGTGGGCACTTTTGAGGTGAATAATGGAGCAGGCAACGGTGTGAGTGTCTTGAATACGGGTTCATTGCGTATTCATAGTGAATTATTACTCACGAATGGTCGTCTATTCACCGCCGAAGCAAGTCCGATACGTTTTGCGACAACGGCACTCAATCCTACGGAAACGAATGCCAATCATATCAGAGGGACAGCGATTATGGAAGGGCGAGCGGTGAATGCGACTGCCTTTGCTACATTTCTTCATTTTTCGATGGCATCTGGGGGCGATGTAGGGACATTGGAACTTACTCGGCGTTCGGGCGATGGCTCAGCCAGTAGTAGAGGCTTTGTGCCTTCACAAGGTTTTGTGAATATTGGGACATCGGAAAGTATCGATGCCCATTGGCAAGTAGATATCAGCAACACAGGAGCAGGTATTAGGGACATCAGCATTTCGTGGCTCTCGGATTGGGACAATGGGAAAAATCTGATGCAGATGCAGTTCTGGCGGACGGAAAGTCCCTTTACAATCGCCAATCCTTGGATTTTGGTAAATGGAGGTTTATTGGATTTATCTGCACGGAGCCATACCGAGAGTAATCTAACACTATCTACCCTACGGAATGCCTTTACGGTATCGGATTTAGCGAACCCATTGCCGGTGAGCTTGCTTAGCTTTGAGGTGAAATTAAGAGAAGGTAAAGATGTAGAAGCTACTTGGCGAAGCCAAAATGAGCAAAATTTGATTTATTATGAGTTACAGCGAAGTTTTGATAATCAAAATTTTGAAACAATCCATACCGAAAAGGCAAAAAACCTTGCCAACAATGTGTATCAGTACAGCGATATGAATGCAAAAGGTTTGGGCAGAAATATTTTATATTATCGTTTGGTAGGAGTAGAGGCAGGTGGAGTAAGGCGAGCCACCCCCGCCCAATCGGTGCAGTTTGATAAGGCGTTTTATGTGGGCGTTTATCCGAATCCATTTCGGGAGGAGTTGTGGGTGAAGTTATACAATCCGAGTGAAAAAAGTGTTCAGATAGAGTTATTGGATAATTTGGGTAGAACGCTGGTATTGAAAACTTTGGAAGGGGAGCGTATAGAATGGAATTTATCGGAGCATATTAAGCCACTTGCGGCAGGGGCGTATATTCTAAAAATTTCGCAAGCAAGAGCCGTAGAGTTTGTGAAAATAGTGAAGCAGTAAAATTAACCAAAAAAATAAACCTCTATCAGAGCGTAAAGCTCTGATAGATAGCTTGGGAATACATTGCTAAAAATCACCACCTTGCATTTTTCCTGCCTTCTGTATATTTTTTGTTTTATAGCATAGAAATCCCAAATATACCTCCGATAAAAAAGTGTAAGTTTTTATCACTATACAATACTCTTTTCAGCCTTTCTCTGATATTTACTAAGGTTTTGTAATTTTTTGAAATGAGTATCACTCTCTACTAACTTCCCTAAATTTCATTATAGCCACACACATTTTATTGGCATTATTCTACACTTCAACTTCTTTTTTTGGGCTTTCGCTCATCTATTTTTGTTCCTGCTACTGATTTCCTTTTTCTTTACATCAAGTTTTTACACTAAAATCTTCTCTTATGAGAACACTTTATTTGTCCATCGTCTTGGTTTGTTGTTGGAAACAAACCTTAGCTCAGGGAGTAGGTATCAATAATGATGCCTCTGCACCCGATAACTCGGCAATGCTTGATGTAAAATCTACTGAAAAAGGATTGCTGATACCCCGAATGACGCTCGCCCAGCGAGGAGCCATTGCTGCCCCCGCCAATGGCTTACTCATCTACCAAACTGATGGCAGCACCGGTTTCTGGTATTATGATTTACCAAACACTACTTGGAGAAAATTGACAAATGGCAACGAAGGTTGGTTACTTACTGGTAACGCAGGTACAATTGATGGCACTCATTTTTTGGGTACTACGGATAATGTACCCTTGAATTTTCAGGTTAATAACCAAAAAGCGGGGCGTATAGATAATAACGGACCCACCTTCTTGGGCTATCAGGCAGGAAATTTAAATATAGCCACAAATAACACGGGGATAGGTTTTCAAGCCCTGTACTCCAACACAACGGGGAATAACAATACCGCTATTGGCTATGGTAACCTTTATTCCAATACTACTGCAAGTCGAAATATAGCCATCGGAAGAAACGCTTTATTCACACAATCTTTCAACAATGGTGGCACAGCATGGAATAGCAACAATGTTGCTGTAGGCTATGAAGCACTTTATAGTAACCAACCTACTGCAACGACCAATGGTATTCAAAACACCGCCATAGGAAATTTTGCATTACGCTCTAACATAACGGGTATTTTCAATTCTGCCAATGGCTTTCAAACTCTGTATTCCAACACAACGGGTGAGCAGAATACCGCTAATGGCGTTAATGCCCTTTTTTCTAATACAACAGGGAATTATAATACCGCTAATGGCGTTAATGCCCTTTTTTCCAATACAACGGGTCAAAGGAATGTCGCCGTTGGCGTTCAAGCCCTTTATTCCAATACAACGGGGAATAACAATACCGCTTACGGAGTTAATGCCCTTTTTTCCAACACAACAGGCAATCAGAATACCGCTAATGGCATTCAAGCCCTTTACTCTAATACGACGGGGTCTGACAATACTGCTAATGGAACAAATGCCCTTTATTCTAACACAACGGGTCAAAGGAATGTCGCTATTGGTCGTTCTGCCCTTGAGACCAACACGACGGGGTCTGACAATACCGCTAATGGCTATGCTGCTCTTTATGAAAACACAACAGGTCAAAGGAATGTCGCTATTGGTCGTTCTACCCTTGAGACCAACACGACGGGCTCTGAAAACACCGCCAATGGCTATGCTGCCCTTTATTCCAACACAACGGGTTATCAGAATACCGCTAATGGTGTTCAAGCTCTTTATTCCAACACAACAGGTAATAGTAATACCGCTAATGGCGTTCAAGCTCTTTATTCCAACACAACAGGTGATTTCAATATCGCTAATGGCGTTAATGCCCTTTATTCCAACACAACGGGTAATAATAATACCGCTAATGGCGTTAATGCCCTTTTTTTCAACACAACGGGTTCTAGCAATATCGCCAATGGCGTTAGTGCCCTTTACTCCAACACAACGGGTGTTCGAAATATCGCCAGTGGGAGGGGAGCTATTTATTATAATACGACGGGTAATTACAATACTGCTAGTGGTTATCAAGCCCTTTTTTTCAATATAACGGGTTCAAGTAACGTATCTATCGGATACTTGGCAGGATATGGAGCTGCTAACGTAGATTTTAATCAATGTACTTTTGTTGGAGGTAATTCTTATCCTACCGTAAATCGTACCAACGTTTCAATGCTTGGCTATGGTATTGCCAATGCTCAAAATACAGCAAACAATCAAATATTATTAGGCAATACGGCTATTACACAAATCCGAGCACAAGTAACAGGCATTACGGCATACTCCGACCAGCGTTTCAAAACTAACATTGCTGATGATGTAAAAGGTTTGGACTTCATTTTGAAACTTCGCCCCGTGAGCTACAACGAAAACCCCGAAGTTTTACACCAAATCTGGGGCACGCCTGATAGCCTTCTAAAAAACATAGACCATAAGCAAATCCAAAATACTCGCTTCGTTGGTCTGCTTGCCCAAGAAGTAGAGGAAGCAATGAAAGCCAGTGGATACACCCATTTTACAGGTATAGATATTCCCAAAAATGAAAAAGAAGTGTATAGCCTACGTTATGTAGATTTTATGATGCCAATCATTAAAGCTATCCAAGAACAACAAAAACTCATTGAAAACCAAAAGCAAGAAATAACTATGCTTAAAGCTAAATATGAGGGTTTAGAAGCAAAACTTACTGAAATGGAAAAAATGAAAGCTGAAATTGAAATAATCAAAGGAAAAACCTTAGTTGATGCAAAAAATCAAAGATAATTAGAAAGAAAAATTTTTGAAAACCAATTTCATTCAAACTTAAATGCAGAAAAATATGAAAAAGCAGAAAAAAAATCACTGGAAATGGCTTTGGCTACTATTACCCGTAGGTTTGGTGATAGTGGTTTCGCTCAAAACGAAAAATAAAAAAGAAGACTTTTTTATTGCCGAACACAAAGAAATGACCGAAGCAGTGTATGCCTCTGGGATTATTCTACCCAAAGAAGAATACAGAGTTTTTGCAATGGCTGACGGAACTTTGAGCAAAATAATGGTAAGCGAAGGCGATAGCGTACAAAGTGGGCAAGTTTTGTTTCATATCAACAACCAGCAACAGCAAATCAGGCTCAATAATGCCCAAGAAGCCTACCAAATTGCTCAAAAAAATTATGACTACACCCACTCGCCTGTACTCAAAGAGTTGGAAACAGCTATTCGGGTCGCTCAAACGCAAATGCAAAACGATTCGGTGAATTATGTTCGTTTCAAAAACCTCTGGCAAGAAAATGCTACCTCCAAAGTAGAATACGACAAATACACGCTCATTTACGAAAATTCAAAAAATAATTTTCTCCTGCAAAAGGCTCGTTACGAAAAAGCCAAGAACGATTTGTTGCTCAATTTGCAAAATACCCAAAGCCAAGTACAGCTCAATGCCGAAATCAATCGCGATTATGTAGCCAAAAGCCTTTTTGCAGGCAAAGTGTATGAAATTTACAAAGAAGAAGGCGAAGCAGTCCGTAAAGGGGAAATAATTGCTCTTTTAGGCTCACATCAGCAGTTTTATTTGCAAATGAGCATAGACGAAACCGATATTGATAAAATCAAAATTGGGCAAGAAGTGCTTGTAAAAGTAGATATGCACAAAGACAAAATATTTAAGGCGAAAGTAAGTAAAATTTACCCTCGCCTCAACAGACAAAATCAGTCTTTCAGAGTAGATGCCGAATTGGATAAAGAACAAGTTTTGGAAGGATTTTCAGGGCTTACGGCAGAAGCCAATATCATTATCCAAAACAAAGCAAAGGCTTTGGTTATTCCGAAAGCCTATTTGCTTGAAAAAGATAGCCTTTGGGTTGAAAAGGACGGCGAAAAGAAAAAAATCGCCATAAAAAAAGGCATAGAAAATTTTGAATGGGTAGAAATTACCCAAGGTTTGGAAAATAATACGAAAGTCTTAAAGCCCTAAAACAATGCTACTACTTTTTGAAATAGCCAAAACGCAAATGCTTTCTCGCCTCAAACAGAGCATTATTGCTACTTTGGGCGTTACTTTCGGGATTGGTATGTTTATCCTGATGATTAGCTTTATGACAGGCGTAAATACGCTTTTGGAAGAAACGATGCTTTCGGCTACGCCTCATATACGTATCTACAACGATATTGGCGTGCAAAAAACCTCCGTACTACACGAGTGGAAGCAAGGCAAACAATTTGTGAATGTAGTGCATCATATCAAGCCCAAACAAGAGAAGAAAAACCTCAAAAATGGCTTTACGATAGTTGAGGACATCAGAAAAGATGAACAGGTCTTGGGCGTATCGCCACAAGTGAGTACACAGGTATTTTACAATTACGGGGCTATACAGATAGGCGGAAGTGTGGTAGGGGTTAATATTTTTGAGGAAAATAAGCTCTTTGACCTTGTAAACAAAATGCAAGCAGGACGAATAGAAGATTTACTTACCTCTAATGACGGAATTCTGATGGGTGTGGGTTTGGCTCGCAAACTCAATATGCACGTTGGCGATAAAGTTACCGTTTCCACCCCAGACGGCACACTCAAAGTATTGCAAGTAAGGGGCATTTTCAAATATGGTATCGGGGCGATAGACGACACCAGAAGCTATGCCAATATTTCTACCGTACAGAAAATGCTCAAAGAAGATACTCGCTACATTACCGACATCAATTTGAAGCTAAAAGATTATTACCAAGCCAAAAAAATTGCCCAAGAATATCAAAAACGCTATAACTACAAAATTGAAGACTGGGAAACAGCCAATGCTACCATTTTAGTCAGTTTCACACTTCGCAATATCATCACCTATGTAACTTCTATTACACTGCTTGTAGTGGCTGGCTTTGGCATTTACAACATCTTGAATATGACCATTTACGAAAAAATGCGTGATATAGCCATTTTGAAGGCACAAGGCTTTGCCGAAAAAGATGTTTTAGGAATTTTTATGATACAGGCTCTTACGATAGGCGTTTTGGGGGCTTTATCGGGCTTACTGATTGGGTTTTTGCTTTCTTGGTGGGTTTCTACCATTCCTTTTGATAGCGGCGGATTTCTGGCAACAGATACTTTCCCTGTCAATTTCAAAGCCTTTCATTATGCCATAGGCATTGTGTTCGGTGTGCTTACTACAACTTTTGCAGGTTATTTCCCTGCCCGCAAAGCAGGAAAAATAGACCCCGTTGAGATTTTGAGAGGTTAAAAAATACTACACTTATGGAACTTGCTCTAAAAGCCGAAAATATCATCAAATATTTCTACGAACCCGTAGAGTTTCAGGCTCTCAAAGGTTTGAGTGTTGAAGTAAAAAAAGGCGAATTTGTGTCTTTAATAGGTAAATCGGGAAGTGGTAAATCTACCCTTTTGTATGTACTTTCCACAATGGATACCGACTATGAAGGCAATTTGGAAATCAATGGTGAACCTTTGACAGGTAAAAACTCAAACGAACTAGCTCGTTTTCGTAACGAACATATTGGTTTTGTGTTTCAGTTTCATTATTTACTGCCCGAGTTTAGCGTTTTGCATAATGTAATGCTTCCTGCACTCAAATTGGGGCGTTATCAGCGAAGCGAAATTGAAGATAGAGCCTACGAAAAGCTCAAACTCTTGGGCATTGCCGAGCAAGCCTCTAAAAAAGCCTCACGACTTTCAGGAGGGCAGCAGCAACGTGTCGCTATTGCTCGGGCTCTTATCAACGACCCTGCTGTCATTATGGGTGATGAGCCTACGGGCAACTTAGACTCCAAAAATACGCAAATTGTCTTTGATATTTTCAGAGAACTAACTTCGCAATTTCATCAAACCATTATTGCCGTAACCCACGATGACGAATTTGCCCGCAACTCTGATAGAATTATTGAATTGAAAGACGGATTGATTGTTTAGCTATTATTCTAAACACTTACAAACCTATACGATACCAAAATAAACGCTTATGAAAAGATTATTTTTGCCTTTTGGATTTTTAGGATTACTCTGGTGGCAAAGTGCTTTTGCCCAAGAAAAAAGAACAATGACTTTGGAGCAGTGCATAGAATATGCCTACCAAAATACTGCCCTAATGCAAAAATCGGTGCTTGATGAGCAAATTGCACAAGCTCAAAATCAAGAATATTTGGGCATAGGTTTGCCCCAAATCAATGGCTCGGCTCAGCTTCTCTACAACTTTGAACTAAGACCTGCTTTCTTGCCCGCTTTCTTTCTGGCACAAGGAAGCGGCTCGCCCCCCGACCCCGATGCAGAGTTT
>CAZZLW010000071.1:0-71400 GCA_964654605.1 uncultured Cytophagales bacterium | reverse complement strand
GTTGATAGCCTTCTTTCAAAAAGGCAATGCTCAGCTTTTGCCTCAATTTGGTAATAACCAAAATACCTTAGTGCTCAAATATAGCCGTGCTATCAATGGGGAGAATTCTTTTTGCGACATTACTCCTGTAAAGAAAAATGGACGAATAGAGTAACAGGATTCTTATATGTTTGATTTAACATTTGGAGGAGGCAATAGAATATCGTTAGAGCTATTTTACACTTTAGACCGAAATTCTTACACCTACAAAGACCCTAACTTATTCAACGGAATAGCCATTGATATGCAAGGATTAACGAATATAGTTTACAATATGCGTGCAAGAGAGCTATTAGATTACTTTATGGGATTGAAATACGTGTATATTATAGATTTAGATAGCAGGAATAGGCTTAACCCCAACGAGTGCAAAGTAATCAGAGTACGCTACTACTATATTTGTGAGCACTTAGGATGTGAAGATTGATAGGGTAAGAGCAGTATTATAGTCAAATAAATCCACAAAGCCCTCACCGAAAATGAGGGCTTTGTGAGTTAAATCCCTAAGATTCTGACAGCCAAGCCACAACCGAAAAATTTAGACAACTTTCAAACAATATATTCATTTTAGCAGTTCTGATGTTGATTTTCTAAATTTTTAAGGCTATGCGATTTTTTTACATTTTACAACTTGCTTTCTTTTCTTTTTCAGCTCTCTCACAATCCAAAGGCATCATTTTAGGCTCTATCAAAGACAAAAACACCCAAGAAGTTTTAGTAGGTGCAGTTATCAAGGTTGAAAACACCGAAATAGGCATCACATCTGACGAAAATGGTAATTTTCGTTTAGAAATAGCCACAGGAAGCTACAACGTTACAGCTTCGGTAGCGGGCTACAAAAGTCAAACCAAATACAACATTGTAGTAACTTCGGGAAATGCTCAAATTCTAAATTTTGAGTTGGAAGACGAGCAAAACATTGAAGCCGTAGAGGTTACTGAAAAAACCTCTAAATCAGCTTCAGCCGCAACGCTGGAAACACCTCTTTCGGTACAGAAACTTACTACGGAGGAGATTCGTAGCAACCCAGGTGGGAACTTTGATATTTCTCGTGTAGTACAGGCTTTGCCAGGCGTGGGTGGAACGGCAGGTTCGGTAGGAGGTTTTCGTAATGATATTATCATTCGTGGTGGTGCCCCTAACGAAAATGTGTATTATTTAGATGGTATTGAAGTGCCTATTATCAATCATTTTGCCACCCAAGGAGCAGCGGGCGGTCCTACGGGCATTTTGAATGTTTCTTTTATTGAAGATGTAACGCTTAGCAGTTCGGCTTTTCATGCTCGCTTTGATAATGCACTTTCATCAGTGCTTGAATTCAAGCAAAGAAATGGAAACCCTGAACGCTTTTCGGGTAATATCCGACTTTCAGGAACAGAGCTGGCTACTACTCTTGAAGGTCCTTTGTCTAAAAAAACAACTTATTTGGCTTCCGTGCGTAGGTCTTACCTGCAATTTTTGTTTGCGGCACTGGATTTGCCTATTCGCCCCAATTATTGGGATTTTCAGTATAAAGTAAGTAGCCAACTGGATAGCAAAACTACCCTTACGGCTATTGGATTGGGAGCTATTGATGAGTTTTCCTTTGGTGTGCCTCGCGAGTCTGATGTTACCAAAGAGTACGTTTTACGCTCAAATCCTGCTATCAATCAGTGGAATTATACGACAGGCTTTGCACTCAGAAGGCTTATTCCCAAAGGTTACGTAAATATTGCTTTGAGCCGTAATATGTTTGAAAATCGTTTAGATAGATTTGAAGATGCTCAATTTGGTGATGAAAGTCGCAGAACTTTACGGGTACGTTCTCAGGAAATTGAAAACAAACTGCGTATAGATTTCAACAAAAAAGATGGTACTTGGAAATGGAGTTATGGAGGAGTTTTGCAATATGTCAAATTTAACAATAACTTTTTCAATCGTTTTCGTAGAGAAATTCGTGATGACTTTGGTAATATCATTCAGCCTCAAATTGATATTTTCGCTAGCTCTGCAATTGATTTTTTCCGTTTAGGCTTTTTCGGTCAGGTAAGCAAAACCCTTGACCGCTGGGGCATCTCTGCGGGTTTGCGTAGCGATATGAATACTTTTACTGATACAGGTTTGCAGTTTTACAGAACGCTCTCGCCACGCCTTGCTCTCTCGTATCAAATCAATGAACAATGGTTTGCCTCGGCTTCAGTGGGGCGTTATTACAAAATACCCATTTACACGGTATTGGGTTTTAGAGATGAGCAGGGCAACTTTGCCAATAGAAATTCGCCTTATATTGCTAACAATCATTTTACGGCAGGTGTTGAATTTATGCCCAAGCCGAGCTTGCGTTTTACATTGGAAGGTTTTTACAAAACTTACGAAAACTATCCTATTTCTTTGCGTGAAGGCGTTTCTTTGGCAAATCAGGGAGGTAATTTTGGAGCAATCGGCAATGAGCCTGTAAGCCCTACGGGCAAAGGCAGAACCTACGGAATAGAGCTTTTTGCACAGCAAAAACTAGTAAAAAATTTGTTTTTTACGGCTTCTTACACGCTTTTTTGGTCTGAATACACCGACCTCAATGGTAAGTACATTGTTTCGGCTTGGGATACAAGACATTTATTTTCAGGGATTTTGGGTAAAAAATTTGGAAAAGGTTGGGAAATGGGCTTAAAATATCGCTATCAGGGTGGGGCACCCTTTACGCCTTTCGATTTGGAAGCCTCACGCCGAAATTATTTAAGTATAGGCGAAGGTATTTTAGATCTTTCGCAATATAACACACAACGCTTAGGAGCGTTTCAGTCTTTTGATTTCCGTTTGGATAAGAAAATCAATTTCCGCCGTTGGACTTTGGATTTGTACCTTGATGTAGTCAATGCTTTTGTACTTCCCAGCCCCGCTTTCCCACAATATACCTTTCAGAGAACCGCTGATAACTCGGGCTTTGCTACTACCGATGGGCAACCCATACGCATAGACGGCTCTAATGCAATTCCTGTGATTTTAGAAAACAACGACCCTACGGTACTTCCTACAATTGGGTTTATTGTGGAGTTTTAGATACGGCGAAGCCTTCGCTTGAAGCGAAGGCTTCGCCGTAAAAAGTAAAAATCAAATTGCTTACTCTCTGCCTATGGCTTTGATTTTCTTATCCATTTCTGCTTTTTTATCTTTCATTCCGAGTGTTTCGTAGCAGGCACGAAGCAAATCCATTATATCAAAGTCGTTGGGTTTAAGCTGGTCTGCTTTTTCAAGCGGTGGAATAGCCTTTTTGATTTCATTATCCACAATGGTATTGTATTCACGAGCTTTTTGCTGTTTTTTGGGGTCTTTCAGTTCTCCTGTAAGTCCTTCGGCTTCTTTTTTCTTACGAATTTCCTTTTCAACCTCAACAGCTTTGTTCCAATAAGCATAGCCTAAAAGTTTCCAGAAATCAACGTCATTGGGAAATTGCTTGACTGCTCTTTCGTAAAACTCAATCAAATTGTTTTGTCCTCCATTTTTGATTTGCTGTTCGTACAATTCTGCCGCAAGCCCCCAGATTTGCTTATCGTTAGGATATTGCTTGATAGCTCCCTCCAAAATTTCAATCGCTTTGGCAGTATTTTTTCTTTCAGCGTGCAGGTATGCCATTTGCAATTTGGTAACTTTCTTGGTAGAAGGGTGAAAGTTCATTTTTTCAATTTTTTCGGCATAGGCTAAAAATTTGTCGTAGTTTTTGGTTTCCCAAGCCAGAGCCGAAACATACGTAACAGCCACAGTATCCATAGGGTTCGCCTCGTGAGCTACTTCAAAAGCTATCAGGGCATTTGCCAAGTCTTTTTCTTTGGAATTGTACAAATTTGCTCCCTGATTGATAGCACAAGCGTACAACTTGGTTTTGATAGCATTTTCAGCATCTTTGTAATATCCTTTTTGGTTGGGTTCAAGTTCCATTGCTTTCCGATAGGCTTGCAGAGCAGTACGAGCCGCATTTTTATCTAAATTAGCAAAATTGGGAATAGGGCTTTGGGCAATGGCACTATACACCTCTCCTTTCACAAACCAAGTTTTAGATTTTTGAGCGTCTTTTTCGTTCTGCAAGGCTTTATCTATGGCTTCTTTGGCTTTATCCAATTTTCCCTGCTCCAAATTGACCATCGCAGAACCTACCTGTGCCTGAATTTGATACACAATCACCAAACTCAAAAAGCTGACTATCCAAAACATTTTTCTCATAAAACAACAAATTTTGAAGTAATACACAACGCTTGCAAAGCTAACAAAACATTCCTCAAAAAACAAACGAAAAAATTTTACAAATATTTTTGCAATTTTGTTGCAAATTAAAATTTTATTATGCAACTTTGTTGCACAATAATTCCTTCCCTGCACATCACAAAGCAAGGAAGCGATGATGTTGTTTTATTAAGACGCAAAGAAGTTTCCTGTTTGGGAAACTTTTTTGTTTTAAGGCGAAAAAATTTTTTTTCTTTCCAAAAATCTTTCCTAAAATATGTAAATTGCAAGCCAAACTAAAAATTTGTTGTATGGAAGACAATTCAAAAAAAGACCATTTTTGGGTAGGCTTACTCGTAGGTGCGAGTGTAGGGGCTATTTTGGGTGTTCTTTTTGCCCCCAACGAAGGCAAAGTAACACGCAAAAAACTCACGTATCAGCTCAAAAAAATGCGTGAGCAACTTTTAGAGTTTCTCAAAAAGCTCAAAGAAGGCAAAGAAGAGCATATCAGTATGGCAAAAACCAAAGGCGAACAAGTAGTAAATGAAGCTAAAAATAAAGCAGAAACCCTTTTGAAAGACGTAGAAAACTTAATGGAACAAATCAAGCATAAAGAATGAAAACCGTAACCCTCATACCCGGTGATGGGATAGGAACAGAAATTGTAGAAGCCGTTCAGGAAGTATTTCAGGCGGCAAATGCCCCTATCCAATGGGAAGTACAAATCGCAGGCAAAACTGCCTACGAAAAATATGGCGAACTAATGCCAAGTAGCCTTTTAGAATCTATTGAACGCAACAAAGTAGCCCTCAAAGGTCCCGTAGAAACCCCTGTAGGTGGTGGATTTAAGAGCATCAATGTTTCTTTGCGTCAGAAATATGATTTATACCAAAATGTGCGTCCTTGCAAAAATACAGTAGGCATCAATACGCGTTTTACAGATGTAGATTTAGTGCTTTTTCGTGAAAATACCGAAGGTTTGTATTCAGGCTTAATTTTGTATGATGAACGCCTGCAAATTGTAGATTCTATCAGCCGTATTTCAATGAAAGGCTGTTTGCGTATCGTGAAAGCGGCTTTTGAGTATGCCAAAAAGTACAAACGCAAAAAGGTAACCGTAGTTCATAAAGCCAACATTCTCAAAAAATCGGGTGGAATGATGCTGGAAGCGGCACAAATCGTTTCCAAAGACTACCCTGATGTAGAATGGAACGATAAAATTATTGATAATATGTGTATGCAGTTGGTTACCAAACCCGAACAATTTGATGTAATTGTTACTTCTAACCTTTTCGGCGATATACTATCCGATTTGTGTGCGGGTTTGGTAGGCGGCTTGGGGGTTGTACCCGGTGCAAATATTGGTGATGAAGTCGCTATTTTTGAAGCCGTGCACGGCACTGCTCCTGATATTGCTGGCAAAGGTATTGCCAATCCTACGGCTATTTTGCGTTCTGCTATTATGATGTTGGAATATTTGGGCGAAAATGAAGTGGCTAAACGCATTGATACGGCTTTGGATAAAACACTTGCCGTAAAAGATCTATGCACAGGTGATTTGGGCGGAAAAGCCAATACCAAAACTTTTACCCAAAATGTAATTGCAAATCTTGCATAATGAACGTTTTTTATGAAAAAAGCAACTTTATTTTTTCTTTTCTTTTGGGCAATTACCACAAGCGGGATTGCCCAAAAAATTACCGATTTTGAAGCTACCACCATCACAGGCGAAAAAATTAAGTTCAGCGAACTGAAAGGTAAAATCGTTGTCTTAAATTTTTGGTTCAAGGCGTGCAAACCTTGTTTGATGGAAATTCCTTATCTGCAAAAACTTACAGAAAAGTACAAGGATAAAAATGTAGTTTTTCTTGCACTCTGCACCGATAGCGAAGAAACACTGAAAAATTTTCTGACTACCGAAAAATTTGAGTACAAACACATTGCCAATGCCCGCTCCATTGCCCAACAATGGGGCGTACAAGGCTATCCGACCAATATCGTAATAGACGAAAAAGGCAATATCGTACTCAATGAAAAAGGACTGATGATTGTTAATGGTGCCCCTAAAACTCCACAAGTGATTGATGCCAAAATTGAGGAGTTACTGCAAAACAAGTAAATCTTTTTTGAGAAGTATCCTGCAACTTGAAAACTATGCAACTATTTTCCAAATTGCCCGAAGTAAAAACAACCATTTTTACGCAAATGAGTGCTTTGGCAAAAGAGTATGGGGCTATCAATCTTTCGCAAGGCTTTCCCGACTTCTCGCCGCACCCCAAACTCATTGAAGCCAAAAGCAAAGCAATGAAAAAAGGATTTAATCAGTATGCTCCTATGCAAGGCTATGAGCCTCTACGAGAAAAAATCGCTGAAAAAATCCAAGAAACCTACCATTTCACTTGTAACCCTGCTACAGAAATAACCATTACTGCGGGTGCTACCCAAGCTATTTTTACAGCTATTATGGCTCTGCTCAATCCTGATGAGGAAGCTATTCTCATAGAGCCTGTCTATGATAGCTATTTGCCCGCCATACGTCTTTGCAAAGGTGTTCCTAAATTTGTGGAGCTTAACCCACAAGATTTTTCCATTCCTTGGGGACAGGTCAAAAAACTGATTTCCAAAAAAACCAAACTCATTCTCATCAACTCCCCACACAACCCCACAGGTAGCACGCTCAAAAAGAAAGATTTGCAAGAATTAGAAAAACTCACCAAAGACACAGATATTCTCATCATCAGCGACGAGGTGTATGAACATATCATTTTTGACAACCAACCTCACGAGAGCGTTTTACGCTATCCCGAACTTGCCAAACGTAGCTTGGTAGTATCTTCTTTTGGCAAAACCTATCACGTTACAGGCTGGAAAGTAGGCTACGTAGTTGCCCCCGAAAATTTAATGAACGAATTTCGCAAAGTTCATCAGTACAATGTTTTTTGTGTAAATCTGCCTGCACAAGTAGCTTTTTACGAAATTCTGAAAGAAAAGAGCCTTTACCAAGAACTTGGTGCCTTTTACCAAGAAAAACGCGATTTTTTTCAAAATCTTTTGCAGAATACACGCTTTGAACTAAAAAAAGTGGAAGGCACATACTTTCAGCTTGTTTCTTATGCCAAAATTTCGGAAGAAAAAGATACAGATTTTGCTATCCGTATGACCAAAGAGTTTGGAGTAGCCCCTATTCCGCTGTCAGTTTTTTACAACAAACAAAACGACCATAAACTTCTGCGTTTTTGCTTTGCCAAAGAAAATGAAACGCTGGAAAAAGCGGTAGAAAAATTGGCTAAAATTTAGTTGTAGTCTCAATCCACTCACAAACTAATTCAGCAAGTATTTTTGCCCCTACACTATTGAGGTGAATGAAGTCTGTAACTGTATGAAAGCCGTGTGTTTGAGCAATTTCGTCCCAGGTTCTACCTAAAATGTATCGCTGAAACATTGCAAGTTCAATAAGTTTGTGGTTTGGGTGATATTGCTTGCGAGTAGCAGGCTTTTGCTCCAAAAATGCTACGTGTTTTTCATAAAAAGGCAAATAAGCTACCTGATACTTTTGGGCAGTTTTTTTCACTACTTCTACATATTCTCTGATGTGTGTGTGGGCTTTATGATGCAGGTTTTCGCCTAAAACAGGCATTGAAATAAGTGCTATTTGGGCAGAAGTTTCATTTTGCAGACGTTCTACGATTTTGCAAAGATTTTCTTCATACCAAAAAATTGTAGCAGGTTGTGGAAGTTTTTTCAGTTTCTGATAAACCGCCTGATTTTCTTTGAAAAGCGTAGCATTGGCATCATTTGTACCAATAAGTATGCTCACAAATTGTGGCTTGCAAGCAATAATTTCATCAAGTCTTTGCAATAGATTGTAAGCCAAATCCGCATTTACTCCTGCATTGATATACTCATAATGCTCGCCAAGTTGTTTAGCTACCATTTCGGTATAATTGGCACTCATATTGCCACAAGTGAGGCTATCTCCTGCAAAAAGAATACGCTTTTTTTCTGTAAATTCTTTCTTTTGTAAAAAGTTTTGAGGACTATTAGGGGCTGTTTTGAACAAAAAACGATACAAATAAGCATAGACCACAGCACCCGCTACAAGCAAAACGAGCAAAATTACAGCAAGCAAAAGTAAAGCATTCATTAGATTTTTATTTTGCAAAACGCTTTTAGAACAGAAAAAGTTGTGCTAACGCAAAAGAAGTACATTGCCCGCTTTTTGAGGAAGTGGTGAGCCATCTGAAAATTTCCCCTGAATAGTCCAGATGTACATTTCTTGGGGCTGAGGAACACCCTGAAAAGTGCCGTCCCAACCTGTATTCATAGCTTCTGATACATTGCGAGTCCGATACAGCAGTTTTCCGTTTCTATCATAGATGCTCCACTCTATTTCAGCAATATTTTTTCCCATAACCCTCAAATAGTCGTGTATGCCGTCATTATTAGGGCTAAAAAGTGTGGGTAAGAAGAAATCCTTTTCGCTATCATCAACAACCACCCGCACGGTTCTCACTACGCTACACCCTTCGGCATTGGTGATAGTTACCTGAAAAGCCGTATTTTCTGTTACGATAGCTTGCGTAATAGCTGAATTGGGCGAGGAAAGCCCTTCCGAAGGTTGCCACTGATACAATACGCCACCATTGGCTTCTAATGTAAATGGAACATTTCTGCCTATACGAATTTCAGCAGGAGGCAAGGTGGGGTTAGGTAATGGATTTGCAATAATTTCAATAGCCGTTTTTTCGCTTTCGCAACCCGCTTGCCAAGCACTCACATACAAAATAGTACTCTGCGTAATCTGGATACGAACCGTGTCTGTACTGATGACCTGCCCTATGGCATTGGTAATAGGATTAGGATTGCTACCTCTGTACCAACGAAATTGCGTAGCAGTAGGGTGAGTAACCCTCAACAAAACAGAACTACTTGCACAGACCGATAAATTTGCTTGGGTGCTTTGCGGCTTTGCCAGAGTGGTACGAAATTGCCATACAGAACTATCGTAGATACCTTCATACACTGCCCCTGCCGAGGTTTTGAAACTTCCAGGGTCAATGGTTATGTAATATTCCCGAAAAGGCTGTAAGGGCTGATTTATCAAAAAAGAAACTGCCTGCCCACTAATAAGTACCCGAGAACTTTGCACAGGAATTAGCTCGTGTAGCGTATTTGTCGCTTTTTCATAAATTCTGATTTTTCCCGAAGGACTTGCCATTACAGGAGCAGAAAGCGTAATTTGAAAGGTGTTTTGTTGTAAAGAAAGGCACTGCGTATTGGGAGCAGGGTTAAAACTTTGATGCGTAACAAGCCCATTGGCAATAGAAAAACGCCAATCGAAGGCATCATCAAAGCCTGCAAAATCCTGATTGAGCATATTTTTGAAAGCACCTGAGGAAATCAGAACATAAACCACCTGATTGAAAGAAAGCGAAGCAGGCATTACTATTTCTGCCGAATTTCCCGAAACCGTAATACAACTGCAAGTAATTGGAATGAAAAAAATTTGATTGTTACTCGTAGCATCAAAAATTCTCACACTACCCGCAGTGCCTTTTTGGATATTTTCGTTGAAATAAATTTTCAGGCGAACATTACTGGGAACTGATGTAGCATTCCGAGCAGGAAATAACAGCGTATCCGTAGGTAAAGCATTTGCCACAAACCCTTCAAATAAAAACAGACACAAATATAGTAGCCAAAATTTTTTCATTTTGTAGTGGGATTTTTAAGCCTTTTCCATTGATACTTCCAAAGTCCAAAAGGTAAATGAATTATGATGAACTCAAAGCAATTTCCCAAAAGCAAACACTTTAAGTTGTTGAAAGCCAATTTTTTTTTCAGATTCAATAAACCTTGCAAAGATGGATAAGTTTTTTAGAAAGCGAAATTTTAGTATTTTTGTGGAAAAAAACAAGTATGCCCGGGCGTTATATCAATCCTTTTACTGATTTTGGTTTCAAAAAAATTTTTGGAACAGAAGAAAACAAAGACTTACTCATTGATTTTCTGGAAAGTCTATTACCTGAAAAGGGTAAAATCAAAACGCTAAATTTTCTTAAAACCGAAAACTTGGGCAATACCCCCGAAGACCGCAAAGCCATTTTTGACCTTTATTGCGAAAATGATAAGGGTGAAAAGTATATCGTAGAACTACAAAAAGCAAGACAACTTTATTTCAAAGACAGAAGTCTTTATTATGCCACTTTTCCTCTGCAAGAGCAAGCCACCACTGGCGACTGGAACTTCAAACTCAATGCAGTTTATACCATTGCTCTAATGGATTTCACCTTTGACGATACCCACCCCACACAATACATTCACGATGTGCAACTGATAGAAAAGCATACAGGAAAAGTTTTTAATGAGAAATTGCGATTTATTTATATTGAAATGCCCAAATTTGAAAAGCAGGAAAAAGAGCTGAAAAATCATTTGGATAAATGGCTTTACGTGTTAAAAAATCTCACCAAATTAGACCAGATGCCTCCCAAAGTGAAAGAAAGGGTGTTTTCAAAGTTATTCCGTACCGCTGAAATTGCCAATTACTCGCCCAAAGAAAGAGCCGCATATATACAAAGCGAAAAATATGCTCGCGATTGGAAAAATGTTTTGGAAACAACGCTTTTAGAAGGTATGGAAAAAGGATTTCAGGAAGGGATTGAAAAAGGCATTGAAAAAGCCAAAGAAGAGGTTGTTCAAAAAGCTATCCAAAAGGGTTTTGATGATGAAACTATTGCAGAGCTAACTGGAATTTCCAAAAAAGAAATTGCTACAATCAGAAAAAAACTCAATGGTTGAGATTCAAAATGTATCGCTTTCGTTTGGGCAGAAAAAAATTCTTGAAAATATCAACTTTCAATGCCTGCAAGGCGAGCTAGTTTGTATTTTAGGTAGAAACGGAACAGGGAAATCTTCTTTGCTTCAATGTATAAGCGGTTTTCTGAAATTTGAAGGCACAATCAAGATTTTTCAAAAAAATATTCAGGAACTTTCTGCAAAAGAAATCTCCCGAACCATCAGTATTGTACTCCCCAATACGCCTGTTTCTGCTTATGCTCTCAATGTCTATGAAACTATACTGCTGGGCAGAACCCCCCACCTGAACTGGCTCGCCCAAATGCAAGAAAAAGATACCCAAGCCATACAAGAAGCTATCCAAAAAACGGAAGTACAAGCCTTGTTAAACAAAAATCTGCAAAATCTCAGTGATGGCGAAAGACAAAGGGTAATGATTGCCCGAGCCATTGCCCAAGATACCCCTGTAGTAGTGGCTGATGAACCTACTGCTTTTCTCGACGTATATTTTAGGAAGCAAATTTTACAACTATTCCAAAGAATTGCCCAAGAAGAGCGTAAATGTGTACTGCTTTCCACACACGAAATTGACCTTGCTCTTGAATACGCAGATAAACTTTTGCTTCTTAACAACGAAAAAAAGTATCTTTTTTTAAGCTATTGGCAAGCAGAGCAAGTTTGGGAGTTTCTTGAAAGGTAAAAAGCCTTTTAGTTTGTAAAAATCTGCAAGTATGAAAAGATTTTTTTGAAAAAAGAATAATTTTTGAAAAAATTTTCGTAACTTGCACCCGAATTTGTGCTTCGTATCTATTCTAATCTTTTCGTCTATGTCAAAACTTCGTATTTTGTACGTTGCCAGTGAAATAGCCCCTTTTCTCCAAACCAGCAAAGTAGCCGATTTCGTCAGACACATTCCACAAGCTATGCAAGAAAGGGGAATGGAAATCAGAATTTTGGTGCCTCGCTTTGGTACAATCAATGAACGTAAAAATCGCCTCCACGAAGTTGTCAGACTATCGGGTATCAATATCTCGGTAGGTGATGAAGAAAAACCGCTCACTATCAAGGTTGCCTCTGTACCCAATGCTAAAATGCAAGTCTATTTTATTGATAACGAAGACTATTTCCACCGAAAATCTGTTTTTGTTGATAAAGACAATCGCTTTTTTGAAGATAATGACGAAAGAGCAATATTTTTCTGCAAAGGTGTTTTAGAAACTATCAAAAAATTAGGCTGGGCTCCCGATATTATCCACTGCAACGACTGGATGACTAGCTTTATCCCAATGTATCTGAAAACTACCTATCGCAAAGACCCCATTTTCCAAAATACCAAATCTATTTTCAGCATTTTTGATAACCATTTCAACCACCAGTTTGGTAAAGATTTGGCAGAAAAAGTAAAAATGTTGGATATTGATGATGCCGCCGTAGAGCATCTTTCTCAAGCTACTTTTGAAAGCATCATCAAAACTGGCATAAAATATGCTGATATGGTGATAAGTGCCGAAGAAGAATACAGCGAAAAACTACAAAACTTACTCAATGAAATTAAAAATGAGTGTATCATCAACCACTTGCCTTTTGGAAGCTCAGAACAAAGCCAAGCACTATCAGACTCATACTTCAACCTTTACAATGAACTTAGTAGCCGTTAGAAAATTATTATTTTTGTGTTGCTTTGCTCTACTATGGAGTGCCTGCAACAAATCCACCACTATCGGAAGTGAATTACAACCCCAAAATCTTGGGGTTATTTTTACGGATACCGTAAGCATTGAAACTTCTACCATATTTTTAGACAGCATCGCCACTACCAATAGAGAAATTATTTTGGCAGGCGAATACACCGACCCTGTACTGGGGCACATCAAGGCGGCAAGTTTTTTTAATGTTCAGCCTTTTAATAAAACTTTTACCTTCGGAGCAAATCCACAATTTGTTTCAGCAGTTTTTTCGCTTCCTATCAATTTTGTTTATGGCGATAGCTCACAAGTGCAAACTCTTTCGGTGCATCGTCTTACAGAAAGAATTAACCCAGGCCGCGTCTATTACAATTATGATATGCTCAACTACGAAGCTACTCCTGTGGGTTCATATACTTTTTCAGGAACACAGGCTTCGGTTTTCGGAAAAATTGAAATACCTCTTTCCGATACTTTTCGTGATGAAATTGTAAATTTAGTAAATCTGAACGCCAACGACGAACTTACCCAAGCCGAGCTTGATGCTTTTGTCAAAGGTTTTGCTTTGGTGTCGCAAGGCGGAAATGCCATTTGGGGTTTTCGTGTAACAGACGAAATTCCTGCCGCCATTGAAATCAAGTTTATCGGCGATAGCGGTAGCGAACAAATTTACCGAATAGTAATTCGTAATGCAGTTTCAGCGGAAGATGTGAGTAATGAACGCTATAATTCACAGCGTTTCAACCACGTTTCTGCCAACCGCACCAGCACGCCACTGCAAACACTCACAACTGCTTACCAAACATTACCTTCATCTGCAACCAACGAACAAACTTTTATCCAAGAATCTTTGGGTATTCGTACAAAAGTTACTTTTCCCTACCTCAAAGAACTTGTAAAAGATAGAACCATCGCAATCAATAAGGCAGATTTAGTGGTATATCCCGTAGAAAATTCACATAATCAGCTTTACAAGCTACCCCGCCGTTTGGATATGCTTCGTCTTGATGAAAATGGCAAACTTATCAAATATTTCTTGCGTTTTGCTGAAACTCGTTTGGGGCAAGGCGTTATCATTCAGGATACCTTAGATGCACGGATTCAAGCAGAAGGGAATAACCCTTTTGGGTTTGATAAGCCTTTTGCCGCCACCTTCAATAGCATCAGCAATAGCTATAATATGGAAATTACCACATACCTGCAATATGTACTCAATGGCTTAAACCCTCGTTACAAAGGAGTGAATAAATTTGCTAATTCAGGTTTTATTCTTTCTTCTGATTTGAGCAATACAGCCGTTTACCGAATGATTGTGAGCAGTCCGAAACGAGCAAACCGAAAAATGCAGTTAAGAATATTTTATACCATTGTCAAATAAAACCAAAATTTTTAGTGTATGTGTGGCATTGTTGCGTATGTAGGCGAAAGAGAGGCATATCCGATTATTATTAGCGGATTGCAAAAACTGGAATATCGTGGTTACGATAGTGCTGGAATAGCTCTGCTTAATGGCGGATTGAATATTTACAAGAAAAAAGGTAAAGTAAAAGAACTTGCCGAACTGCTTGAAAAAGAAAAAGAACATTTGCACAGCAATATAGGTATAGGACACACTCGCTGGGCTACTCACGGCGAACCCAATGATACCAATGCTCACCCGCATTATTCTGCCAATAAAAATATGGCAATGATACATAATGGTATCATTGAAAACTATGCGGCTCTCAAACAAGATTTGATGAGCAAAGGCTATGAGTTTCGTAGCGATACTGATTCAGAGGTTTTTATCAACCTTATAGAGCATATCAAAAACCACGAACAATGCTCTTTGGACGAAGCCGTAAGACTCGCTATGACACAAGTGGTAGGAGCTTATGCCATTGTTATCATTTCCAAAGAAGATAGTACACAACTTGTTGCGGCACGCAAAGGTAGCCCTTTGGTGGTGGGTGTGGGCGAAGGTGAATACTTTTTGGCTTCTGATGCTACTCCTATTGTAGAGCATACCAAAAAAGTAATCTATCTCAACGACCAAGAAATTGTGGTAATTCGTAATGGCAAATTGCAAATCCGTACTATTGAGGATTTACCCATTACTCCCTACATTCAAACGCTGGATTTGGAGCTTTCACAAATTGAAAAAGGTGGCTTTCCGCATTTTACACTCAAAGAAATTTTTGAGCAACCCAAATCGCTACGCGATGCTATGCGTGGGCGTATCAATGCCGAAAAAAATCATTTGGTTTTGGGGGGCTTGATAGAATATCAGCAAAAACTTATCAATGCCGATAGAATTATTATCTTGGGTTGTGGAACTTCTTGGCACGCAGGGCTGGTAGGCGAATATCTTTTTGAAGAGTTTGCACGTATTCCTGTGGAAGTAGAGTATGCTTCAGAGTTTCGCTATCGCAACCCAATTATTCGCGAAGGTGATGTAGTAATTGCTATTTCCCAATCAGGCGAAACTGCCGACACCCTTGCAGCAGTGGAACTCGCCAAAAGTAAAGGAGCTATTATTTTCGGTGTTTGTAATGTAGTAGGTTCTTCTATTCCGAGAGCTACCCACGCAGGAGCATACATACACGCAGGTCCCGAGATAGGTGTAGCCAGTACCAAAGCCTTTACAGGGCAAATTACAGTGCTTACAATGATGGCTCTTATCATAGGCAGAGCCAAAGGTACTATCACAGAGTCAAAATTTCAGGAACTTATCGCCGAACTTACAACTATCCCTGATAAAGTTGAATACATACTGCACAAAGTAGATAGCCAAATCAAATATATCGCCGAAGAGTTCAAAGGGGCAAGAAATTTCTTGTATTTGGGCAGAGGCTTCAATTTCCCTGTGGCTTTGGAAGGAGCTTTGAAACTAAAAGAAATCTCTTACATTCACGCCGAAGGCTACCCCGCCGCCGAAATGAAGCACGGACCCATAGCCCTGATAGATGAAAATATGCCTGTTGTTTTCATTGCTCCCAAAGATAGCACCTACGAAAAAATTGTAAGCAATGTGCAAGAAATTAAAGCCCGCAAGGGTAGAATTATTGCTGTTGTCAATGAAGGTGATGAGGAAATCAAAGATTTAGCCGAATTTACCATTGAAATTCCGCAAACCCACGAGGCATTCTCGCCTATTCTTACCGTGATACCTTTGCAGTTGCTTTCGTATTATATTGCCACGCATTTGGTTGAAGATGTAGATAAACCCCGCAATCTTGCCAAATCGGTAACGGTAGAGTAATTGTAAAGAGGTTTTCTGTAAAAATTCTGCATAAACAAACAACCACATCTACTTGCTTGATGTGGTTATCTTTTTATCCAAAATATTCTTAAACTTATGCCCACTTTTGAAGACCTAAAACTCAATCGCCAACTGCTCAATGCCATTGCAGAGGCAGGCTACCAAGAACCTACCGAAATTCAGGAAAAGGCTATTCCTCTGATACTTGCAGGACACGACATTTTGGGTATAGCCCAAACAGGTACAGGTAAAACTGCCGCTTATACTTTGCCTCTGCTGATGAAACTCAAATATGCCCAAGGTTTCGCTCCCCGAGCCTTGATACTTGCCCCTACTCGTGAGCTTTGCTTGCAAATTAAGGAAAATGTGCAAACGCTTGCCAAATACACAGATTTGCGTGTGGTAGCTATATTTGGAGGCAAGGGTATAAAACCTCAATTAGAGGAAGTAAAACAAGGCGTAGATATTCTCATCGCAACGCCGGGCAGATTTATGGATATTTACTTCACCAACGAGCTTGCTACCAAAGAAATCCGAACACTTGTGCTTGATGAAGCCGATAGAATGATGGATATGGGCTTTATGCCACAAATTCGTAAAATTTTAGAAATTATTCCTGCCAAAAAACGTCAAAACCTACTTTTTTCGGCTACAATGCCCGAAAAAGTTATTAAACTTTCAGAGGAGTTTTTAGAGTTTCCGATGCGAGTAGAAATTACTCCACAAGCCACTCCTGCCGAAACCGTAGAACAATTTTTGTACGAAATCCCTAATTTCCGAACCAAAATTGAACTTTTGCAGTATTTTCTTATGCAAGAAAATTGTCAGAAAGTAATCGTTTTCACCAAAACCAAAGAAAATGCCAATAATATTTACAAATTTGTAGCCCGCAAACTGGGCGAGGAAAATGTAAAAGTTATCCACGCCAATAAAGACCAAAATGCCCGCCTCAATGCTATTGAATCTTTCAAAAATGATAATATTCGGATTTTAGTAGCTACTGATGTCGCCGCCCGTGGCATAGATGTAAGCCACGTGAGCCACGTTATCAATTTTGATGTGCCTATTTTGTACGAGGAATACGTACATAGAATAGGACGCACAGGCAGAGCCAAACATACAGGCGTAGCCATTACATTTGCCAACGAAGCTGAAATGTATCATATCGGCAAAATTGAGCAAATTATCAAAATGAGCATTCCGAGAGCTAAAATTCCTGCGGAAGTAACTATCTACGAAACTCCTTTTGAAGAAAAGCAAGCCATAGCCCGACAAATTGATGCCCAAAAACGCAAAGAAAATCCTGATTTTCAGGGGGCTTTTCACGAAAAAAAACGCAGGAAAAAGCCTAAAAATAAAAAACGAACAAAGTGATTTCAAGGGCAAGCAGCCCCTATTTTGCGATAATACACGAGTTCTCTTTGTGGCAAAAGTTCAGGATAGGCGATTTGGATAAGGTCTCCGAGTACCTCTTCGGGGTGAATAACAGCTCGCTCCCAATAATCATTGCCTCCTTGTGCAGAAAGTCTTTTTTGTCTATCGTAAATTTCGCCTTTACGTACTGCTTCTATCTGTTTGTATTCACAAAAGGTTTGGGCATTGAGCTGGGCAGGAATTTCTGCATTGAGCCAAAGCGAAGCATCAGTAAATTTACTAAAAACCAATTCCCTGCTAAGTTGCAAACTGCCTTTGCCCGTATCAGAAGCAAAAGCATAGTCTAAATTTGCATCTTTGAGAAAAACTGCTCCAAAACTCTTGCCCGCAGGTACATACCAAGTTTCTTTTTGAGGTACGCCCAAAGCTACTTTACGAGGCTTTTCTACCTTTTGAGCCAAGTTTTTCAGTTTGTTATACTCTTTTTCAATGTTTTCAAAAAAACTATTCGCTTCCGTTTCTTTTTCCAAAAGCAATCCAAACATTTTTATCCATTCGGCTTTGCCCAGAGGGTGTTCTTCTAGCCACTCGGCATTGGGCAAAATGGCAACACCCGCCTCCTGAATTTTTTGATATACCCCCATTTTGGTTGCAGGCATAGCCGAAACCATTAGCAGATTGGGTTGTAAGGCTATGATTTTTTCAAACTCCAAACTTTCCTCGTTCAGGGCAGTTATTTTGCCTTGCTCAACCAATTTTTGTACCGCTTCTGAATATACATATTGCAAACTATTGCTTGCCACCAAACAATCCAAACTACCCAAAGCCTCCAAAGCAGGAATATGCGTAGTAGAAGTGCTTACAAGGCGTTTAAGCGGTATTTGAACAAAACTCAAACGCTGTAAATCTTGGGGAATATCTTGCTTGCTTTTTGCCAAAACATATCTTAAAGTATCTGTTTTATCGTTGAAAGGACGCGTAACGTACAAAATCACATATTTTTCGCCTTTCTCCCAAAAAAAGCCTTTGGCGTATTGAGGAACAATCTTTCCAAGTTTTTTCTTGCTTTGCGTTTCGCCTTCTTGTATTTTGCAAGAAGTAAGCAAGTAAAAAACAAACACAATTATCCAAAATTGCCGAAAAATCATAACAAAGCGGTTTGAAGTAAAAGATTTCCGCAAAAATAGCATTTCGGATAATTTTTTTTGCATTTTCTCAAAATTCTTGTATGTTTGTACATAAAGCCCTTTTGTTATGCTCAAAGGAGAATCTATTGGTATTCGCAAATATGCTTTGCTTGATGAAACAGGCGAAAAGTTATTTACTTTGGAATACGAAGGTTTGCTTTCGTTCAAAGCTCACGCCTACTTGGAGCAAGAAAAGCAGATAGATTTTGAGCCACAAGGTTTCTGGGGACACGAGGTGCTGATGCTGAAAAACAACGAACAAATTGCCTCTTACAAACTCAATTGGCTTGGCAATATCAGTCTTGACTATCAGGGCAAAAACTTTTCAGTTCGCTACAAGGGTTTTTGGAAGCCTAAAATTCAGGTGCAAAACGAGCAGAAAAAAACTTTATTAGAAGTTTCGCCTCGCTTCAAATGGGGCAAACTTTCTTATGAATACGATTTTGAGATTTTGGATAAAACAATGCAAGCAGATGCGGAATGGCTGGCTTGTATGTTTTATGCGGTTTTGTACCTTTCCAGTTTTATGAATGGTGTTTCGGGGGGTAGCGGAGTGTATGGATAACTACTTTTGCCACAAAATCCACCAAATACCATACTGAAAGCCCCAATTATTGCGTCCTGTACGTCCTACGCTGGGTATGCTATAACTGGCAAATATCTGCTCGCCCCGAATAGCAGGTTTGAACTGATAACGCAAACAATACCCCATCAGAAGTTTTTTCCATATTCTTGCTTTGAGTTCCATATTCAGCTCTATCCAAGTAGCTTGCAAATTTTGCCGAAAGGCAATCGGCTCGTTGCCAAAAATAGAACTTTGCAAAGTTGTTTGCATTTCTTCTTTGTACCAAGCATTTCCAAACCGCAAGCCTACCGCAAAAACATCTACTTTGCTTTGCTTATGCAAAAAATTGTGCATCCAGCCCAAACGTAAAATACTTGCTTCTGTGAGATATGTAGCTTTTTGAGCCTCTTTCCGACTTGCCCAAGTAAATTCGGCAACGAGAAGGTTTTTGTTCCGAAAGGCAAAATCAGTATTGAAGTGCAAGGCAAACTTACTCGTAGCAAGTCTTTGTCCTACTCCTATCAAATCCAGCCCCGCTCTCAACGAGAGTGTATCAAGAATTTTTGCATTTTTTTTCTTTACAGAAAATTTTTTTTCATTAAAAAGCACTTTTTTGGAGCTATCGCTCTGCAAAAGTGTATCTTTTTGTGCCAAAGTTTGCAAGGAGAGAAGCAAGCTAATTGAAAAAATAAAAAATTTCCAAAGAAACATTGTTCTGTTCGTTTTTGAGCGTGAGCGAATCAAAGGTGTGGTATAAAACACGGGTATTCTGATATTCGGTACGGACACCGCATTGTGGCGAAGTCAGCAAAATTCGGCGTAAGTAGCCTAAAAGTAAAGTATCTTTTCGTAAAGTATCGCCCCTACGATAATGAAAAATATAACTTATGGTATCTTGTAAGGGGTTGTAAGGCAGACGAACAGCCCGTAAAGAATCGCCTGCTCTTTGAGGTACAAATAAAGCAGTATCAAAGCCTTGCGGTTTGATAAATTTCAGAAATATAAACGTATCTCTCAGCACAACCGAATCCCGATTGAACCTATCTTTGAATTTTATTTTTTGCTTAAAATTTACAACAGCAGGAACTTCTATGGCATCGGCACAAATGGTTTCCAATCGCACACAAGCACACATAGCAAGCCCGAAAAGCCCTATCCCAAACATCAGACGGAGTATTTTCATAGTTTTATCGCTTTTCTGCAAATTTACAAGGATTTTCACAATACGCTTTTGTTTAGCATAAAAGATTTTTGACTAAATTGCCACGCTAAAATTATACCAAGACCGAAAAGTTCATAACTTTTTAGATATTTCAAAGCATTTTGCATTAGAAAAATGAACTTCAAACCTACAAGTTTATGCGTATAAATTTCATTGAAGAACTGCGTTGGCGAGGAATGTTGCACGACTTTATGCCAGGCACCGAAAAACTTTTAGAAAATCCTACTTCGGGCTATATCGGTTTTGACCCCACAGCCAGCTCTCTGCATATTGGCAATTTGGCAACCATTATGCTTCTCGTACATTTTCAGCGGGCAGGGCACAAGCCTTTTGCTTTGGTAGGCGGTGCAACAGGTATGATTGGCGACCCTTCGGGCAAAAGCGAGGAAAGAAAGTTTTTAGATGAAGAAACGCTACAAAAAAACCAAGATGGCATCAAAAAGCAATTGCAAAAGTTTTTGGATTTTCAAGGCTCTAATGCCGCTGAAATGGTCAATAATTATGATTGGTTCAAAGAAATGGGCTTCTTGGAATTTTTGAGAAAAGTAGGCAAGCACATCACCGTGAATTATATGATGGCAAAAGACTCCGTAAAAAATCGTTTGGGCGAAGGTGGTGGCATTTCTTTTACCGAATTTAGCTACCAACTTCTGCAAGGCTACGATTTTTATTGGCTTTACAAAAACAAAAATGTCAAACTTCAAATGGGCGGCTCCGACCAATGGGGCAATATTACCACAGGCACCGAACTTATCCGCCGAATAGAGGGTGGCGAGGCTTTTGCCCTTACCACTCCCTTGCTCACCAAAGCCGATGGCTCTAAATTTGGCAAATCGGAAAGCGGAAACGTTTGGCTTGATGCCTCAATGACCAGCCCCTACAAGTTTTATCAGTTTTTTATCAATCAAGCCGATGCCGATATGCCTCGCCTGATGAGGGTTTTCTCGCTCAAAACTCAAAACGAAATAGAGATTTTAGAAAATGAACATTCTCAAAGCCCTGAAAAGCGTATCTTGCAAAAGGCTCTTGCCCAAGAACTCACAGAACGTATCCATAGCACACAAGATTTGCAAAATGCAATGAGAGCCTCCAATATACTTTTCGGCAAAGATGTAGTAGAAGACTTGAAAAAACTTGACGAAAAAACGCTTTTGGAAGTATTTGAGGGTGTTCCGCAGGTGCAAATCAGTAAAGATAAACTTTCTGAGTGTAAGAATGTGGTTGATTTTCTTGCGGAAGCAGGCGTATTCAGCTCAAAAGGAGAAACTCGCAAGGCGATACAAAACAATGCCGTGGGTATCAATAAAATCAAAATTACCTCCCCCGAAGCTATCCCCACAGATTTTGAACTATTACAAGGAAAATATATTTTAGCACAAAAAGGTAAAACCAATTACGTGCTTATTCAGGTTATTTAAGCATTTTTTCACTATCAAACCTTTAAGCAATGAAAGCATACGTTTTTCCCGGACAAGGCTCGCAATTCAGCGGAATGGGCAAAGATTTATACGAAAACAACGCTACTGCCCAACAAATTTTCAGGCAAGCCAATGAGATTTTAGGTTTCAGCATTACGGACATTATGTTTGCTGGCACGGAAGAGGAACTCAAACAAACCAAAGTTACCCAACCTGCTATTTTCATACATTCAGTAGCTCTTGCCATAGCTCACAACATTCAGCCCGATATGGTGGCAGGACATTCGCTCGGCGAATTTTCGGCACTGGTTGCCAACAAAACCCTTTCTTTTGAAAACGGCTTACAACTCGTTGCCAAGCGTGCCGAAGCTATGCAAAAAGCCTGTGAAATTACGCCTTCTACTATGGCGGCAGTTTTGGGCTTGGAAGATGAAAAAGTTGAAAAGATTTGCGAGGAAATCCGAAATGAAAACCCTAATCATATCGTTGTACCTGCCAATTACAATTGCCCTGGTCAGCTTGTTATTTCGGGTTCGGTGCAAGCCGTAGAAATTGCTTGTGAACGACTGAAACAAGCAGGTGCTAAAAGAGCCTTAATTTTACAGGTAGGTGGTGCATTTCATTCACCGCTAATGCTTCCTGCCCAAGAAGAGTTGCAGAAAGCCATAGAAAATACCCCTTTTGCCAAACCTATTTGCCCTGTGTATCAGAATGCTGTGGCAAAAGCAGTAAGCGACCCTGATGAAATTAAGAAAAACCTAATAGCTCAACTCACTGCCCCTGTCAAATGGACACAATCGGTGCTGGCTATGAGCCAAGACGGAGCTACCGAATTTATTGAGTGCGGACCAGGCAAAGTTTTGCAAGGTTTGGTGAAAAAAATTGCCCCACAAGCAGGTGCAATGTCTTTGTAAAAATTAAAGTTTTAAGCTACCCAAAACTATGAACATAGGCGATAAAGTTCGGCTGCTGCACGGCAAAGAGTCGGGAGTGATTGTGGCTATCAAAGGCGATATAGTAGAGGTTGAAATTGAAGATGGCTTCACCATTCCTGTTCAGAAACGTGAAGTAGTGCTTATTTCCAGCGAAGAGAGCAAGCGTTTTTCTTCACAAGAAAAAGATAGCAAAATCCTTGTTCGTGAAGTGCAATCTGCCATTGGTATTTACTTGGCTTTTTTGCCTCTCAACGACCAGAAATTTGCCTTATATTGCCTCAATAACAGCGATTGGGCTTTACCTTTTGCTATTCACAAAGAGCAAAATGAAAAAGTTTTTACAATCAGCAAGGGAGTTTTAGAGCCTCAAAGTTCACAAAAAATTGAAGAGGTAAGCATTTCGCATTTAGAAAATTGGGGTATCTACCACGTACAAATGATTTATGCTTCCGCCAAGCCCTTTGCAGAGCCTCTAATCTTGCAGAAAAAGCAGAAGTTTAGAGCCAATCAGTTCAAAAACCTGCAAGAAGTACCTGTTTTAGGCAAAAAGGGCTATCTTTTTCAGTTGGATAAGGAGAGTATCAGTCCAGAAACTACGCAAAAATTAGCAGAAAACTTGCAGGCACAAAGCATTTACGCTTGCCACGAAAAAATTTCTCCTACGGATTCAGTGGTTGATTTACACATTGAAACACTCCTGAAAGAGCATCAATCGCTTTCGGCAAATGAAATACTCGCCTACCAACTGGAAATTTTTGAAAAGTGCTTGGACAGAGCCATTGCCAACGGACTTTCTGAAATTACATTTATTCACGGCGTAGGAAATGGCACTTTACGACAAGAAATTCACAAAAAAATCAGCAAACACCCACAAGTGGCTTTTTACAAAGATGCTCAAAAAGAAAAGTTTGGCTACGGAGCAACTTTTATCAAACTCAAATAAAACAAGAAAGGCAGACCTTGAAGTCTGCCTTTTCTGTTATCAAATCCTTTACACATAACTATTCAACATCAGTGGCATTAGGAGCATCAAAATATCTTCGCCGTCTTGCTTTTCGGTAGGAAGTATGATACCTGCTCGGTTAGGCGAAGAAAGCTCAAAAACCACTTCTTTACTTTCTAAACTGGAAAGCATTTCAATCAAAAATTTAGCATTGAAACCGATTTCCATTTCTTCGCCTTCGTAGTTGCAAGTTAGATTTTCGTTGGCTTCGTTAGAAAAATCTAAATCTTCGGCAGAAATGAAAAGATTATCACTGCTAATTTTGAAGCGAACAAGATGTGTATTTCTGTTGGCGTAAATAACAATTCTTTTGAGCGAAGCAAGTAATTCGGTACGAGAAACGGTCAGGTGGTTAGGATTGCTCGCAGGAATAGCATTTTCGTAATCGGGGAAACGCTCATCTATCAAGCGGCAAATTACTTGTGTATCTGCAAATTGGAAAAAGGCATTGGATTTATTAAAGGCTATACTAACAGGGGTTTCATCGTTAGGCAAAGCCGATTTCATCAGATTGAGAGCTTTTTTAGGAACAATCGCTCCCAATTTTTGAGAATTTTTGAGGTCGGTGCGGCGATAACGGATAAGCCTATTGCCATCAGTTGCTACAAAATTGCTTGCATCTTCTCTTAAATCAAAGAAAACGCCATTCATAGCAGGACGCAACTCGTCGGTGCTGGTAGCAAACAGCGTTCCTGTAATAGCCGAAGCCAATATTTTGGCAGGCATTTGCATTTTGAAATTGGTTTCCGCATTGGGTACGCGTGGGAAATCATCAGCATTTTCGCCTGCAAGTTTGTATCTACCATTTTCGGAATGAATTTCCACAACGAAAGTTTCGTTATCTATTTCAAAAGTTACAGGCTGGTCGGGAAGGCTTTTGAGCGTATCGGTAAGAATTTTTGCAGGGATTGCCACATTGATATCTGCCCCTGCCGCTACGGGCAAGCGAGTAATCATTGTTGTTTGCAAATCGGAAGCGGTAATGGTAAGTGTCCCCTCTTTGAGCTCAAACAAAAAATTTTCCAAAATCGGCACAATGGGATTATTGCTAATAACACCATTGATGATAGCAAGTTGTTTTTGTAAAGCAGAGACAGAAATGGTGAATTTCATATTCGTTTCTTGTTTGGCAATCATACACTACACGTTTTAAGTTTGCAAATCTACGAAATTTCTGCAAAAATATAAGTTTCTTCACAGATTTTTTTCCAAACCCGACTGAATAACCTCAAATACGGCTCTTTTTAGTTCATCAAGATTTTGCAGACTTAAAGTGTGCGTTTCTATGGCAGGGTGAATGATATTTTCCAAGAAATGAGGATAAGCCCTTCGGCTATTATCATCAGGAAGCACTTTCCAAGCCCATTTGAGCGTAATTGGTACAATAGGTGTTTGCGTTTCTATTGCCAAGCGAAATGCCCCGTCTTTGAATTCAACCATTTCAGGCGGATTTTGTGTAAGAATACCTCCTTCGGGGAAAATGATTAAACTTTTACCATTTTGCAAAGCCTTTTTCATTTGCAAGAAAGCCTTTGCCGAAGCGACTTTGCTTTCTCTATCTACGGGAATGTGCATTTTTCGGAACATCAAGCCAAAAAGTGGCACGTGAATAATATCACTTTTTCCTACAAAAGCATAATTGCCTTTCATCAGCCCTGCCATAGTGGCTATATCCAAAAAAGAAGTATGATTGGCACAAAAAATATAAGTTTTACGAGCCGAAAAATGAGCCTTGTACTTGTTTTTTACCCAAACTCCCAAAGTAATGTAAAAACACCAATGCCATATTTTGCAAATCCAGGTGTTGAGCAAAGGCACTTTTGCATAATGCGAAAGCATTAGCCAAGGGAAAACCAACAAAAAACCTATTGTAAAATTGGTAGCAAGGTAGAACCAATATACTCTACCCAAAAAAAATTTCAAGCGGTTTTTCAAGGTTGATTTCATTTTTCAAAGCCCTGCAAAATCAAATTGCAGGGCTTTATTTGCTAATCCATTACGAAAGGATAATCTGTCTGAACATACACATCTTTGAAAGCCTCGCTGGGGTCGGGATAAGGCGAATTTTCTGCAAATTCCACAGAGGCTTCTACTTCAGCAATAATTCTTGCCTCTATAGCTTCCAAATCGGCTTCGGTAGCAAACTTGTTTTCTAAAATAGTTTTACGAACTTGCTCAATGGGGTCTAATGCTTTGTAGGCTTCCAATTCTTCTTTGGTGCGGTACTTGGCGGGGTCCGACATAGAATGCCCACGATAGCGATAAGTTCTAAATTCCAGCAAAGTAGGACCACCTCCGCTTCTTGCTCTTTCGGCGGCACGAGCCACTGCCAGATGCACTTCTTCTACTTTCATTGCATCAACAGGCTCCGAAGGCATATCGTAGCTTTCGCCCAACTGATACAATTCTGTTACGTTGGAAGTACGTTTTACCGAAGTACCCATAGCGTAACCATTGTTTTCAATCACAAAAATTACAGGCAGTTGCCATAGCATAGCCATATTGAAAGTTTCGTGCAAAGCCCCTTGCCGAGTTGCCCCATCACCCATATAGCAAATGCAAAGGTTTTTGGTTTTGTTATATTTTTCGGCAAAAGCGATACCTGCTCCCAAAGGAATTTGCCCCCCTACAATACCGTGCCCTCCTGCAAAATTTACAGATTTATCAAAAATGTGCATAGAGCCTCCTTTTCCTTTGGAACAGCCCGTAGCTTTGGCAAAAAGTTCAGCCATTACGGCATTGGCAGAAGTACCCAGAGCCAAAGGATGCCCGTGGTCGCGGTAGGCAGTTATCCATTTATCGTCTTTGGTAAGAGCCGTAACAGCCCCCACAGCACAAGCCTCTTGCCCGATATACAAATGGCAAAAGCCTTTAATTTTTTGCCTTCCGTAGAGTTGCCCTGCTTTTTCTTCAAAACGGCGTATGAGGAGCATTTTTTCAAACCAAAACAAGTAGGTTTCTTTGGAAAAATGGTAGCTCTCTTGCTTTTGCTTTGCAGAATTTTTTGTTTTAGCCATATTTATACAGATTTTCTTTGCTTCCTGTGTCTTGCGAAATTAGCGAAAAGTTTTGGGTGAGCAAGTTTTTTGTAAAAAACTTTTCACCAAAAATTCAAAAGTACGGCAGATTTATCTTTGTTCAACTCAAAAGATTTGCGTTTTCCGTCTTTTTGAAGCAGAACGATATTGCTTTGGTCATCAAAAAGTTCCAGCATAATGGTATTTTGAAGTTCGTAATGCGAAAGTTTTTCGTCAAAGGGCATTTCAAAGTAAGCGGTTACGCTTTCTACGCCTATTTCCTTGCCTATGTAGCGAATAGGAATGAGCTTGTTTTTCTTTTTATGCACCAACCGAAATTTTTGCTCCAAATATTTAACTAAAACTTCATCGGGCGAGCGGTCTTTGCCCAAAGCTCCCAAAAGATATTTTTTCCCAGAAAACTTCGTAAGAGCATTTTCAAGGTCATCTGCAAAAAGTTTTAGCGAAACTTGAAAGGCTTTCTCTTGCGGATTGTAGTACATTTCGGCGAAACTGCTATGAAAATCGTGAAAAGCACCACAATTTAGCCAAATCCAAAAAAACCAGTAATGTAACATCGGCAGATACGTTTAGTGCCTGAAATGCCTGATACCTGTAAAAACCATTGCTAAGCCGTTTTGGTTGCAGTAATCAATACTTTCTTGGTCGCGAATAGAACCTCCGGGCTGAATGACAGCCGTAATTCCTGCTTTATGAGCAATCTCAACGCTATCGGCAAAAGGAAAAAATGCGTCAGAAGCCATAACTGCCCCTTGGAGCGAAAAACCAAAACTTTCGGCTTTTGCTATTGCCTGCCGCAGAGCATCAACTCGTGAGGTTTGCCCTGTACCACTTGCTAATAGTTGCGTTTCACTGGCGAGTACAATTGTATTTGATTTGGTGTGTTTGGCAACTTTGGAAGCAAAAAGCAAGGCTCTAATTTCACTCTGCGAAGGTGCTTTTTCAGTAACTACCTGCAAATCGGCTTCGGTTTCGGTTTTAAGGTCTTTTTCTTGCATTACTACTCCATTGAGCAAAGTCCCAAACTGCCAAGTAGGCAAATCTGTATGCTTCCTTTGCAGAATAATGCGATTTTTCTTGGCTTTTAGCTTTTCCAAAGCCTCACTTTCATAGTCAGGAGCGATGAGTACCTCAAAGAACAACTTATCTAACTCCTCTGCCGCTTGGGTATTTACTTTTTGGTTAAACACAATAATTCCTCCAAAAGCCGAAACAGGGTCAGCGGCGAGAGCTTTCTGATAAGCCTCTAATACACTTTCGCCCAAGGCACAACCACAAGCGTTGGTATGCTTGATAATAGCACAGGCAGGTGTGTGAGGCTCAAATTCATCTATCAAGCCTATGGCGGCATCAATATCTACTAAATTGTTGTAGCTCAATTCTTTGCCATTGAGTTGCTCAAACATTTTTTCTAAATCACCAAAGAAATAGCCTTTTTGATGAGGATTTTCGCCGTAACGCAACTGGCGGCTTTCTAAAATACTTTCTTTGAAAGCCATTTGGGCACGGGTTTGTTCATTGAAATACTTAAAAATAGCCGTATCGTAATGCGAACTAATGGCAAAGGCTTGTGTAGCGAAATATTTGCGTTGCTCTAACGTAAATTCACCTTTTTGCTCTTGCAACAACTGCAAAAAATAAGAGTATTGGTTTTTGGAAGCAACAATTAGCACATCTTGAAAGTTTTTGGCGGCGGCACGAATAAGCGAAATACCTCCAATATCAATTTTTTCAATGATTTCGCTTTCTGTTGCTCCTTTTTGCAGGGTTTCTTCAAAAGGATACAAATCTACAATCACAAGGTCTATGGTAGGAATTTCGTATTGAGCAAGTTCGGCTTGGTCTTGACTATGGGAACGCCTTGCCAAAATTCCTCCAAAAACTTTGGGGTGTAAAGTTTTTACACGCCCCCCTAAAATAGAAGGATAAGCAGTGAGATTTTCTACCGCCGTTACGGGTATGCCCAAACTTTCAATGAATTGTTGAGTACCACCTGTGGAATACAATTGTACGCCTTGGGCGTGTAGGGTGCGGATAATTTCTTCTAATCCGTCTTTGTAAAATACCGAAATTAAAGCCGATTGAATTTTCATCTTATACCAAGTTTTGCAATGAATGTCTTTTTTTATGCCAAAATTTCATCATTATAGCCCAAGAAAGAAAGGCAAGTGAAACCCAAGAGGCTATTTTGCCGAGCCAATCGCCCCATAGTACATACAAGGTGCTTTTGGTATTTGCTTGCAAAATTTGCCTACGAACATCACGTACCCAAAAGGGAGTTTGCTCTATCACATCTCCTCGCTGATTGAAAAAACCAGAAATTCCTGTATTTGCAGAACGAGCAACCGCTCTACGCGTTTCTATTGCCCGAAGTCGTGCCATTTGCCAATGCTGTTGGTAGCCCGGTGTATCGCCCCACCAACCATCGTTAGTAATGATACACAAAATAGTAGCTCCTTTGCGTACATAGCTTGCTACATATTCACCAAAAATGGATTCATAACAAATAATTGGGGCGAAAGAAAATTGATTGTCCGAAAAAATTTCTGCTTCTTTCTGAAAGCCTAATCCTCCCGAAGTTCCGCCTAATTCAATCACCAAACTACCCAAAACTTTCTCAATTACTTCGGCATAGGGCATTGATTCTACAAGCGGCACCAGCTTGGATTTATGATAAAAAGCAATACTATCTACCTCATTTCGCAGAAACATTGCCGTATTAAACACGTCATAAAAGCCCACTTGCTCATTTTGGCGAGCCGTAGCTGTACGTTTTTCTTTGCCATAAATAAGCCAAGAGGTAGTACCACCAAGCACCGAAATTTGCGGATTTTCTTTCAAAAAACTTCTGATTTTCTGAATAGGTGCATACTGAAAAATACTTTTTTCGTCATACCCTTCATCAAAAGCCGTTTCGGGGAAAAGCAGTAACTTGGTTTGTGGGGAAATTTTTTCTTTTGCCAATTGCAACAGTATTTCGGCTTGCTTATCGTAAGGGATAAACTTTTCTGTACCAATAAATTTTTCGGTGTAAGGGTCTATATTTGGCTGAACAACCGCTATTTCAATATTTTTGCCTTGCTCCTGATAAGAAAAGTACAAAACCAAAGATAGCAATATGGGCAAAAAAACAACAATAGCTAGAACAACCATTTGCTTTTGCAAAAAACCATTTTGCGAGGCTTGCCAAAGCAAAATACTTCCCCCCCACACCCAAAGTGTTCCGCCAAGTGTGCCTGTATATTCGTACCATTGCACTGCCCAATGCGAATAGGCAAATCCGTTGCCCAAATTTAGCCAAGTCCAACTCAATTCCCAATTCAAATGAGCATACTCAAAGGTTATCCAAAAAAATGCCAAAGCCCATAAAGCCCAAGCATTGGGCAGATGTTTTTTTACAAAATAAAAAGCTACAAAGGGAAGAGTCATTAAGAGTGTGTTGGCAACCATCATTGCGATAGCCCCTTCCCAAGTAGCATTTTTTACCCACCAAGTACAAAATAAGTTCCACAGAAATAGTATCAGATATACACCGCCCCAAAATCGTATAAAACGAAACTTGCTTTGGGATAGATTTTTTTCAAATTGCAAAAGCAACGCAAAGCCTATCCACAAACCCACAAAACCCATTGGTACATACCAAGCCAAGCTCAAAAAAATGGGAATAATGAAAAAGAGGATACGATTATTTTGAAGTATTCTTTGCATAGCTACCAAATTGCGAGCCAAAAATAGTAAGAAAACAGCAGTATCATCGCCGAAAAAGAAAGTTTTTTATTAAAAAATTGTTAAGCAAATGTTAATTTTGTATCTTTGCTAAAAAGCACTATTGCAATGAAATTGTTTAGAAGCCTTTGGAACATTATCAATTACAAGACGTTCATTATCACAACGCTTTCTGTGGTAGCAACCTACTACTGCAAAGAAATGAATTTTGTAGGGGATTTGCCTATTACTTTGGTAGGTACAGCTATCATCTTTCCTGTGGTTTTTTCTATCAATAGTGCCTATCGGCGAAGAGAGGAAGCTATTATGAGCTATGCTTCTCTCAAATCCAATTTTATGGGTTTATTTTATGCAAGCAAAAATTGGGTTGGTGGAGAACACGAAAGTTTTTGCAAAAAAAGTGCCACCTTACTTTTGAAAACAATGAATTACATTATTCTTTTTTTTACCAATACTCAAGCTGAAAAACAAAGCGAATTGGAAAAACCTATTTATCGCAGTTTTGATGAAATTTCTTTGTTCATTCAGTCTTTTCGCAAAGCTAATGTAACGCCAAGCGAACTTTCTCGTGCCGACCAGTATTTTACGCGTGCCGTAGCCGATTTTGAAAAAATGAAAAAAATTCTTTACTATCGCACTCCTTATGCTTTGCGTGTATATGCAATTTTTTTCTTGTATAGTTTTCCCGTTTTATATGCTCCTTATTTTGCTTATCACCTCAAAGATAGCACCTATCCTGTGATTGGCTATCTTTCAGCAGTATTGTATAGCTTTGTCTTTGTAAGTCTTATCAATATCCAAGAGCAATTAGAAAATCCCTTTGACCAATATGGCGAAGACGATATACACTTAGATTTAGAAGAAATGCGAACAATGATTGAAAATGTAAATATTAGAGATGTGGCAAATTTCAAGGCAGAGCAGAATATTTGATTGCATTTCTTTTGTCTTTTTACAAAAAAAACTTTTTCTTTGCCAAAAACTTGCTATGACCAACAAACAACCTGTCTTTCCTTTTGATAGAGCCAATTATTTCATAATGATACTCGGGCTTTTACTCATTGTATTGGGCTTTATCATTATGGCTTCGGATAAAGAACCTTATGGATTTGGCTTTTTAGGTATCACACTGGGACCTATTGTACTGCTTTTGGGTTTTTTGGTACAATTTGTAGCAATCTTTTACAAGTCTAAAAAATGAGCCTTTGGGAAGCGATTTTGCTGGCTATTGTGGAAGGTATTACTGAGTTTTTGCCTATTTCTTCCACAGGGCATATGATACTCACTGCCGCCATAGCCCAAATGAAAGCTGATGATTTCTTCAAAACCTACATTGTAGCTATTCAGCTTGGGGCAATTTTTTCGGTAGTAGTGCTTTATTGGAAACGCTTTTTTCAAAGCATAGATTTTTATATTAAACTTTTCGTTGGATTTATTCCCGCTTTGGTAGTGGGTGCTTTACTCAAAAAGCATATTGACGCTCTCTTGGAAAGGGTTGATGTAGTAGCCTTTGCCTTGCTTGCAGGTGGTATTGTTCTGCTTTTTGTAGATAAGTGGTTCGCTAAAAACGAGAAAAATACTGAACTCCAAGAAATTTCCTACCCTACTGCCTTTTGGATAGGTTGTTTTCAATGTTTGGCGATGGTGCCAGGGGTAAGCCGTTCGGCGGCAACCATTGTAGGCGGTCTGACACAAGGGCTTAATCGCCGTACTTCTGCCGAATTTTCATTTTTCTTGGCTCTGCCCACAATGTTTGCGGCTACTGCCAAAAGCATTTGGGATACCAAAGAGATTTTCATTGAGCAAGCACAACAATCTTGGTTTGTTTTGCTGGTAGGTAATGCAGTTGCCTTTGTAGTGGCTATGCTTGCTATTAGGTTTTTTATCAGTTATCTTACCAAATACGGCTTTCGTCTTTTCGGTTGGTATAGAATTATAGTTGGCTTACTTATCCTAATTTTGCTTTGGTCAGGGGTAAAGTTGGAGATGTTGTAAAGTTTCAAAATAACTTTGCTCTTCCCAAATTTTCTGTATCTTTGCCTAAAATCCAAATCGTTTGGCTTATGAAAATTTGGGCTTTTTCATTGTTTTTTGTATTTGCAGGGATTTCTGCTTTTTCGCAAGATAGCGTAAGGGTTTCGTTTTTCAACAGAAGTCAGAAAAATGTGTATGTAGCACTGGCTTATTACAAACGTATGCCCGAAGGAGATGTAGCTCTTTGTACTTATGGTTGGTTTGAAGTGAAAAAAGAGAAAAGCAAAACTTTGTGGCTCAAAAATATTCAACGCGAAAAAGGGGTATTTTATCACGCTCACAATGTTGTAAATCGTAACGATAACTGGGGCGGAAGTCTTTTTTATATGGTACATCCCACTTCGCCTTTTCATATTGCCTATGCCAACAATTCGGCACTTGCAAGTGCTTTGGATAACGAACTCAATTCCCAAGAACTGCAACAACTGGAAGCATATCCGTTCCGAGAAATGAAATGGAATCCCAAAGGTTTTTTTCAGGTCAATCTTTTAGAATGATATGAAAATACTTTCGGCTTCACAGATTCGTGAATTAGATAGGCTCACCATTTTGCACAAACCCATTGCTTCCATTGATTTGATGGAAACTGCCGCCAATGAATGTGTAAAATGGATCTTACAGAACCTTTCTGCTCAAAAATTTACCATTTTGGCAGGTAGGGGCAATAATGGCGGCGATGGTTTGGCAATCGCTCGGCTTTTGCATAATCAAGGTAAAGAAGTAGAAGTGTTTTGGCTTGAAAATAGCCCACAAGTTTCTACCGATTGCCAAATCAATTACGAAAGATTGCCCAAAGAAATTCCACTCTCGCTTATCAATGCTCAAAATACCCAACTGCATATTCCTGCCGAAAGTATCTGCATAGATGCCATTTTTGGTGCAGGGCTTTCTCGTCCTTTGGAAGGCTGGCTTGCCGATTTGATTGCCCAAATAAATACCTTACCCAATCTCAAAATTGCCATAGATATTCCTTCGGGAATGTACGCCGACCAAATACAAAAAACTGAAAGCACAATTTTCAAAGCAAACTACACCCTCACCTTTCATCAGGCAAAGCTCAATATGCTTTTGCCACAAACCGGAAATTTTGCAGGGAAAATTGTAGTGCTGGATATTGGTTTGCTCAAAGATTATGAACAAGAAATGTCCAGCAACTACTTTATGCTTTCAGAAAAAACTATCAGAAATGGGTATCAGGAGCGACTACCACGTCCTATTTTTGCTCATAAAGGCACATTGGGGCATAGTTTGCTTGTAGCGGGCAGTTTGGGCAAAGGAGGAGCGTCTATTCTTGCGGCAAGAGCTTGCCTGCTGGCGGGGACAGGCTTGCTTACACTGCTTGTACCACCCTGCAATTATTCGCCACTGCAAACGGCTGTTCCCGAAGCTATGCTTTTGCTATCTTCTACAAAGCATTATATTTGTAATGATAAGCACGATTTTTCCATTTTCAAAGCCATTGGTGTTGGCTGTGGAATAGGTTTGCACGAAGAAACACAAACTTTCTTGAAAAACCTTTTGCAAAATGTCCAAATTCCGCTGGTGCTTGATGCCGATGCCTTAAATATAATGGCTCAAAACCCCGATTGGCTTTCATTTTTGCCCAAACATTCAATCCTTACCCCACACCCCAAGGAATTTGAACGTTTGGCTGGCTCTTGGCAAAACGACTACGAAGCATTAGAAAAACAGGTTTCTTTTGCTCAAAAATATCAATGTTTTGTGCTATTCAAAGGGGCTTACTCACGAATAGCTACCCCCGAAGGAAAAGTTTTTTTCAATTCCACAGGCAACCCCGCTATGGCAACAGGCGGTATGGGCGATGTACTTACAGGCATTATTACGGCACTTTTGGCACAAGGCTACCCACCTGAACAAGCCCTTTGCATAGGCGTTTATGCACACGGACTTGCAGGCGATTTGGCACAACAAAAACGCAACGCCATTGCCATTACGCCTACTATGCTTTTAGAAGAACTCACATCTGCCTTTGCCCAACTTGCTTCATTTTGAAGCAAAACTCTATTTTTCTCTCAAAATTACCTGCTCAAATACAAATTGCGTTCCTCGTAAAGTTTTTGGAAGGTATCGTCCATAAGGTTTTCAATAAAGAGAATTGCCTCGCCTGTGGATTTCATCTCTGGACCCAGTTCTTTATTCACATTCGGGAATTTTTCAAAAGAAAACACAGGTTGTTTGATAGCATAACCTTTGCGTTTGGGATTGAAGCTAAAATCTTTGAGCTTATTTTCTCCAAGCATAATCTTTACCGCATAATTGATATACGGCTCCTGATAGGCTTTACAGATAAAAGGAACGGTTCGGCTGGCACGAGGGTTTGCCTCAATTACATACACTTTGTTATCTTTGATAGCAAATTGAATGTTGATAAGCCCAATAGTATTGAGAGCCAAAGCTATTTTTTGGGTATAAATTTCAATTTGCTCAATCATCATTGGGTTGAGCGAAAAATGAGGTAAAACAGCATTGCTATCGCCTGAATGAATACCTGCAGGCTCAATGTGTTCCATTATGCCAATGATATACACATCTTTTCCATCACAAATAGCATCGGCTTCGGCTTCAATCGCCCCTTCCAGAAAGTGGTCAAGCAAAATTTTATTATCAGGATTTTCGTTCAAAATCTTGACAACGTGTTCTTCCAATTCTTGCTCGTTGATAACGATTTTCATACTTTGCCCTCCCAAAACATAACTGGGACGCACCAGCAAAGGAAAGCCCAAATCTCTTGCCAATTCTACGGCACTATCGGCGTCTTCAATAACGCCAAATTGTGGATAAGGAATTCCCAAGTCTTTGAGCAAGTTAGAAAACTTACCTCTATCTTCGGCAATATCCAAAGATTCATAACTTGTACCAATAATTTTTATGCCATAACGATTGAGCTTTTCGGCAAGTTTCAGAGCCGTCTGACCGCCCAATTGCACAATGACCCCTTCGGGCTGTTCTTTTTGAATAATATCGTAGATGTGTTCCCAAAAAACAGGCTCAAAGTAAAGTTTATCGGCAATATCAAAGTCTGTAGAAACGGTTTCAGGGTTGCAGTTTATCATTATGGTTTCGTAGCCACACTCTTTCGCCGCCAAAACACCGTGTACGCAAGAGTAGTCAAATTCTATCCCTTGCCCTATCCTATTGGGTCCCGAACCTAATATTACAACTTTTTTAGGCTTTGTTTTTTCTTGATAAGCAAGGGCTATATCGGCTGGTTTATTCTCCACTTCTGAAAAGCTGGGGGGTGAGGTAAAAGTAGAATAATAATAGGGCGTAACTGCTTCAAATTCAGCGGCACAAGTATCTACCATATTGTAAGTACGCTCAATGCCTAACTCTTTGCGTTTTTTATAGACTTCGCTTTCTAAGCAACGCAATAAATGGGCTATTTGCCTATCGGCATAACCTTTACGTTTTGCCTCCCAAAGCAATTGAGCAGGAATATCTTGCAAAGTGTATTTTTGAATTTCTTTTTCCAAAAGAACCAACTCTTCTATTTGGTGTAAAAACCAAGGGTCAATTTGGGTGAGTTTCTGAATGGTTTTGAAAGAAATGCCCATCTTGAAGGCATCGTAAATATGAAAAAGTCGGTTGGCGGAAGGATTTTCTAAACTTTTCAGTAAAATTTGCTGGTCAGTAACTTCTCTGCCATCAGCCCCTAATCCATTTCTTTTGATTTCCAAACTCTGGCAAGCTTTCTGCAATGCTTCTTGGAAATTTCTGCCAATACCCATTACTTCACCAACAGATTTCATCTGCAAGCCGAGCCTATCATCGGCACCACGGAACTTATCAAAATTCCAACGAGGAATTTTTACAATCACATAATCCAAAGCAGGTTCAAAGTAAGCAGAAGTAGTTTTCGTAATTTGGTTGGGGAGTTCATCAAGATTATAGCCAATAGCAAGTTTTGCGGCAATTTTAGCAATGGGGTATCCCGTAGCTTTGCTTGCCAGAGCCGAAGAACGCGAAACTCTTGGATTGACTTCAATGACAATGATTTCATCTTCATTTTTGGGATTTACAGCAAACTGAATGTTACAGCCTCCTGCAAAATTTCCAATGCCATTCATTACCTTGATAGCCCAATCTCGCATTTTTTGGTAGGTAGTATCGGAAAGTGTAAGAGCAGGAGCAACCGTAATGCTATCGCCTGTATGTATGCCCATAGGGTCAAAGTTTTCTATGGAGCAAATAATAATGACATTTCCCTTGCTATCGCGAAGCAGTTCCAGTTCAAATTCTTTCCAACCAAAAATAGATTGTTCTACAAGTACTTCGTGTACAGGCGAAGCCTGCAAACCCCTACGTAGAGCCTCGTCAAAATCTTTTTCTTCATTCACAAAACCTCCGCCTGTTCCGCCCAATGTAAAAGAAGGACGAATCACCAGCGGGAATCCAATTTGCTGAGCAATTTCTTTGCCTCGCAAAAAAGATGTAGCCGTTTCGCCTTTACAAACCCCTGCTCCAAGTTCCAACATTCGCAAACGAAATTTCTCGCGGTCTTCGGTGGTTTCAATGGCATTTACATCTACCCCTATCATCTGCACACCATACTTTTCCCAAAGCCCTGCTTTGTGGCATTTGATAGCTAAATTTAATGCCGTTTGTCCTCCCATTGTCGGCAAAACGGCATCAATTTGGTGGCGTTGCAAAATGTATTCAATAGATTTTCGTTCCAGCGGCAAGAGATAGATATGGTCGGCGGTGAGCGGGTCTGTCATTATCGTGGCAGGGTTAGAATTGATAAGAATAACCTCAATACCTTCCTCACGCAAAGAACGAGCCGCCTGTGAGCCCGAGTAATCAAACTCACAAGCCTGACCAATAACAATAGGACCTGAACCAATAATAAGAACCGAACGAATAGCAGGATTTTTGGGCATTGTAGTAAAAATTTCGGCAAAAATACAATTTTTAAGAAATTGCCACCGCTTGCAAGCAGTAAAATATTTTTGGAAAGAAAACTTGCAAAATTCCTACAAACCACCGAAATTAGGCAATCTTTTAGCAAATACATAATACCCCGATAAAAATGACTTTCAGAATTTGCAGGGTTCTATTGGATTTTGAAAGATTTAGAAGGGGAAAATACTTAAAACCGATTTTTTCAGTACAAAATAAAGTTGTCTATGCTTACTGCCGAAAAAAGTTTCCAAGAGGCTATTCTGCAAGGTATTCCTGATGAGTTGCCTCCTATGCCTACGTATGATGAAAGCATCAATCACGCCCCCAAACGCAAAGATATTTTAAGCAAAGACGAAAAAAGACTTGCTATTCGCAATGCTTTGCGATATTTTCCGAAGAAACATCACGCTTTGCTTGCCAAAGAATTTGCCGAAGAGCTGGAAAAATACGGCAGAATTTATATGTATCGCTTTCGCCCTACCTATCCGATGTATGCTCGCCCTATACACGAATACCCGCACAAAAGCATACAAGCGGCGGCAATTATGGCAATGATACAAAACAATTTAGACCCTGCCGTAGCCCAACACCCTCACGAACTCATTACCTATGGCGGTAATGGAGCTGTTTTTCAGAATTGGGCTCAATATCTGCTCACAATGCAGTATTTGGCTACAATGACAGACGAGCAAACCCTTGTAATGTATTCAGGACACCCTCTTGGGCTCTTCCCTTCGCACCCGGACGCCCCACGCGTAGTGGTTACCAACGGAATGATGATTCCCAACTATTCTAAACCTGACGATTGGGAACGCTTCAATGCTTTGGGCGTAACACAATACGGACAAATGACTGCTGGTTCGTATATGTACATAGGCTCGCAAGGCATTGTACACGGCACTACCATTACCATTCTGAACGCAGGTAGAATGATAGATAAAACAGGCTTGGGACTTGCAGGGAAGCTATTTGTTACCGCAGGTTTAGGAGGAATGAGCGGTGCACAACCCAAAGCCGCTAAAATTGCAGGTTGCGTTTCCGTTACTGCCGAAGTAAATTGGAAAGTGCTTGAAAAAAGACACCAGCAGGGCTGGGTTGATGAAATTGTTACCGATTTGAATGAACTTGTGCAAAAAGTTCGCAAGGCTCAAAAAGAAAAAGCCAATACTTCTTTTGCTTATTTTGGTAATGTGGTAGATGTTTGGGAAAAATTTTTGCAAGAAAATATTTTCGTGGATTTAGGCTCTGACCAAACCTCTCTGCACAATCCTTTTGCAGGTGGGTACTATCCTGCGGGACTTTCTTTTGAAGAAGCCAATACGCTAATGGCTGAAAACCCCACTCTTTTCAAGGAAAAAGTTTATGAATCTTTGCGTAAGCAAGTGGCTCTTATCAATGCCCACACCGCCCAAGGAACCTATTTCTTTGATTACGGCAATGCCTTTTTGCTGGAAGCCTCACGGGCAGGTGCTGATATTTGGGCAAAAGACGGCAAAACTTTCAAATATCCCTCTTACGTGCAAGATATAATGGGACCAATGTGTTTTGACTACGGCTTCGGTCCTTTCCGTTGGGTATGTATGAGCCAAAATCCCAACGATTTACAAAAAACAGATGAAATTGCTTTGCAAGTGCTGGAAAAACAATACCAAAATGCTCCTGCCGAAATACGACAGCAAATTGCCGACAATATTCTTTGGATAAAAGACGCTATGAAAAACAATTTGGTAGTGGGTTCGCAAGCACGTATTCTCTATGCCGATGCCGAAGGCAGAATAAATATTGCCAAAGCCTTTAATGAAGCCATTGCCAAAGGAGAAATTTCTGCCCCTGTGGTACTGGGCAGAGACCACCACGACGTTTCGGGCACCGATTCGCCCTTCCGTGAAACCTCTAACATTTACGATGGTTCAAGTTTTACAGCAGATATGGCAGTACAAAATTTTGTAGGCGATGCCTTCCGAGGAGCTACGTGGGTGAGCTTGCACAATGGCGGTGGCGTAGGCTGGGGCGAGGTCATCAATGGAGGTTTTGGAATGGTACTGGACGGCTCGGCAGATAGTGATAGAAGGCTCAAAATGATGCTTCACTGGGACGTAAATAATGGCATTGCTCGCCGTAGTTGGGCAAGAAATAAAGAAGCCATTTTCGCCATTCAGCGGGCTATGCAAGAAGAACCTCGCCTCAAAGTTACTTTACCCAATTTGGTAGAGGATACGCTTTTGGAAAATTTGTTCTGAAATCTTAGCTATGAACCCTTTACCTCATTTTGATTTAGACAACCTCTCGGAAATAGAACTGAAAAATTTGGTCAGGTTGCTTGCTGAACAAAAAGCCGAAAGAGATTTTCTTTTGAGTAAGCAAGAAGAAATTTTTCAGTTCTACGACCGCTACAAGGTAATTTCGCAGATGTCGCGTGAAGGCTTATGGGAATTTGTTATTCCTGAAAGTTTTAACGAGGAAGCCTCTATTTGGTATTCTGATGAATTTATCCGCCTTTTAGGCTACGAAAAGGAGCATTTCCCGCCACTTGTCAAAACTTTTCTCAACCTTATTGAGCCTTCGCAAAAAGAAAAATTTTTACAAGATAGAGCCAAGTTTTTCCGTGGAGAGCTAAACAACGATATTTTTGAAACCGATTTGCTTTTGCTTACAGGTGCAGGCGAGTACAGGTGGTATCAGCTACGTTCTAAAATAAAGCGAAAAAAACAAGGAAGAGCCTTTCTGGAAGTAGGAGTATTGCGTTCTATACATAGCCGAAAGCTCGCCGAGCAAAAAATCATAGAACGAGAAAAAACACTACGATTTGTTTCGTATGCCAGCAAAGACGGCATCTATGATGTAGATTTAATCAATCAAGAGGCTCATTTTAGCGAAAATTTTTATTTTATTTTAGGCTATTCGCCCCAAGAAACCCAAATCACTTGGGATAATTGGCTCAGCTACATTCACCCCGAAGAGAGAGAAACATTCACGGAAGCCTACAACAAATTTTTACTCAAAAAGCTCAATTCCTTCAAGCGAGAGTGCCGTATGCTTTGCAAAGACGGGAGCTATCGTTGGGTGCTGAATCGTGCTAAAATGGTTGAATTTGATGAATTTGGTGTGCCTATTCGTCTGGTAGGTACAATCGCCAACATTCAGAAAATAAAAGAATCGGAGGATAAATTGAAAGCGGCTTATGCCGAACTGAAAGTTTCGCAAGAAAGCCTCAAACAATACAACGAAGAGCTTAAAACTACTTTGGAACAACTGCAAAAAATGCAAGAACAACTGGTGCAAGCCGAAAAAATGGCTTCTTTGGGTACTTTGGTGGCGGGCATTGCTCACGAACTTAATAATCCGATTGCCTACATTTTGGGCAGTGCCGAAGGCTTAAAAGCCAACATCAACGACCTTTTGGAAATCATCAGCGAATACGAAAAACTTAGCAAAGAAAATTTTGATTCACACAAAAAAAATATTCAAAACCTTCAGCAACAGCTCTCTTTTGAAGAAATTTTGCAAGAAACCCAAGACCTTATCAAGAATATTCGTACAGGAGCCAACCAAGCTGCTGAAATTGTCAGGGGCTTGCGTAGCTTTACCAAAAGCAATGATTCGGTATTAGAAAAAACGAACTTACACGAGATTTTGGATAATTCTCTTGCCCTGCTATACAACCAAATCAAAAATGGCATTGAGGTTGAAAAAAAATACTCCCCACAAATACCCCTGATAGACGCCTACCCTACCAAGCTCAGCCAAGTTTTTATGAATTTGCTCATCAATGCCATTCACGCCATTGAAGAAAAAAAAGCCGAAAAAGGCAAAATTACCCTTGAAACCAAACTTCAAAACGGCAAGGTAAGTGTAAGTATAAGCGATAGCGGCACAGGCATTGATAGTGAAAAGCTCAAACATATTTTTGAGCCCTTTTACACAACCAAAGAAATAGGCAAAGGTACGGGTTTAGGGCTTTCTATTAGTTTGGGCATTGTAGAAAGTTTGCACGGGAAAATCAATGTCTTTTCAGAACTTGGAGCAGGTAGCACCTTTGAAGTTGTTTTACCCCTTACCCAATCCTAATCTTAATGCAAGACTTTCGCTCTTTATATGCCGCCTATGATGTTTTCCCTTCGGCAAAAGGGGCGGCTACGCATATACATCATTTTGCAGGTTCACTGCTCACCCACTACCCTGATGGTTTGTTGTGGGTTTTGGGAGATGAGGAGCTACCTGAAAAGGAAATTTGGCAAAATGGCTTTATTCAGCGAGTTTTTTTGCAAGAAAAGGAATTTTTGCATCGTACCGAAAGGTACAGCGAAGAACTTGCCTTTGCCTTGAAAAAAATGCCACATTTGCAGATTGTTCATTTTCGGGATATTTGGTCGGGAGTACCAATACTAGCTAACCCGAACAAAAATTACAAAACTATTTTTGAGGTAAATGCCTTACCCTCCATAGAACTTTCGTACCGCTACGAAGTATCGGGGAAAGTTTTAACCCAAATCCAGCATTTGGAAAATTTTTGCTTGGAGCAGTGTGATAAAATTGTTGCCCCTTCTGAGGTCATAAGAGGCTTTTTGCTCAAAAAAGGTGTTGCGTCCGAAAAAATATGTGTTATCAGTAACGGGGCAGAAATTCCCCTGCCCCAAGAACGCCCCCAAGAAGCCCCCGAAAGGTATGTTATTTATTTTGGAGCTTTGCAAAGTTGGCAAGGAGTAGATACATTGCTACGTGCTTTTCGGCTCTTGCAAGATTTAGATATTTTTTTGGTGATTTGTGCTTCGCACAAACCTCGTTTTTGTAAGAGGTATCACAAATTTGCTGAAAAGTTGGGTTTGCAAGAAAAAATTATTTGGCGATACCGCTTGCCCAAAAATGAGCTTTCGGCTTGGGTACAACACGCCTTATGTTCGGTTGCCCCTCTGAAAGAATGTAGCCGAAATTTGGAGCAGGGTTGTTCGCCACTAAAAATTTTGGAGTCTATGGCAGTAGGTACGCCTGTGATAGCTTCGGATATGCCTGTGGTACGTGAAATTATTGAAAATGAAAGTTTGGGCAAGCTCATTCGTGCCGATAGACCAATGGAACTGGCTCGTGCCATTCGTATATGGAATGCCTATCCGTACAAAGCCCAAGAAATTGGCAGAAATGCCCAAAAATACATTCGGGAACATTTTACTTGGGAACAGAAAAAGATAGCCCTTCTGAAATTGTATCAGGAATTACTGACGAGTAAGGTTTATCATTAGCTTTTTTCGCTCACGCCTGCACTTTCAAAACTTGCCATTTCGTTCAGAAAAGCCACCGCACTTTGTATGACTGGGAACGCCACCGCACAGCCCGTTCCTTCACCCAAACGCATATCCAATTGGAGCAAAGGTTCTGCTTGTAAAAATTCCAGCATACGCCGATGTCCCATTTCGTTGCTTTGGTGGCAAAAAATAGCATTTTGCTTGATGGCAGGTTCTATGGCTTGGGCTACCAAAAAAACACTGCTGGCAATAAAGCCGTCTATCAAAATGAGCATCTCTTGCCGAAAAGCCTCCAGCATTGCCCCACACATCTGAGCCATTTCAAAACCTGCAAAAGTCTGTAAAATTTGCAAAGGATTGCTTATTTTTCCGTGAAAACTTTGTGCTTTTTTCAAAACTTCAATTTTATGCAAAAGCCCTTTATCATCAACCCCAGTGCCTTTGCCTACACATTGCTCAATGGGCAAATCGCACAGATAACTCATCAGCATACTTGCGGCAGAAGTATTGGCAATGCCCATTTCGCCAAAACCTATCGTATTACAGCCTGTTTCCAACAATTTTCTGACAATTTGGCTTCCTTCTTGCAAGCAAAATTGTAGCTCACTTTCGTTCATTGCAGTAGCTTGCAAGAAATTCTTTGTGCCCCAGCCTGCTTTGGCTGAAACTAAATCGGGGTGAGGCTCAAAATGATATTTTACACCCGCATCTACTACTTTCAGAGCCAGTTGATGCTGTCTGCAAAAAACATTGATAGCCGCACCTCCACGCAAAAAGTTTAGTACCATTTGGTAGGTAACTTCTTGCGGATACGCACTAACCCCTTCTTGGGCAATGCCGTGGTCACCTGCAAAAACCACTATTGTTGGATTTTGCAAGGAAGGTGTTAGCGTTTTTTGTAGAATACCTATCTGTAAAGCCAATTTTTCAAGTTTTCCCAAAGCTCCCAAAGGTTTGGTTTTTTGGTTTATTTTTTGTTGCAGTTGCTCGGCAAGGTTCATTTTGGCAAAAAATTTTGCAATTATTTACGTTCAAAAGGTTAAGGTTCAAGAGTTTGAAGTAAAAGTTTTATTCCGTCTAAATATTCAAATGTTCTAAATCCTGTTTCCTGCATCTTGTTTCCTGTTTCTACACTACAAATTAGACTTGAACAATTCCCAAAGTTTTTGTTTAGCTATCGCACAAAAATAAAAAATAACTGAAAAGTTTGTTTATTTAGACAAAATTGTAAATTTGCAAATGTTGCAAAGCAAAATCAATGAAATTTCGTATCAGAAGAGAAGTCCGTTGGCTCTTGGGATTATTGGGCATAGTATTTTTGTTGGGTGCTTCGGGAAGCTATTACGAAAATCAGTATTGCCAAAAGCTATCCATAGAAATTGATGACAACGGAGGTAATTTTTTTTTAGATGAAAAAGATATTCAAAGTCTTTTGGATAGCAACAGCCGTGAATTTTTGCTAAATACACCCTACAAGTTTATCAATACCAGACATTTAGAAAAAAGGCTCAAAGCCAATGCTTTTGTAGAAGATTGTATCATCAGCAAAAAGCTGAATGGAGAGCTTGCTGTATGGGTGCGTTTGGTAAAGCCTATTGTAAGAATTTGGAACAAACAAGAAAGTTTTTATTTGGATAGCAAAGGCAGAAGTATTCCTTTTTCTAAAAAATTTACGCCTCATTGTTTGGTTTTGAGTACCGATGAAGTAAATTTTGACTTTGAAAACAACGAAAATGATAAAAAATTGTTAGCTTTGCTTCAAAAAATTACATCAAATTCTTTTTTTCGCTCACATATCGCACAGATTGCCAAGTTTCGTCAGGGTTTTAAGATATATTTACAGCTGTCGGAGTCAGAAATTGATTTTGGAAGTTTAGAAGAGTGGGAAAATAAATTACGAAAGTTAGAAATTCTTTGCCGTTATATTTTGCCTCGCAAGGGCTGGAACGCTTACGAAAAAATTAGCTTAAAATATCATCAACAGGTTGTTTGTGAATATGCAAAACGATAGAATTGTTGTCGGTTTAGACATTGGTAGCACTAAAATTTGTGCTGTGGTAGCTCGTCAGGACGCACTGGATAGAGATAGAATTGAAATATTAGGTTTTGGTAGAGCCGAATCGGAAGGGGTAAATCGTGGTGTGATTTCTAATATAGAAAAAACCGTAGAGGCAATCAAAAGTGCCATAGCCAAAGCCTCACAAATGTCTAATATTCGCATAGAAGTTGTAAATGTAGGTATTGCAGGGCAACATATACGTACTTTTACCCAAAAAGGTGGCATTACCCGTCATTCTACCGAAGACGAAATTTCCAATGCTGATGTAATGCGGCTCATTAACGATATGTACAAAACGCCCATTGCCGCAGGCTCGCAGATACTTCACGTGATGCCCCAAGATTTTATTGTAGATAACGAAACCGACATCAACGACCCCGTAGGTATGGCAGGCGTGAAATTGGAAGCCAACTTTCATATCATCACCGCCCAAACTACCTCACTGGATAACATCAAGAAATGTATCAAGAAAGCAGGGCTTACCATTCAAGACCTTATTTTAGAACCCATAGCTTCCAGTTTGGCTTGCCTTACCCCCGAAGAGCGTAAAGAAGGCGTTGCCTTGGTTGATATTGGCGGGGGTACTACCGATTTAGCTGTTTTTTACGACAATATCCTTCGCCATACGGCGGTTATTCCTTTCGGCGGAAAGGTAATCACTTCCGACATCAAAAATGGCTGTATGCTTATGGAAAACCAAGCCGAATTGCTAAAAGTGCGTTTTGGCAAAGCCATTGCCGAACAAGCCAGCAGTATGGAAGTGGTATCCATTCCCGGCTTACGCAACCGCCCTGCTCGTGAAATTTCTCTTAAAAATTTAGCCCGCATCATTGAAGCCCGAATGACTGAAATCATTGAAGAAGTCTATAAAGAAATTTTGCGTTCAGGTTGCCACGATAATCTTTCGCAAGGCATTGTACTAACTGGCGGTGGCTCACTTTTAGAGGGCATTAAAGAATTGTTTGAACTGCATACAGGTTTGCCTGTACGCATCGGGCACCCTACCGAATACCTTACACCTACGAATATCAATCTTGTCAATCAACCTTCTTATGCTACGGCTATTGGCTTGGCACTGGCAGGTTTCCGCTCCTTGGACGATAGAGATTTATTACCTCAAAGCAATAACACTCCCTCAGCCCAAACTACTTCTACTGAAGTCCCTAAAAAAGAAAAAAACACCAAAGGACAATCTTTCTCTGGATTTTTGAATAAACTCATTGACCGCACCAAGAGCTTTTTGCTTGATGATGTTGATGACAAAGATGATTACTAAAAATATGGTAACCTCTTGTGTATTTTTTTTCTAAAAATAGCATAAGCAAAGTAATTTGTGTTAAACCATAAACTATGAAAAGACTACTTTTCTTTGTGCTTTTTTTGTGCTTTACCAATGCCTTTGCACAAAAAGCCGATAGCGTAGAACGCTTAAAACTTTTCTTGAATTGCACCTCTTGGTGCTTTGAGGATTATGTACGTACCGAGCTTTCTTTTTTTGATTTTGTTCGGGACAGGTTTCAAGCAGATATTCAAGTGCTTATTATTAGCCAAGATAACGGAGCAGGTGGCAGTAACTATACGCTCACTTTCATTGGGCAAAATCAGTTCAAAAACCATAACGATACGCTCAAATTTTCTACCAAGCAAGCCGATACCGAAGATATGATGAGAGGACAACTTGTCAGAACGCTCAAATTGGGCTTGGTAGCATACCTAAAACATACCGAATGGGCAAATCAGATAAGCGTAGATTTACCTAAAAGAGCTACCGAAAAAGCTCTTATCCAAAAAGATAAGTGGGATTATTGGGTTTTTACTCTGGGCGGCTGGGGTAACTTGAATGCAGAAAGTAACTTTCTAAATTATGGATTAGACCTCTATTTTGATATAAACCGAATAAAACCAGAACTAAAAGTACAAAGCTCTTTTGGCTACAATGTAAATTTCAATAAGTTTATTTTTGAAACGCTTGATAGCGATGGCAATGTGTATTCAGAAACTATCAAAGCTAAAAATGAAGGACATTATGCAAATGCTTTGGTAGTAAAAAGCCTTTCGGAACATTGGGCAATAGGGGGCTATGCCCAAAATGGTTCTTCGGTACGTAGTAATTTACGTCTGTCCAGTACCATAGCCCCTGCGATAGAATACAATATTTTTCCAAATTCTGTAAATACACAAAAGCAATTTCGCCTAATCGCTCAGGCAGGCTATCGTTTATGGCACTTGCGAAACATCAACGAAAGAGATAGATTACTGGAACTGGAGCCTTATTATCGTTTTGATGCCATTATCAGTTTGGTTCAACCTTGGGGAAGCGTAGGCGGTCAGATTGGTGGTCATCATTTTTTCAGAGATAAAGATACTTATCGCTTTTCGGGTAGAGTAAATATCAGTTGGAGAGCCTTTGAAGGCTTTAATCTGAATCTCAATCTTGGGGCTTCGTATGTACAAGACCAAATTTTCTTTTTGCCCAAAGATATCAATCGCGACAATGTACTGCTGGGAGCAGGTATTTTAGGCACTAACTTCACCATTTGGGGTTTGGGCGGTATCAGTTATACTTTTGGCTCTATCAATAATTCGGTGGTGAATCCACGTTTTGGAGGAATTTATTTTTAGGCTAAATGCTTAAAATTTTCACAAGTTCCATCATCTCTTGGCTAATGGGTTTTACTTTTTGGAAAGTATCTTCGAAGGGGGTATAAACCACTTGGTCGTTGATGATACCTGCCATTACATTTTTATATCCTGCTAGCAAGCCTTCTACGGCGGCATAGCCCAATCGGCTGGCAAGCAAGCGGTCGCGTGCCGTAGGCGAGCCTCCTCGTTGTATATGCCCAAGCGTACTTACGCGTATATCAAACTGATTGGGTAGCATTTGCTTGATTTTCTCTGCTACTTCTTGTGCCCCTCCTTCCTCATCGCCTTCGGCAACAATTACAATGGAAGAGGTTTTAGACCTATTCCAGCCTGCTTGTAAAATTTGAGCTACTTCGGCACTGCTCATCAAGGTTTCGGGTACCATTACAATTTCAGCCCCTCCTGCAATACCGCAAGCTATCGCAATATAACCCGAATCTCTACCCATTACTTCAATAAAGAAGACCCTATCGTGAGAATCGGCAGTATCCCGAATTTTATCTATTGCTTCCAAAGCCGTATTGATAGCCGTGTCGTAGCCAATGGTATAATCGGTGCCGTACAAGTCGTTATCAATCGTTCCCGGACAGCCTACTGTGGGAATGGCATATTCGTTGTAAAACTCCACTGCCCCCCGAAAAGTACCATCGCCTCCTATGGCAACCAAGCCCTCTATGCCTAATTTTTGCAGATTTTCGCAAGCCTTTTTTCTGCCTTCGGCAGTCATAAACTCCTTGCTACGAGCCGATTTGAGTATTGTCCCACCTTTCTGAATAATATTACTCACCGAACTGGATTTCATTGGTACAATATCGCCCTGAATCATTCCATTGTAGCCTCGCATTATGCCAAAAACTTCCATTCCTCTATAAATAGCCGTTCTGACCACAGCCCTCACACAGGCATTCATACCTGGGGCATCGCCTCCTGATGTAAAAACAGCAATTTTTTTCATAAAAAATGAATTTTCGGTAAGTTATGAAAAAACCTCTAAATATGCGAAAAATAAAAGAAAATTAGACGCTATTGACTTATAGCGATGATGCCGCTTTGAGCAACATCATCGCTTGCTACATAAATTCGGTTATATAGCCCAAAGCAAAACCCTCTCGTTATTACCCCATCAGTTGAGCAATAAGGCTGGCACTAAATATGGTGAGCATTGTCCAACCGATTACCCCTTCTATCACTACCAAATACCTTGCGATGCCTTTCGCCTTGATTTCCCCATAACCCAGCGTTACAAAGCAGTTCATACTGAGTGCCATTGAATTGACTACCCGCATTATCAAGCCCCAAATAAGGAGGAATATTATTGCGAAAAATATTCTTGTGCTTACCCATAGCTTTCGCTTGCGGCTCATTTCGTGCCAATTGCCTTGCGTAAAATCCATTTTCCTCAAAAACCACCTCTGCAAGTAGTAGTATAGCTTTGCCGTAACGAGTAAAGGCTTCAAGAAAAATGCCAAAACACTCGGTATATTGCCCTCTGTGATTTCCAAGCTCTTGCGAAATGCCTCCAAATCGTCCAATTTCTTCTGAATTTCGGCATTTCTGATTTCTGTGTAGCCCCCTTCTTTTTGCAGTGCCAAGCCCCATTTCTGCAAGGCTTCCCGAAATACCGAAGGCATCAGATAGTCCCTTACGGAAGGAAATACGGACAACAACACTGCAAATGCTATGATAAAAATCCAAGAGCGTTTGAGTGCCAAAAAGGGATTGGTGCCATACTCGGAAACATAATCCAAAAACTCATAAAATTTCCACTCTAACCATAAATCCAAATCGCCTGTTTTGTGGTAGCGGTATCGGAGGTAGCGGGTTTCTAAACGTTTCAAATCTATAAAGCAGGCATTGGCAGAAACTCTATCGTTTTGGTCTTTGTACATTTTATGAAACTTGTAGTAGTAGAGAAGCAAATGTTCAAACTCGGTGCTATCGGCAAGTTCTTTATCGGTATTGCCGTGATAGACGGTGGTTTTAGCATTACTAATTTCTGTGCTCAAACCTTTCTTAAATTGTCTGTAAGGCATATAAGCTGTTTCAAGGTTGATAAGATTTCGCTCAAAGCCACTTTTGGCACTGCCACTGCCGAGTGAGAAATCATTGTTGAAGCGGTTATTTTCCAAGAAAATCTCTTCGGTGATTTTTGAGCCTATTAGATAGAAATGCGAATTGAAAATGCAGTTGGTAATACTTAATTTCTCGCAAGTTACATCTTGAATACCCGTTTCACTCCATAACTTTGGATTTTCTTTTTTCCACTCATCAGGTATTTTCTCAAAGGTACAGCTATCAATTTGGATTTTGCTTGCATTGCATTTAACTATACCCAAACCTGTACTTCCTTTTTGATTGGTTGAAAAAGTCGTTTTTTGTATCTTAATTGTAGAACAGCCTTCAATATGAGCATTAGTTATCTGACAATCAATAATTTCTAAATTTGATTTTGGGTTTTTTGAGTCTAAATGTTCAATATTACTTCCGAGAAATCGAATATTAAAATTTAACAAGTCATATATGTAAATAAATCCTATATTACAATCTCCTAAAAAAAAGGACATACTGTAATCAACAGTCAAATGTCCTCTTATAGAATAATCAACTTCTTTTCTATGATTAGCATCCATAGAATAACTACCATAAATAAAAAATCCATCAATTTTTGACTTTTTAAAAACGGGGAAGTATTGCAAGAAAAAAGTTGCCTCCTTGTAAAGCGTGTTACCAATCGGTATATTTTTACTTTGACTTTTTTGAACCGCATTTTGAACCTCATTATCATCAAAACTAAATTGAATAGTTTCATGAAAATTAACTCTTCTAATTTCTATTGTGCTATATAAGCGACCATTTGATGAGAATAAATAATCAAAAGCACTTTCCCACAACACATTCCTAAATTCAATTTGTTTATGTATATCAATAACTGGTAGAATTTTGTCTAAATAAGTATCTAATTTCTCATTTACTCCATAATTGTTAAATATAATTTCTTGGTTTTCTTTAATTGGTAAGTTCAAGGGGTTATACTTGGTTTCAGCATTGGCTACTATCCATATCCCAAACCTCAAACTATCGGTTTGGTGGTTGTAGTAGATTTCGGCGTTTTCAAGGCGGTAGGTGCTATTGGGGTGCTTTTGTATTTCAGCAAAAAGCTCGCTGTACGAAAGACGGCGACGCGGCTTCTTTTGTGCCTCTACCTCAGAGGCACACAAAACTACCAAAACGAGAAAAAGAGCTATTTTTTTCATACGTGTAGGGGGTTAGGGTTTTTCCTTCCAAGTAAATGAAAAAAAGGTTTCAAAGCAACATCAATAGCACTCATCGCAAGGACTTAAAATAAAAATTCACAAACATTCTGATATTTTTTAGGGTTTGCATACTAACTTTGTAGCTTAAACGTTTTCAATCCAAAATTTCAACATTATGAAAAAAATCTTTTTAGCAGTAGTAGTTCTTTTAGCTTGGCAAGGCTGGGCTTATGCTCAAAATACCTTCAAGGGAATGATAGAGTTTGAAGCCACAGTTCGTATTGATGTGGAGAGTATTCGTCAGAACAACCCCGAAGCCGCCGCCAATATCCCCGATGTGTTCAATTACACCGAAAAACTATTTGTCAATGGCAACTTGGGTAAAGTAGAAAGAATTTTCCCTATGATGATGGGCGGAGGCAGAAACAATCCTCAACAACAGCAAAGAATGATGAACCAGTTTCGCCGTTTTATTCCTGAAACCTATTGGAATTTCAGCGAAAAAAAGGTTTATACATTCAGCACGCTCCCCAAAGATAGCGTAAATGTAGATAAATACGTGGTTGAAAAAACCATAGAGTTTCCACAAAACATTAAAAAAGACGAGAAAAAAACAAAAAAAATTCTCGGTTACAACTGCAAAAAAGCTACACTCAAAACCGATGACGATACTTATACCATTTGGTACACTACCGAACTCGGCTTTACTTATTCGCCACTTTCCCAAAGTACCCAAGGTATGCAACGCTGGGGCAGAGGTAGTGCCAATGCACCCAAATTGCCTGTTATTGTTATTGAAAATGCCGTTGTAATGGCAGTAGAAGGAACAGATATAGGTTTTGAAGCCAAAAAAATTAGTAAAGATGAAGTGCAGGAAATCACGATGCCTACTGATGCACAAAAAGTAACCGAAGAAGAACTCCGAGAAATTTTTCAGAAAAGACGTGGCAATTTCAGCAGAATGACAATGGGCGGCGGTAGATAAAATTCCCATACCAATATCTTTGTTCAATCAATCATCAAGCAACTATGAAAAAGATTGCTCTACTATTTTTTTGCCTTGTATTGGGCGGAGAATTGCTGGCACAAGCTAAAAAAGGAGTGGTAAGGGGGCGTATTGTAGATGCCGTTGATAAGGTTTTTGCCCCCGGAGCTACCATTAGTATTCAGAAATTACCCGATTCCACGGTAGTAGGCTTTACAATGAGTGATGAAAATGGTGCTTTTGAATACAAAAACCTTGCAGAAGGGAGCTACCGCATTTTAGTAAAACTTACAGGCTCGGCACTGCTCAAAAAAGAGTTTCAGATTTCTGCTTCGCAATGGGAAGTAAATATGGGCAATTTGGAACTTCAACCCGAAAGCATACAAGGCATAGAGGTAAAAGGTGAAGTTACTCCTGTGGAAATCAAGCAAGATACCGTAGAGTTCAATGCTCGTGCCTTTCAGACCAAACCCAATGCTACTGCCGAAGATTTACTTAAAAAACTGCCGGGCGTGGAAGTTTCAAAAGATGGCACCGTAAAAGCCCAAGGAGAAACCGTTAGAAGGGTACTTGTAGATGGTAAACCCTTTTTTGGCGATGACCCCAAGCTAGCTACCCGCAATATTCCCAAAGAAATGATTGATAAAGTGCAAATCATAGACCAGATGTCGGAGCAATCGCAATTTACAGGTGTAGATGACGGCAATCGGGAAAAGGTTATCAATATCACGACCAAAAAAGAAATGAAAAAAGGTACTTTTGGGCGTGCTATGGCAGGAGCAGGCACCAACGACCGCTACGAGGGCAACCTTACGCTCAATCGGTTCAACAACAACCAACAAATTTCGCTGATTGCCTCTGCCAATAATATCAACAACCAAAATTTCACACTCAACAATGCCATTCAAGGCGGAGGAAATTTCCGAGGAGGCTTCCAAAGTATTGCAAGAGCCTTTGGAGCGGCAAATCCCAACAATAGCAATGGTATCACTACCGTTTGGTCAGCAGGTTTGAACTTTAACGATGAATGGGGCAAAAAATGGAAAATCAATGGCAATTATTTCTACAACAACAGCGAACTGGTAGTTTCACAAAATACCAAACGCCAAAATATTCTGAGCGATAGCACCTTCTTTACCTTCCAAAACAACGATAACAACACACGTACAGGAAATCACCGCCTCAATTTCCGTATAGATTACGAAATTGATAGCCTCACACTTTTACGCATTATTCCTAATCTTTCTATTACAGATGTAAATTACAACAATTTGAGCATTTCTCGCACGCTAAACTCTAACCAGCTTTCTTTGCTCAACGATGCCAACACCGAAAATATCAGCCAAAACAATCAGCTCAATTTCACAAACCAACTGCTTTTCAGACGTAAGTTCAAAAAGAGAGGAAGAAGTTTTTCTACAAATTTCTTTTTCACCAACACCAGCCAAGAAGGAACAGATTTCAATACCGCTCTGAATAGATTTTACAGAGCCGATACTATCAACAATCAGCGTATTATACGCCAAAAAGCAACCCAAGATAACGGAAGCCTCATTTTCAGAGGAGGCATTTCCTACACCGAGCCACTCAGCCGCAGACACAATTTGGAAATGAACTATCAAATCAGCAATACCAATAACCTCACCGACCGCCGAGTATTTGATTTTGACGAAATAGGAGGCGATTATCTACTCCCCAACACCCCACTTACCAACAACTTTGATAACAGATTTATTTCCAACCGATTGGGTTTGAATCTTGTAACTACCAAACTAAAATATAGCTATACTTTGGGCTTTGCCGCACAAATTGCAACCCAAAACAATCAAGATATTACAAGAGGAAATAATTTCAGAAGAGAATTTATCAATTTATTCCCTACGGCTCAGTTCCGCTATAATTTTGGTAGAAACCGCCGTATGCGGATAGAATATCAGGGAAGCACCAACCAGCCCACCAATGCCCAATTGCAACCTGTACCCGACAACAGCAACCCGCTCAATATCACGGTCGGTAACCCCGATTTGAAACAAGAAGTAGTAAATACTATACGTGGCAATTATGTGAGTTTCAATGCCGAAAAATTCAGAAGTTTCTTTGTGTTTTTCAATGTGAGCAATACTATCAATAAAATTGTGAGTAGCACTACTATCACCCCTTTTGGGGCACAGGTAAATTCTTACCAAAATGCTGATGGTATTTGGAATGCAGTAGCTTTTGCAGGGGCTGGTATCCCGCTGAAAGGCAATTCTTTGGTTTTAAGTTTAGCCACCAATGGACTTTGGAACAGAAATATCAGTTTTATCAATGATGCTCGCAATATTTCCAATACCTACACCATCGGACAAACAGCCCGCATAGTTTGGAATTTCAAAGAAAACTTGGATTTTAACCTTTCAGGAACATTAAACCATACTAACCAACTATACTCTTTGCAACCCCAAAACAATGTGAGCTATTTTACCAATATTTTGGTGGCAGATGTTACTTATACCTTCAACAATGGCTTGGTACTTGGTACAGAAGTAGATTATTTTGCCAATTCGGGGCTTGCCGAAGGTTTCAATCAGAACTTTACCATTTGGAACGTAAGCCTTGCCAAACAAGTTTTCAAGGATAAACGAGGCGAAATAAAAGTGCGTGTCTATGATGCTCTTCAGCAAAACATTGGTATCAGCCGAACTACCACCGAAACCTACATTCAAGACGTTTCAAATGTAGTTTTGCAACGCTACTTTATGCTCTCTTTCACGTACAATATCAATCGTTTTGCCGCCCAACGCCAAGAACAAGAACGTATGAATAGAATGATGTTTGGTAGATAAGTTTTGGAGTAATCGTTTAGGTCTAATTTGTAGTATGAAACAGGAAACAAGAAGCAGGAGACAGGATTTAGAACATTTGGATATTCAGACGGAGTAAAACTTTTATATCAAACGCTTGAACATTTAAACTTTTTGAACGTAAATAATTACGTCTGGGCTTGGTTACACCAAATCTAATCGTAGAAAATTTATAGAAAAATCGCAGAAAAATGTAGATTTGCCGAAAAATGTAAATTTACCTCTATGAAACTGCGATTTTTCTTTTTGGCAATTCTTTTGCTCCCAGTAGCATTTGCTCAAACTTACGAGGAACTTAAAGGCGGACTCTTGCCACAGAGAGCCTGCTTTGATGTTTATTATTACGATTTACACCTGCAAATCATTCCCGAAAAGCAATTTACTCAGGGAAGTAATACGATTTTTTTCAAAATCCTTTCAGAAAGCGAGGAAATACAACTGGATTTGTTTGAAAATATGCACATCAGGGAGGTAATGTTTGAAAACCAACCTATCAGATTTGAGCGAAAATTTGACGCATTTTTTGTAAAATTTCCTCGCAAATTACGCAAAGATAGCCTTTACAATGTGAAGGTAGTCTATCACGGCAAGCCTGTTTCATCGCGTTCGGTACGAAAAGATAATGGATTTTTTTGGCTCAAACATAATGAAAAAGACTTGGTAGCAGTGCAATGTCAAATTTCAGGAGCTTCGCTCTGGATACCTTGCAAAGAGCATTTGGCAGATGAACCCGACTCGGTGCGTTTGCATTGGGAAGTACCCATAGAGTTGGAGTGTATTAGCAACGGAAAATGGGAAAAAACGGAAGTTTCTCAGAAGCAAGGCTATAAAATTAGCCATTGGTTTGTGCAAAACCCTATCAATCTTTACAACATTACTTTTTATTTGGGCGATTACCGAAAACGTATAGGTTATTATATCAATGAGAAAAGTGAAAAAAAGCCTGTTGAGTTTTACTTTTTGAGCTATCCAGCCCAAGATTCTACCATCAAGAATTTTTTTATCAACAATGCTTTACATTTTTTGGCTTTCTGCGAAAAAACTTTTGGAGAATATGCTTTTTGGAACGATAAATTTGCCGTTGTAGAAAGTCCTTATGCAGGAATGGAGCATCAGAGCTGTCTGGCAGTACGCTCAATGAACAAAGATTATTGGAGATTTAGCAAATACGGCTTGCCTTACGTGCTTATACACGAAATGGCTCACGAGTGGTGGGGGAATGCAGTTTCTGCTTCCGATATGGGCGATATGTGGCTACACGAAGGCTTTGCAACTTATTCGCAATATTTGTTTATAGAATACTTGTATGGTAAAAAGGCTTATACTTCAGCTGTCAATAGTCTTTTGTATGATACTACCAAGCCTATTTTAGAAAAAAGAGGAGTATATGTCGCCGATAAAGTTTTTGGTGAGCTTATCATCTATGACGGAGGAGCTTATTTTTTACACAAACTCCGCTTAGCTATCAGCGATGACAAGGTTTTTTATGATATTCTCCGAACTTTTTATGAACGCTTCAAAAAGAAAAACGTCCTTACCGAAGATTTCCTTGCGGTCGTCAATGAAAAGACCAAGAAAAACTGGAAAGACTTTTTTGAAAAAAATTTAGGTAGGAAACTGGGAAATTGAAACAAAAAACTTGCCTTTGATGAGGCAAGTTTTTGAGAAAACTTGTTTAACCCTTACTCACTGCTACGCAGATTTTCTAAAAAAGAACGGCGTTTTTCGGCAATGCCTGCACTTTCTTTTTTAGATTTTTTGCTATCAATATCCGAAAAGTGGTCAAAAATTTTAAGCACTTTTTCAGTCTGATAGCCCGCACTTTTCATCAATACACAGCTCAACTGATACGATAAGAGCAAAATTTCTTCCTTCGCCATTTCCACAGGCGAGGCTTGGAATAATAAAGTTTTTTTCTTGCTTTTTAACATAAGTTATGTTGTTTAATTGACACTACAAAAGTAAGCAAAAAAAAATTAGCAAAATTTGCAATCATCAAAACCGCATAACTCGTGTAAGCTCGGTATCTATTTTATAGCTTTTTCGCAAATAGGTTTCTAAATAAATAGCTGTTTAACAGAAATTTGCAGAAAAAAAACAAAAATAAACCAATAGTTTTTGTTTCGGAATAAAAATCATTTTTTTCAATTTTCAAAAGTGGGTTTTTGCTTTTGAAGTTGAGCCATAAGAGCGGATTCTACGTCTTTGCTCATCAGCTGCGAAGCATTCCAATAGCTAATAAATGCCAAACCTTCTTGTACGCTATGTTCTCGGCTATGCAAGAGGGTTTTTTTGATACCTCTTACCACAAGAGGAGATTTTTCGGCAATTTGCAAGGCGATGCTTTCTGCTTCTTGAAGTAAAATTTCTTTATTTTCATACACTTTATTGAGCAATCCGATTTGCAGAGCCTCTTGGGCAGTAAAATTACGAGCCGTATAAGCAAGCTCGGCTACCAGCCCCGCAGGAACGAGTTTGGGTAAGCGTTGCAAAGTACCTAAATCTGCGATAATTCCCATATCTACTTCTTTGATACAAAAATAGGCTTCTTGCGAAGCAAAACGCATATCACAGGCACAAATCAAATCTACTGCCCCACCTATGCAAGCACCGTGCAGGCAGGCTATCACGGGTTTAGAACACTTTTCAATGGCATTGATACTTTCTTGCAAGTTTTGAATAAACTGCTGGATTTTTTCGGCGGCTCTGCCTATATCCAAACCCGAAATCATTTGTTTCAGGCTCATCAGCATTGTAAGGTCTATGCCTGCTGAAAAATTTTTACCCTCGCCATACAAAATCACTACACGCACTTGCGGGTTTTCGGAAAATGCTTGCATTGCTTGGGGCAATTCTTGCCAAAAGTGGCTATCCATTGCATTGGCTTTTTCAGGACGATTGAATTTGAGAATACCAATATTCCCTTTGATTTCGGTGCTGATAGATTGAAAACTCATAATAAAAGGATTAGAAACTGGTTTCAAAATTAAAGAAAATTCCAAACTCTTTCAGGCGATTGTAGCTGAAATCTAACTGAAAAACACTATTGTAATAAGTTACAAGGTCTATGCCTGCCCCCATACCCCAAAGCATTTGGTTTGCCAAAGGATTGTTTTCTGTGAAAAATACATTATCTCTCACAAAACCTGTATCAAAAAATATTTTAGGAAAAACACTCACAGGAATAGTACGCAGTTGGGAGGGTAGAAATTTGATGTCTTTCTTAAAATTCAACACTCGGCATTTCAAATCGGTTTTTAGCCAAGCATAATGTTGCCCATCAATTACATATAGCTGATACCCCCTGACAAGGTCGTTGTCGTAGCCCATTGCTTGGGCATTGGTGTAGGGCTGTCCGTTATGAAAAAGCAATCTGCCCCCTACTGCCCAGCTACTAAAAAGATACTCGTTCCAACTTTTATGATACTGAAAAGTAGTATAGAATAACCACAAATTCAGGTTATCGTGGGGAAGCAAACCGTATTTACTTGCCCGCAAGAGAAGTTTTTTACCTTTCAGCGGATAGCTAAAAAAATCGCGGTCGTCATAGAGATACTCATAGTTGAGATGAAAATACTTTTGAATATTCCGACTTTGCAAATGATAGTTAGGATTGAGCAGTAAAATAGTATCATTTACCCAATTATGCGTAAAGTGCAGTTCTACATTTTGCCACTGATAAAAGCCACTCCGCTTGCGAATTTTGAAATTAGTAGTCATTCTTTCTCGCAAATTTTCATCGCTTTTCAGGTAGGCGAGTTTATTTTTTTCTGTTTGGAAAGCCAAATTCTTGAATTGTGTATAAGCAAAATAGAAGTGCAAGCCATAATTTTGTTTTTTATCAATATAGGGGATTTTATAGGCAAACTTATATTTTTGTAAAAAACCTGTTTGGGCAGTAAGTTCAAGGGTTTCGTTTCGCCCTCGCATATTGCGTTTGGTAAAAATAGCCCCATAATTTAGACGTGAAAAGTCTTTATCTCTATCGTAAAACCACTCATTAAAATTTCTATCGCCAATTTCTAAAATAGGAGCTACAAACACAAAAAAGCGTTCTTTCATTTTTACAAAAAGAGCCTTCGTCTGCTTGCCTGAGGGTTCAAAGCTCACCTCCACCTCAATAAACAAATTGAGATTGAAGATGCGATTTCGGATTTTTTCACAAATTTCACCAGCCTGTTCATCACGAATGGTATCTCCTTTTTGGAGTTCTATTTCTCGCAAAATGATAAGGTCTTTGGTTTTCTTATTGCCCTGCAATACAATATCTTCTAACACAAAAAAGCCATTCGCTTGCCCACAAGCAAGTGGGCTAAAAAAAGCCAATACAATCAAGAATGCAAAACGTAACAACAATTCTAAAGCTATTTTTTGCTGAAAATAGGGATTTTCAAAGAAAAAAACAAATTTTTCTTGCACAATAGATTTTTTTATATTACTTTTGCAACTCAAATTTGCGGATGTGGCGTAATTGGTAGCCGCACCAGACTTAGGATCTGGCGCCGTGAGGCGTGGGGGTTCGAGTCCCTCCATCCGCACCAGCTCTTATCCTCTGCAATGTTGCAGAGGATTTTTTTAATCCTAAAAATCTTTTCATTTATGGAAATAGTGTTTGAAAAGCAAAGCGAAGTTCGTGGAAAACTTTCTATTACGCTCAAACCTGAAGACTATTTGGGCGAATTTGATAAAGAACTCAAAAAAATTGCTAGCAAAGCTCATATCAAAGGATTCAGACCGGGCAAAACTCCTGTAAGCGTAGTAAAAAACCTATATGGCAATGAAGTATTAGGCGATACCGTTCTGAAACTTTTTTCCCAAAATGTGGATAATTATTTACGCGAAAATAATGTTCACTTTTTAGGCGAACCCATTGCTCCCGAAGAATACGATTTCCCTCGTTTCAATGTTCGCTTTCCTGAAACTTATTCTTTTCAGGTAGAAATGGCTCTTGTTCCTCCTTTTGAACTAAAAACCGAAAGTATTGAAGCCATATCTTACAAAATTACTCTCAGTGAAGAAGAAAAAAATAGCGAGTTTGAGGCATTTTTAGAAAGACAAGCCACTATCAAAGAAGTAGAAAAAGTTGAAAGTGAAAATGATTTTGTAATGGGTAATTGTACCTTTAGTTTGGATAGTACAGAAGCACAAGCAGAAACAGAAAGCCAAACCGAGCCTACTACGATTACCCGTTATGCTCTGTTTTTAGTAAATAAGCTCAAAAAAGAAGCCCAAGAGCAATTTATGGGCTTGGAAAAAGACTCAGAAATTGAAATTTACCCCTTCCAAGTATTTGAAAACGAGGAAGAAACCAAACAAAATATTTTTGGTACAAAAGAAGAAGATTTCACTTTGCTCAAAGATAAAAAAGCTAAATTCAAGGTAGAGCGAATTAGTCGTAGAGAAAAACCTGAACTGAATGAGAATTTTTTCAAGCAAGTTTTCCCCAATGAAGAAATTCCTGATGAAAATGCCTTCAAAGAAAGAATTTTGCAAAACATTGTTAGTGATATAAATAGCCACGCTATCAATTTTGCCAAAGAAAAACTAAAAGAGGATTTTATCAATCAAAATGCTTTTGAAGTAGATATAGAATTTCTTTTACGCTATCTCGCCCAATCCAAAAGGACTTCGGAAGCTGAAATTGAAGAAATCAAGCAAAAACCACAAGAATTTCTGAAAGGCGTACATTGGGAAGTGTTGAGCAATAAACTTATTCAAAAATACAATATTGAAGTAACTTTTGAAGAAGTAAAGAATGGGTATGTCAATGATGTAATTACAAGAATCAGACAAATGGGATTGAACACTGGCGACGATGCTTGGATGTATGAATTTGCTTTCAAACAATTCAAAGGTCTTAGCAAAAGCCAAATTGATTCTATCTACAACAACATAGCTCGTGAAAAAGCCATTGATAAGCTATACGAAGAACTTCCCAAAACAGAAAAAGAAACTTCTCTCAAAGAGTTTGATGAAATCTTAAAAAAGGGAATATAAAGCATAGTGAGCAAAAGCCTTCAAGCCAAACTTGAAGGCTTTTTATTTGGAAAAAAACAAGCATAAATGCACTAAAATAGCCTATTTTGAAGTTTTATGATAAAAGATTTTCCCTATGAAAAAATTTCTCTATCTCCCTTTTCTGTTTTTTTCAGGCTTGCTTTTTGCCCAAGAAGTTTCTTTGGAAGAGGCTTTTCAGATAGCTTTACAAAACAATTGGAATACAAAAATTTTACAAAATAGCCTGCAAATTGCACGTAACAATAATTTTGCGGGTAATGCAGGCAAATTGCCTCGCATTACGCTCAATGTAGCAGATAATTTTCAGCTTTTTGGTATCAATCAGCAACTTTCTAATGGAACAGAAATCAATCGTAATGGAGCTATTTCCAATAACCTCAATGCAAATTTACGTGCAGATTGGCAGGTTTTCAATGGTGGTAGAATTTGGGCATTGCAAGAACGTTTGCAAATTGCAGAGAAAAATAGCGAAATAGCCCTCAAAAACCAAAAACAGCAACTTTTAGCACAAGTAGCAGTGGCATATTTGGAAATAGCAAGGCAAAAGCAAAATCTCAAATTGCAACAAACCTTGCTATCTATCAACCAAGAAAGGCTCAAAATCATTCAGAAACGAGTAGAAGTAGGAACAGCCAACCAAACCGACCTTTCGCTTGCCCAATTAGATGTGAGCAATCAGGAGCAAATGATTCGTTCCCAAGAGCTGGCTATCAGGCAAGCCAAAATACAACTCAACTTACTTTTAGCTCAAAATGCCGACACGCCTCTGGAAATCAAAGAAAATATTACGCTCAAAGAAAATTTACAAATAGAAAATCTGAAAAGTAATTTGGAGCAAAATCCACAGCTGGAAATTGCTCGCAATAATCTCAAAAATAGCCTCACTTTCGAAAAAGAAGCCAAAGCTCAAAAAATGCCTTCACTTACCATTAGTGCAGGATATTCGTACAATCGGAACAATAGTACCGCAGGCTTTTTGTTGCTTAATCAAAATTATGGGGCTTTCGTAGGTTTCAATTTGGCAGTACCGCTTTACAATGGAAATATTTTTGATAGACAATATCAAACCGCTCAACTTCAAAGCAAATCGCAAGAATTGGAATACAACCGCATAAAGCAAGAAATTCAAACGGAACTGGAACGCCAATGGCAAAATTATCTCATAGCCAAAGAGCAGTATCAGATAGAAATTGCCAGCTCTCAGAATGCCCAAGAGTATCTCAAAATTATGGAAAAGCGTTTTGCACTGGGGCAAGCTACTATCCTTGAAATTCGTGAGGCTCAACGAGTTGCCGAACAAACCGAAAATCGTAAAATTCAAAGTTTTTTCAATGTAAAACTCGCTGAAATCCAACTTTTACTCGTAGCAGGCAAAATAGAAACCCCTTGAAAAGATTTAGATAGCATACCTTAGAACAGGAACTTACTTACAGCTTTCTTTGTTAAATATTTTGCTTTTAGTGAAAAATTGTCAAACTAAAACTTGAAATGCCTATGCAAGCAATGAAAGGAAATCTATCTATTCACACCGACAATATTTTCCCAATTATCAAAAAATTCCTTTACTCCGACCACGAAATTTTCTTGCGTGAGTTGGTTTCTAATGGCGTAGATGCTTGCCAAAAATTGAAGGCTTTGAGTTCTTTGGGCGAATTTACGGGAGAGCTTGGCGAACTTAAAGTGCAAGTGAGCGTAAATAAAGACGCCAAGACCATTACTATCAACGATACAGGTATCGGAATGACCGCCGAAGAGATTGATAAGTATATCAATCAGATTGCTTTTTCAGGAGCTACCGAATTTGTCCAAAAATACCAAGATAAAATTTCTGATGCCCGCAACCAAATTATCGGAAATTTTGGTTTGGGCTTCTATTCGGCATTTATGGTAGCAAAAAAAGTAGAAATTATCACCAAATCGTACAAAACCGAAGCTCCTGCGGCTCGTTGGGTTTGTGAAGGAAACACCGAATTTAGTATAGAACCTGCCGAAAAACTTCAAAGAGGAACTACTATCATTTTGCATATTGCCGAAGATAGCGAAGAGTTTTTAGATAAAGAGCGTTTGAAAAACATTTTAAGCAAGTATGCTCGCTTTCTGCCTATTGCCGTAGAGTTGGAAGGAGAACGAATTAACGAAACCAAGCCTCTTTGGACTATCCCACCCACCGAACTGAAAGATGAGGATTATTTAGATTTCTACAAAAAGCTTTATCCTTTTTCGGAAGAGCCTCTTTTCTGGATTCATCTCAATGTAGATTACCCCTTCAATCTGACAGGTATTTTGTATTTTCCCAAAATCAAAAATACACTGGAAGCCCAAAAAAACAAAATTCAACTTTATTCAAGGCAGGTTTTTATTACTGATGAAGTTAGCGATATTGTACCCGAATTTTTAACTCTTTTGCACGGTGTTATTGATTCGCCTGATATACCCCTGAACGTATCGCGTAGCTACTTGCAAGCCGATAGCAACGTTAAGAAAATCAATACTTACATTACCAAGAAGGTAGCCGACAAACTTGCCGAACTTTTCCGTAACGATAGAAAAGCCTTTGAAGAGAAATGGGAAAGCATCGGGCTTTTTATCAAATATGGAATGCTTACCGATGAAAAATTTTATGAAAAAGCCGAAAAATTCTGCTTACTCAAAAATATAGAAGGCAAATTTTTCACTTTTGATGAATACCGAGAGCATACCCTAGCCAACCAAACCGATAAACACGGAAATTTGGTTTGGCTCTATACCAACGACAAAGAAAAACAATTCACCTACATAGATTCGGCTCGCAAACGAAGCTATGATGTGCTTGTTTTTGATGGCATTTTGGATAACGCCTTTGGCGAAAGAATTGAGCGAAAACTTGAAAAAACACAAGTTCGCAGAGTTGATGCCGAAGTAATAGATAAACTCATTCCCAAAGAAAACGAACATAAATCTGCTCTCAGCAAAGAGGAAGAGGAGAAAATCAAAGATCTTTTCAAGAAAGTAATTGCCGATGATAAAATAAGCGTTGAAGTGCAAGCACTTGCCCCCGATGAAATGCCCGTACTCATTACCTTGCCCGAGTACATTCGTCGTATGCAAGAAATGAGCCGTTTGCAAGGCTGGTCTTGGGCTTTGAATGATAAAAATTTCAACGTAACTATCAATGGCAATCACTTGCTCATTGGTAAATTGCTTCAAGAAGGAAATGAGGAAAAGCAAACTGCATTAGCCGCCCATCTTTACGATTTGGCACAACTCTCACACGGTATTTTAGAAGGGGAAAAATTGAGTAAATTTATTCAGAAAAGCATAGAATTTTTGGGATAATACTTGAAAAGCGGAAACGCAAAAAATTTTCTTGTGTTTCCGCTTTTGGGTTACAATAACTCAATTTTACGCATATCCAAAGCTACCCCAATGGTTTTCTTGTTTTTATCAAAAATAGTATTGAGGGAAAGTTCGTAAATATCATCAAAAAAGGTAATATTGGTTTTGAACTTTTCGCCTGCCAAAGCTCTGCTCAAATATGTTTTCCAAATCTCCCATTCAGAAGCAGGAACAAACTTTTCAAAACTTTCGTCAATTTTAACTTCTTTGTTTGTTTTTTCTTTGATAGTTCGTTCAAAAGCCTCATTGAAAACCACAAAATTGTATTTGGTATCCAAAGCAAACACAAAATCTTCCAAATTGTTGATTAAAGCACGCAAATCGGCTTCTTTTTCTTCCATTTCTCGCTGTATTCTCATCATTTCCTCTTGGCTTTTCTTGATTTCGGTGATGTCTTTGGCAAAGACCGTAACCCCCTGCACGTTGTCGCTATCATCAAGAATGGGGTTGTAAGTAACCAAAAGGGCAATATCTTCACCTTTGGAGCCTACATAATGCTCCTCTACACGTACTTTTTCGCCCGCCAAAGCCCTATCGTAAGGGTCTTTGAGGCGGTGATAACTTCTTTCAGGGAAAGTGTCCAAGATGTTTGTGCCAATATCTACTTCACGCCCCATTTGTCGGAATACACTTTGGAGGTTTTCGTTGATGATAGTAACAAAATAGTGCTTATCAATAGATAAAATTCTTTCGTCTGTGTTGTTGATAAGAGCCGTAAGATTTTCTTGTTGAATTTTGGTACGTAGCTGAATTTCTTGCATTTGCTTTTCGGCTTCTTTTCTTTGTGTAATATCTTCAGCTACCATAAGGATTTTGGTGGTGTTGCCGTTGAGGTCAAAAATAGGGTTAAAGCTACCTTGCAACCAAATAGTTTCGCCGTTTTTGTTTTTATACTCATACTCTCCTGTACGGAACTTACCACCTTTCAGTTCTCGCCACATTATTTTGTAATCATCATTTTCTGCTTCTTCCATAAGCAGAAGTGTATTGTAGTGTTTGGCGAATAGTTCGTCTTTGGTGTAACCAAAAGTTTGCAAAGCAAGGTCATTGACATCAATGATAAAACCCTGCAAATCAAATTCAAATACAATAGACGAACGGCGTAAGGCTTCTACTTGCCCCTGATAGTCAAGCACTTGTTTTTTCTCTTCGGTAACATCAAAAGCCAAACAGGTAACTTTGTAAAGCGTATCTGTTTCATCAGGAATAGGTACATAAGTTGCTCTAATCCAGATTTCTGTACCATCACGAGCCACCCGTTTATACTCTCCCATTTGGGTTTTTCCTGCCCTTAAATTATCCCAAAAACGCAAGTATTCCTCGCTATACGAACTTTGTGTATCCAGAAAAATGCGGTGGTTTTTGCCTTTTACATCAGTAATTTTATATTTGAATTTTGCCAAAAAAAGGCTATTGGCATTCAGCAATCTGCCTTCCATATCGTATTCTGCCTCCAAAAGTGTAGTACCAATGGCATAAGACTGAGACCGCAAAGCCTGCTGATTTCGTTTCATTTCTTCTTGGGTGCTTTGCAATTTGAGCAGGTTCTGCCTCATTTGGTCTTCTTGCGATTTGAGTTGCAAGGTTGCATTTTCTTGTTCAAGCAAAAGCAAACGAGTTCGCTCATTTACTTTTACGTTGGTAATGGTAGAGGCAATGTTATTTGCCAAACGCTCAATAAATTCAACTTTGTAAGGTTCAAACTTTCGGAAGGTAGTAAGTTCTATCATTCCCACCAAAACCTCATTGAGTTTGAGCGGCACAATAAGCACATTATTCGGTTTTGCCGCCCCCAAACCCGAAACTATGTCAGAATAATCATCAGGTACATCATCAATGAATACGGTTTCTTTATCAATCAACACTTGCCCAATTACGCCTTCGTGAGGATAAATTTTTTGCTTTAAGAATTTTTGTTGTCCGAAAGCATAAGCCGCTACAATTTCGGCGTACAAGAGTTCCTTTTCCTCGTTTTCTTTACTTTCTTTACCTTCTTTGCTTTCTTTATCAACAATATACATACAGCCTTGTGCCGCTCCTACGTATTCCACAAGTTCGGAAATAATATTGTATGCAAGTTTTTTCAGATTGTCATTGTCTTTACGTAAAACTTCCACAAATTTGGTTAGCCCTGTATTGCTCCACTCGCGGTTTTTTTCGCTTTGAGCTACATTTATCATACGCTCACGCATATCTAGCAACGCCCCTGCCAAACTTTCCTTTTCAAGTTCAGTATAACTTTCAATACCTTTGTATTGAGCGTTCAGGTTGCCTTTTCCAATATTTTGAATAAAATCAGTGGCATTTTCCAAGCTACCTACAATTCTATTGATAGCCCTTACTACTGAACCCACTTCATTGTTGAATTCGTACTCAATGGGCTTACTGCTGTAGCCTTCAGCAATTTCTTCTGCGGCTTCGGCAATGATATTCAGGGGTTTTAGCACCACATCTTTTACTACAAAAAATGCTCCTACGATTGCCCCCGCATTGATAAGCGTAAGAATAAGAATAATCAAATCTGCATTCTGACGCTTTTTGTCCAAAACCATTAAAAACTCCCGAACGAGTTGTTCGTTGAGCAAAAGCATTTCTGAAGACTTGCGTTTGAGATAATCAATGGCTTTCAGCACCGCAGGGTTTGTGATTTGTTTTTCTTCAAAGCCCATTTCAGCAAGTTTTTCAAGCTCAATATCTAATTTTACTTCTTGCTTTTCTTCCTGCCGAACAGCAATTTTGGTGGGCTCGGCTACTACAATGCTCGCCGTATCCTGATAGCTTCGCCAAAGTTTTTCTACTCTCTTGATAGTGGGCAAGATACTTTCATCAGCTTTGTCAGTAATTTCTACTTCGCGGTTATCTACCGTAATCGTGCCTCCATCGCGTAAGGCTCTGAGAATTCTTCCGTGTTCGGCGATATGCTCACGCAAAATCACTTTCATATTTTCATTGCCTTCGGCAACCTTCTGAGCATCTAATACAATGAGTTGCGAAAGGGTACGATTTCTACCTGCAATATCTACAAGGTACTGCCCCTGTTCAATAGCATTGAAAAAGTAGCTTGTGAGAATGTAATTGAGAATCAAAATTATTAAGAATACCCCCAAAAGCAAGAAAAGGCTATTTCGGATAATGGGGTTGTAGTGCCGTTGATTACTCATTGCTGTAAGACGTTTGAGTGGAAATCAGGCTTTTTGGTATCAAGAAATTTTTCTATGCTCATATTGAGCCAATTGAGTGCATTCAATCCGAGAATTTTTGCTTTGGTGCTATCGCTCAAATCGGACATACTTTCTACGAGCTTTCCCGGTTCCAGTTCGCCCAAGGGAAAAGGATAGTCCGTTCCCAAAACAATCTTATCTTCTCCAATTACTTTGAGAATAAGCCTCATTGCTTCGGGGTCGTGCACAAGCGAATCCACGTAAAATTTACCCAAATACTCTCTTGGATGGACGTTATTATCAATGGCACACAAATCGGGACGAACTTCAAAGCCGTGAGAAATTCTGCCAATCGTAGCAGGAAAAGAGCCTCCTCCGTGTGCAAAAGCTACTCGCAAGCGAGGCAAGCGTTCAAAAACACCTCCAAAAATCATTGAACAAATCGCAAGAGAACTTTCCGCAGGCATACCCACCAGCCAAGGAAGCCAGTATTTAGGCATACGCTCTTTGCCAATCATATCCCAAGGATGCACGAAAATCGCCGCTCCAAGTTCCTCCGCCGCTTGAAAAAAGGGAAAAAGCACTTCATCAGAAAGATTCCAATTATTGATATGCGAACCAATCTGCACACCTGCCAAGCCAATTTTCATACAGCGTTCAAGCTCCTGAATGGCTAATTTGGGCTCTTGTAGAGGCACTGTACCCAAACCAACAAATCGTTTCGGATATAAATGAACCAGCTCTGCGATATGGTCATTGAGAAACATTGAAAGGTCAAGAGCATCAAAGGCACTTGCCCAGTAGCTAAACATTACAGGAATAGTAGAAAGAACCTGTACATCAACTTTATGAGCATCACACTCTTTGAGGCGTACTTCGGCGTCCCAGCTATTGGCATAAATTTCACGGAAAAATTTGCCGTCAATCATCATTCTTGCACAGCCGGGCTTGTGGTGGTCAAGATTGACAAAACCTGCATAACCATACCTTTTTTTTAGGTCGGGCAAATGCTCGGGTATGATATGCGTGTGTATGTCAATTTTGAGACACATAAAAATTTTTGTAATTATTTACGTTCAAAAGGCTTAAATGTTCAAGAGTTTGAGATAAAAGTTTTACTCTGTCTAAATATCCAGTGTCCTAAATCCTGTTTCCTGCTTCTTGTTTCCTGTTTCTATAAAATTAGACCTAAACAATTACGTTTTTTCTTACTTTTTCAAAATCAAAATCACAATACCTGTAATAATTACGTTGAGAATAGAAAGCGGTAGTAAGCCTTTCCAACCGAGGTTCATTAACTGGTCGTAGCGGAAGCGGGGGAGCGTCCAACGTACCCACATATAGAAAAATACAAAAAACAAAGCTTTGGCAAAAAGAGCTACTACGCTCAAAATACTGGCAACATTCTGACCAAAATTTTCAGCTACTACACTCATAAAAGGATAGTTGTAGCCACCAAAGTAAAGTGTAGAAATCATTACAGACGAAACAAACATATTGATATACTCGGCAAAAAGATAAAAGCCAAGTTTCATACTGCTGTATTCCGTATGATAGCCACCAATCAATTCGCTTTCGCATTCAGGTAAATCGAAGGGAGTACGATTACATTCTGCAAAAGCACAAGTTAGGAAAATAACAAAACCAAGAGGCTGATAAAAGACAAACCATACATCTTTTTGAGCTTCAACGATTTCACGCAAAGAAAGCGAACCTACCATCATTACAATAGCAATGATAGAAAGCCCCATTGCAAGTTCGTAGCTAATGTTTTGCGAAGCGGCACGAATAGCCCCCAGTAGCGAATACTTATTATTAGAAGCCCAACCGCCTATCATTATACCATACACCCCCAAAGCCACCACAGCAAAAACGTATAAAATCCCAATATTGCCATCAACTCCTTGAATGTAGAATTTATGTCCAAAGAGCTCCATTTCTGCTCCGAAAGGGATAACCGCCGAAGTCATTGTAGCGGCAAGCATAGCGGCGGCAGGTCCGAGTATAAAAAGCCATTTATTGGCTTGTGCAGGAATAAACTCTTCTTTGAAAAACATCTTACCTGCATCGGCAATAGGTTGCAACAATCCGAAAGGTCCTGCTCTGTTGGGTCCTATTCGGTCTTGAATAAAAGCCGCAACTTTACGCTCTGCATACGTAGAATAAGTAGCTATCAGCAGTGTAATACCGAAAATGAGCAAAATAATCACTCCCTTGATAAGTAATAGCGTTAGTTCCATAGGGTTGCTTAATTTTTAAGGCAATTTCTGAAAAATATTTGAATACGCCAAAAATATACCAAGATTAAAGCATTTTTCAGGATTTACAGGATTTTATTCTTTGATTTTCAAATACTTAAAAATCTGATTTTGAGTATAATAAAAATGCCCTCGTTTTTTACGAAGGCACTTTTAAGTTGTTTTTGGATTTTACAAATTCAAGGTAGCCAAAACATTGTTCATATTACGAACTGCTTCGGCAGATTTATTGAAGAGTTCTTGCTCTTCATTATTGAGCTGAATATCTACAATTTTCTCCCAACCATTTCTGCCAATCACCACAGGCACACCCAAGCAAATATCTTTTTGTCCATATTCGCCATTAAGTGGCACACAAGAAGGAATAATACGTTTTTGGTCGCGTACAATGCTTTCCACCACTGCCGCTGAAGCCGCACCCGGAGCATACCAAGCTGATGTACCAATGAGTTTGGTAAGGGTTGCTCCTCCTACCATTGTATCGGCGGCAACTTGTTTGAGCGTTTCAGCAGAAAGGAACTGACTCACAGGCACTCCTCTGTAAGAAGCAAGACGTGTCAGAGGTATCATTGTGGTATCGCCGTGTCCTCCAATAACCATTCCTTGTACATCAGCAGGAGAGCAATTAAGAGCTTTAGAAAGATACGTTACAAATCTGGCACTATCCAAAGCTCCTCCCATTCCGATAATACGATTTTGAGGCAACCCAGCCACTTTATGAGCCAGGTAAGTCATTGTATCCATAGGATTGGAAACAATCAGTAAAATAGTATTGGGGGAATATTTCACTACTTGCTCTACTACACTTTTTACAATGCCTGCATTTACGCCGATAAGTTCTTCGCGTGTCATACCCGGCTTGCGAGGCACTCCCGAAGTGATAACCACCACATCAGAATTAGCCGTAAGGCTATAATCGTTGGTAGAAGGAATGAGGCGTGTCAGTGAGCCAGTTAGGGTAGTGGCTTGCAACATATCCAAACTTTTTCCCTCACTGATGCCTTCTTTGATATCCAATAGTACAACTTCATCAACAATTTGACGATAGCTGAGTACATCGGCAGTGGTAGCTCCCACATTGCCTGCTCCAATTACGGTTACTTTCATTGGTGTATCTGTTTTTTTGATGAAACCATATTTTGCCCAAAATTACAGATTTTTTTGAGTGAATAAATTTTCCAAAATAAAAAATTGCAATGTTGTTGGAATATTGAAAAGTTTATCTAAATTTGTATGCATCACTAACTAAACAAATACACCTATGACACCCCAACAAGCAGAAATTGTAAAAAAATCGTTCCCCAAAGTTTTAGCAGGAACATTAAGTGCAACGCAAACTCTTTATGACAAACTTTTTGAGTTAGCACCTGACACAAGAAATTTATTTAAGAATACTCCAATGGAGCGGCAATCTCAAATGCTTGTTGCCGCAATCGGGAAGTTAGTTAAAAGTATTGATAATTGGGATAGTGTAAAACCTGATTTAGAAGCCCTTGCAAAAAGACACGCCGGATACGGGCTCAGTCCTGAACATTTTGTTTATTTCGGGCACGCCTTCGTGCATATGCTCAAAAGTATGTATGGAGGTGAGTGGAATAATGATTTGGAAGAATCTTGGAAAGCTGTATATCAAAAAATTTCTGAAATAATGATAGGAACACTTTTTGAAAATAAATAAGCCTTTCCTATTCAAACCCTAAACTTGTGCGAAATTACTCTTAAAAATTTCGCACAAGGTATTTATTCAAGAGCTACTCCAATATAGTCAATATCCTATGAAATTTCAGCCTGAAAAATTTTCTATACTTTACATAGATGATGAGCAGAGCAATTTGGATATTTTCCGAATTTCTTTCAAAAGGGAGTATAACATTTTTACGGCTTATGAACCTGAACAGGCTTTTGAAATCTTAAAAAACAACCACATTGATATTATCATTGCAGACCAGCAAATGCCCCTGATGACAGGGACACAATTTTTAGAAAAAACTTTACAGGAATATCCTGAGGCTATCAGAATTATACTCACTGGCTATGCCGATATTCAAGTAGTAATAGAAGCCATCAACAAATGTGGTATCTACAAATACATAACTAAACCTTGGGAACGGGAAGATATAAAAATGACCCTTGAAAAAGCCATTGAAACTATCAAAATTAAACGAGAAAATCAGTGGCTTGT
>CAZZLW010000070.1:0-34000 GCA_964654605.1 uncultured Cytophagales bacterium | reverse complement strand
ATAGACAGCACGAGTTTAGAGGTTTGTCATATTAAGCGAAGCAAAGTGCATAAAGTATTCAAAGGGCTTGCCCAGAAGGGTAAGAACAGTATGGGCTTCTTTTTTGGTTTCAAATTACACTTGATTTGTAATCAAAGAGGCGAAATTGTGCGAATACTACTTACTTCGGGCAATAAAGCGGATAATAATGAGAAGGTGCTTATGGAACTATTGTCAGGACTGGAAGGGAATTTTTACGGAGATAAAGGCTATATCACCCAACTCAAACCCTATTTTCAGGAAAAAAAAGTAAAGTTGATTACCAAAGTTCGCAAAAATATGAAACCTGAAAAGTTGAGCCAACAAGAGCAATACTTCCTCGCTAAAAGAGGTTTAATTGAAGCAGTGATTGACACACTCAAAAACGTGTGTCAAATTGAACACACAAGGCATAGAAGTCCTAAAAACTTTCTGGTCAATTTGTGGTCTGGAATTATTGCCTACAAATTCCTAGATAAAAAGCCCACTATTAGAGATTTTCAAGAAAAAAATCTACTTACAAATTTTGAACTTTTTCAAGATATTGCCGCTTAACTCACGTGGAATCTTTGTATGCTTATTGCTTATGTTTGAACAAATTGCAAATTATTTCAGCGAGATACCAAGTACGCACAGGTCTGCGATTTTGGTAGGAGGGTTGGCATTGTTTTGGTCTTTGGAAAGCCTTATTCCACTTTTCAGAACAAATTATGCCAAGTGGAAACACGCAGGTATCAACTTGTTTTTTACGCTCACTACGGTAGTTATCAATTTTGCTTTTGCTTGGCTCATACTCAAAACCAGCGATTGGGCTGTCAGCGAAAAATTTGGTGTTTTGCAGTGGATAAAACTTCCCCTATGGGCATTTGCAATAGTCGGACTTTTGGGCTTGGATTTGATAGGAGCGTATTTTATCCATTGGCTTGAACATCAGGTAAAATGGATGTGGCAATTTCATTTGGTTCATCATACCGATACCAATGTAGATGCTACTACTGCCAATCGCCATCACCCTGGCGAAAGTGTGTTTCGGGCTGTTTTTACCACTTTGGGCGTAGCACTTTTGGGTGCACCAATGTGGCTTGTTATGCTTTATCAGAGCCTTTCGGTGTTTTTTTCTCAATTCAATCACGCCAATATTCGTTTGCCCGAAAAGCTGGACAAAATATTAAGTTGGGTGATTGTTTCACCCAATATGCACAAAATTCATCATCATACCACTCGCCCACTCACCGATACCAACTACGGAAATATTTTTGCCATTTGGGACAGGATTTTCGGAACATATACTTTTGAAAAACCTGAAAAGTTGCGTTATGGGTTAGATACCCACCCCGAAGCCAAAGAAAATGCCACTTTGAAAGGACTTTTGAAAATGCCTTTTCAGCCTTACCGACCTCCTACACAATAAAACAACTGAGCGTAAAAACTTTATGATTTTTTTAGAGCTAATCGTGTAATTTTTGGGGAAATAGAATCTTGAAAATCAAACTACTAAAAACCTGACAGGTTTGGGAAACCTGTCAGGTTTAAGTATAACTTCAAATCATCTATGCTTTTGAGCAAAATAGTCAAAAATTTTCACAAAGAAACAGCTTTCAACGCCTCTCCCCAATACAAAAAAAGTGAGGCTTTTGCCTCACTCATTCCATACGGTTTCATCTTTATTTTTTTTACCTAAAAACATTTCCCATTCTTTTTCAATTTTGCCCGAAAAATCACGCAAAAACATTATGAACGAAGGTTTGATAGGCTTTCGTTTCAAAGGCATTCCTGCTTCTTCGGGGGTAAGGTCGCCTTTTTTAGAATTACAAGTTTTGCAAGCTGTAACAAGATTTGTCCAAGAAGATTTCCCTCCTCTTGAGCGTGGAAGCACGTGGTCTAATGTTAAATCGGCTGTTGCACCACAATACTGGCACTCGTGCCCATCGCGACGAAAAATATTCTGACGGCTCAAAATTACACCCTTGTAAGGCAAACTCACGTACTTGTGCAAGCGTATTACAGAAGGACGTGGAAAGGTACGCGTTACGGTTCGGATTTCTCCCTCGGAAGAAACCGATACAATGTCAGCCTTGTTCAAATACACAAGGATAAAGGCTTTCTGCACGCTACAAATCGTAAGGGCAGAATAATCTTGATTGAGTATGAGTACCTTACCCATAGACGGTTAGATTTTCAAATGCAAATATAGCAATTTTATTTGGATAAATCGCTCAAAATCACTACAAAAATTTTGCCGAAATCAAATTTAATAAAATTTTTTTATTCAGTTCATTTTACTTTCATTTATTACATCTTTTTTGGGGAACTTTTAGCAGGCTTTCAAAAGAAAAATTTGTAAGTACCCTAAAATTCTCTTAATTTTGTTGAATATAAAAGCATATCTTTATGCAAAGACGAGCCTTTTTACAAAACACCTTTCTTTTGGCAAGTGCAACCCTTCTCAAACCCGAATGGCTTTGGGCTAATAACGTACAAGGGTTTGAGTTGCCTGCTTTACCTTACCCTTATGAGGCATTAGAGCCACATTTTGATACCCAAACTATGCAAATTCACCATACCAAGCACCACGCTACGTATGTAAAAAACCTCAATGAGGCTATTGCAGGTACGAAATTTGAAAAAATGAGCTTGGAAGAAATTTTAGCAAATCTTACAGATAAAGACACTAAAATTCGCAACAACGCTGGCGGGCATTACAATCATTCACTTTTTTGGAAAATTCTTACACCCAAGCAAAACTCTCCTCAACCTACGGGCAAACTCGCTGAAGCTATCAATACACAATTTGGTAGTTTTGAAAAGTTCAGAGAGGCTTTCAGCGAAAAAGCTAAATCGCTTTTTGGTTCAGGCTGGACTTGGCTGGCTTACGAAAAAAAACGAGGTCTTTTCTTGGAAAATACACCAAATCAGGATAACTTGCTAATGCAAAAACTCTATAAATTACCTACCTCCAAAACTATCTTCGGACTTGATGTGTGGGAACACGCCTATTACTTAAAATATCAAAACCGCCGAGCAGATTACATTCAAGCCTTCTGGAATGTAATAAATTGGGACGAAGTCGGCAAGAACTATGAATTAGCCTTGCAAGCAAAATAAGTATAATGTATGATAAAACCTAAGTTTTACCTTGTTATTGATGACGACCGCATCAATAATATGGTGTGTGAGTCGGTAATAAAAAAATTACACGAACAAAATCAAGTAATTTCGTTTTTGCGTGCCGAAGACGCATTAAGTTATCTGAAAAATAATCTTAACCCCAAGCCCGATATTATTTTTCTGGATATCAATATGCCCGAAATGGACGGCTGGGAGTTTCTGGATAATTACCTCAAACTGAATGGAGGAAATAATGCTCAAATTTTTATGCTTTCTTCCTCTATCAACCAAAGTGATTTTGATAAAGCCAAGAAGTATGCCCAAGTATTGGACTATATCGTAAAGCCTTTTTCCAAAGATAAACTTGTGAAAGCAATAGAAATGACTTCTTGACTTGAAATTATAATTGCTAAGGTATAGTTTTTGGCAAAGAAACAGGAAACAGGATATTTAGACAGCGTGAAACTTTTATCTCAAACACTTGCATCTTGGAACATTTTTGAACGTAAATAATTTTTGTAAGTTTGAGGCAAATTTCTTTAGGCAAAATCTTTACACCCTCAAACTGCGTAGCATATAGAAAATGGAAAATTTTATTGTTTCGGCTCGTAAGTATCGTCCTGCAACATTTGCCAGTGTGGTAGGGCAAAGTCATATTACCACTACGCTCAAAAATGCAATTCTCAACGACCATTTGGCACAAGCCTTCTTATTCTGCGGACCCAGAGGAGTAGGCAAAACCACTTGTGCAAGAATTTTAGCCAAAACTATCAACTGCCAGCATATTACCCCCGAAGGCGAAGCCTGCGGCGAGTGCGAATCTTGTGTAGCTTTTCAGAATAATGCTTCTTTCAATATTCACGAATTAGATGCCGCTTCCAACAATTCTGTGGAAGACATCAGAAACCTTGTAGAGCAAGTTCGCTATCCGCCCCAAAATGGAAAATACAAAATTTACATCATAGACGAGGTACATATGCTTAGCAATGCGGCTTTCAATGCTTTCCTGAAAACTTTGGAAGAACCGCCTCGCTATGCTATTTTTATTTTGGCTACTACCGAAAAGCATAAAATTATCCCTACCATTCTTTCTCGCTGTCAGATTTACGACTTCAATCGTATTCAAATTTCTGACATTGCCAATCATTTAGCTTCTATTGCAGAAAAAGAAGGCATCAAAGCCGAGCCGCAAGCCCTACACCTAATTGCCCAAAAAGCCGATGGAGGCTTACGCGATGCCCTTTCTATGTTTGATTTGATTGTAACTTTTTCTGCCGATAATACCATCACCTATCAAAAGACCATTGAGAACCTTCATATTCTTGATTACGACTATTATTTCCGTATTACAGAGTGCCTTTGGCAAAACGACCTTTCCCAAACTTTACTTATCTTTGATGAAATTCTAAAAAAAGGCTTCGACGGGCATCTTTTTGTGATAGGATTGGCAGAACATTGGCGAAATCTGCTTGTAAGTAAAGATGCTCAAACCGTACAGCTTCTGCAAACTGCTGATGAAATCAAAAAACGCTATGCCGAACAGGCAAAAAACACTCCCCTTTCTTGGCTAATTTCGGCGATGAATATTCTCCAACAAGTAGATATTCAATACAAAAATAGCAAAAACCCTAAACTTTTGGTAGAAATTGCTTTGATGAAAATTGCCCATCTGCAAAAAGCTATTGAGCTTTCTCAAATAGCTCAAAATCAAACTTTTGTAGATGATAAAAAAAAAGTACCTACCCCATAACGCCCTCTGCCCAAACTAAACCGCAAGAGTTCAAAAGTACGCTTCCGCTCCCTACTATTGAAACGCTTCAAAGTCAGATTAGCCATAAAAATACTGCTACTCAACAAAAAGCCACAAGCATTGCCGAAAGTATTGAGGCTTTTTTGAAAAAACCGATTAGCCTTTCCGAAATGCAAGAGGCTTGGCAAAAACTTGTGCAGAGAGCCAAACAAAATGATAATGAATTTGATTCTACTGATAGAATAATTCTGGACAGACCTTTTACTTGGGAAAACGATATTGTGCATTTAGTTTTAGAAAATAGCCTACAAGTTGGTATTGTAAGAGAAAAAAAGGAGTTTTGGATAAAATTATTGCAAGAATTTTTGCAAAACGCTACCCGCTTTGATATTCAGGCGAGTGTTGCCCCCAAAGAGCAAGTAGAAAATAAAATCATTTACACCAATCAGGATAAATGGTTATTTTTAGCTCAAAAACACCCAACTTTGGAAGAGTTCAGAAAACGTTTTGGCTTAATCTTGGAGTAAAGATTTTTTAATTTGGCAGATGCTCGGAATAAAACTAACTTGCAGTGCTAAAATGATTTCTTTTTTTTATGAAAAAAATAATGATTTTCTTGGTTCTAACTTTTTTTTGTATGAGTTTGCAAGTGCTTGAATTTACCCCACGTTTGCTACCTGATGTAAAAAAGTACCTTGATGAGCGTGCCAAAGAGTTTGAGCAAATTTCGCAAGAACGACGGCAAGAACTTAAAGAAATAGCCAATTATATCATCAAGAGGCAAAAGAAAAAAGAAAAAACCGAAATTATTGTCATTTGTACGCATAATTCACGCAGAAGCCACTTTGGGCAAGTATGGCTACAAATTGGGGCATACTACTACGGACTGGAAAAAATCAGCACTTTTTCAGGAGGAACGGAAGCTACAGCCTGCAACCCTCGTACCGTAGCGGCATTGCAAAGAGCAGGGCTGGAAATTAAAAGCATTTCGGCAAATGATGATAAAAACCCCAAGTATGCGGCACGCTACGCCCAAAATCTTTCGGAAATGTATCTTTTTTCCAAAGAATACACCTCTACGGCAAATCCACAACTGGGTTTTATGGCGATTTTGGTGTGTTCTTCTGCTAATGAAGTCTGCCCTATTGTAAAAGGTGCAGACCAAAGATTTTACATTCCTTACGAAGACCCCAAAATTTCCGACAATTCGCCCCAAGAAACGCAAACCTATGATGAACGTTGCAAACAAATTGCTCGTGAAATGCTTTATGTGATGTATTGCGTAAAAAAGGGTATAAAAAAATAATCTATGACCAAAAAACAACGCTATAAGTATCTTTTAGACTATTTTACCCAAAACTTTCCCGAACCTACAACCGAACTTCAATACGAAAACCCCTATCAGTTGCTTGTGGCAGTTATTCTTTCGGCACAATGTACCGACAAAAGAGTGAATGCTGTAACACCTGCTTTATTTGAGCGTTTTCCCACGCCTCAAAGTCTTGCAGAAGCTACTTTTGAGGAGTTGTATCCTTACATCAAAAGCGTTTCTTATCCCAATAACAAAACCAAACACCTCATAGCCGCCGCCAAGCGTATTGTAGAAACCTACCAAGGCGAAATTCCTGAAACTATTGAGGAACTGCAAACTTTGCAAGGCGTAGGCAGAAAAACAGCCAACGTTATTGCTTCAGTGATTTACAATCAGCCTGCTATGGCAGTAGATACCCACGTTTTTCGGGTTTCGCACCGATTGGGCTTGGTTTCGGCAAAAGCCAAAACCCCTTTGCAAGTAGAAAAAGAACTCACCCAAAATATTCCTGCCGAGCTAATACCCAAAGCTCATCATTGGCTGATTTTACACGGCAGATATATTTGCACAGCTCGCAAGCCGCATTGCGAAAAATGTGATTTTAAGCAAATTTGTACTTATTATGCAAAGCAAAAATCGGTTACACAAAGCAAAAACGCATAAAAACCTTTAAGCTATTTTTTCCAATACACTTCGGCAAGTTTTTGCAAATATTTGCCAATCATATCAAATTCTAAATTCACCTTATCGCCTACTTTGAGCTGATGAAAATTCGTATGCTCGTAAGTATAGGGAATAATAGCCACCGAGAAGCGATTTTTTTGAGAATTGACCACGGTCAGGCTCACGCCATTGATAGCAATAGAGCCTTTTTCAATGGTAATATTGGCAGAATGAGAGCTATATTCAAAAGTAAAAAGCCAACTTCCCTGCTCATCTTGAATATCGGTACAAGTACCGATTTCATCAACGTGTCCTTGAACAATATGCCCGTCAAGTCGCCCACCCATTAGCATAGCCCTTTCCAAATTTATTTTATCACCTACTTTCCAAGTTGTCAAATTAGTTTTTCGTAAAGTTTCCTGAATAGCCGTTACTTGATAAAGGTCTTGCTGATTGGTATGCGTAACCGTCAGGCATACGCCGTTATGAGCAAGACTTTGGTCAATTTTCAGCTCTTGAGCAAGCGGCGTTTGCAGGGTAAAAATCAAATTTTCTTGGTCTTTTTCAATTTTTTCTACTACGGCAAGTGTTTCAATAATTCCAGTGAACATTGTTTGGGCTTTTTAAGGAAATTTTATAGCTTTCAGCAAGAAACAAACGTAAAACACGCAAAAATGTTTGAAAGTCGCAACCCTTTTACCCAAGAACTCTATGCCAATTTTGCGGCAATAGGCGAAAAAGAATTAGATGTAAAATTACAAAAAGCCCACAAAACCTATCAAGAATGGCGATTTGTACCTTTGGCAGAGCGAATAGAGCCAATAAAATTTTTAGCCCAAAAACTTTTACAAAACAAAGAACGATATGCTGAACTTATCAGCAAAGAAATGGGGAAAATCATCAAAGAAGCCCGAGCCGAAATAGAAAAATGTGCTTGGCTTTGCGAATATTATACCCAAAATGCTGAAAATTTTTTGTCGGAGGAATGGATAAATACAGGAACGCACAAAAGTTATATCCGATACGAAGCATTAGGCGGTGTTTTGGGCATTATGCCTTGGAATTTTCCCTTTTGGCAAGTTTTCCGTTTTGCCATTCCCACTATGCTGGCGGGCAATATCGTTTTGCTCAAACACGCCCCGAATGTACCTTTGTGTAGCATAGAACTTGAAAAACTTTTTCAAGAAGCAGGTTTTGGCGAAGGAACATTCCAAAACCTGATGATAGAAACTGATTTGGTAGAAAAAGTAATTGCTTCGCCTGTCGTACAGGCAGTTACACTCACAGGTAGCGAAAGAGCGGGCAGAGCCGTTGCCAGCCTTGCAGGAAAACATCTGAAAAAAAGTGTAATGGAACTTGGCGGAAGTGATGCCTTTATTGTTCTTGCTGATACGGATATTGAACTAACAGCCCGAAATGCCTGCACGGCTCGTATGATAAACAACGGACAAAGTTGTATTGCCGCCAAAAGGTTTATTGTACTCAAAGAAGTATATGAGCCATTTTTGGAAGCTCTCGTAGAAAATTTCAAAAAACTTCGGCAAGGTAACCCCCTCAATGAAACCAGCGATTATAGCTGTTTGGCAAGAGTAGATTTAGCCGAAAATTTAAGCAGGCAAGTAAAAGAAAGTTTGCAAAGCACCAACCAACTGATTTACGGCAAAACAGAAAATCAAGGTACTTTTTTTGAGCCAACCATTCTGCAAGTAAGCGATTACGATAGCCCTGCCTTTCGTGAGGAGCTGTTTGGAGCGGTGGCTTCGGTAATTTGTGCCAAAGACGAAAAAGAAGCCATTAGGCTTGCCAATCAGAGCAGTTATGGTTTGGGAGCCTCTATTTGGACAAAAGACTTGGAAAAGGCTGAAACGCTCTCTAAACATTTAGAAGCAGGAAGCGTTTATGTGAATAGCATCGTAAAATCAATGCCGCAATTACCTTTTGGCGGAGTAAAAAATTCGGGCTATGGACGAGAACTTTCCGTAGCAGGTATTCGTGAATTTACCAATATCAAAAGTATCTTGATTGAAAAACAACTATGACACAACTTTTACGCAAACTATACAAAGAGGCTTCCGAAAATGAGAGAAAACTCAAAGAGTTTGAGCAGGCTATTCATCAAGAAAATATCAGCGAAGCCGTACGCTATGCCTATCAAGGAGCTTTGCAGGCTCTTAAAGGCAAATATAGCTTTCTGCCCGCTATAAAACTCAACTTTTTTTGGGAAGCAAGCAGTTATTTGCAGAAAGCCCTTGCCCAAGAGCCTGAAAATGTAGAAATTATTTTTTTGCGTTTCACCGTAGAATGTGGCGTTCCTTCGCTAATGAGCTATGCTTTGCATTTGCAAGAAGATAGAAAAAAAATCATTGCTCTTTTGCCTGAAAGTCGTTTGGAAGAGGACTTCAAGAAAGCCATAGCCGAGTACCTCATCAAATCGGGCAAATGCACTTTTGCAGAAAAAAAAGTTTTACAAGAAATTGGCGGTTAGCCCAATATTTCTTCCAAAGCCTTGATTTTGGCTTCTGCATCAGCGAGTTTTTTGCGTTCATTTTCTACGATTTCGGGTTTGGCATTGGCAACAAATTTTTCGTTAGAAAGTTTTTTCAACACGCTTTCGCGAAAACCTTTGTAATATTCTAAATCCTTTTTCACTTGCTCCAAATCTACTTCTACGGCTATTTGAGCAAAAAACTCTTCTGTTTTTACCAAAAACTTTACCGATTGGGTAGGCTTCTCCTCTACAAAGCCAATCCGAGCCGTTGCTAACTTCTCAATAGTTTTTTGCCATTTTTGTAAAATCTTTTCATTTTCAGATTTTTTTATGGCAATTTCTAAAATTTCTTTGGGCGAAATTTGATGAGCATTACGAGCATTACGAATTTGCGTAACTGCCTCAAAAGCAAGCTCGGCTTCTTGGAGTATATTTTTATCAAAACACTCACTTTTAGGATAAGGAGCAACGCAAATGCTTTCCCCTTCTTGGCGTGGCTGAATATTTTGCCAAACTTCTTCGGTAATAAAAGGCATAAATGGGTGCAACAGACGCAAAAGTGTATCAAAAAACGTAATGGTTTGCTGATAAATCTGCTCATCAATGGGTTTGCCATACTCGGGCTTGATAATTTCCAAGTACCAAGAGCAGAAATCGTCCCAAAAGAGTTTGTAAATAGTCTGCAAAGCCTCTGAAATACGATATTTGGTGAAATGGTCTTCTATTTCGGAAAGGGCTTCGTTCAAGCGGGCTTGAAACCAAGAGATAGCTTCAGTTACTTGTCCTTGCTCCAAAGCAGAGGGAGCTACTTGCCAAGATTTGATAAGGCGATAAGAATTCCAGATTTTATTGGCAAAGTTGCGTCCTTGTTCGCAGAGTTTGGAATTGTGTGAGTCGGGGCTGTTCAAAAAGGCTTCTATATCTTCTTTTTTCTGCGATTTGGGAACAGGTGTATCAAAGAGCAAATCATTTCCTGCCGCCGAGCTGAAAAGCACACCAAAACGCACTCCATCGGCACTATACAATTCCATTAGTTTAAGTGCATCAGGGCTATTGCCCAAAGATTTGGACATTTTTCTGCCCAGTTTATCTCTAATCAGCCCTGTGAAATATACATCTTTGAAGGGCTTTTCTTTGCGAAACTCATAGCCTGCCATTATCATTCTAGCAACCCAAAAGAAAATAATATCAAAGCCTGTTACCAAAACATCTGTGGGGTAATAGTAGCGAATATCCTCGTTTTGGGGGTCTTTGAAGCCGTCAAATACAGAAATAGGCCAAAGCCAAGAGCTAAACCAAGTATCCAGGACGTCTTCGTCCTGACGAAGCGTAATATCTTTGCTTTCGGGATAGTGTTTTTTGTATTCTTGTAAAGCCTCCTCATAAGTTTCGGCTACTACTACATTGCCTTTATCATCATAAAAAGCAGGAATTTGCTGTCCCCACCAAAGCTGACGAGAAATGCACCAATCTTTGGGGTTTTCCATCCAGCTACGATACATATTCTTGAACTTATCGGGGAAAAAGCGAATGGTATCGTTCATCACATTTTCGTAGGCGGGTTTGGCAATATCACTCATTTTGAGCCACCACTGCATAGAAAGTTTAGGCTCAATCACTGCACCTGTTCGCTCAGAAGTGCCTACCTGATGTTTATAGTCTTCTACTTTTACCAAAAGCCCTGCCTCTTCCAAGTCCTTGATAATTTCTTTTCTTACCCAAAATCTATCTTTGCCTACATATTTGGCAATGCCAACCGCCTCGGACATTGTTCCGTCATCGCCAATGGTATCAATCGCAGGCAAATTGTGCTTTATGCCTATTTCGTAGTCAGCAATATCGTGAGCAGGTGTAATTTTTAGCGTACCTGTGCCAAATTCCATATCCACATACTCATCGGCAATGATAGGCACTTTTCTATTCACCAAAGGCACGATTGCCTTTTTGCCTATCAAATGCTTGTAACGTTCATCATTCGGATTTACACAAACAGCTACATCACCGGGTATAGTTTCAGGACGAACCGTAGCAACCGTGAGATAATCATCAGCCCCCTCTCCTTCTACCAATTTATATTTGACATACACCATTTTAGACTGCGTTTCCTTGAAAATTACCTCTTCATCGGAAAGGGCAGTTTTGCCAACAGGGTCCCAATTCACCATTCTGACACCTCTGTAAATCCAACCTTTGCGATAAAGATGTACAAAACTCTTGATAACAGCCCTTGAAAGTTCTTCTTCCATTGTGAAACGTGTTCTGTTCCAATCGCAAGAGCAACCAAGTTTTTTGAGTTGTTCAAGGATTATTCCGCCATATTTTTCTTTCCATTCAAAAGCATATTTCAAAAATTCCTCGCGTGTTAGGTCTTTCTTTTCAATGCCTTTTTCTTTGAGCATTGCTACTACTTTGGCTTCGGTAGCTATGGAAGCGTGGTCGGTGCCGGGCACCCAGCAGGCATTTTTACCCGACATTCTTGCCCTACGAATCAGTACATCTTGAATGGTATTGTTGAGCATATGCCCCATATGCAATACGCCTGTAACGTTAGGCGGTGGTATGACAATCGTAAAAGGCTCTCTACTATCAGGTTTGGAGGCAAAAAAGTTATGTTTTAGCCAATAGCTGTACCATTTTTGTTCAACTTGCTGTGGGTCGTATTTGGTAGAAATTTCCATAATATTACGAAAATAAGTTAAAATTTAGAGGTTTTTGGTTTGTGGCTTGAACTCTAAACATTAAAAACTTCAAACTTAAACCATTTTTCAGAGATTTTGAGAAAAAATCAAAAAATCAGTTTCAATACATTTCGCCTGCAAAACTACAAAATTTTTGAAAGTAGAACGAGGTTTTAGATTTTGCTTTCGAAAAATTACACCCCAAACATCTAACATTTACGCTGAATTTCTTTACTTTGCTTTTTGGAACAAATATTTACCCCAAATATTATCAGATATGAACGCTTTTGAACAAGTAAAACAAGTTTTAGCCGAATTAGAAAGTTTTGTTATTGAAAATCCCAAGCAATTAGAGGAATTTCGTTTGCAGTTTTTAGCCAAAAAAGGGAAAATTCCTGCTCTAATGGAGGAGATTAAAAATATTGTTCCCAATGAGCGAAAAAATTACGGAATGGCAGTAAATGAGCTAAAACAAAAGGCTGAAAGTATTTTCAAAGAGAAGCAAGAATTTTTTGAAAATGCAACCGTAGCTATACAAGCCCCTGTGGATTTGACCTTACCCGCCGAGCCTTATCAGTTGGGTTCTACGCACCCGCTTACGATTGTGAGAAATCGTATTGTAGAGATTTTTGAACGTATGGGTTTCAATCAGTCGGAAGGGGGCGAAATTGAAGATGATTTCCACAATTTTACAGGGCTGAATTTCCCTGAAAATCACCCTGCTCGGGAAATGCAAGACACCTTTTTTGTGGAGAAAAATCCTGATATTCTCTTGCGTACGCATACCTCTTCGGTGCAGATACGTGTAATGCGTAGCCAAAAACCCCCTTTGCGGACTTTTTCTATTGGGCGTGTGTATCGGAATGAAGCTATTTCGGCAAGGGCTCATTGTATTTTTCATCAGGTTGAGGGGTTTTTCATTGATGAAAATGTAAGTTTTGTGGATTTGAAGCAGACGCTTTATCATTTTGTAAGAGAAATGTTTGGCAGAGAAACGCAGATACGTTTTCGTCCTTCTTTTTTCCCTTTTACCGAACCCAGTGCCGAAATTGATATTTCTTGCCTGATTTGTAAGGGTGAAGGTTGTAATGTCTGTAAGCATACGGGTTGGGTGGAAATTGGCGGCTCGGGAATGATACACCCCAATGTTTTTACAAATTGCGGCATTGATAATGAAAAATACACAGGTTTTGCTTTTGGAATGGGTTTGGAGCGTATCACTATGCTCAAATACCAAATCAAAGACCTACGACTTTTCACTGAAAACGATTTACGATTTTTAAGGCAATTTGTATGAGTAACATCACTTTTGAGTTGGGGGAGCATAAGGGTAGAAAGGTAATTTTTATTCGTTTCCCTTTTGATAAAGCTACCAATGAGTGGGTAAAAGCTCTTGCGGGTGCTAAATGGAGTAATACGAATAAGTGCTGGTATGTACTTGATAATGCTTTTTACAGAAAAAAATTTGACTTAGCCTTACCTGAGCAAATCCCTCAAACGAAGGCTTGGCATCAGCTCAGCGAAAGCAATCAAGAGGCTTTGAGGAAACTTGTAGAAACTTTGGAGCTCAAAGCATATAGCGTCTCGACGATTAAAACCTATCGTAATGAATTTGCACAATTACTTTATTTGCTCAAAGATTATGATGTAAACGACTTAGACTCTGAAAAATTGAAGAGCTATTTTTGGTATTGTATCAAATTTTTGAAACTTTCTGAAAGCACCTTGCATAGCCGTATCAATGCGGTAAAATTTTATTTTGAGCAAGTGCTGAATCGTCCTAAGATTTTTTGGGAAATTCCTCGTCCTAAAAAGCACCAAAATCTTCCCAAGGCTCTTTCGGCAAAAGATATTCAAAAAATATTTGAAGTAACCACCAATTTGAAGCACAACACGATTTTGAAACTGGTGTATGGAATGGGCTTACGAGTGAGCGAAATTGTTGGGCTTAAAATTACAGACATTGATAGTCAGAATATGCGAGTTTTGATTCAAAGAGCTAAGGGAAAAAAAGATAGATATGTCAATTTACCGCAAAGCATTTTAGAGCAATTAAGAGCTTACTGGCTTAGTTACAAACCCAAAATATACTTATTTGAGGGGCAGTATGGCGAGCAATATAGTATCAGGAGCGTGCAACAGATTTTTAAGAATGCTCTTAAAAAAGCTAACATCAAAAAAGAAGTAGGGATTCATAGTTTGCGTCATAGTTTTGCAACTCACCTTTTGGAGCAAGGAACAGACATTCGGTTTATACAGGAACTTTTAGGACATAAGGATATCAAAACAACACTGCTCTACACAAAAGTTAGCAATCAAGCGATACAGAAAATCAAAAGTCCTTTGGATACGCTTGAAAACAAAAAATAGCATTGCGTAATTAAATTGCTCAAATATTGCCCTACCTACCTGTAAAGAGTTCATTTCTTTGTTTCTTTCAGAGATAACTATTTGATTTTAGCGTAAAAAAATTTTTTTCATTTTTTTGGAGTTTTAAAAAAATAGTTATATTATTGCGTATATTTACAAGTTGGCTGCAACCGTAGGACGACCGTGCTACTATCAACAGACACGACAAAACAACCGAATTTTCACATCAACAAAAACAGAAAGACAAATCAAATGAAATCATAAGTTTTTTTGCACTACGAACGTTATTGATAAAACTGGAAAAACAATCGAATAAAAATGCTTAAACTACTCATAACATTGGCGATAGCTGTTGCATTATGCTCCTGCAATACAAAAACTGTGGACAACAGAAAACAACTCAACTCAAAGACTGAAAACAGTGTGCAGTTGGGCGATACGCTTGTAATTTTTACAGGCGAGTGCAAAGGTTGCGAGTTCAGCACCAGCTACGGCTTTACCGATAGTTTGGGCATTATAAAAAAATCAGATTACAAAAGCAGTGACCCTTGCCCCGAATGTGACGGAGGAAGCTATGATGTAGAAATAGAATTTGTACCGCTAAAGACAGGGAGAACCGTACTGAAAATGTATCAGCACGAGTGGGCAATGTCCGACAGTATTTATGTCCCTGAAATTTTAGATTATGAACAAAAGCCCATTATTGTGGACTCTGCACTTGTGGCAACATTTATCATTGACGTAAAAAACAAATAATATGCTCATACTTGTTTTTGTAATACTCATTATAACTGTAATCAGTTTGGGATTTTTGATTAACGCCATCAGAAAGAAAAATAAAAGGCAAATTATTATTTCGGCTTTGATTGCCTTGCCTGTGCTGTTTTTTGCAACAAAATATCTGAACGAAACAGTTTTTACAGCTAAAACAGAACGTAGTGGCGTGGTGATAGACCAAGAAACAGGCGAGCCGCTTGCAGGCGTTCGGATTGAATACTACCGTGCTTTTACCGATGATAAATTGGCACTCAATCCAAAAGTAGTAACAGACAAAAACGGGTATTTTCACATCAGGCAAAAGATAAATGAAAACACCTTATTTTCTCTAGACTTAGAAGGCTATTACAGTTATGTAAACGAACTTTCCAAGCAAGGCGATACTATAAAATTGGAAAAACTAAAATCAGCTACGGAATGACAGTTCTTACTTAGCAAGGGAAAGTTCTGTGGCAACGTTTATAAATTGAAGTAAAATAAACAATGACAGATATAACGGCAGCAGCCAACATCGTATTGGCGATAGGCAGGGTGAACGGCTTCGTATCAACGGAAGTGCAAAATTCAACTTTCATTCTTCGATTAAAGTTCAGTGCTAAAAATCCCGCCCATCGCCAATACGCGGCACGTTGTGCCTCATTGTAAAAAGCCGACCGCACAAACAGCACATTTGGTTTTTCCCGACACACAAGCCAGCCCTAAAAACCAAAAGAGCTGTTTTTTTCCAACGCTTGACAGAATAAAATTTGTAAATTTGCGTTTTGATACAGTATGACAAGATTTGTTTACATAGCATTATTAACCCTGATTGGTTTCTTACTGACACCAACAGACATCTATGCTTGTGGGTCAAAACCTGAAAGCATAGAAAATAATTGCTCCAAACAATCCGACACCGAAGCGGAAAAAAAAGAGTGTTGCGACACAGAAAAAGGACAATGCAATAAGCACGGAAAAGATTGTGACGGAAAATGTGGCAACTCAAACTGTCATTGTCCTACAAACCATACAAATTTTACTATTCCATTCTTAATCAAATTTTCAGGAATTAAGTTAATCCCCAACAAGCCAAATTTTTATTACCAAGACAGCTTTTATTCATCAGGTTTCATTTCTATTTGGCTACCGCCAAAAATAGGCTGATTTCTTGCCTTGACAGCCATAGGTCTGTCCATCTGAAAGCAATCACTGGCTTTCAATCTCAATTTTTTGTTAAACATTTAATTTTAAAAAGATGAAATCAATACAAATATTGATAGCAATAACGCTATTGCTATCGTTCACAGCGTGTAACGCTCAAATCAAAAACGCTAAAACCGAAAGCGTAAAAATTTACGGTAACTGTGGTATGTGTGAAAGTACCATTGAAAAAGCCGGAAACATAAAGAAAGTAGCACAGGTAGATTGGAATAAAGAAACCAAAATGGCTACACTTACTTACGACCCAAGCAAGACCAATCAAGACGAAATCTTGAAACGAATTGCATTGGCGGGTTATGATAGCGACCAATTTCTTGCACCTGATGATGTGTATGCTAAACTTCCAGAATGTTGCAGGTACGAGCGTGTGAAAAAATCGGAAACGGTAAAAGCCGAAACGATTGACGACCGTTCTAAACGTAATCACGGGGGTGTTACTGACAAGTCAACAGAAACAAAGCAGGAAGTAAATGCACTCAAATCAGTTTTTGAAAACTACTTCGCATTAAAAGACGCTTTGGTAAAATCTGATGGAAATTTAGCTTCTGCTAGAGCAAGAGAGTTACTGAATGCTCTTAATGCCGTGCAGATGAACAAACTTTCTAAAGAAGAACATACTGTTTGGATGAAAGTAATGAAGGACTTGAAATTTGATACTGAACACATTGAAGAGACGAAAGATGTGGGGCATCAAAGAGACCATTTCAATACCTTGTCTGACAATATGTATCAACTCTTGAAAGTTTCCAAACAAGAAAGACCTATCTATTACCAGCATTGCCCGATGGCAAACAATGGAAAAGGTGCAAATTGGTTGAGCAAGGAAAATGCGGTGAAGAACCCTTACTACGGTTCGCAAATGCTCACTTGCGGCAAAACGGTTGAAACAATAGAATAAATGAAACTATACATCAAAAATATGGTGTGTAGTCGCTGCAAAATGGTGGTGAAGTCTGAGTTGGAAAAACTCGGACTTCAACTACTTGCAGTAGATTTAGGTGAAGTAGAAACCACAGCACCCATTACGGCTCAACAGAAAAGTGAGATTGACAAACACTTGAAAAGTTTTGGGTTTGAACTGATTGACGACAAGAAAAGCCGATTGATTGATAAAATCAAAACCTTGATTATTGAGTTGGTGCATCAACAAAACGCTCAACTTAATACCAACCTTTCCGATTATTTGTCACAAAATTTGGCACAGGATTATTCATCTCTTAGCAATTTGTTTTCGGAAGTAGAAGATACAACCATTGAAAAATACTTTATCAATCAGAAAATTGAAAAGGTAAAAGAGTTGCTTCTTTATGATGAATTGACTTTGAGTGAAATTGCTTTTCAGATGAATTATAGCAGTGTGGCGTATCTGAGCAATCAGTTCAAAAAAGTTACGGGCTTTTCACCTTCGCATTACAAGCAACTGAAAGACAAAAAACGAAAGCAAATTGAAGACTTATAAATATTACAACTTAAACCCAAAATAACACAACAGCGATGTACAGATAGCTTCGGAACTTTGCACCATAGTTTTTAACCTTTAAAATCTAAGATTATGGTACATACATATCAAGTAACAGGAATGACCTGTTCAAGTTGTGAAGCAAAAGTAAAATCATCGTTATTGATGGTGGAAAATGTGGTAAGTGTTGAAGTTTCAAAAGAAGAAAATTCAGCCACAATCACAATGGATAAACACATTCCATTGGATAGATTGCAAAGAGCCTTGCCTGAAAAGTATCAGATTTCTGCCCAACATCACAGCGAGTTGGCAGAACAAACCAAAGGCTGGTTAGCCACCTACAAGCCCATTTTGTTGATTTTTTTCTATATCACTTTGGTAACGCTATTGGTGCAGTTATCCAACCATCATTTTGATACAATGCAATGGATGCGACATTTTATGGCGGGGTTCTTTTTGATGTTTTCGTTTTTCAAAATGCTCAATTTGAAAGGCTTTGCCGAAAGTTATGTAATGTATGATGTAGTAGCAAAGCGTTTACCTGCTTGGGCTTATATCTACGCTTTTACAGAATTGGCTTTGGGCATTGCTTTTTTAATCAATTTCAATCCACTCATAACCAATGGAGTAACATTTACAGTAATGAGCATCAGTATTGTTGGCGTATTACAATCGGTATTGAACAAGAAGAAAATTCAATGTGCCTGTTTAGGTGCAGTATTCAATCTGCCAATGAGTACCGTTACTATTATTGAAGACGCATTGATGATAGCAATGAGTGGTTGGATGCTTTTAAACCTAATTTAAAATGAAATTTATTAAATGGTTAATCAAAAGAATATTTTTAAAAAACTGTTGCCAATAGTTGTTTTACTATTGGTAACTACAAACATATTCGCCCAAAAAGTGGTGCGATATGACCTTTTCGTAAAAGACACTATCGTCAATTTTACAGGAAAAGAAAAAAGAGCCATTGCCGTAAATGGGCAAATTCCTATGCCAACACTCACCTTTACCGAAGGCGACACAGCAGAAATTCACGTTCACAACAGGCTAAAAGAAAGTACCTCTTTGCATTGGCACGGCTTGTATTTGCCCAATAAAGAAGATGGCGTTCCGTACTTAACACAAATGCCCATTAAACCAAACACCACCCACATTTACCGTTTTCCTATTATTCAAAACGGCACGCATTGGTATCACAGCCATAGCGGACTGCAAGAACAAATAGGAATGTACGGTTCAATGGTGCTTCTCAAAAAAGAAGATGACCCTACTTTCAGAAAAGGCATTGATGATTTGCCTTATGTACCTATTATTTTGAGCGAATGGACAGACTACAATCCTGACAATGTACACCGAATGTTGCACAATGCCAATGATTGGTTTGCCATAAAGAAAAACTCGGTTCAGAGTTATGGGGAAGCCATAAAAGCAGGGCATTTCAAAACCAAATTGACCAACGAATGGAAACGAATGTTGGCAATGGACGTGAGCGATGTGTATTACGACAAATTCCTCATCAATGGAACATCAGAAAGCCAACTTTCTCAATTCAAAGTAGGTGATAAAGTGCGGTTGCGAGTTTCCAACGGTGGAGCATCTTCCTATTTTTGGCTGACGTATGCAGGTGGAAAAATGACCGTAGTAGCCAATGACGGCAATGATGTTGAGCCTGTTATTGTGGATAGACTGCTTATAGGCGTTTCAGAAACGTATGATGTCATCGTTACCATTCCGGCAGAAAATACTTCCTATGAATTTTTGGCAACACCCGAAGACCGCACCAAATCAGCATCAATTTATATAGGTTCAGGTATTAAACAGTTGGCAAGTCCATTGCCTAAACTGAAATACTTTGAAGGTATGAAGATGATGAACGATATGATGAAAATGAACGGCTCAATGAACGATATGGGTATGGATATGTCGTTACAACAAATGGATATGAATACGGTAATGTACCCTGAAATCACAGGAGAAAATAAGCCAAATAAATCGCAACATTCAGACCATAGCAACCATACAATGCCAAGTAATGACATTGTTACCTTAAACTATGCTATGCTAAAATCACCTACCAAAACTACTTTTCCAAAAGACGCACCTATCAGAGAGTTAAAGTTTGAATTAACGGGAAATATGAACCGATATGTGTGGAGTATGGACAACCGAGTGCTTGCTGAAACTGATAAAATACTAATTAAAAAAGGAGAAATTGTAAGAATAACACTCTACAACAACTCAATGATGCGACACCCGATGCACCTGCACGGACACGATTTTAGGGTTATAAATGGACAAGGCGATTATGCACCATTGAAAAATGTGTTGGACATAATGCCAATGGAAACCAATGTTATAGAATTTGAAGCCAATTTAGAAGGTGATTGGTTTTTTCATTGCCATATACTTTACCATATGATGGCAGGAATGAACCGTGTTTTCAGTACAGAAAATCAAGCACCTAATCCATTGTTACCAGACAAAAAATGGGCTTACAAAAAGTTGCAAAAAGAAAGCAATGAGCTACATTTTATGTTTCAAAATGACTTTGCTACAAATGGTAATGACGGAATGACAATGTTGCAAAATACCCGTTGGAGTTTTGGCACAGAATGGCGTTTGGGTTATAATGACAGACACGGTTACGAAACAGAAACCCACATTGGACGATACATAGGCAGAAACCAATGGCTTATGCCTTTTATTGGATTTGATTGGCGTTATAGAAAACACGAAACACCTAAAAGAAATCTATTCGGACAGACAAACACCAAAGACAATCGGAGACAATTTAGTTTAGGGATAGCTTATACTCTACCAATGCTTGTAATTTTACAAACAGAAGTGTATCACGATGGAAATGTAAGGGTACAATTAAGACGAGAAGACATTCCCATTTCAAAAAGGTTCAGGGCTGCATTTATGGTCAATACAGATAGAGAATATATGTTTGGACTGAATTATATCGCTGGTAAAAACTTAGGTTTCAGAACACATTACGACAGTGATATGGGCTTTGGAGTAGGGCTGACATTTAATTATTAAAGCCAACCCAAAAGCCATACACATTGCCAAGTCGCACCTACCGACCCGCAAACCAAAACTTGGCAAAGAGTATGGCTTCCCAACACTGACAGAATTGAACGACAACATAACGGACGAAAAAGAACAACGAAGGCACAACATCGGTTTTGCGTAATGGCGGGTTCAGTGCAAAATTGTAACTTTGTGCATCTAATCATCATTTGTGGTAGGCTGACAGTGAAGTGCATCTAAGTCCGCCACTACGCAAAGCCGAAAAACGTTATGCCTCACCCTATAAGACGAGACGACAATGAAAAAAACATCATCAAAAAAACTTTATTTTTATCTTTTGACTAAGAATGAGGGACATAGTAATTCTAAATATCATACTGCATGTTTATTAATATAGACTTGATTATTGCCTATGGTGGTATTCAAAAAAAATACCGTAAAGGAGATTTAATATTTTCGGAGGGGGATCAATGCCGATACTACTTTCAGATTGTGGAAGGAAGTGTAAAAATGTTTAATATAAATTCGGAAGGAAGAGAATTTACACAAGGAATATTTGCTTCTGGTGAAAGCTTTGGTGAGCCACCTTTATTCATAAATTTACCTTATCCTGCTTCTGCTGAAGCAACTTCGAATACCACCGTAATAAGGTTACCGAAAGAAAATTTTCTAACATTGTTGGATGATTATCCTGAGTTGAAAAATAAAATTCTACAGCTTCTTTCTCATCGTGTTTATAATAAGTCGGTTGTTACGAAAATAATTATTAACAGCTCGCCTGAAACCCGAGTATTATCTTTTCTAGACTATTATAAATTAAAATATGGAATACTGGGAAATAAAAATTTGATTTCCCTGACAAGGCAACAAATTGCCGACCACATTGGTTTAAGAGTAGAAACTGTTATCAGAGTCCTATTGCGACTTAAAGCCAAAGGCAAGGTAGAAATAAGAAATCGTAAGTTATATTATTAAAATGATTCGAATTAACTCAAATAGGTGGCTAATAATTTCATTCTTTAGCTTTTTAATTGTTGCCGTGTTAGGTGTAATTATGAGGTACAAAATTGCTTTTTCGTTTCCATTTCTGGATCAAAAAAACATACAACACGCCCATTCACATTTTGCCTTTGCTGGATGGATATCGCAATCATTATTTTTCTTTTTGACACACTCATTAAGGAGTTTAATTACTGACAAAAGGTTTAGGTATTATAACTACCTTTTATGGGTAAACTGGATTACTGCATTAGGTATGCTTGTTTCTTTTATGCTACAAGGGTATGCGTTATACTCCATTTTCTTTTCTTCATTGTCTATTGTCATTTCATTTGTATTTGCCCTATCGTTTTGGTTCGATATTAAATATCTTCCAAATGTAATAACAAGGCAATGGTTTAAGTGGGCTTTAGTTTTTATGTTATTGTCATCATTGGGTACTTTATCGCTTACGTTGATGATGGCTACTAAAAATATTCAACAACACACTTATTTGGCATCTGTATATTGGTATTTGCATTTTCAATATAACGGTTGGTTTTTCTTTGCTTGCATGGGATTATTGTATGATTACTTAGGCAGAAAATATGCCCACTTTGCTACCAATGGTTTGGCTTTTAGATTAATAGCTTATAGCTGTGTACCTGCTTATGGATTATCAATTTTGTGGATGCATTTACCCATTTGGACAGAAATAGTATTTGCATTAGCTGCATTGGCTCAAGCACTTGGCTGGGGTAATATTTTGTATTATGCACATAAACAAAAAATTCTGAAAGAGTTAGATATCATTCAACCTTTAAAGTGGCTACTCGTTATTATTGCCATAGCTGGCAGCATAAAATTTGCACTACAACTTGGATCTACTATTCCTGCTGTGAGCCAATTGGCTTTTGGCTTCAGGTCTATTGTTATAGCTTATTTGCATTTGGTTCTACTAGCATTTATTAGTCTTTTTTTGGTTACGTATGCATATATGACCAAGTTATCCATATTTAATAAGTATTCTTTTGCTGGCATAGCTATTTTTGTAATTGGAATATTATTGAATGAACTATTATTAGGAATACAAGGCATTGCATCAATTGGCTATATTCTTATTCCTTTTATTAATGAATCATTATTTTTTGTTTCACTATTACTCATGAGTGGTATCGGTATCATTTTAATGTCGCAATTCGCTTTACATAGAAAATCAAACTAATTTTTTACCAGTTATGATTATGGTCATAATTGTAAAGTTTTCCTTCCATTATTTTTGACACAAAGTAATTCATATGAAAAAGTTAATAGTAATCCAATCGATTTTTTGTGCATTGTTTATTACAGCATGCAACCAAAGTAGCGATAGCAATAACTCTAATAGCAATACAAGTTCCCAAGAAAATGCATTAGCTGGCCAATCAGGCGTAAAAGACGATGTTTCTAACCCTAATATAGTGCAGGTGGCAATAGGCAGTAAAGACCATACCACTCTGGTAGCCGCTGTAAAAGCAGCAGGTTTAGTTGATGCTTTGAGTAATGCAGGTCCATTTACAGTTTTTGCACCAGTAAATGCTGCTTTTGATAAACTACCTGCCGGAACGGTTGAAGGACTTTTGAAACCAGAAAAAAAGGGTGATTTGGAAAACATTCTTGGCTATCATACTTATGTAGGAGTTATAGATGGCGTATTGTTACAAGATGGAGCTGAATACGATATGGTATTTGGCGGAAAAGTAAAAATTACAAAAGAAGGTGATAAAACATTGGTAAATGGCACACCTATTTTAGCGACTATTAAAACATCAAATGGCGTTATTCATGTTATAGGTGATGTTTTACTTCCAAAATAAAAAAGTTCTTAAAATAAAAACTACAAAAAGCGATGCCTCATAAAAGCATCGCTTTAATTATAACCCTCCCTTTCGTATAAAAGTCCCCATGACCAACATTGCAATGGCGATTATATTTATAAGTAAGATATGAATACCCAACTGAGTTAAGTTACGGCTACTTAATTTTGGTATAATAAAAATACGAGCATGTGCTGCTAATGCCAATGTAGACAATAACAGCATGAGTTTTATAGATACAACTTTTTCTATACCATTGCTAAATGAAAACCAATTTTCTATTCTAACATTGTAATGATAAGCCAATAATATTCCAGTAATAATTTGCAGTAGCAATGCAGGTAACCCTAAAGGTTCAAATTTTTTCTCAAACGCCTTTACAATATCTGGCTCGTTCTCTTTAATAGCTTGGGGCAAATAGCGAATCAATAACAACAAATGCCCACCTACCCAAATAGTTGCTCCCAGTAAATGTAATACCAAAAACAGATGGTTCACGATTGCAAAATTTTAATTTGCATAACTGTGCTAATACTCAAAGCTCTTTGTTTTATTAGCTCAGCTATTTCGCCTTTAAATAATTCATCAACAGTTTCGTTAAACAACAATATCCATCTTTGAAAATGTTCCTTCGTAATTAAACTCTTCTTGTTTAACTCAAGGTGTTTATCCATTGGATTTCCGTTGTAACTGCCTGTTTGAAAAACTATATTTTCCCAAAAGTTGTACATCACAGGCAAATGTTTTTCCCAGTTAACTTGTACAACTTCTGTAAAAAAGGAACCAATAATAGCATCTTGTTTTACTTTATCGTAAAAAGAATTAATGAGTAATTCAATATCCTTACGGTCTTCAATATCTTTTTTCACAGTGTTGTATATTAGCCTTGTACTAATATGCAAAGTGCATCGTCAATACATTCTACCGAGTGAATAATATCTTGAGGGATTTCGGTTTCTTCATACTGGTGTAGTGTTTTCGTCAAAGCACCTTCTTTGTATAATACGGTTCCGTATAGTACAAATAACTTTGCAGGCAATGAAGTTTTGTGCTCTTTCATAATCATGCCCTATTTGAAACCAATAGCCAATGCTTTGCTATGATCAGTTTTATGAAGTGCTCTCGCTACCGGATGTGAGCTTGTTTCCAATTGTTGAAATAATTCTTGAATAATCATAAATCTTTGTGTTTAAAAATTTTAAGTGAAAATAGAAATGGCACAGTAACCCAAATGAGTAATAGCAGAAATGCAACAAATAAGCCAAGTGTTGTGCCAAAATAATCTTTAAATATAGCCCCTGTATAACCCATCAAAGCAGAAACATCTAACTGTAATAAAATTAAAATTCGGGCAAGATCAATGGGACTTGTAGCTGTTAAAAATACCATCATCTTTTCGATGGGGTAATCCGCAAGTTGGAATAATAAAAACAATACCAAACCATCAAATAAGAGGGCAAAATATAACCAGAGCGAAATAGAAACACCAATTCCTTTGGCTTTATCTCTGCTGAGAATGGAACTCAGAAACGCAATAGCTATAAAGACCATTGTAATGATACTACCTATGGTAGTCATCATGATGGCAATATTGGGGTCTGCAAAAACAAAAAGCGGTATGCCTACACCCAGTAAAAATGCAATCACAAAGCTCAAAGACAATCCTGCAAAAAGACTAATCCAAATTTTATTTCTTTTTATGGGTTGGCTAACAAGCAACTCTATAAACTCTGCACTATTGTAAATATAAATTGTAGTAAATAAGATTGAAACTAAAGGCACAATCAACAAAATGATGTTTAATAAGGTAAGAGTACCTTTTGAGCTATTGTCTTCTAAACTAAAAGCACTCCACGCAAAGGCAGCAAGCAAAACAGTATAAACCAATACTATTCTATTTTTTAAAATATCTAAAATAATAAAGCGGATAATTCTGCTCATACCACTCTGCTTTTTAAAATTTTTGTAATGGCTTTAGAAATTCTTGCCTCTCCGGTTTCGTCTTTTAGAGCATCAACTGTTTTATGAAAAAGAACCTGCCCTTCATTCATAAACACAATTTCAGAAATCAAATCATCAAGTTCGCTCAACTGGTGTGAGGTGATTAGAATAAGCCTTCCTTTTTGCTTTTCAGCTATTATTTTTTCTTTCAACATTTCTGCTGCCAGTGGATCTAAACCAGCAGTTGGTTCATCAAGTATCAGCACATCAGGATTAAATAAAAATGCAAGAACAGCACTAACCTTTTGTCGAGTTCCACCACTTAAAGTGCTCATTCTTTTATTGAGCATCTCAGGCAAAATAAATTGATGGTATAGCACTTCATCATAACTACCTTTATACTGCCTAATATTCTTAATCATTTCTATAACCTGTCCAATGGTCATATTATCGGGGTAGCGACCAATCTGTGGCATATAGCCAATTTCGCTTCGGTAAATAAAATCTTGTTTAATACTTTTTCCTTTAAACAAAATCTCACCATCATCAGGCAATACCATACCTAGAATACTTTTTATGAGCGTGGTTTTACCACATCCATTGGGTCCAATCAAAGCAATACACTCACCACGATTGCATTCCAGATTTACTTTATTGAGAACCTGTAGCTTACCAAACCGTTTCGATATACTTTTTATTTCTATCACAGTTTCAAAGATTTCATCAAAGGGTTATTGTCTATAAAGTTGTCAGGCGTTAAACTTGGTAATATTTTTTCTGACTTATCTAACAACGTCACCATAAAACTTCTATATAAAAGCATAGCTGGTGGGTTACTTTCAACAATCACAGAAAACAAACTGAGTGGACGATAGGGAACATCTCCTATACCATCTTTGTTTAGGTCATAACCTTCATATTTATCCCAATAATTTGCATTAAAAGTATTTTGAACTAAACTACTATTTGTACTTACATCAAATGTATTGCCTAAAAAATTATTATTTATAATGCTTAGATCCATACAGCTTGCTTGAATTTTTAGCCCCCATCCATTACCTTTAAAAATATTTTTTTCTATAACTATACGGTTAGCTCCATCCGCGAAAATAGCCGATGTATTATTAAGAAAGCGATTATTAAATATGTAGGAATCTGAAATATCTTTTAATAATATTCCATAGGCTGCGTCACCCCAGTTTTCTTTAAAGGTATTGTTCATCATTACTACATTTTTGGTGTACATTACTGCCACACCTGCACCATTATTTTCAAATATGTTTGAAAAATAAGCATCATTATTTGAAAACATAAAATGCAATCCGTAACGAATATTTTTAACAGAAGTGTTTCTCCATATCACAGAATTGGTTACAAACTCAAAATAAATTCCATCTCTATTACCGCTTATATGGTTACCAATAATTTGTAAGCTATCGCTTTTCCAACAATGAATGCCGTTGCCTATTTCTTGCTCTTGTTTACCAAAGGCTATTATCTTGTTGTTTTTAATTAGGCAATTTTTACTATACTGAATATATATACCAAAAAAATTATCATACACAAGATTGTTGATAATATTCACTCTTTCGCTATCATATACTTTTATACCACCTGGGTCATCTAAAGTAGCATAGCCTGAATGTTGTATTTTGAATCCTTCTACCGTTACATTATTTGCCTTTATTGATAGTACTTCAAACTTTCTGTCACCATCAATTATGGGCATATTTCTTCCTAAAAGACAAATGGATTTGTCAATAATGATATTACCTTCTTTATAAAACCCCTTTTCTACTATAATGGTATCACCATTTTGGGCAGCAGCAATACCTTCCTTTATCTTTTTAAATGCATGTTTTTCTCCTATATGCCAAGTTTTAGCAAAAGTCAACAATGGAATTAAACATTGTATTAGAATAAATACAATAGCTTTCATTCAATCACCGAATTTAACTGATTCCATTTTAAGATAGGAGCATTCCACATTTTAGAATGTTTGTCTGCATCTTCTTGAAGAGCAAATGCAGCCACATCTCCACGCATGGGGCTACGAACATTCGCAGAGTATATGAAAAATGCAGTTTCGGCATCAATCAAAACATTGGTTTTTGTATAATCATTAACATACTTTTGTGTATAGTCCTGATTTTTATTTTCATTTGAAAACCGAATCATGCAACTTAAATCATCAAACTTATATACCCTGCCTTTATCTGTAATCAACTCTGCCGCAAAACGTCCATCAGCAATGGTCATTTTGCAAAAATCGCAATTATCTTTGTGTAACTTAATTGGCACAGGTCCATGTTGGTTACAACTAATTAATAATAATGAAAACGCTAAAAGAGGTAGTCTTTTTGTTCTAAACTTTTTTAATTTTTCTAAACTACCTGTTTCTAAAAACACTGCCACTATCAACATAAAAGCAGTAGCAATAAAAAGCCACCCTCCTATGTCAGGAATGGAATAGACTCCAAAATTCAGCAACTGCTTGTAACCAATAAGTGGGGGTTGAAATGCCATACCCGGAACTTTAATTGCTGCATTTGGGTCTAAATTATGTCCATAGTTATAATTCCAGCGATAAAAGTCAATCATTGCTATAATACCAAACAGGGTAAAAGATACAAAGGTGGTATAGAGTAATTTTTTTCTACCTACAATTGCACTAAATAACATCAGAATGGCAAAGCCACTAATGATGTAGGGTAATATGGTAAATTCAATAAAATTTTCAGCATGTAGGGTTTGCATACCAATATAGTGGTTTAAGCCATTAATTATCTCAACATCACCTCCGAGTTTGTTTGAATAGATAAGTAACGCCAAACCTTCGGGGTATTGGGGAGCTTCTAATTCTATACGCCATATCGGAACAAATATGGAAATACCTAACATGATTGCACTAACAATTAAGATAGTTCTTGTAGCAATTGATACTTTTTTGACATTCATAATTCAACCTTATTGCATAAGAAAAGGAACAGAAAACGACCGTTTTCTGTTCCTTATAAAACAAGTCATTGGAAATTAATTAGTAGCAGCAGGGTTTTTTCCAACATGGAAACTAAGCGGTACAGAACTTCCGGCTGGTGAAACACGAATGTAACCTTGCATTTCTTGATGCAATGCACTACAAAAGTCTGTACAATAAAAAGGGAAAATGCCTACTCTGTCTGGCACCCACTTTAACGTGGCTGTCTCACCTGGCATAATAAGCACCTCTGCATTATTTGCGCCTTTTATGGCAAAGCCGTGTGGCAAATCCCAGTCTTGCTCTAAGTTGGTAATGTGGAAATAAACCTCATCGCCCACTTTAACCCCTTCGATGTTATCAGGAGCAAAATGAGAACGAATTGCGGTCATATAAACATGAACTTTGTTACCTTCGCGAACAACTTTTGATTCGGCTTCGCTTTTAGTAGCATAGGGGTGTTTGTTATCCTCAATTTTATAAATTTTCAGCTGACCATTGTTTCTGATTAAATCGGCAGGTGCAGCATTGGCATAGTGAGGTTCTCCTATTGTTGGGAAATCTAATATCATTTGCATTTTTTCACCGCTGATATCATATAACTGTGCACTCTGTGTCAATTCAGGACCAGTAGGTAAATAACGGTCTTTTGTAATCTTGTTGTAGGCTATTAAGTATTTGCCAAAAGGTTTAGCAGTATTACCTCCTGGAATACACAAGTGACCAACTGAGTAGAATGTTGGGACTCTGTCTACCACAGCCAAATCTTTGATATTCCATTTAACAATTTCAGAAGATACGAACATAGAAGTATAGGCAAAACCTTTACCGTCAAACTCAGTATGCAAAGGTCCCAAACCTGGTTTTTGTACTTCACCATACAAAGCAGCTTCGTATTTTACAACCGGAATACCATAATAATCGCCATCAAATGCTTTGTCTGCTATTGCCTTCTGAAGTTTATCAAAACTAAACACAGGAATCAAAGCTGCCAGTTTTCCACTGCCCACTATGTATTCACCTGTTGGGTCAACATCACAACCGTGTGGTGATTTAGGACAGGGAATAAAGTAGCATATATCTTCAAATTCGGCAACATCTAATACAGTTACTTCTGTTTTAATAGTTGAGGTAGCAGTATGGGTGTGGTCATCATAAATATTGTGAGCATAGCGAACTTTCTGTTTTTTGCCCTTGCCAGCTTTAACGTATTCTTCTGCTTTTTTCCAATTTACTGCCATTATAAAATCTTTATCTTTCTGTGAGGCATTTACTTCAAGCAAAGTATTTGCCTGTTCGGTGTTGTAACAGCTAAAGAAAAACCATCCATGGGATTTTCCTTTTCCACTTCGGGCTAAATCGAAGTTAACTCCCGGTGTTTTTAATTGAAAGGCAATTTCCATTTTGCCGGTTTCCTTATCTACACTTACAAAACTGATGTGTCCTTTAAAATTCTCTTTGTAAGAGTCAATAGGTACATCGCCATTAGAGTCATCAGCCGGTACGCTAAAACGTGTGCCTGCCACTATGTATTCAGTATTTTCTGTACCATATGGTGAACTGTGATTACCTGCACTATTAGGTAATTCTATAATTTCAACAGTACGGAATGTTTTTAAATCAATTCTTGCCAATCTTGGTGTATTGTTAGCATTAGCAAAAGCCCATTTTCCATCTACTTCTCCCGCTGTTTGTGACATTTCAATGTGATGTAAATCATCCCACGGCACAAATCCATGAGAAGTATTGAGCATGGGTTTTGTTTCTTCACTGTACCCCCAACCCTTTTCAGGATCGACAGAAAAAACAGGGATCACTCTAAACAACCTTCCGCTTGGCAAACCATATACACTCATCTGTCCGCTGAAACCACCAGAAACGAAATTGTAAAATTCATCATACTTTCCGGGAGCTACATATGCCTTTGCAGCAGCATCACCACTAACTGCATTACTTGTACTTTTAGGTTTACAAGACCCTAGAAAAATTAGTATTGTCGCAATTGACAACATTATGACATGGACCGACTTTTTCATTTGTATTTTATTTTTTTGAAAATTATTTAACACCGTCATTTTTACGCATAAATTCTAAAATCGCTCTAGCTTCTTCGTCAGTAAGGTTTTGGTTGGGCATTCTAACTAAACAAATCTCTAATTGAGCCTGTAACTCTGGGTCTTTATCTATCATTGGATCAGGATTGGTAATAAAGTTCATAATCCAGTACGGTTCTCTTCTTTTTGTTACCCCTTTCCAACCTGGTCCTACAAGTCTTTCTTCAGAAAGTTTGTGACACGAAAAACATTTGGCTCTCGAAATTGATTCCCCCTTGTCAGCCATAGCATTGTCTAAGGCTCCAAGTATTACGTTTTCAGCAGAGAATTTACCCTCACCTCGTTTTGGGTCATAAGACTCAGGATCTTTTACCATACTTTCTGGTTTAGTAGAGCTGCTTTCTTGTTGATTTTGGGTTGACCCGCCTCCGCAACCAAACAAAAGAATAGCAGAGATGAGTAATGATGGAATTGTGTACACTTTCATATTTCAAATAATTTTAGCACAAAATTAGTGCTTTTATACTTATTGCTTTATGACCCCAGTCATAATCAAATATCTTTTATTAGTCGTTCCTATTAGTTATATTTGAACTACATGATACAAAAAAGAAGGGCGAAGGCATAACACGGGTTTTGCGTCAGGCGGGGTGACGTGCAAACTTGAAGCTTTGTGCTACTATTAAACATTAGCAATAAAATGAACCTTTGTGCTCCGAAATCCCCCACTGCGGCAAGCGGCAAAACGTTGGTAGTAATTTTAGCAGACCATACACATACAAGAAATATGAGCATAGAAAATATTAGATAATTTATAAAAGGAAAAGCGGAACAATTTGGTGCTAAGGTAGAGAATGAACTTAACAAACCTTATGTAGAGCGAAACAATACCGGACTAGAAGCACTTAAAGACAACGGAGCTTTCTTTGGTTTTATACATCCTGAAGAAGAACCATCGGGACCATATCACGATTTTTCCTTTGTAATCTTTCCTTCTGCTGAAGAAGGGAAGCCTTGGTTAGTATGTCTTGGGGTTGGTTCTAGTGGTTTTAAAAATGACTACGAACTTGCGACTTATCCAGGTCTTAGAAGATTATTTTCAAAGCTTATTGACGAAAGAGGATTCTGTAAATCAGACTTTTCTGACATCGAAACGAGCCTACCAAAATCAATTACTGGTAGTCCGGACCTACAACACATCAAAAACACAATTAGAACATATAGCAAATTTTTACCCGCGTGCCAAAAAGTTGACAATCCTGAAAGTGAGGAAGGAAAGAAAATTATAGCAGCCTTTCTTGCTGGTTATGCAAAGCTTCGGGACTGGCCTTCAAATAAAGACCATCGAAAAGCAGTTTCGGAAGCTTTAGAACCTTTTTTTAAGACTGAAACTATTGAAGAGACGGAAGAAGTAAAAAATCTTTTAAGTGAAAGGAAGTATATCGTTCTTCAAGGACCTCCTGGCACTGGAAAAACAAGGACTGCAAAAATTGTTGCAGATAAAATGGGGGCAAAAACATTCTTCACTCAATTTCACGCAGAGACAACCTACTCCGATTTCATCTACGGTATCAGACCTGATACAGAAAACAAAGAACTGAGATACAAAGAAAATTTTGGCAGTTTCTCAGAGGCCTTAAAATATGCCTTTAACCACGAAAATGAAAAAGTCATTTTAATCATTGACGAAATAAACAGAGCCAATCTGTCCAATGTATTAGGCCCTGTTTTTTACCTATTCGAACATAAAATGGATGTCTCAAATGTTGAGATTGAAATTGCTCCTAATTTCAAAGTATATAAACTGCCTAACAATTTCTTTGTCATTGCAACCATGAACACAGCCGACAGGAGTTTGGCCGTAGTTGACTTTGCACTTAGAAGACGCTTTGCTTGGTACACTCTTAAACCAAAAGCCATAAAGTCAAAACAGTTCTTTAACGAGGACTTCAGCAGAATTCAAGAAATATTTGACTGGTATGCATCAAGCACCGAGTTAAACCTACAACCGGGACAAGGCTATTTCATTGCAGACACGGAAGAGGAAATGAAAAATCGTATTCGCTATGAAATTTTCCCTTTGATTAAAGAATCGTCCCTTAAAAAGTAGTTTTGAGTTTGAGTTGAAAAAGATTTGAGGCAAAAATTTGGCAAAAAGTGAAAATTTTTTGGAGGCAAAAAAGAAAGCGATTGAGCCACTTTCTAAAATTGAAAGCCGCCGCCGCCAACCAAGCATTGATTTTATCGCCTAATACCCCTTTGAGGAAATTCCTTTTAAGCCTGTGTTCGGCTTTTAAGTGTCCAATCACAGGTTCAACGGCTGAACGGGAGCGACATTGCTTCCGTTTCTTTCGTTTCTGATAGGTATTCAAATGCTTATCTTTCTGGGGGCTGGGCAAGATAATTTCTGTTTCTCCGACTTTTCGCTTGCCTGCATACCCTCTATCCACAATAGCCGTTTGAAAGGTCTTTCCACATAGAGCTTGAGCTTGGTGTAAAGTCGCCTCCAAGGTCTGTGAGTCGTGAGGATTGCCCAAAAAGTGAGCTATGCCTACTATCACATTGCTCTTGGGTAGCGTAGCGATGCCTATCTTGCAACCAAATTCGTAAGGTTTATGGGCTTTCCCCTTTGCTATGCAAGCCACTTGCGGTTCGTGTAAGCTATAAATCTTGTCTTTGCTATCCTGCTTTTGAGCCAGCACCCGTTCATACAAACTTTGCTTCTCCCTAAAATCTATCCTGCCCAATGCCTCCGCTTTCCTTGACACCTCTCGCACCAGACGACCTGCTATCGTTCGCAAACGCTTCAATATCCGCCTTGACGCCTTCTTTTGCTCTTTGCGATGACTATAACGCAATTGCTTCTGTAACTTTTCTACCACCCTACGATAACTCTGACGCAACTTTATTCCTGCCTCATCAGCATATTTTCGCGTCTCCTTGATTACTTTTGCCGCTAATTTCGTATCGGTCGGATACGTGATATTTTTTTCCTCTACCGTCGTATCTATCAATACCTCTTTACTCTCTTCTACTGCTTCCTTGTGCAACGCTACGCTCTGCTCAAATATCAACTTTATCCCTTCTTGCCCTATCCGGTGACGAAAATGTACCAAATCCGAAGCCGCACAAGGAGCTTGCCAAGAAAAGTATATTCCGCCTGTAAAATACTGATAGTAAGGATTTTCTACCCAAGCCTCTACCACTCGCTCATCGGATAAATTGTACAAGTGTTTCAGTATCAGCAAACCTACCATCAGACGAATAGGTTTGGAAGGTGCCCCCATTGTGGAATAATATCCCTTAAACGATTCCTCTAAAAAATCCCA
>CAZZLW010000069.1:0-98101 GCA_964654605.1 uncultured Cytophagales bacterium | reverse complement strand
AGCTTGTAATGGTTGTAAGAAAAACTTCTTATAGCTCTCATCTAAAAACTTTGATTTGATGAAGTCAAAATATGCTTTATCAGAATAAAAGAAATTGGCATCTTCTGGGAGATTTCTCTGGATGGACTTTAAAGCCTTGTCTTTATTAAATAATTTCTGCTCTCTTACTCCATAAAGCCAGCTACAAGAGTTTAACATTACTACTGTAAAAGCTATGAGAATTTTGTTCATATATCTATTCTAAGTAAAACAAAGGCTGAATACAATATATTCAACCTTTGTTTGTTCAAAAATTTATTTAGAAACTTGAACTCTGACTACTCCATAAGGTTGATTTTTAGAATAATCAATTTGGTAAATGCCTTTACGTATCTTTAAAAATTTACTTCTAAACTCCACAACCGTTTCAGGAAGAATATCTATATCCTGTGTAATTGGAACAGAGCCGTCTGAAAGAGCAATGTGTCTTTCAGGAGCAATTTCTAATAAATTATTATTTATTAGATTGAAAGATGCAAATCCAACATAGTCATCTCTCTCCTCTTGCGTCAAAACTTCGTTACTTCTACCTATTGGAATCTGTAGGCAAACACCAAGAGGTACAGCACATCCATCGTGTTTAAATTTTAATTTCTTTTTGGGTTTAGGACCTCCATCTTCTTCAATAGCAGTATCCGTAATCAACTCTTTTGTGCTCAAAATATCACAGCTTACTACTCCAAAAAACAGTAAGAACAAAACTGCAAAATTTTGAGAGTTTTTTTTGATTTTTTTCATTTTTTTAATGGTTTAAGTTTGATTATAGCCAATTACACCTTGTAAAAGACTTTTGTAAAAGCAAAGTTAAATTGTGTAGATTTATGTGATTATTAAATTCTGAATATTTCTTATTTGAAAAAAAATTTTTTGATGAAAACAAATTTTCATTACTTTTGCAGAAAGCAATAAGCTATGTTATTAGGTTCTAAAATTAGAAAGATTAGAGAGTTAAAACGCTTATCTCAAGAGGAATTAGCTAATTTAGTAGGTGTATCTCAAACAACTATCCATAATATTGAAAGCAATAAGTTATTAGGTGTTGATATCGGTTTAGCAATAAAAATAAGTCAAACACTTGATATACCCATTCAGGAATTGCTTCCAGAGTCTTACCAAATGTTTTTTAATCAAAACAACTCTCATAGCCATATTCAAAACGGTACAATTTTTAATCAGAAAGAGCATTCTGTTGAAAGTGAAGCTTTAAAACTAGTTGTTGAAACACAAAAAGAGCTTATTGAAAACCTTAAGGCTTTGATAAGTATTCTCCAAAAAGAACATTGATTACGCTCTGAAAGGCAGTTATACCAAATTTGTGATAGAGAACTCCTCCGAAATTCTGATTTCCAAGGAAATCTCCGATTTTGAGTTTTTGGAAGGTTATTCTAATTTTTTCCGTTCGCACAGAAGTTTTTATATCAATACCGAAAAAATAAAACGTGTGGATAAAAAAGATTTTACGATAGAAATGGAAAATGGAAAATTAGTATCTCTTGCCCAAGACCGAAAAAAAGGACTTTTAGAGAAAATTCATCAATAAACTTGCCTGCTTCATCAAAAAAGCACCCTTATTCAAAAGAAAAGCATTTTTGAAAATTCATAAAAGCAGAATTTTGTAAGAAATCGTAAATTCTGTATTTTATGAAAAAAATTAACTTTTTCGTTTTCTTGTTTTTGTTTCAAGTGCTTTTTGCATTTGGGCAAAACTTAGACGTACTCACTTGGGCTGGCAGTAGCAACGTTGGCAATGAAGAGGGCAATGCCATTGCTCACGATGCCAATAACAATGTATATGTTGTTGGGCGTTTTATCGGAACATTAAATTTTAATGGCTCTTCCATTACGGTTACTGCGTCTCCAAACTTCAATAACAACATATTTGTTGCCAAGTACGATGCCAATGGAAACTTGTTATGGGCAAAACGTGCAGGAGGAGGCGACGATGCACAACCTTGGGGGGTGGCTGTAAGCAGTGATGCCGTTTATGTTACGGGGTATTTTAGTGGAACTATGAACTTCAATACACCTGCGGCTACGGGTTCTAATGAACTTACCTCAGCAGGGGGGGCTGATGCCTTTCTTGCTAAATATGATTTGAACGGAAATTTTCAGTGGGCAAGGCGTGCTGGTAGTACACAAAACGAAGCTTCTATGTCTAAAGTAGCTGTAAGAGGTAATGACGTGTACTGGTTAGGGACGTTTTTGGGTACTGCAAACTTCAATACGCCTGCGGCAACAGGCTCTAATGAACTTACTTCAGCAGGGGGAACAGATATTTTTGTTGCTAAATACAATAATGCAGGTTCTTTGCAATGGCTCAGACGTGCAGGAGGTGTATTTGATGAATTTCCCAGAGGAATAGCCACTGGCATTGGAGGCGTATATGTAGTAGGAGATTTTTATGATAGTATGAATGTCAATGGCTCAAATACCATCAATGCCAGCAATGCAGGAGGCTGTTCCAGTTCTTGTTCAGATGGGTTCTTATTCAGGTTAGATTTTTCGGGTGGTGTACAATGGACAAGACGAATGGGAGGTGGCTTTGCCGATAGAACCTATGATGTAAAAGCTGATGAATTTGGGAACGTATATGTTACAGGAGCATTTTTTGATGTAGCAAACTTCAATACGCCTGCAGCAACAGGCTCTAATGAACTTACTTCGGCAGGTGGTTGGGATATTTTTGTAGCAGCGTATGATGCAAATAGTGGCAACTACCAAATAGGCAGAAGAGCTGGTGGCTCTCTTGATGATGTAGGACAAGGGATTGCTTTAGGCAATAATGGAAAAGTGTTTATTACAGGATATTTCAAGTCTGCAATAGCTAATTTCAATACCCCTTCAAGCACAGGAAGTAATGAAATCACCAATTCTAGTGGTAGTGGTACTGCCGATATGTTGGTAGCTTCTTTTACTTACGTAAATTCTACTACAATGGGCTTTAATTGGGCTCGCTCAGGTGGTTCTACGGCTGACGATGAAGGTCGTGCAATTACTTACTCAACAGGTAATGAACGTATTTGGGCGACAGGCTTCTATAATGGTACAGCTACTTTTAGTGGGCAAGATACAGCTCCTGCAAATCTTCGAGATATATTTTTGGTGCGTTACAACGAATGTCCGAATGTAACATTCAACACGGGTACTGTTCCTACTAGCAGCCTTTTGGTTGGAAGCCCGATTAGTTTTTTTGTCAATACTAATGACCTGACCTCGCCCACTTACACGATTTCGCCTGCATTACCCACAGGGCTAAGCCTCAATGCAAGTACAGGCGAAATTTCGGGCACGCCCTTACAAACTATTTCCAGCACTATTTACACCATTACGGCTACCAGTGGAAACTGCCAAGCTACCCATTCTATTTCTTTAACAATCGAGTGCCCTGTATTCAATTATACGCCTGCTACTTTGCCCAATGCTACTTTTGGCGTAGCTTACAGCCAAATCGTGCAAGCCAGCAGCCCCAACGGACTTACTTACAACCAATACACCTTAGATTTGAGTGTAGGCAGATTGCCCAATGGGTTAAGTTTGAATACCAGCACAGGTACTATCTCAGGAACGCCTACTGAAGCAGGAACTTTCAATCTGAAAATTTTAGCGGGTAGCAATAGCCACTCTTGCGGCGATGCCATTTTCTACACTTTCGTAGTAAATTGCCCTACGGTTGTTACTTTCACACCCACTACACTCAGCAATGGCAATGTGGGTTCGGCGTATTCAGCTACAATTAGTAGTTCTTTGGGAGCAGGAACTACATACAGCATTTCGCCCGCCTTGCCCGCAGGTTTGAACCTCAATGCCAATACGGGTGTAATTTCGGGCACACCCACAGCTGTTTCGCCTGCCACTACCTACACCATTACAGCTACCAATTCCACAGGTGCTCCGAATACAGTTGCTTGTACAGCTACCCAAACTTATACTTTCGAGATTGGAGCTCCTTTGGCTATCAATGAGGAGCTATCAAGAGCCTTTGAGGTGTATCCTAATCCTTTCCAAAATTATTTTGAAATTGCCGTTCAGGATAGAAACGTACAAATTCAGTCTTTGGAGGTTCTGAATATACAAGGGCAAATAGTCGCCTACAAACCTAATTTTGAAGAGAAGTTTATCAATATATCGGCTTTGCCTACTGGAATGTACCTGCTCAAAATTAAAACACAAACAGGTGAAATTGCCCTCAAAAAAATTGTGAAAGATTAAAATTACTTTTCCATCACATCACACTCCAAACTCTACCAAAATTTTGGTAGAGTTTTTCTTTTATCAAAAAACCTGCCTTACTTATCAAAAAAGCGTCCTTGTTCAAAAGAAAAACGGATTTATTTTCTTGCAAACAAGCAAATTTGCTACAAAAAAAGCTGTATTTTTTATGAAAAAAGTTTGTGTGGCAATTTTTGTATTTCTATTCGTGCTCAATAGCCAAGCCCAAGACGACTTATTCAAATTGCCTAATTTGCCCCAACAACAAGTAGCCAAAATATTTTTGGATAAATATGCAAATTCGGATTTAGCCTACTTGCAGTCGTCTTTTGATAGCAGAAAAGAAGTTTATAGGCTTGAAATGGGCAGAGACTATAAACCTAACATTGGCAAATGCGAAAATCAAAAAATAGAAAAAGATGAGGAAGGAAATATCATCAGCTTTGGAATAAATTACCAGAAAAACTTTGAGAAATCTTATTGTTATGCCTTCAAGCCTGTACACGTAGCGGCTGCCTATGCCTTTGGTAATGAGCCTATGAAAAGTAGCCACCAAGATGGCACACCCTTATATTACAGCCACTTGATTATCTTCTTTGAAGATTTTATCCTTATCAAACTTGATAGAGCTGACGGAAAACTTAGCATACTCAATGAGTTCTACATTGTAGCCGAAAAAAGTGTAATCAAGAAAATTTCTAAAAAATTCTCTTTGACCAAAGATTTACAAAACACGCTCAATCCTCTTCTTCAAAACTATTATAAGCAAATGCAAAGTTTAATGAAACAATACAAAGCCGAACAGCAAGCCAAAGAATTAAAGCAATTTGAAGAATATGAAAAACGTAGAAAAGAAGCAGCAGCCAAAAGAGAAGCCTCCAAAATTGTACGAGTTGCCGATAAGTTTGCACAAGCGGCAAGATGTGAGCTTGAAAATACTTGCTATGTTGAATATAATCGAGGGAAACGCTACTTTATGTATTCATCTCAAAAAGGTTTTTCACTGAATGTGATGGTAGGAGAACCCAATGGCGTAATGAAGGTTACTATAAATACTCCTATGGCAAGTGGCTACCAAATTCGTGATTACATAAAAATAGAGCCTCAATCTTTATTAGCCTCTACCAAAGAAGAATTAGAAGCCTATCAAGAAGAAAACAGAAAAAATGGGTGGGCAGAAGTATATAACATATACTATTACAGCCACATCAGGGACGAAAGGTTTGAAATAATGAAATTTGATGGTACGAACTATCATAAAATCTATAAAAAGCCAAATGGAGATTTGTTGTATAGTTATTCTGAACGAACTGGACGGGTTTATCTTCGCCCCGAAGAGAAAGATAATCAATACAGACTTGTTCCCACAAAAGGCGGAAACGACATATTTTTAAGCAAGATTTTTATAGAAGACAATAAGGTGTATGCAAAAGATGAAGACAAAAATGAAAATGTTTTGTTGATGAAGACTTATGATAAAGAAGCCAAATTTCCACTTCCAGCCAACCTTTTGAAACTCGTGATTTACAATATTTACAATGAATCAAAATATAGAAAGTAATCAAAGTTTGTGTGTATGAAACGTGTTCTATGTAACCTATTACTACTGATAATATTTTTTAGCTCTTTGAAAGCACAAACTCAATTAAATGCTTCTGATATGCTAAAAAAATATCATCAGGTTGAAGCGAAAAAATCAAAAAAGTTTTGGATATATAGCTTCAAAGGGGATAAAGTTGATAAAGAAAATGATTTATATGGAAAAGAAATCATATTAGAAGCAGAGTCTTACCAGCGTTGTAACATAGGTGCTGGGCATATTTCTGATGTAGATTTTTATATTGTAGAAAAGAAGGACAAAAAAAGAGTCTTTCAGTTTTCGCCTTGCAACTCAGCCCGAAACACCAACTACGATAAAGAAGGACAAGCCTCCAAACTCAATTTTTATGAAGGTATCGATAAACCCCGCTTGCGTTTGTTTGTATTAGAAAATAAACTTGTTGCTACCAATATACTCTTTGAAGGAGATATTACTTACGTTTTTTTACCTCAAAAGCAAAAAGATTTTCCCGCAAACTATACTGAAAGCCTAAAAGAAGAATGGCTCAACACGCTGATAAAAAGCGAATATATGAATTGGTACAAAAGGAAAGTCCAAAGTTTTTCGGCAGAAATAATAGAGGGAACTTCACCAACAATTAGCCCTGAACCTGCCAAAATTCTGAAATGGCTAACTGACATTCAATTTATGAAGGAGAATTTTTTAGATTTTGAGAGAGAGCGTAATAGCAATCAAATACAAGTTCAAAATATCCCGATGCTTATGATAAGTTTGAGTGGAGAAAATAGAACACACTTTTGGACAAATGGAAATATTACCTTTTCTAGCGAAAATATGCCTATGTATTCTAGTGGTTTGGTAGAGCAAGTTCAACTGAAAGTCAATATGAGTGAGGAACAAATAAGTACTATTGAAAAAAATGCAGCAGAAACAAAAGGAACATACATCTCTTTTCAAAATGTTTATAGTAAGGAAAAAGGGTTTATCATAGATTTGTTCCAACATGGCGAAGACCCCGAAATTGAAATCTATAAAAATGCTGGTATAGAAAACCTGAATAACTGTGCTGTTTCTCAAGTATATGGAATTCTTTATATCAATGAAGAATTTATGATATATCGTGATCGAACAAAAAATTTCATTTTTATTCCAAGAAATAAAAGAACAAATACAAATATAGATGTTGATAAACTTTTAAAGGATTTTTCTCAGATAGATAAAGACTTTAGACAAACCAATAAAGGTAGTAATTCTAAAAATTTTCCTTACAAGCTAAATAATGCCTGTGAAAAACTGCATAATAGGATTGCTTTAAGAAATAAAACGAGAAAAGACAAAGCAAATGAAGGTACGATTGATAAAGAAAAAACTTTGATAGCAAGATACAAAAATGTTAAGAAAATAGAAATGGACGAAGGTAGAACGCGTGTTTATGATGACGAATATTACAATAGTACTATCGAGGTATTTCTAGGCAAAACAACAGGTAGAATTTATGTTAAAATCTTTAATAAGAGCAAATCTAGGATTAATGAATTTTGGATGACTCCAATAGAGATTAAATATAAAAATACTCCAAGAAGCCTTGCCCAAAGAAAACAACAGATACAAACCGATGGCTTTATCGATGAATTTGAATTATCTCATTTTGGAGAATCTAAGTATATAGGAGAAGTTGGCAGTATATTCAAAAATAAAGATGGTAAATGGTTTTATCAGAGAGGTTTGGGGCAACCCCTATACGAGGTTATTACTTCTAATGAAGAGAGCAAATTAGGTTATTATACCAAAGATAAAAAGCTTATTTCAAAGTATTTCTCTGAAAAAAATAACAAAATCTATGGATTAAATTTTGGAGAGAAGACACTTTTATTAGAAAGCTCTACTGAAGATACAAGTCAATTTTCTATCCCTGCGACTATGCTCCGTTTATTGATTTACCATCTTTTTATCAGTGAATTTTTGTAAGTTTAATAAAAAGCTAAATGACAAAAATGAAAAATCTACTGCTAACATTCTCCCTGCTGCTTGCTGTGATGGCTTGTAAAAATACAACAGAGCAACAAAACAAGATGGCAACAAAACAAGACTCGCTATCAACACCCAAAACAGAGTCAAAAGATAGCTCCCAAAATAGTAAAATTGACGCAAATGCTCCTCTGGATAAAGTAACAAGTATTTTGGATTACTACAAGGCGTTTGAAAAAGAAAAAAGCAATAAAGATAAAGAATTAGGACTGCAAGGCTTTGGTCTTGAAATCATAGAAAAAGACGAAGCCAATGGCTACCTGAAATTCAAAGAAAAAGGTGAAATGGGCTACAAAGAAATGGGATATTTTACCTATAAAGACGTGCATTTTATAGCTGTAGCTTCTTTTGGGTGTGGCCCTGCTTGTACAATGTCCAAGTTTGAATTTTTTGAGTTACAGGGTGGAAAATTAGTAGATAAAACAGCACAATACTATACTGTAAGTACTAGAAATATGGTAGAAAATATGCGTAATACTTTTGAGAAATCACGACAAGTATTTTTACAAGATGAGAATATAAAATTAGACTTAAAAATACAAATCCCTAAGGAAGGAACAGACATTAGAGTTTATGGTGTACCTTCTAAAGTGGGAGAAACAGAACTTTTAGGCACTTTGGTATACAATAATAACCAAAAAACATTTGATTATTACCCTGTTCCACTTCCTTTAATGTAAAAAATAAACAAAATTTTATGAAAAAGCTACTTTTTATTACCCTGCTCTTATTCCAGAGTTTTTTAGGCTTTTCGCAAAGCAAGTGGAAAGACTTTGTCAAAAACTTCCCTGCAATGCCCTTAGACATCAATATTGAATGTGCCAATACACTCAATTTACAAGTGCTTAACAGTATTGATGGAAAAAAATATCTTTCTGATAACAAATCGGATATTAGCATCTACTACAAAGTTGGCAAGATAACCTTTAATAATGGTAATTTAGGGCTTGCTTATGCTGTTCGTTCGGGAGAAAGATTGTATTATAGCATTGACATTTTTGATAAAAACGGCAAATTCAAAGATAGTTATGCTCTGGGTACAAGCTATTCGGTTGGTGACGGAACAAGTTTTAAACTTAGCAAAGAGGGCAAGAAATACAAAGTTTGGCAAAAAAATGTGGAAAGCGAAGGCAGTTTTATACTCGGAGAAAACGGCTTGCGTGAGTGGTAAAAGCATTATTTAACTCCATTGAACAATGAAAAAACTCATCTATTTGGCAATCTTCTGTGTCGTTTCTCATTTTGGTTTTGCCCAAAATGAAGTATTGCTTGCCAATGGGCAAAAAATGCGTATAAAAGGCAAAAAGGTTTCATCGGGTCAGTATCAAGACCAATATTTACACGAAACCACCGATACCTTATATTATTTTCAGTACAACCACGCTCCTCAAACGCTCGTGGAAGTTCGTATGCCATTGCATTTTTTCAGCAAAGAAAACAGCAAAAAATACAAAGCTGAAATCACGTTCAATCAAATCAATTCTTTTGCTTCTTTTATCGCTTCCAATCTTTTACTACAAAAAACGCCTAATGAGTTTTCCAAGTTTTACTATGGATTTCTCCAAATCCCTACCGATGATTTGCATACAAGGGTTGGCGTTAGATTTGATGATAAAAAGGAAGGTGAAGAACTGATTAAACGTGTGAAAAATCAGGTCAGGCAAATGAAATGAGATAAGTAAAATTTGTACTTTGCACCCAAACGCTGTGAGTTTTTTCACTCACAGCGACATCATCGCTCTAATAAATCCGAAAAAACACTTAAAATTCATTTTTTGGAAGGAAGCTTCTATTGCTACTCTTTGATTTTTTGCAAACATACTTTTTAATGGGCGACTAAATATTTTTATTTTTGGAAAAAATCTCCAAAATTTTTTACTTGCATAGCATTTATAATTTTTTTTTAAAATGTTGCGTTTATTCATAATTTCTGTTATTCTTATTTTATTTTTACACGCTTGCAAAGCCCCTCACACGCTTTTTGAAGCCAACCAAAGCATTAAAAATGGCGAATGGCTTTACGAAAACCCTCTTGCCTTTGAATTTGAGATTGAAGACACCACGAAAAGCTACACACTCTACTACAATGTTCGCAATGAAATCAATTATGCCTATTACAATCTGTTTGTAACCTACTATATGCACTACCCCGATGGCAAAAAAATAGATTCTTTACTGATGGATATTACCCTTTTCAATCCTAAAACAGGTGAACCTTATGGCGAAGGAACGGGCGGCATTCGTGAGCATCAGTTGCCTGCTTTTCGTAACATCAAATTCTCTCAAAAAGGCAAATATAAGTATGTTTTCAAGCAATATATGAGGCAAAATCCGCTCAAAGGCATACTTTCAATGGGCTTGCGAGTAGCTTATACCTCTCCCGAAGAAATTGAAGAAATGAAAGCCTACGAAGCAGAAAAAGAGAAAAACAAGCCCAAAAGTATCTTTTCAGAACGAAAAAACACGCCAGATAGCACAAAGAAGCAATAAAACAAGAGCAAAGGGGGTTAGCACTTTCCAAGCCAAATAAGTGAGTTGGTCTATACGTAAGCGTGGGTAAGTCCAGCGGGCTATGATTTGCAGAAAAATCACTACAAGGGTTTTGGAACAAAGCCAAAAAATTGCCCAAAAGGCATTTCCATTTGTCCATTCGGCAAGGGGTATATTAGGCAAATTGGGCAAAGGACTTAACCAACCTCCCCAAAAAAGCACTACGCCGAGCATACTTACCAGTATCATCATTGTATATTCTGCCAAAAAGAAAATCGCAAACCGAAACCCTGAATACTCGGTATGAAAGCCGCCAATAATTTCAGATTCGCCTTCGGGCAAATCGAAAGGGGCACGATTGCACTCAGCCAGCGTAGCTATGAAAAAAATAACATACACCAAAAAAAGCAGGGGCATTTTAAGCACATTCCAAGTCAGAACACCTCCCAAATGCGTAACCTCTACCCCCAAAGCCGAAATACCAAAAAGATAAATTTTTTCTGTACTCTGTGTGCTTTGCAAGAGAACTATCTGTTTCAAATCTAAGCTTTGCGAAAGCACTACTACACACAAAACCGAAAGCACCAAAGGCACTTCATACGATACAATTTGAGCCACAGAACGCATAGCCCCCAAAAGTGAAAATTTGTTGTTGGAAGCCCAGCCTGCCATTAGTAAGCCCACTACATCAAGCGAAACCACTGCAAGCAGAAAAAAAACGCCTACATTCAAAGCCGAAGCCTGAAAGGTGCTTGTAAGTGGTAAAACTGCCATTCCTGCAAATACCGCAGGGAAAATCACTATGGGTGCAAGCAGAAATAGTTTTTTATCCACCCTCGCAGGAATAATATCCTCTTTTTGAAGCAATTTGAGCAAATCGGCAAAAGGCTGAAGCGTGCCAAATTTTCCTACTTCCGTAGGACCCATTCTGTCTTGTACGAAAGCCGCTATTTTGCGTTCTGCATAAAACGCAATAAGCACCAAAGCAAGCACCAGAGCCAAATACAAAACAAAGTAGCCCAAACTTTCTATTATCATTTTTGCCTTTTTGAGAAAGTTATCTATTTTTGCGACAATTTTACGAAAAAAATCATCAAAAAAGCGAAAAATTATGAAAATAGCCGTAGTCGGAACAGGTTATGTGGGTTTAGTTACAGGTACTTGCCTTGCCGAAACAGGTAATACCGTTACTTGTGTAGATATCAACGAAGAGAAAGTAAAAAAACTCCAATCGGGCATTATTCCTATTTATGAGCCTGGATTAGATATTCTTTTCAATCGGAACACTGCCCAAGGTAGGCTCAAATTTACCACCAGCCTTGCCGAAGGCATTGAAGATGCCAAAATTATTTTTTTAGCACTGCCCACCCCTCCTGATGAAGACGGCTCTGCGGATTTGAAATATATTTTGGGGGTAGCCGATGACTTGGGCAAACTCATCAAAAACTATGTGGTAGTGGTAGATAAAAGCACCGTACCCGTAGGAACAGCCGAAATGGTACGAGAACGAATTGCCCGAAACGCAACCTGTGAATTTGATGTAGTTTCAAACCCCGAATTTTTGCGTGAAGGCGTTGCGGTAGAAGATTTTATGAAGCCTGATAGAATTGTTATTGGTACAAGCTCGGAGAAAGCCAAAAAAATTATGGAGCAGTTGTATTTGCCTTTTGTAAGGCAGGGCAATCCTATCATTTTTATGTCGGAACGCTCCGCCGAAATGACCAAATACGCCGCCAATGCTTTTTTGGCTACCAAAATTACTTTTATGAACGAAATAGCCAATCTTTGCGAAAAGGTTGGAGCAAATGTAGATGATATTCGCCGAGGCATAGGGGCAGATTCGCGTATAGGCAAAAGGTTTTTATTCGCAGGGGTGGGCTACGGGGGAAGTTGTTTCCCCAAAGATGTGCAGGCTCTTGCCAAAACTGCCGAAGATAATCGGTACGATTTCAAAATCTTAAAATCTGTAATGGCAGTAAATGCCTCACAAAAAACCAAACTTATTGAGCCGCTCAAAAACTATTTTGGCGGAAATTTAAAAGATAAACAAATTGCTGTTTGGGGACTTGCCTTCAAGCCTTATACCGATGATATTCGTGAAGCTCCTGCTCTGGATAATATCCGTATTTTACTGGAGCTTGGTGCCAAAGTTCGTGCCTACGATCCCGAAGCTATGAACAATGTTAAACAACTGCTTGGAGATAAAATTGAATACGCCGAAAGTCCTTATGGTGCATTACTCAATTCTGATGCCCTACTGATAATGACCGAGTGGCCTGTATTCCGTACCCCCGATTTTGAAGTAGTAGCTTCTTTGCTCAAAAATAAGGCAATCTTTGACGGCAGAAACCTCTACGAACCCCAAGAAATGAAAGATATGGGTTTTCATTATGTAAGCATTGGCAGATAAATTTATCAGGGCATTTGGCGGAGAGTAACCCAAACCAGCTTGCTCTTTTTAGTACCCTTCAAAAGTTTTTATCTTTCCCCAATAGTCATTCCTTAAAAAATTTTATAGAGCGGTGTTGTCGCTATGTGCGATAACATCGCTTGTTACATCTGTGTGCGTATATCACAAGTTTTTTGTCATTTTGCTCATCTTCTTGCAAATTTTTTCACATTTTTTACAAACAAGATTTTGATTGTCATTTTTTTTGTGTACTTTTAGGGGACAACTATTCTACTCTTTTCACAAGATTTTCATAAAAGATTGTTTTGGCTAAATATCCATTTTTTCATTTTCTAAACTTATGCCATTATCTTTGAAACCAAACTTTCAAAATAATGATTTCATTTCGTTTTACTTTCTTGACTTCAATGCTACTAAGCCTTGTTTGTTTGGGGCAAGCAGATAAGGCAGAAATCGTACTTCAATCGCCACATCAATATACAACGCGACTATACAAGGTCTATCGCCCTGCCAATTTAATGGCTTCGGTTGAAAATGGATACCTGAAAATATGGGATTTGCAAAAAAAAGCCTTACTAAAATCCATTTTTTTAGAAAACAACAGCGGAGCAGGCTATCAAAATATTAGCTTCATTGGCAATCCGAAACAGGTTTATTTGGAAACGATTGATACCACTTTTCTTTTCAACTTAGAAAAACCCGAAGGCTCAAAGGTTGTCCCTTTCAAAGCTGTGATTTTGCCCCGAAAAGATTTTCCTATTATTCGCTTTCTGAAAGATAAAATGCTTTTTGTATCATCGGGAGAAGGAAAAACGCTCATTGGTACAAAGCATTTCAAAACCAAAGAAAATGAACAAAAGATATTAAACTTTCAGGCAGATTATTTTTGGGTAGATTCTGATGCCAGATATTTAGCCGCTCATAGTTTTTTTAAGGGTGAAATTTCTTTCATCAATTTGGCAAATTATGAAGTTGTCCAAAATTTTAAGGTAGAGCCTCAACGTTTTGTAGAGGTAGATTTCAATGATTTTGGCTATGCCGTTGTGAAGCATTTTAAGGGGCGTACCTTTTTCAATCTCAATCAAAGAAAGATTATACTTGAAAAAAGTAGGGAAATTTCTAAAATTAGCATCGGAGAGGATAAAATTACCTACTACGAAAATGGAGAGCATTATAGCTACGACCTGAATACAGGGAAAACGCAAGTCATAGCTATTCAAGGAGAAAAATTTCACGTATCTCCTTTGTATGCTTTTGCCGATAGCCGATTTCTGTATTTTTCGCAAGGATACCCCGTAGAATTTGACACCCAAAAGCAAAAAACTTTCAAGTGGGGCAAGGCAAATGCTTTATTTCTGCCCGATTTCGTGGATAACAAAATTTGGTATTTCTTGCAAGACCATACCGAACAACCTTTCATTTTTTTTGATATAGCTTCTCTTGGCAAACACGTGGAATCTAACAAGAAAAAGCAATCCGATTTTTTCACTTTCAAAAAAGATAAGCACTATGAAGTTGCTTTTGATTTTGATGAAAATATTGTTTTGGAAAACTACTCAACTACCCGACAAATTGCAGAAGGAACTTTTCAGCTAAAAGCCTTTCAAATCAAAGATTTATCATTCAAAGAGGCTTTTAACTTGAATCTCGGCGAAAATCTTGGCTATCTGCGGAAGTATAATCATCAGAAAAAGCAAGTGATGTTTGCCAGAGGCGAGGCTAATCAATGGACTTATACGATTGTTGATGTAAAAAACAATAAAATATTGAAAAAAATCAATAGCCATTTGCCACTTGTTAGCTGGAAAGACGACCTTATGCTCACGGCAGATGCTTTGCAGTCCGAAGCACAACTTAGAAAAATAAGCAATAATCAGGTGATTTGGGAAACCAAAAATCGCTTCTTGAACAAGCCTATCCTCACCAAAGATAGTAAATTTTTGCTAACCCTTTTCTTTGAGAAAGGCAAAGAGTATTTGAGTGTGTTTGATATTGCTCAAAAAAAGGAAATTCATCAGATAGCCTATGCTCAAAATGTTTTTTTAGAGGTTTTCTATGATGTCCAGACACAAAGAATTTTTGCCGCAGATAGAACAGGGCAAGTGCAGGTTTGGCAGATAAGCAACTTTGAAAAAAAGCAATCTTTTCAGAGCGAGCAAGAGGACATCAGACGCATAGAACGCTTGGGTAAATGGATAGTTACCGAAGACAATTACACCAAGAAATTTTGGGACGCTACTTCCTTTCAACTTCAATTTACTTTATTTTCTGTGCAAGATGATAAAAATCCCGAATTTGCTCATTTTGCCGTAATGACCCCTGACGGGTATTATTATGCCGAAAAAAATATTTTGGATAAAATTAAGTTCAGAGTAGGGCTCAAAATATACGATTTTGACCAATTTGATTTGCAGTACAATCGTCCTGATATAGTCTTGGAGCGTATCGGGCTTGCCCCCAAAGAACTGATAGAAAGCTATCGCAAAGCCTACGAAAAACGCCTGAAAAAACTCAATTTTGACCCCAAAAACTTTGAAAAAGACCGCTCTTTCAATGTTCCCGAAGTAGATTTCCCAAAACGTAAAGGGTATTTTGAAATTAGCAAAACACCCATTTACGAATTAGCCGTTAGCACGCAAGATGCTCGCTATGCTTTGGATAGGCTCAATGTATATGTGAATGGTGTGCCACTTTACGGCAAGCAAGGCAAGAGTTTAAGAGAAAAGAAAACACAGAAATATAGCGAAAACTTGCAAATTGCCTTATCGCAGGGTAGAAACTTGATAGAAGTAAGCGTCCTGAACGAAAAAGGAGTAGAAAGTTTGAAAGAGCGTATAGAAGTTGATTATGAGCCAGCTGTACCACGCAAGCCCGTTTTGCATTTGGTAACGATAGGTGTCAGTGAGTACGCCAACTCGCAAATGAACTTGAAGTATGCCCGCAAAGATGGAGAAGATTTGGCAAAGATGTTGCAAACACAAAAAGGGGTATTTAGCGAAGTAAAGCACTATGCCTTGTTTAATAAAGACGTAAGCCGAGAGCAGGTGCAGGCATTGAAGCAGAAATTAGCTCGGAGCAGTGTAGATGATGTAGTGTGGATATTTGTTTCGGGACACGGCTTGCTGGATAAGGACTACGACTACTATTTAGCAACTTATGAAGTAGATTTTGGAAATCCTTCTGCAAAGGGTTTGCGTTATGAGGAATTAGAGGAATTGATAGAGAGCGTACCTGCTCGTCAGCGGCTATTGATGATAGATGCTTGCCATAGTGGAGAGATAGATAAAGACGAGATAACCCAAGCGAGCCAAAGCGAAAGTTTGCAAAAAGAGGGCTTGAAGTTTCGGAATTTTGGGACAAATATCAAAAATAAGAATGTGGGTTTAGCGAATAGTTACGAATTGAGCAAGCAATTATTTACAGATTTACGGAAAGGTGTGGGGGCAACGGTGCTATCGGCGGCGGCAGGTGTAGAGCTGGCACAGGAGAGCGATAAATGGCAGAATGGAGCTTTTACGTATTGCTTGCTACAAGGTTTGCAGAGCGGCGAGGCAGATAGCAACAAAGATGGAGCAGTAATGCTATCGGAGTTGCAGAAATATCTCTACGAATCAGTACCCAAACTGACAGGCGGCTTGCAACAACCCACCTCACGCATAGAAAACTTAGTGAATGATTTTAGAATTTGGTAATAAAAAAATAGAACATTATGCGTACCTTTTCTTTGTTTATTCTCCTTTTTTGCTGTTGGCATTTATTGCTCGCCCAAGAGCAAGAACCTTATACCTCCAAAAATGATTATTGGCATAGTATTGCTGTTCCTTTGGAGCAGAAAAATATAATGATTACTATGCACCGAAATAGTACCAACAACTATTTCAAGGTATGGGATTTGGCAAAAGGCGAGTTTATCAAGCAATATCAAATAAAAGGTATTATACACGATTGGAGCGATAAAAACCACAAACAGGTATTGCTTTTGGTACAAAATAAAGCCAATCACTTTGAAGTCTGGAATGCCCAAACAAGACAAATTGTGAAAAAATTTCAATTGCCTATTTCTGCTAAAAAAGCTATTCATTCAATAGCCATTGCTCCTGATTTATCTTTTGTGGCATTTATGCTGGAGCAAGACTATAATAAAGTGAAGGTCTGGGATATTCAAAACAATCAGCTATTGTATGAAATAAACGACATTATTTATGCCAATCATATTTATATTTCTCCCAACTCCGAGTGGATAGTGCTTACCAAACCTGGACCAGGTTTTGCCTTTATCAATCATAAAACACGAAAAAAACAAGATCATCATTATCCTGAAACCGCCGATGGCTCAGTACACGACTATTCTTTTTCTGCCGATGGTAAATATTTTGCCGTTGCCGCCGATGAAATCGGAGCTACGCTGATAAAGATGGATTCTCCTGATAAAGAAATTTTCTTACGAGAAATTAATGATGAATCCATAGGGATAGGTAGAGCCATTTGCATTTCCCCTAACCAAAAAGAAATAGCCGTATATGGAAATAGTTTAGGAGGAGTTTTCAGCCTTTCAGGGAAACTAAAAACTAAATTGCAAAATACTCTTGATTTCCATAGTTTTAATATAACTGCTAACGGAAAATATTTACTTACTATTGATAAAAAAGGAGCTATAAGAACTTACGAGATGAGTTCGGGAAATTTATATCTCACTTTCCTGCATAGCACCGATGGAATGATTATTTTCTCACCTGATGGCACTTATTCTGCCACTGAAAAGGCTAAAAATCAAATAGAAAACAAAAATATTCGTTTGCAGGACTATAACAATTCTCTTGGAGTGCCTTATACACACGAGCCTAGCATTTTCAAGCATTATAACCCTGATGCAATTTATCAGAAACTTCGGCAATTGAGTAATTGAAGTAGAATTTTGAAGAATTTGCAAAACTTAACGAAAGTTTCTAAATTTACCCAAAACAAAAAACTAATGAAGCGTAATCTATTTGCACTTTTTCTTGCCTTTTTGTACTCTTTCAATATTTTTGCCCAAGACCTCTATATTGTGCAGAACGTCAAGGGGGAAGTAAAAAAGGCAGGTGTTTTGCTAAAAAAAGGCGATAAGGTAAGCAGTACCGATAAATTGTATTTTGGTAAGGGGGCAGTAATGCTTGTAAGCAGTCAGAAAGTAGGGCAAATGGTGCTTTCTGCTAAAGAAAAAAATGCTACCAGCGAACTTGCCTACACCATTAACGACCTAATGCCACAATCCAAGAAAGCTAGCACAAGGTCTAACATCATACTGAACAATGCTTTGGATTTTCAAAATCATTTCGGCTCTAATTTTCGGGTATATGGGGATAAATATCACGTAAAAGTGGCTTCAGCGTATGCCATAGATAAAGAAAATCGCTTTTTCTTTTTACAAATGTCGCACAGCTCCGAAAAAGACCCCTTCAATAAGCGACTTTACGGGGAAAAAGAAAATTTATATTTCCTTGCCAAAGAAATTTTTAGCCTCAACGAACAGCCCATTTCGCCCAAAGATACGAAAATTTTAGGACTTTATTTCTATGATAGCAAAGCCAAAGAATTTCCCAAAATCGCCGCCTTTCAGTTGGAGTTTGTAGATGATAAACGTTTGTGGGAGCGTGTAGAGCCACTTGCTCAAATGCTTGATAAATCTAAATTGGATTTAGCCTCTTACGATTTATTCTATGGAATGGCAAAAGATATGGCAAACGAGCTATTTGGTGAGTGCGAAAAAGATGGATTAGAATATTGGCTCTATCAAAAGTTTGGTATTCAAAGACCTGCAAAATAAATGCCTCCAAAATTTTGGAAATACCTTTTTGCCGCTCTCAATGCTTTTTTGATGCTTATTTTTGCATTTTATCTTATTTCTTTGCCTTATGTACACGGCGATGATATGCTTATTATTGAGTATGGGGCAAAAATTAAGAACATTTTGTTAGGTTTAGAGCGAAAGCCCCCCAAAGATAGTTTTATTTTTATCAATGTTGCTTACGATAGACAACTTTCCGACAAACTGGATACCAATGGCTTTGTAATTGGCAAAGAGGCAATTGTACATAGAAAAAAATTAGCTCAATTTTTTGAAATTATTGGAAAAAAGCCTCAAAATCAGAAATTTATCCTTTGTGATATACATTTCGCCGACTCTTCCAGTGCCAATCTTTGCGAGGGCGATAGTCTCTCTTATGATTTCAGACTTGCCAAAGCCCTCGAAAAACTCCCTAATATTATTCTAAGTTACCATTTAGACGATGAAGGCAAAGCCGAATATCCCATTTTCAGAAACGTACCAAGAGGTCTTTCCGATTATGCCACCCCCGATAATATTTTTCTCAAATTCAAACTTGTTTTACAAGATAGCTTGAAAACCACCCCTCTGCTGATGTACGAATATTTACACAAAAAGAAGCTGGAAAAAGGCTATTTTTTTGATAAAATAAATGGCGATTATATTCTAAACACCTTTATTGTAGATTTTCATATCCGTAATTATGACCTTTTCTTGGCAAAAGAAACTTACAAAGTAGATAATTTGGAGAATATTCTTTCGGGAGCAATGAGTGAAAACGATATTTTGGAATATGTGAAAAATAGAATTATCATCATTGGCGATTTTACGCTTTACGATACCCACCAAACTATTTACGGCGACACAGCAGGCTCACTGATTTTGCTGAATACTTATTTGGCTTTGGTGAATAAAGACAATAAAATTTCTTTTTGGTTGGTTGCTTTTCTGTATGTGGGCTTTTTCTTGGCTTCTGTGCAAGCCTTCAAAACCGAAAAACAAAAAAATAACTCAAAGCAAAACCTACTGAGAAAATGGCTTTCTTATCTTGATTACGTTCTGATACTTATTCTGACTTCTATATTCACATTTTTTATTTTTGAAGTGGGTGTAAGTATTCTATACCTTTCCGTATATTTGTTTCTGATAAAAAGTTTTGGGAACTTTGTTTTCAAAAAACTTTATGCCTCCAAAGCAAATCTTGAAATATGAGGGCAATCTTTTCTTATGGAATAAGCAGTTTTGCATAAATCGCTACACACAAAAAACTATGCGTACTTTTCAAAGAACAACTATCAACACACTTTCACGAGCTGACTAAAAATCTTTATCATTGCGGGTTGAGCTTTTTGAGCGGCGACAATCACATCGGCTATATCTACTTTCTTAATTTTACTTTCGTGTCCTACGTCAGTAATAACCGAAATAGCAAAACACCTCATTCCCTGATGATTGGCTACAATCACCTCAGGCACCGTACTCATACCCACTACATCTCCCCCAATAATTCGCACAAATTTATATTCAGCTTTGGTTTCAAGGTTAGGTCCTTGCACGCTCACATACACGCCTTTATGGTAACGTATCCCTTCTCTTTGAGCAATTTTTTCAGCTTCTTCTATCAATTTTTTATCATACGCCTCGCTCATATCGGGAAACATCGGTCCGAGCTTGGGATAAGGATTGCCACGCAAAGGATTTTCGGGTAAAAGGTTGATATGGTCGGTGATAATAAGTAAATCGCTAATTTCCATATACTCGTGTAAGCCCCCCGAAGCATTGGAAACAAGCAAGGTCTCCACGCCCAGCAATTTCATTACTCTTACAGGAAAAGTTACCTGCTCCATAGAGTAGCCCTCGTAGTAATGAAATCTACCTTGCATTATCATTACTTCCTTGCCCGAAAGCCTGCCTATAATTAGTTTGCCCTTATGGCTTTCAACGGTAGAAACAGGAAAGTTCGGAATACTACCATAAGGAATGGTTTGTTCTATTTCTACGTGATTTACCAATTCGCCCAATCCTGTTCCTAAAATAATGGCAATTTTGGGTTTTAGTTTTAACTTACTTTCTAAAAATTTGCTGGTTTCTAAAAGTGCTTCCATATCTTATTGATGTTCAGTGTTTGATGTTCAAACCTTTAAGGACTTTATCTCTCATTTTTTTCTGCCTAACATTTATTTTCTAAAATTCTGTTTTTGGTTTCCAAAAAAATTTCTTTTTCCCCAAAAAATACTGAAAAGTCTGCAAAATTATTTTCAAATCCAAGAGGAAAGATACATTTTCGGCATAATAGGCATCTAAATTAGCTTTTTCGGTAAAAGAAGCTTCTTTGGGCAGTTGGAGTTGTGCAATGCCCGTAATACCGGGCAAAACATTGTGACGTTTTTGCTGATAATGGTTGTAATGTTGCAAATACTCTTTAAGAAGCGGTCGGGGACCTACCCAACTCATTTCTCCTTTCAAAATATTGAGTATTTGAGGCAACTCATCAAGATTGGTTTTTCGCAAAAAACGCCCCACAGCAGTAGCTCGCTCTTCGTCTGTGCCTTCTGTATCTTGTAAGGTTTTGAACTTGTAAATCTTAAAAAGTTTTCCCCGATAGCCCGGTCGCATCTGCACAAAGAAAATTTGCCCTTTTTGGGTAAAAAAAAGCAGAAAAAAAACTGCCACAAACAAGGGCAGTAAAATAGGCAAAAATATTACTATCAGCAGTTTATCAAGCAGAGGCTTGCCGTATTTTGTGTAAAACATTTTACTTTTGCAAGAAAATTCGCTTGGTACTATTGTTGCGAGTATTGCCCACTTCTACCAAAAACACTTCGGAGCGATTGTTAGTCATATCAAATTCTCGCATATAGCGACCTTTTTGGTTAGAAACATCTTGTGCTACCTGATTGCCAACCATATCATATACTTTTACATAGATAGGGTTGCCATCGGGATTTTCAAAAAGTACAGCAAAACGGCGTGGAGCAGTCAAACGAACCTCAAAGTCTATGTTTTCGGGATTAGCCAAAGCTTCTTGTTCAGGCTCTAAGCTGGTAGTTTCTTTTGCCCAAACCTGAAAGCCTAAAAGTAAGCAGGAAAGTAGAATAATGTAAAGTTTTGTTTTCATTTGGTTTAAGATTTTCAAAACACACTTTTTCGTAAAGATTACTGCAAATCTCTTGCCAAATGACACAACTACTACGACTTTTTTTACTGAAAAGTGTAAATGAACATTCGGTTCGTAGTAAAAAGATAAATACGGGTTGAAGTCAGTAGAAAAAAATCTTTGTAACTGTGTTCAATAGGCAAACTTATTTTGCGTTCTACATTTTTTTTGTAAAGGTGTTGCAAATATAGCGTTTTTTCTTGTAAATACGCAATATGCTCACCCCAAAAATTGATAAAATTTATGTTACGAATTTGCAAATTTTTTTTGAAATTTCCAAAATTATCAAAGAGAAAAATTCCAAAATTTTTATCTACCAAAAAAACCTGATTTTGGTATTCACGCAAAAAGGTTATCTGATAGTTTTGAGCGGGGAAAAGCAAATCGCAAGGAGTACGCACAAGCACCTGCTGATTGCGATAATCATATTTTTTTAGGCTGAAATCTTGGTCATCAAAAATCCAGAGATAGCCATCGTTGCTGTAATTGAGCAAGCGGGCAAAGCCAATCTGCTCGCTTGGAAGCGTGTAGGTTTCAATGGGAGTAAGAAAGCGATTAAGCCAAGTAAAGCGTTGCAAATCTTTGTAAAAAGCCAAAATTTTCAATCCTTTCCAAGCCTCCAAAATATGGATAGTAGCTGACTCTTGGGGAGCAAACCGCCTAATGCTATCACCATTTTCGTTGTAATGCGTAACATTGCCCTGCAAATCGGCAAGAAAAATATTGCCGTAAATATCCATTGAAGCGGCTTGTGGCTCTGCAATCGCAACCTGCCTGAAAAGTTGTATTTGAGCAAAAGTATTGCTTTCAGCAAAGAAAAACCCATAGAGCCAAAATAAATGTAGAAACGCAAAACGATGCGTTTCTACCCAAAAAGATAATGTAAAAGCAATATTTCTACCAGCCCAAGACATAGGCAAAAATCAGTGGAGCGACAATGGTTGCATCACTTTCTATAACAAATTTTGGCGTCTTGATGTCTAATTTTCCCCAAGTAATTTTTTCATTCGGAATTGCCCCCGAGTAAGAGCCATAAGAAGTGGTAGAATCGCTAATCTGACAGAAATAGCTCCAAAAAGGCACATCGTGCCACTCTAAATCCTGATACATCATTGGAACAACACAAATTGGGAAATCGCCCGCAATCCCCCCTCCTATTTGGAAAAATCCTACTCCTTTGCCTCCACTATTTTTTCTGTACCAATCGGCAAGCCATACCATATACTCAATGCCGCTTTTCATTGTGCTGGCTTTTACATCACCCTTGATAACATAGCTTGCAAAAATATTACCCATAGTGCTATCTTCCCAGCCTCCTACTACAATAGGCAAATTTTTTTGAGCCGCCGCTACCATCCAGCTATCTTTGGGGTCTATTTCGTAGTAAGGCTCCAAGACACCGCTCAAAATCATCTGATACATATATTCGTGAGGGAAATAGCGTTCGCCTGCTTCATCAGCCTTTTTCCATAGCTGAAAAATATGCTTTTGTAACTTACGAAAAGCCTCTTCTTCGGGAATACAAGTATCTGTTACACGATTTAGTCCTTGTTCCAAAAGTTCCCATTCCTGCTCGGGTGTGAGGTCGCGATAGTTGGGTATGCGTTTGTAATGCGAATGAGCCACCAAGTTCATCAAATCTTCCTCCAAGTTTGCTCCTGTACAAGAAATAATATGCACTTTGTCTTGGCGTATCATTTCGGCAAGCGAAACACCGAGTTCGGCGGTACTCATAGCTCCTGCAAGCGTAACCATCATTTTACCACCTTCGGCAAGGTGTTGTACATAGCCTTGTGCCGCATCTTTGAGTGCGGCGGCGTTGAAGTGCCTATAATGATGTTCTATAAATTGTGAAATTGCTCCCATAACGAATTGTTTTAGATTTTTTTGCAAACATACGAAAAAAATATAGCTTTGCACGAAATTTTGTATTGAACTTAAAAAGTAATTGTTTAACTCTGGTTTGTAGAGTGGAAACAGGAAACAAGAGGCAGGATAAAGGATTTTAGAGAATTGTGGTCAGATACAAAACTTGGAACTCATACTTATCGCTTCAAAATTTGAACCTCAAACTCTAATACTTTGTTGATTTTTTTTTAGACTTTGGGGTTACCTTCTAAAATTTTTGGTATAAAAGGCAAAATTAACCTAAACTCCTACTCGTATGAAAAAAATCTTGTTGCTTCTTAGCCTTGCTGGCGTTATGACTTTCGCCGCTTGCGAAAAGAAAGAAGAAAAGAAAGAAGAACCTAAAACTGAAAACACTGGCTCTGAACAAAAAGCCGAGCAAAAAGATGAGAAAAAGCCTGAAATTGTAGAAGAGAAAAAAGATACTACCAAGAAAAACTAAAATTTTCTCCTAACTCTGATAAGATGGTATCATCTTATCAGAGTTTGTTTTTTTCTAACCTTAAACCCTGAAATGCTTATGAAAAAGCTATTTTTAATGTTTGCCCTCGCTGGAATGGTAGCTTTCGGTGCTTGCAAAGCTGATGAGGAAACTCAGAAAAAACAACAAGAAGCCAACGACCCCGCCAAAGTTCAAAGCGAGGCTGGGGAAATGCCTGAATTTGATGAGCAAGGCAATCCCATTGAAAAGAAAAAGGATAATGCCTCTGCCGCTGATACTACTAATAAAGTAAAAGACGAAAAGAAAGCTGACGAAGCTAAAAAAGATGAGAAAAAACCCGAAGGCGGTAAAACTGAAAAACCTTAATAAAAAATTTTCAAAATTTTTGGGTTACCTTTTCGGTAACTTGGTATAAAAAGCAAATTTCAACTAAAAATTAGTTTTTAACCTTAAAAACCCTAAAAAACAATGAAAAAGTTATTTTTGATGTTCGCAGTAGCTGGTATGCTTACTTTCGCCGCTTGTGGTGGAGAGAAAGAAGCTAACAACGAAAACAAAACTGAGCAAAAGCAAGAAGAGCAAAAACCTGCTGAGCAAACTCAACCTACTCCTCAAGAGCAAACTCAACAACCTGCTCAAGACACAGCTAAAAAAGCAGACGCTCCTGCTGACGCTAAAAAAGAAGCTCCTAAAGCTGAAGAAAAACCTGCTGAGAAGAAGTAATTTTTCTCACAACCTTCTAAAAAAACCTTGCCCTCAAAAGCAAGGTTTTTTATTTTTCCCATAGTTCAAACAGCCTTGCTTGCTCGCCTATAATCATAATTTTAATCATCAAATAATGCGAAGGCAGTAAATTCGGTATCTGAAAAGCCCATTCTACCAAACACAAAGCGTTTTTGTCATAAAAATACTCCTCGTAACCTATGTCAAAGGCTTCTTGCTCGGAGCGTATGCGGTAAAAATCAAAATGATAGATTTTTCTACCTTTTGCTTCGTATTCATTTACTATGCTAAATGTGGGACTTTGTACCTCACTTTTTACCCCCAACTCCTTACAAATAGCTCTGATGAGCGTGGTTTTTCCTGCTCCCATTGCCCCTTCCAATATCCAAAAATTCCAATCTTTCCCTAATCTTACAATCTCTTGGGCAATTTGAGGCAATTCTGAAAGATTAGAACAGGATAATTCGCTAATTTTCTGCATTTTTGAAAAAAATTTGGCAAACTTTACTTAAAAGATTATTTTTGCATTTGGCAAAATATAGTATAAGATGAAAACTTATATCCTGATAATTTTACTTTGCCTGCAAATATCCGAAAACTTTGCACAAGGACAAAAATTTACGCAAACAGGTGTTGCTTCGTATTACGCAGGAAGGTTTCACGGCAGAAAGACCTCTAGCGGCGAAATTTATGATTCAAAAAAACTCACCGCCGCCCATCGTACCCTCAAATTTGGTACAATGGTAAAAGTTACTAACCTCAAAAACAATCTTTCTGTAATTGTGAAAGTCAATGACCGAGGTCCCTTTGCACACAATCGGATTATTGATGTTTCGCAAGCCGCCGCCCAAGAAATTGGTATGCTCAAAACAGGCACCGCCCAAGTACGTATTGAAGTAGTAGGCGAAAATGGCAAACTCTTTGAACCCGAAACTCCCAAAGAACCCAAGAAAGATACTACAAGTATTGCCCAAAATACTCCTAAACCTACGCCTAACCTAAACCCCACCCCCGCCGCCGATACTACTTTCCTTACAGGAAATACTTACAGCCTTTGGGGAACAAAGAAAAATCCGAAAGGTATGGGCATACAAGTCGGCTCTTATGGCGATTTGGAAAACGCCAAAGACCTTTGCAAAGACCTTCACAAAGCAGGTATCCAAGAAACTTACATTCAAGTCGGTTGGAGTGAAAAACGCATTTACAGGGTACTCGTAGGTGCTTTTACCGATGAAGAAACAGGAAAAAAGCAATTAGATGCTATCCGAAAGGCTGGTTTTGATGGCTTTGTGAAAAAACATTTTGACTAACGTGAGTTGCAAGATTAAAAATTTGATTATCAAGTTTTTATTTTTAATAACTTAAACCACCCCTTGTTCCCCTCCTTGAAAAGGAAGGGAGATAATTGCACCTAAAATTTTGATTTTCAGGTGTATAGCTCCCCTCTCTTTTTGGAGAGGGGCTGGGGGTGAGGTCAAAAAACAAAGTATAACAAAAAAACTAAATTTTTTAACAAATTGTATTTCAAACACTTTGTACTTATAACTCACGTTGACTAATAAATAAAGTTTGAAAGTCAAATAGGCGTTTGATGTTCAAAAGTTAAAGAATTTGAGAAATTTACATACTAAACCCCAAAATTTGTAAGAATGACAACTAAACCACACCCTCCTTTTACTTGTACATATTCGCCCAATATCCCTGAATTTTTGTGGCAACTCAATGCAACCATTGTATTAAGCACCTACCAAGCAGGCAAATTGGTGTTTTTGAGTGCAACCGATTCGGAACGTTTGGTGCAACTGCCTCGCAATTTCAAAAAAGCGATGGGGATTGCTCTCAAAGATAACTACCTCGCTATTGCAACGGCTGATACAGTAGTGGTATTTTCTCACGATAGAAGCCTTGCTCCTCGCTACCCTGCCAAACCCAACACTTACGAAACGCTCTACGTACCCCGAGCCACCTATTACACAGGTTTTTTGGATTTGCACGATTTGGAGTGGGGCGATGAAGGACTTTGGGCGGTCAACACGCAATTTTCTTGTCTTGCCCTTATCAATGATAAATATAGCTTTGAGCCTAAATGGAAGCCTCATTTTATTACAGCTCTTGAACCCGGCGACCGTTGCCACCTCAACGGAATGGCTATGCAAAACGGCAAGCCTAAATATGTAACGGCTCTTGCCGCCACCAACGAACCTATGAAGTGGCGTGAATATAAAGTAAATGGTGGTATTCTGATGGACGTAGATACCAACGAAATCATTACCACAGGGCTTAGTATGCCCCATACTCCCAAAATTTACAAAGATAAAGTGCTTATTTTGCAGTCGGGAACAGGTGAACTCATTGAAGTTAATCCTAAAAATGGTGAAAAACAAGTGATTTACAAATTTCCCGGTTTTGTGAGAGGTATGGGTATTTACGAAGATTATGCCTTTATTGGACTTTCTAAATTGCGTACTTCCAGCAAAACTTTCCAAAACTTACCTATTTCCAAAGAATCTGTATTTTCGGGAGTAGCCATAATGTATCTGCCTCACGGTAGCATTGTGGGTTATATCAAATATGAGACCAGTGTTGAGGAAATATACTCGGTGCAGGTAATACCCAACGTAAGACGTCCGGGCATTGCCAACTTTGAAAAAGATGATTATCGTTACGCTTTGGTTACGCCTACGGAAACCTTTTGGGCTATTCCTGCTGATAAAAGCGATTACGATTCCGATACTCCCATAGTTCCAAAATCTCAGCAAAGTGGCGGAGATGTTAATTTTTCGTATGTAAATTAGTGCTTGGTGCAGATATTGCATTGTAAAGAAAAATTACTAATTTTGTGCAGATTTATTAACATTCCCTTTACACTAAAAACATACAAGATATGAAGCTACAACAGGTTGATGTTGTTGAAAATATAAGCCCCCAAGAGTTCAAGGAAAAGTATTACTTCCCTGAAAAGCCTTTGGTTATCAAAAAACTATCGGCAGATTGGGCGGCTTTGCAAAAGTGGAACTGGGATTATTTCATTGAAAAAGCAGGACATCATCAGGTTGGTGTGTATAATAATGTAAAAAGCGATGCCTACACGCCTGTCAATAAGGCTGATGATTATATGCTTTTTGGTGATTATTTGCGTGAGGTAAAAAAAGGTAATTTGGCTTTACGTATTTTTTTGTTTAATATTTTGGAGCATTGCCCCGAACTTACCCAAGATTTCACTTTTCCTGAGCATTTGATGAAAGGCTTTGTAAAGGGCTATCCGATGCTTTTTGTAGGGGGTGGCGGCTCCATTACGCATATGCACTTTGATATAGACCTTTCGCATATTTTACATACGCAATTTGTTGGTAGAAAACGTGTTCTACTTTTTCCGTTCAATGAGCAACACAAGCTCTATCGCAAACCTTGGGAAGTATTGAGCCTTGCAGATTTTACAAATTATTACGAAAAATTCAATTACAACGATTTTCCTGCTACCAAATTTGCCCAAGGCTATGAAATAGTTTTAGAACACGGCGATACGCTTTTTATGCCTTCGGGCTATTGGCATCATATGGAGTATTTGGAAAGTGGCTTTGCATTGAGCTTGCGGGCTTTGCACCCTTCGCTAAAAGTAAAAATAAAAGGAGCTTGGAATTTGTTTGGAATGCGTTATATTGACACGCTGATGAAAAAAACCGCTCCTCATTTTTGGTACAACTACAAAAAGCGGAAAATTTACAAAAAAGCGGAAGAGGTTTTGCAGAGCTAGCTGAAAATTATATTTGTTGATCTTAAACTAAAAATTATATTTATGAATACAAAAAGTTTTATTTCAAACTTTCTATGGCTGCTTTTTGCAGCCCCCAACTTTACTTTTGCACAAGTTAATGCCGCTGATCCTTGCTTGCTTGATAGCACTCCCCCCTATGTTTTGTCTGGTTGTGATTGTGTAATCCCTGTTATGAGTTTCCCAATTGGCTCATCTCCTTATCCAGTTCCTTTCGTACCTACTAGCGTAGGAGGAGAGGGTTGGATAAAGTTTGTTGCTACATCATCAGTTAGTATAGCAGGAATTGTAGTAACCTACAATGGAACATTTTCTATGGATAAGCCTACTGCTTTTATATACCAAGGTACTGATTGTAATACTTTGACTGGAGGAACGTTGCCGGCAGCTTGTCACCCTGGCTTTGAATTATGCCCTTTTACTGGAGAGAATAGTTCTGTTGATGTAATTACATTTAATCCTACACCAGGACAAATATACTACATCAGAGTTATTTTCCCTATAACTACTTCTCAATGCTCAATCCACTTTCAGCTAGGAAGCACACCAGGTTGTCCTTGTATGGTTTGCGATACTCCTCCTATTCCAGTATGTCCAGGACTAATACCGCTAAACGCTGAAAATATAAATATGACACTAAAAAATTGGCAAAACTCTAATATTTCTATAGATTGGAGTGTAAACTTTACATCTATCAAGTACTTTGAGGTAGAAAAATCTTATGATTTAATCAATTGGGGGTACATCTCTAAAGTTCCATTTGAACAGTCTAAAAATAAATACTCGTTTATTGAGAAAAAGCCCCTTGATAAAATTCATTATTACAGAATTAAGGCTATCAAATACAATAACTCTTATACCTACTCTAATATTCAAAAATTAAATAACGTTAACGACAACTCTACTGCAATAAAAACTTTTTTTATTCAACAAAACGATTTTTATTCTAATGATTTTTTGAAGAATAAAAACTATCAAATATTTGATACAAATGGTAATCTTTTGGTATCCAATAAACTACCAACAAATTCTATTAGATATTTACCCAAAGGACTATATATCATAAGACTATCGGAAGAATCTGGTAGTACAGAGAACTACTTTATCGTTAGGCTTATTATTTATTAGAAAAAAGTAAAAAATTACAAAAAAGCGGAAGAGGTTTTGCAGAGCTAAAACCCGCTTTGCTTGTAACAATGTTGGATAATCGCTTTTTCTTGTTCCGACAGGTACTTATTGCGTCTTGCCATCATTCTTTCAATCGCTTCAAAGGCTTTGGATAGTTCATACTGCTCAAAGCCTTTGGCTCCGCCCCAAGAAAAAGAGGGAATAAACTTTGGTGGAAAATCGCCCCCGAAAATATTGCAAGATATCCCCGCTACGGTTCCTGTATTAAACATTGTATTGATACCAGCTTTACAATAATCCCCCATTATCAATCCGCAAAATTGCTTTTGGGTGTCTATAAAATCATTTTTGGGGAAATTCCAGATTTTGACATTGCTGTAATTGTTTTTCAAATTGGAAGTATTGGTATCTGCTCCCAAGTTGCACCATTCAGCAATGACAGAATTGCCCAAAAAACCATCGTGGGCTTTGTTGGAATAGCCAAAAAGCACCGAATTGCTGATTTCCCCCCCTACTTTGCAATAATTACCAATAGTCGTATCACCACGCATTTTTCCACCAAGATTGATAACCGCTCCCTCGCACAAAGCAAAATTGCCTTGAATAACACTCATTTCTTGCACCTGTGCATTTTTGCCAATATAAATCACACCCTTTTCGGCGTTTAGCACACAAGCCTTCAAATCTGCTCCCTCTTCTACAAATATATTTTCAGGTTTGTAGGTAATTACGTGCTTATCTTCAATAGGTTTGCTTTTTCTACCTGCCGTAACCAAATGAAAATCTGACTGAATTTCTGCCCCATTGAAGGCAAAAATATCAAAAGGGTAGGAAATTTTGCGAATAGGCTCATTCCAAAAAATCTTGTTAGTCGCTTCGTTGCGGTAGGCTATCAAGGTATTTTCTGCATACAGAGCCTCTTTGCTGGCAAGTGTTTTAATTTTTTCGGCTAAAACCTTATTGGGAAGCACAGAAGCATTGATAAAAATATTTTCATTAGAAAATTGTGTAGGGTATTTTTCCGAAAGATAGTTTTCTGTTTGGTAAGAGCAAGTTTCTGCAAGGTACTTTTCCCATTTTTCCCGAATGGTCAGAATCCCTATCCGAATTTCGCTGATAGGTCTTATGAAAGTAAGCGGTAAAAGATTGGCGTGGTCTTCGTGGCTATCAAAAAGTATGTAGTTCATTATTTTCAGCATTTAATCATTAAAAATCCAAGCCCTCGCTTCCAAAAGATTGTTGAAAAAACGTACTGACTGCGGTTTTTGGGAATTATAGTATTGGAGTTTTTCTTTGCTAAAAAGTTCTTTGGAAAGCACCAAAGCTGTTTTTTGCTGATTTTGTGAATTGGAGAAAATCCATTCCAAAAGCGAATTGCTCACAAACTTTGCCTTATCGGTACGAATAAGCCATTTGGAAGCAGAAAAAAATTTTTCTTGTAGAAATACAAGCAAGTCATCAGGCGAATAAAAGCCCTCTAAATCTAAAATTTGAGCCTTGATAGTGTCGTCAAATTTTGTCATAAATGGCTGTTTCATTGTAAAAACTTTTGCAAGAGTGTCGCAATCGTTGTTTCTGTACTTTGAAAAATAATCTGAGGGAAAATTCCCAAAATCAAGCTCAAAAGCACTATGCAAGCTAATACAATTTTTTCTTTCCAAGAAATATCTGTCAAAGAGAGTGAGGGATTTTTCAGCCAAGTTTTGCCCAAAAACATTCTTTGGAGTGTCCAAAGAAAATATCCTGCTCCCAATACTACGCCCAATGCCCCCAAGAGCGGAACATAGGTAGGCAAAAACTCCGACTGAAAGCCCCCCATAAGTGTAAAAAGCTCTCCGATAAAGCCCGAAAACAAAGGCAAACCCAAAGAGGCAAAAAAAGCAAGCGTAACAAGAACACTATACGAAGGCATCAGCTTGAAAAGTCCGCTAAAATCATCAATCTGGCGGCTATGGGCTTTATCATATAAAATACCTACTATCACAAAAAGCAAAGCCGAAAGCAATCCGTGGCTAAACATCTGAAAAACTGCTCCATTCAAACCCTCGGGTGTAAGAGAAGCTATTCCAATCAGTACAAAACCCATATGCGAAACCGAAGAATAAGCAACCATTTTTTTGAGGTCTTGTTGTGCCAAGGCGTTCAATGCCCCGTACAAAATGGCTATCATTCCCAAAAAGCCCATAGCCAGCGAACTTTCTACGGCAATTTCAGGAAAAATAGGATATGCTATTCGCAAAATACCATAGCCACCAATTTTCAGTAAAATTCCTGCCAGCACTACCGAAATAGGCGTAGGAGCTTCTACGTGTGCATCAGGTAGCCACGTATGAAAAGGCACAGCAGGCAGTTTTATCAAAAAACCCATCACTAAAAGCCAAAACACCCAAAACCGATAAGATTGCCCCCAAAGCAGGTCTTTATTTTGCACTGATAAATAGCTATCCACCTCAAAATTTTCTTTTTTTGCCATTGCAAGCAAATTGAAACTATGTGTATCGCCTTCATTTACAGAAAGGTAAAGAGCTATCATTGCAACCAATATGAATATAGACCCCAACAAAGTGTAAAGAAAAAACTTAATGGAAGCATATTCACGTCTTTCGCCGCCCCAGATGCCTATTAGGAAATACATAGGCAAGAGCATAAATTCAAAAAACACAAAAAACAAGAAAAAATCCAAAGCAAGGAATGTACCCATTACAGAAGTAGCCAAAAGCAAATACAAAGCAAAATAGCCCTTTATTTTCTGATGAATATTCCAAGAAGCCCAAGCCCCAATCCAAAGCACTATGGCGGCAAGTAAAATAATGCTGGCATTGAAGCCATCAAGCCCAAGGAAATAATCTATTTTGAGTTTCCAACTACCCCAATCCAATTGTATCCACTCGTGTTTTTCTGAAAACCAAAGCGGCTCGGTGTAGTTTTTGGGCAAAAAAAAGTAAATATACCCCGCCACAACCAAAAGCAAAGAATTAGCTGTTATTGTAATTGTTTTGGAATAGTTTTCAAATTTTTTGGGCAAAAGCACAACTACCAAAAAGGCTATCAGTGGAATGAAAAGCAGAAAGCTCAGCCACATAGAGTTCAAGGTAAAGGGTTGAAGGTAAAGTAGCAGGCGTAAAATTACAAAGAAAAAATGCTTACTCCAAAACTACTTTGATATGCTTTGAAAGATAAGAAGTGCGAATGTGTAAGAAATAAACCCCTTTGGGTAAATTTTGCGTTATGATGCTGAATTGTGCTTTTCCTTTGGAATCCCCTTCTACAATGAGCTTTCCCTGTGAGTTGAAAAGACGAATTTGAGCATTTTCACTCTGCAAGAATCGTATTTCTAAACTTTCACGAGCAGGATTGGGCATCACCTGAAAATACTCATTACTTTCCAAAGCCGTTACTGGCGGCGGATTGCTGGCATTACTCCCACAAGCTCTATCTAACTCTTTTTTTACAGCCTGAAAAATATCATTTTCTACGGCATAAAAAGCCGATTGCGAAGTAGTGGCATAGGCAGTTTCCGAGCCATTGGTTACAAAAATGACCGCTTCTTTGGTTGGAACACTGAAATACCAATCACTAATCAAGCCGTATGCTTCGCCTGCGTGCCCTACCATTTTTTTTCCAAGCACTACATCACAGCGAGAGCGATTAGTTATGCTATGAAGCCCCAAAGTCCATTCATTAAAAAGGCAATAATAATTATTCCCGTTGGTGCCGTTGTAAGTCCATTGAGGCTCTAACATTGTGTTTATGGTAGAATTGTTCAGAATACGAATGTTGTTGTAAATGCCTTTATTTATCATCAGCAGAGCCAAAACCCCCAAATCTTTGGCAGAAATACGCAATCCGCCTTGTGGGGCAAATATAAAGCCATTGTTGCCAATGGTATAAGCACTCAAATCGCGTGGAGGAGGCATTACGCCATTGTAGTTATCCAGCTGTGGCACCCAATTCGTACCAGTTTTCCGATATAGTACCGCCACTTGATTGATATTGCTCAGGTCTTGAATATTGAAAGAAGCATCTAAACCAAGTGGCTGAAAAATATTTTCTTTACAAAAAACATCAAAACGCTTGCCCGAAATTCGCTCAATAAGCGTACCGATAACTCCATAGGTTACGTTGGCATACGAAAAATAAGTGCCCGGCTCGCGGTTCAAGAACATATTAGCCGTATAGTATGAACCCGAAGTCGTAAGAAGTTGGGAAAGATTGGGCGGGGTTGCATTGTTGTAGGTATCGCTTAAAAAACTTTCATAGCCCGAACCATCGTTGAGCGAAGCCGTATGCGAAAGCAACATTCGGAAGGTTATGGCTTTGCTTGGAAAATTGGGGTTTCGTAAGGAAAAGTTAAGATAGTTATTCACATCATCATCAAGTTGAAAAAGTCCTTGCTCCCAAAGTTTCATCAAAGCCATTGCCGTAATAGCCTTAGAAATAGAGGCTATACGATATTTGGTGTTGCTATCTATGGGAATATTTCGCTGAAAATCGGCTAAACCCTGATAATGACTGAAAGATACTTTTCCATTGCAAATTCCTACCACCGACATACCCATTAGCTTGTAACGCGTAAAGATTTGGCTCAAATCTGCTTGCACGTTAGTTTGAGCAAAAAGATATAAAGGTAAGCAGAAAACCCACACAAAAGCACCTAAACGCATCTTACTTCAATTAAAGTTTGCTTAAAAATAAGATAATTTTTGCAGAGTTGCAAACAAAAAAGTATCAAATTGTATTTAACTGATTTTAAGAATAAAAAGCCAAGTTTTTTCCCCTAATAAATTGCTCTTTTCTATGAAAAGTCGCTAAAAAAAACTATTATTGCAAAAGGCTGATTGTTTTGTAATTAGTTACCCCTTAAAAATTCTGTTTTCACAAAATAATTTAAAAATTGGCTTGCAAAATATTTTTGAATAAACACTTTTTACACTTACAATATCGCAAAAATCTAAAAAACTATGAATACCAACGACAAACGCTGGCAACAAAGATTTAATAACTTTGTGAAAGCGTTTCATAAACTGCAAGAAGCAGTACTAAAAGCAGAGGAGTATCTAAAAACTGATAATCAAAAAATTAAAGATGATGATTTTCTAGAAAACATCATAAAGGAAGGGCTTATCCAACGCTTTGAATATACACACGAGTTAGCGTGGAATGTGATGAAAGATTTTTTCAAAGAGGCAGGAAATACTAATATTTTTGGCTCAAAAGATGCCACCCGAGAAGCTTTTGCCGCAGGGCTTATTATCAATGGTGAAGTTTGGATGGATATGATTATCAGCCGAAATAAAACTTCACACACTTACAACGAGGATACTGCTGAGGAGATATTTTTTAGAATAGTCCAGCAGTACTATCCCGAATTTTTACAGTTCAAAAAACGTATGGAGGAAATATCAGCTATGCACAAAAAAGAAGCACAATGAACTACGGACTAAAAACAGAAACCATTCTTGCCATTCAACAAGTGCTTGCCAAACATCGAGAAGTAGAAAAAGCTATTCTCTATGGTTCAAGGGCAAAAGGGAACTATCGTTTGGGCTCCGATATAGACCTCACCCTGTTAGGCGATAAACTTTCTTTCCATATTCTTCAAACCATAGAAAATGAATTGGACGATTTGCTTTTACCCTACAAAATAGATATTTCTTTATACAAGCAAATAAAAAATCCTGACCTGCTCAAACACATTGACAACGTAGGAATAGTGTTTTATGAGCCAAATGCTCTTTGAGTACAACTACTACTCATCTTAACTTTCTACAACAATTTTAGAAAAAACAAAATGCCTGATAGCAAATAACTTATCAGGCATTTATTTCTGTGGAGCATATCGGAGTCGAACCGATGACCTCTACAATGCCATTGTAGCGCTCTAGCCAGCTGAGCTAATGCCCCGAATTGAGGTTGCAAATGTAGCAAGAAAAAAATTGCTTTGCAAATTTTTTGCAAAAATTTATTTCAATGTTCAGGATTTTGTATTATTGCAAAAAGTAGCTTATGCAATGGAAAATATACATTGAGCAGTTCAGAAGTTATTTGAAATTGGAGCGTGGCTTTTCAGAAAATTCCATTGAAGCCTATCTGCGAGATATAAGTAAGTTCCAAGACTTTGCCTTGGGAAAAGACTGGCAAAATCCTGAAAAAATCAGCACGCAACAAATTCAGACATTTATTTTGTATCTTAATGAATTAGGAATAGCCGAAACTTCGCAAGCACGTATTCTTTCGGGTATCAAGGCTTTTTACAAATTTCTTTTTGCCGAAGAGGCTATTTCCACAGACCCCGCCTACCTGATAGAAGCCCCCAAACTCAGACGAAAATTACCCGATACGCTGGAATATCACGAAATTGAAGCCCTTTTAGAAGCCATTGACCACTCCACACCCGAAGGTACTCGCAATCGTGCTATGTTAGAGGTTTTGTATAGTTGCGGCTTGCGAGTAAGCGAACTCATAGACCTTAAAATTTCTAACTTGTATTTTGATATAGAATTTATTAAAGTAGTAGGCAAAGGTAATAAAGAGCGTTTTGTTCCCATTGGCAGTGAAGCTATGAAATATACGCAAATTTATGTAGAACATATCCGCAGACACCTGAATATTGCCAAAGGACACGAAAATTACGTTTTTCTCAATAGAAGGGGTAAAAAACTCACACGCGTATATGTGTTTATGGTTATCAAGGAACTGGCTCAAAAAATTGGTCTGAAAAAAAATATCAGTCCGCATACGTTTCGGCATAGTTGTGCTACTCATCTCTTGGAAGGTGGTGCCGATTTGCGAACCATTCAAGAAATTCTCGGACACGAATCCATCACTACCACCGAAATTTATACGCATTTGGATAAAGACTACCTTCGTCAAACCATTCTGCAATATCACCCCCGAAGCTAAAAAATGCGGTGCTTTTCATAGCACCGCACCATTTGCTAAAATCCGTCTTTATCGTCTTTCTTTTTATCTTTTTTCTTTTCATCTTTGGGATCTTCATCGGTAGGCTCTTCTTCCTCCTCCTCTTCTCCTTTTTTCTTTTTGCCTTTTTTCTCTTTTTTAGGTTTCTCTTCTTTGGGCTTTTCGTCTTTAGGTTTCTTTTCGTCTTTGGGCTTATCTTTGTCTTTTTTCTCGTCCTTTTTCTCCTCTTTCTTTTCGTCTTTTTTCTCGTCTTTATTGTCCTTTTTCTCCTCTTTTTTAGGTTCAGGTTTAGTTTCTGTTTTTTCTATGGGTTCATCAGTGATTTCTTCCTCGTCCTCGTTTTGTTGCTTTTTCTTTTTAGATTTTTTCTCTTTTTTGGGTTTTTCCTCTTTTGGAGGTTCAGTATTTTCCTCATTTTCTTCTTCTACTTCTTGCTTTTTCTTTTTAGATTTTTTCTTAGACTTTTTGTCTGTTTCTTCCTCTACCTCTTCTTTTTGCTTACGCTCTACATCAGGAACAGCACCAAATTTTTTGTCCAAATAATATTGCTTAAAGCGTCTTTTGAATGTTTCTAAGGCTATATCATCAGCAAGTTCATAACCTAATTCTTTATCAGATTTCGCTTTTTTGCCCCGCTCAAAAGCACTATTCACTTTGGGTATAGAGCAATCGCCAGAAAGCGTATTTTGAGTAAGTGAAAGGAAAATCCATTGCTCGGGAGTAAGTTCTAAATAAAGGTTGATAATATCGCCGTCCTCTAACTTCTGAATTTCCATAAAGCCATCTACCATAGCATTGACGTCTTTATCCAAAATATTTGCCAAGCCAATTTTGCCAACACTATAAAAGCTATTTGTGGTATCCGACCATTTCAGATTTACTTGCGAAAGCACCAAACCTTTACCCAAGACTTTCTTATCAGCTTGCAAAAGTGGGTGATATTTAGTTCTTGCCTGATTTTCATATTTTTTGGCTTTATCGTTTCCAACAATTTCAGCAAGGCGACTCATCAGAGAGGCATCATCAGAACTATAGGCTTGGTCGCCAGCAGAGCCGTCCATTTTGGCATACTTGAACAAATCGGCAACTCCCGAAAGCGGTGATTTGGCTTTGGAAAGGTCAAAAGCAAACATTTGTGTAAATTCGTACTCATCTTTTTTGAGATTTACCTTTGCCGAACCCGCCGAAAGCACAAATTTTTGTAGTTTTTCATCAACGAGCTTAAACTTACCCTGCATATCCAAGATGCCTTTTTCGTCATCAAGTGTAAGCAACGTACCCTCATAGCTTTCTTTTTCCAAGCGAGCTTTATCAGTGATTTTGAATTCATTGAGTTCGGGGGTATAAGTAAAAACACCTTTGGCAAGATACATATCGCTATCATTATCTCCCTTCTTGCCTGAAAGAAAAGTAGTATAGAGCTTTCCATTTTCTTCATAGGTGTAGTGCAAGCCCGTAGTAATTAAGTCAGCTTCAGAAGAGGTTTTTTCGTCCAATTCTACATACACATCACCCGCATCGCGTTGGTAGGGTATCCAGTAGTTGCCATATTTCTTGCTTTGCAACTGAATTTGAATGAAGCCATCTAAAATTAAATCTTTTTTGTAGGCAAGCATTTCTGCCGTACCTTTGAATTTAATACGTGGTTTGATAAAAAAGTTGTCTTCTTCACGTACTTCGCCACGCGACTGGGTATAGCGTTTGGGAATTTGTAAAGTATCTTCGCTCTCTCCTTTTTTCCTTTTACGCTTAACTTTGGTTTTACCTGCTTCAGAGATTTGTTCGCTACCTACCAGTTCAAATCTATCAAATTTGAGCTTGAAAGTATCTTTGGCGGCATTTACGTAGCGGTAAGTCGCATCACCCTCAAAATCTTCTCTATGATTGATTTTAATATTTCCATTGATGAGTGTATGATGAAAGCTAATCGTATCTAAAATAACTGTTGCATTTTTTAGCTCCTGAATAGAAGCCCCTTTTGAAATAGTTACTTTATTTTTATCGGGAATGATACGAGCATCGGCAGAGGAAATATAAGACACCCCTTCAAGGTCTAACACAGGATTGTTAAGGTCTTTCATATCGTATTTACCCTTAGAGGCTTTGAGCAAAAGGTCTTTGTTGGGTGCGTTTTCCTCTTCTTCGTAGTGAGTGGAACGGAAAGTAGTATTTTCATCTCCTACCATAGTTACCTCTTTTTTACCTACATTCCAAGTAACCTCACGGATAGAAGTTTTGAATTGAGCATAAGGGAAGCCGATAAATTCGTAATTGGGGTCTTGTTGGGCTATAGTGGGGTTATTGCTAATTTTACAGATGTTATTTTTCAAATCAAAATCCACAAATACCGCATTGGCATCAATAATAGGTTTGTAAATATCGTTTTGCTCTTTGGCAAAAGGGTCTATTTCGGTAGAATAAACCTTGAAATCTACGATATTTTCAGGATTTTGCAAAGTGTAAATCCTTTGAGGCGAAATAGAAGCCCCTTTGGGAGCAAGCATAAAGAAATCTTTACGTCTAAATTCTCCAATAGCCCATAGTGTTTCGGGAGTAAGAGCTAATGTTCCTTTCAAACTGGCGGGATTTTTCTCATCAAAAATACGTGCCAACTTATCGGGAGCGGTACGAAGTGTAAGACTATCTATTTTCAAAGTATCTTTCCCTGCAAAGCGAGAAGTGTACCAAGTGAGTTTCATATCTTCGCCCACTGCCTCGGGATAGAAAGTATTTTTTACCTTTTGTTGCTTTACTGCAATATTTGCTTTTGCTGTAACAACCGAATCGGGTGTAAATAAAAAGTAAGGAGCTTTTACGCTGTAGCTATGATTTTTAATTTCCAGTTTCTTACCTGTGGCAACGAGTCCCGTTTTATACATTACGATAGAGTCAGCGGTAAGTTCAGCCTGGGTATGATAAAGTTTAAGAGGTTTTTTGAGTTTATGCACAAATCCCAAAGCGTAACGAGATTCTACCCCTGTATATTTGGGGTCGTAGATAGGTACAAGCACTTCTTTGATAGGTGGAAACATATTAGAGTGGAAAGTACCTTCAAATTTGGGCATTTTGGTAGTAAGGCTATCTAGCTCCACATTCGGAATTTCAAAATAGGCTTGATGCTTGTGATAAGCATACTTTTGACGATAGAAAGCATCAAAATAAATTTTTCCTCCTGTGGCAATTTTTAGTTTGGGATAGGCTTCATATACTTCGCCTTTCTTCCCGCCGGGAATTTGTCCTTTTTTTAGCCCCGAAATATTATTAGGGTGCGAAATAAGCAAATCTCCTGCATTGAATTTAATTTCTCCTCCGAGTTCGTGTTTTATATCAGGGTTTTTGGGATCTGGCACAATGAAAACCACACTATCCAAGGTTTCCATTGTAAGTTTGAACTCATCATAAGGAAGCATAAAATTTTTTCCAATAAACTTGAAATTTCCTACCGTAACCTCTCCTTCTTCCATAAAAAAGTTACTTGCTCCATAGATTTTTACTTCCTTATTTTTGGGTATAAAATACACATTTAGTTTTTTGCTGATAGCGAATTTATCCACTCCTCTAATGACCATACCACCACCATCAGGCAATACAGAGGCATTCGGCATAGCAGGACCTTTTTTCCGTTCCGACATTGAAAAAAGCCCTTCTAATTCCCAAAGAAAAAATTTATCAGGATTAAGTTTATTCAATTCCAACTCTTCGGTAAGAGCAACTTTCTTGACTTCCTCAAACTTATCTATTCTGAAAGTATCGGTAAGCGTAATAAGCGTATCTTGTGGGAACTGGGGGTTTTCGCTGGCAGTAGTATCAGGCTTAGGTCGAAAAACTCGCTTGGTAATAAGAATATTTTTGCCCACTAATTTTTTGTATAAAATTCTACCATTGGTAAAATGAAATTTAGTAGTGTCCTTCAAAACGCTATCTTTGCTGGCATCACGGGGCGAAATGGACTGAATGAGCATATCGTCAAAATCCTTATTAGCATAAGGCTCCATATACTTCGGCAATTTTTTCTTAGGATTTTTTTCCAAAAAATCCATAGCTCGCTTGTACTCATAGGCATCAATGGTATGGGTTGTTCTATTAAGAACCGCCACCCTACCTGTATATTCATCATAATCTACATAGCCTTCCCTTGCCAGCCTTGTAAGTACCCGCTTGATAACATCTAATTTGATATTGGTAAAAGAGTTATTTTTGGCTTTTTTCTTATCCAAATTTTCTTCAGATTCCATTGCAAAAGCTCCCTCAATATTGAACTCGCGAACTCCTTGCGAGTTATTTGTCCCATACTTTTTTGCATAATAATCTACCATTCGCAAAGGGTGAAAGCTATATTCGGCTCGTAGTTCTTCGTAGCGATCTTCATCATAATATTTGAAAGATTCAAATAAAGCGGGAACTTTATCTTTGGCTCCTGTAATGTAAAAATCTATGGTATTTTTAACGGGGTTATAGAGTGCCAAATCAGCGATAATGTACATTTTATGATATTCATCAATAAAGGGAATATCATCATTGACTTTGTCTTTGTAAAGTTTGAAAACACCCACAGGCGTACTATCTCCAGCTATTTTTACTTTGTTATAGCTTAAAGAAACGTTACTGTGAGTAAGCGAATCTTCGCCACTTACATAATAACCAAAAGAAACACTTTTGGAATAAATTCGGTCTTCACCCAAGTAAAACTGTTTGGAATTGGCGTGAAACTTAACTTGCCCATCTTTATACACCAATAGCCTACAAACGGGGCGGCTTGTAGGAGAGTATCCATATAGCTTAAAGCCTTCCAATTTCATTCCACCCAAGTATTGCATATTTTCCCCAATATTAGTTAGGTCGGCTTTATCATCATAAGAAACAAACTTGGGGTAGCGAATCGACTGGTTTTTCTTGCGTTGTTCGCTAAAAAACTCAAACCTACCCACTTCAGGCGTTTTGAGTTTGGTAGGATAAGTAAGAGTAACATTATCAGCATCAAAATGCAAGTCGCTTACTTGGTGGCTGTAACGACTAAAATCAGCATAAATTTGAGCACGGGCAATACTACCCAAAGCCACAGAATCTACATTGCCTTTATTATACAAACTTTCCCAAGAGAAACGTCCCCCATCGCCTACAATATGATTGTTTTCAAAAAGAAAAGCTAATTTAGTCTGATTGATACTTACCGAGTCGTATGGCGAAACAAGATAGAGGTTCGTTTTAGGAAAAAGCACCACAGGACCCGCTACAAGTGGGTGCGGATAGGGTTTAATATTACCCAAAGAATCTGGTTCGGGCTGAGCTTCTTGCCAACCCTGAAACCAAGCGTGTTGTTTGCGAAGTACAGAATCGGCATAGACTATCTCAAAACCGCCATCTACGTACAAACGATGCATTTTAGAAAAATGCAACGCTTTGTAAGTAAGTAAGCTATGCAATGAGCTGGCAAAATTAAAAATCTGCCCCGAATTGGTTTTAGTAAAATACTTTTCTGCAACCGAAAGTATGTTATCTATCTGCGAGCTACTCACGGTTTGATTATCAAGTCCGTTTTCTAATGCCGAAAGAAATGTTTTTACGTGAGTACCTATGCCTCCCCCTTTGCTTACGATTATTTTTACTAAGTTGATGATTTTTTCTTGCTGTGAAGCCGTAAAACTCCCCCTTGTCCAAGTAGAACGAAACTGCTCTGCAAATTTTTCTTGACGAGCCAAACGAAGTTCTTTATCTAATTGAGCAATAAACTCATCAGGATTTGCTGAGAAGCGTTGGGCAATACTTGGCAAAACCCACATCAACACCCAAAAAAGACATAAAAACTTTTTCATAGAATATTTTGGTAAATCAGCGTAGTTAGTTCATTGAATATTTGTAATTATTTACGTTCAAAAAGTTCATTATTTGAAGTTTAAGCCTTTAAGGGCTTTAACTTTCATTTTTTATCTGAAATCTATTTTCTAAAATCTTGTTTCCTGCTTCTTGTTTCCTATTTCTCTGCTGCAAATTATACCTCAAAATTTGAATATTTTCGCCTCAAACCTTTTCAAATACTGCCGAAACCCACTTATTTCTGTTTTTTTCTTTGACAAATTGCAGATTATTTTCCTTGCATTTTTGCTGAATATCTGCTAAATCTTCTTCGTAAAAGCCACTCAAAAGCAGAAAACCACCTATTTTCAGGAGTTGGCTGTAAGCAGGTATATCGGCAAGCAAAACGTTTTTATTGATATTTGCCAGCAATATATCAAAACGCTTTTGGGTATCAACTGCCGAAATATCACCCTGATAAACAACTATTTCTGAACAATCGTTAAGTAAAATATTTTCACGGCTATTTTCTACTGCCCATTCGTCTGTATCGAAGGCTTCTATGTAGCTTGCTCCTAAAAATTTTGCCATTATTGCCAAAATACCTGTACCTGTACCTGCGTCCAAAACGGCTTTCCCCTGATGATTGATTTCTAACTGATTTTCTATCATTAGGCTGGTAGTAGCGTGATGCCCTGTACCAAAAGACATTTTAGGCGTAATGATAATTTCGTATTCAAAATCTTGGGATTTAGGCTCGTGGAAAATGGCTCGGATACGCACCTTATCTGCTATTTCCACAGGCTCATAGTTTTTCTCCCAAGTTTCATTCCAATTTATCTTTTCCAGTTTTGAAAAAGTATAGCGAAATGGATAAACCTTCGCATATTCAATTTGTAGCATCTTGATAGCCTCTTCATCAAAATTTTCAGCCAAGATGTACGCTTTCAGGGTGTCTTGCTCTTCCATAAAAGAGTCGTAGCCCAAATCGGCAAGTTCTGCAATAAAAATTTCAAAGGCTTCAGGATTTGCCTCTACAATAAGTTCTACAAACACTGCTTTTTTTCAAATTATTTCCAAAGGTAAGATTTTTTCTTGAATTTCCCAAAAACCCCTCAAAACCTTTTGTAAAATTTAGTTCTATTTTCATAAAAAAAATGGCAACTTTGATAAAGTCTATTGATTGCTTTGGAAATCTTGAAGCTACTTTTGAAAAAAAACCAAATTGTATGAAAAAACTTCTGACAATCTTTGCTATTGTAGTATTCGCTCATAGTGTTTGGGCTCAAAATGAAGATTATGAAATCGCCACTGACCGCCCTACGGTGAGTTTTTCGGCGGCAACCACTCCCAAAAACATATTCATCATAGAAAGCGGGTATTTCAGAAGCACCAACCAAGTCGCCCCTTTCAGAGTTAATACGCATTTGCCTAATCTTTTTTTACGTTACGGGCTTACCAATAAGTTGGAACTGCGTTTGGGGCAGGAAGTTGAAATTAGCCGTTTTTTTGAAAACAACGAACTAAAAGCCCGAAACACTTTTTGGCAACCAATGCACCTTGGCATAAAATATCGGCTCAATAATTTGGAAAACACTAAATTTTCAATGAGTGCTATGTGGGTAAGCCGTATTCCTATCCCCAACTCTCTGGAAAATATTACCCAAAGGCACTATGCCAAACTTCTAATGCAATACAATTTTTCACAAGATTTTTACGCTTTTTCTAATCTTGGCTTAGACCTTCATCGTAATTTCAATAACGAAAACGAACTGCTATGGGCTTATACTTTGGGGGTAGGCAGAAAAGTAAGCCAAGGGGTGTATAGTTTTGTAGAATATTATGGCTCATCTTTGTTTCCTATCAATAACGATAACCACACACACGGCTTGAATGTGGGTTCTATGTATATCTTTGATAACCGTTATCAGTTTGATGTACTCGCAGGAATGAGTTTTGATAAACCTTTCCGAGATTTTTATTACTTCACGTTGGGCTTTTCCACCTACCTAAAATTCAAGAAAGAGTAAGCCTCAAGAGCAAATCTTTCGTAAATTTCTTACAAAAAATTTGACTACTCGCCCAAAATTCTATTATTTTGGGCAAGTAAAATATTTTTACCTAAAAATAAACCCCCAAAGCAATGCTACCTATCATTTTACTTTCAGTTTTTGGCATAGTGAATTTGTTTTTAGGCTTTCTGAAAAATCGTCAGGTGCTTTTTGGTGCGGCGGTTTTGTTTGCGGTGCTTACTTTTGTAGCCACCTTTACCGAATGGAATACCCCTTTGGACTTGGGCAAAGTCATCAACAATGCAATGATGACTACCTCGCCAAGTGCTGTGCTTTTTTCACTTATCTTGCTTCTTACTGCCTCACTGATTATTCCTCTCTCACAGCATTATATTCAAAACAAAGAAGCCCAACCCGCAGAGTATTATGCTCTTATGCTTTTTTCTTTGGTGGGTGCTATAATGATGGTAAGTTATGAAAACCTACTTATGCTCTTTGTAGGAATTGAAATTGTTTCTATCATAATGTATGTGCTGGCGGGTTCGGAAAAGCGTAATTTGCGTTCCAACGAAGCGGCAATGAAATATTTTTTGCAAGGAGCATTTGCCACAGGCATTTTTCTGTTTGGCGTTGCAATGCTTTATGGAGCTTCGGGTGGTTTTTCACTTGCCGAATTGCAAAAATACACACAAAGCAATGCCAATCTTTCACCGATGCTTTATTTGGGTTTAATGCTAGTGCTGGTGGGAATGTTTTTTAAGGTTTCTATTGCTCCTTTCCATTTCTGGACTGCCGATGTGTATGAAGGCTCGCCCACACTTTTTACCGCTTTTATGGCTACTATTGTAAAAACAGCAGGTTTTGCGGCTATTTACAAACTACTCTCATCAGCTTTTGTGCCTACGTATAGTTATTGGCAAATTAGCTTTGTTATTTTGGCAGGGCTTACAATGCTCATTGCCAATATTACCGCCGCCAATCAGCAGAGTTTTAAGCGAATGATGGCTTTTTCAAGTGTTTCTCACGCAGGATATTTGCTCCTTGCCGTTACGGCTTTCAATGAGAGAAGTTTATCGGCTATTATTTTTTATTCTTTGGCTTATTCTTTGGCTACGGTTTCTGCCTTTGGAGTGCTTTTATTGGTTTCTGAAAAAACTCACAACGAGGAATACACAAGTTTCAATGGCTTGGCTAAAACCAATCCTTTTTTAGCATTGGTAATGACTATCGCTATGCTTTCGCTGGCAGGCATACCTCTTACAGCAGGTTTCTTTGGCAAGTTATGGGTATTTGTGAGTGCTTATGAGAGAGGTTTGTACGAAATTATGGTACTTGCGGCACTGATGTCGGCAGTAGGTTTATATTATTATTTCCGCGTAATTATTGCAATGTATCTGAAAGAACCACATAACCGCGAGGGAGTTGTAAAAATTGAAGTATCTACCCCATACATTGTTGTATTCTTGGTTACTACCCTGCTGACTGTACTTTTAGGACTTTTCCCAAATTGGGTTTTGGGATTGATGTAATAAAAATTACAAATGAGTCCTTGGCTTGAACTAAGTATAGAGTATGCTAATCAAAGGGCTTATCTTGATGATTTATTTCAGGTGTATCCTACTATTCCCGAAGGAATTAGAACAATACGCCAAGATATTTGGCAAAATGTAGAAATAGCATTCAATCAACAAGATAATATTCGTTTAATCAGAGAACTTCTGAAGCTGGATTTATTCCCAATCAAAGATAGCTATGTAGCTTTCCTGAAAAGAGATACTTCTGCCATAGAAAGAAATCCTAAAACTATCAATCGTATTTGTGGCAGATTATATGAAATGGGGCTTGATAAAATTTTTGAAAAATGCTCTGAACCCAAAGAAACTAATAGACAAATCGGACCGCTTTTCCGAAGATGGCTAAACAAAAAATCATTGGGCATAGAGCCTATTCCTTTTGAATCTTTTATCAGTTCAGACAAAGATGCTATTTTAGACGGGAGCGACCAAGAACTAAAACTATTTGTCAAAGAAATCTGTAATTATGAACACTATAAAGGGCTTGATTTTGTAGCTCGTTTCAATAAAAAATACATTATTGGCGAAGCTAAATTCCTGACAGATTTTGGAGGACACCAAAACGCTCAATTTGAAGACGCTGTTAGAATATTGGGAGTAACTTCTGATAAGGTCATTACCATTGCTATCCTTGATGGAGTAGTGTATATCAAAGGTGAAAACAAGCTCTATCAAAGTATTTGCAATAAATACAAAAATGAAAACATAATGAGTGCCTTGTTGTTAAGGGAATTTTTGTATCAAGTTTGAATATTTATTCGTATTTTTGCGTAAAATCTTTGATAATGTTTATAGAATATTTTGGCAAAAAAACAGAAAAAGAAATCTACCAAAAAATCAGTGATAGTAACTTCATTAAACAAAATGATATAAATAGCCCTAATAAACTGATTTGGGGTGAGTGTGCTATAGCCTTAAAGCATCTTATAGAAAAACAAAATTTAGCAGGTAAAATAGATTTAATATACATAGACCCTCCTTTTGCTACCAATAATAAGTTCATCTTTTCTGAAAAAAGAGCTAATAGCATTAGTTTTGAAAAAAATGGACAACTCGCTTACGCTGATACGCTAACAGGAACCGAATTTTTGGAGTTTTTGAGAGAAAGATTATTTCTGCTGAAAAATCTGCTTTCTGAAAAAGGTTCTATTTACTTACATATAGATTACAAAATCGGACACTATGTGAAAATTATTATGGACGAAATTTTTGGAGCAAAAAATTTTAGAAACGACATAGCACGTATCAAATGTAATCCTAAAAATTTTGCAAGAAAAGCTTATGGAAATATCAAAGATATGGTTTTGTTTTATTCAAAAGGGGCTAATCCTATTTGGAATGAACCTAAATTGCCTTACAGCGAAGAGGATAAAACAAAACTTTTTCCTAAAATAGACAAAAACGGCAGAAGATACACAACAATTCCCTTACACGCACCTGGCGAAACGCTGAATGGAAAAACTGCTTTGAGTTTCAAGGGAATTTTACCTCCCAAAGGAAGACACTGGCGTACAGATGTTGCTACTTTGGAGCTATGGGATAGCCAAGGGCTAATTGAGTGGTCGGAAAAAGGTAACCCCCGAAAAAAAATATATTTAGATGAACAAGAGGGCAAAAGAGTTCAGGATATATGGGATTTCAAAGACCCACAATACCCTACTTACCCTACGGAAAAAAATGCTGATATGCTCAATTTAATTATTCAAACCTCATCAAATCCTCAAAGCTATGTATTAGATTGTTTTTGTGGTTCGGGGACAACACTTGTATCAGCACATCTATTAGAAAGAAATTGGATAGGTATTGACCAATCGGAGCAAGCTATCCAAATTTGCACACAAAAATTAAATAATATCGCTGATAGTATATTTTCTACCAAACCATTCTACGAAAAAATTAAATGCCAGCAAATATCATAAACATCATTTTACTGAATAAATTTGTATCGTGAAAACCTACTTACGCATATTTACAATCGTTAGCTCAATACAGAAGTTTATTGTTGTATTTCTTGTTACCTCGCTTTTAGCATCGCTGTTTGGGCTTATCAATTTTACAATGATTATACCTGTTTTGGAAATACTTTTCCAAAACAAACCCCAAGCTATCGGGCAAATTCCTGCATTTGAGTTTTCTGTTGAGTATTTTGTGCAAACTTTTCAGTATTGGCAAGCGAAAATTTATTACGAAGAAGGAGCAGTTAGTTTGCTATGGAAAGTGTGTTTGTTTGTGGTTACTTCGGTATTTTTTGCAAATTTATTCAAGTATCTAACTATCAGAGTTTTAGAAAAATTAAAAGCTCGTTTGGTTGGAAAGATTCGTCAAGAAGTTTTTGAGAAAACCCTTGAACTGCATTTAGGCTACTTCACCGAACAGCGAAAAGGTAATATCCTTTCGCGTATGACCTCCGATGTAGCAGAAGTGGAATTTATCCTAACTACCTCTTTCAAAGCCTTATTCCGAGAACCTATCCTACTGATTTTGTACTTTGTTGCCCTTTTTTACATTTCTCCTTCGCTCACACTTTTTGTATTGATTTACATTCCACTTACAGGTGGTTTTGTTGCCTTGCTTGTCAATAAACTTCGCAAGCAATCCAAGCAAGTACAAGAAACGATTGGCACGGTTTTGAGCATAATGGACGAAACTTTCAGTGGTATTCGGATTGTCAAGGCTTTCAATGCCGAAAAATTTGTAAAACAAAAGTTCAAAGTAGAAAATGAAAAATATACCTACTTGGTAAAAAGCATTGGCTACAAAAGAGAGCTATCCTCACCTTTTTCCGAGTTTATGGGGGTGGCTTTGGTAATTGGTGTAGTGCTTTATGGAGGAAATTTAATTTTGCAAGGCGATAAATCGCTTACTGCGTCCCAATTTTTTGGCTTTTTAGGAATATTATCGCAAGTTACACAGCCTATCAAAGAAATTATCACAATGTTTAGCCACATTCAAAGAGGTGTAGCTTCTGCTGAAAGAATTTTTGAACTGATTGATATAAAACCTGAAATTCAGGATAGACCTAATGCGAAAGATTTACCTACTTTCAATGAAAGAATCACGTTTGAAAATGTAAGTTTTGCCTATAGGAATGAGCAGTGGGTACTCAAAAACATAAATTTTTCCATTACCAAAGGAAAAATGATAGCTCTTGTAGGAGCTTCGGGCAGTGGGAAATCTACTATCGCCGATTTGCTTTGTCGTTTTTATGAAGTACAAAAAGGCAGAATTTTAATTGATGGCTACGACATCAAAGAAATCACTATGCACTCACTTCGCAAACAAATGGGTATAGTAAGCCAAGAAGCAATACTATTTAATGACACGGTTTTCAATAACATTGCCTTTGGAAAAGAAGCTACAATGGAAGAAGTGATACAGGCGGCTAAAATTGCTCACGCTCACGAATTCATTGAAAAATTACCACAAGGTTACCATACCAACATCGGTGAAAGAGGTTCTCAACTTTCAGGCGGGCAACGCCAACGTATCAGTATCGCCAGAGCTGTACTCAAAAACCCGCCTATCCTAATTTTGGACGAAGCTACTTCGGCTTTGGATAATGAATCTGAAAAAATTGTACAAGAAGCTCTCAACGAACTTATGCAAGAGCGTACTGCCCTAGTTATTGCTCATCGTTTAAGCACCATTCAAAAGGCTGATGAAATCTTAGTAATGGATAAAGGCGAAATAGTAGAAAGAGGCACACATCAAGAGCTTTTGAGTACTCCCCATAGTCTTTATGCTAAACTTTACCGAAGTGCAGAAATTATTGAAGACCTTACTCCGACAATAGAAACCAAAATTGTTTGATGTATGATTTACGATTGTTTTGCCTTTTTCAATGAGTTGGAGTTGTTGGAAATTCGCTTAAATGAACTTGACGAAGTAGTTGATAAATTTGTACTTGTAGAGGCTACTCGTACTTTCCAAAAACAACCTAAACCTTTGTATTTCCAAGAAAACAAACATCTTTTCAAGGCTTTTGAACATAAAATTACTCATATTGTTGTAGATAAATATCCCAGTTTTTGGAAAAAATTTAGAGTACCTACCCCTTGGGACTACGATGACCACCAGAAAGAGCATATTTTATTAGGGCTAAAAAACTGCAAAGATGATGATGTTATCATTGTTTCAGATTTAGACGAAATACCCCGAGCCGAAAAAGTAAAAGAATATGCCTACACCGAAGGCATCAAAGTTTTTCGGCAGTATTTTGCCTGCTATTTCCTGAATAATATTTGCAAAAAAATAAACGATTACGAAGGAAAAGCCAAAGCCCAAATCAACGAAAATGGCTTTGGTTGGTGGCAAGGAAGTGTGATGCTTTCTTTCAAAGAACTCAGAACAATTACTAAAACCATTGAAAAAACACGCTTACAACGTGATTTATCAGAACCTCAAGTAAAAATTATACGTGAAGGAGGCTGGCATTTTAGTTATATGGGAGGAATTGAAAGAATCATTAAAAAACTTGAGTCTTTAGCTCACCCAGAATTTAACATTGGTTCTTATAAAGACGTGCAAAAAATAAAAAGTCTGATTGCTTCGGGAAAATCATTATTTAACGAAAACGAAGTCTTTCAGAAGACAGATATTTTCAATACAAACATACTTTTTCCAAAGTATGTAAAAGAAAACATAAACAAGTTTCAGAATTTAATAATTTGAATTATGAATAAAGGAGCTATTCGTTTATACAGAAAACTGAAAGAAAAAGGCTATTCACCCAAAAATATTTGTGAGGTGGGGGTGTATCTACCCGAAGAGTCTAATGTAATTAGCTTTATCAAAGAAGGGGTTTCCACTTCACTCATTGAAGCAGACCCCGAATATGTTCGTAAAATTGAATATTTTTTTTCAGAATATCCCAATGTAAAAGTTATTGAAACTGCTATTTTTGACTTCAACGGAACAATAGAGCTATGCAAAAGAGAGGCTTCTACCTTTGTAAGTGTTTTGGAAAAAAGCCCCGCTATTGTGAATGATAATTGCAAAAAAGAGGATTCTTCTAAGATTACTGTGAATTGTGTTATGTTCAGCGAAATAGATAGAGGCGACTTTGATTTAGTTAGCATTGATATTGAAGGGGCAGAATGGTATGTAATCAAACATATGATTAGCCAGCCCAACATTCTTTCAATAGAAACACACGGCAAATATTACACCAATCCCAATATCAAACAAATTATGGATTGGGCAAAGAAAAATAACTATGTAGAATGGTATAAAGATGATAGCGATACTATTTTCGTAAAAAAAGGTACTTTTTTTATTTCAACATTTGAAAAACTGCAACTGATTATCAAAAAAGCTCAAATAGCTTTAATCAAAATGTTAAAACCTATAAAACAACTATTTAAGAAAAAATAAAACCATTTTAGTTCAAAAGAACGGTGCTTCACGTACCAAGATGACGAATTTCTCTCAAATATCTTTTCCATATTCTAAGCATTCCACGCCCAAAGCATCTCTTTTTGAGTTTTAACCTCAAAACCTTGTTTCTGCAAAAAGTTCTTCATCGCATCTTGATTAGCATTTACTTTATTGCAAAAATGTGTTTCCATCACAATGCAGCGAACTTTATCAAGTATCTGCTTGGGTGTAGCATATAAAATATCATACTCTGCCCCTTCGCAATCTACTTTCAGCAAGTCAATATGAGGTAAAGCATATTCTTGAAATATGTCTTGCAGAGAAATCATTTCAACTGATAAATTATCCGTGTTTTGAGCATCAAAGTTTTGTAAGATGCTTGCAACGGGGGTAATTTCTTTACTCTTACAATAAAAAATTTGTGTACTACCAGTACAATCACCTACGGCTTTGGGTATAATTTCCCAATGCAAATGGGCGTTTTCTTGTTGATTCTTACTTAATAATTCAAAATTAGTAGGTAAAGGCTCAAAAGATAAAATGCGGGCTTTTGGAAAAAACTGAAAAAAGAAAGTAGCAGCGTATCCTGCATTAGCACCAATATCAACAATAATTGGCTCTTGAGTAGATAGTTCCTTTCGCAAGAATTTTATTTGGTAGATATCTTGCATATAAATCTCCTTGAATGTCGGCAAAATCTCCTCTATAATCCAAAAATCTACTCCCCCTCTTCCCTTTATGAGAAAAAACTTGTCAGGGTTATTCTTTATGGCAAAATACTTGTGCCAATTCTTTACATTTTTCAAGAGATTGTAATAGCGTTTTAGCATAAAAGTTAATATTTGTTTTTCAAAATGTTTTTATACACTTGCAGAGTTTTTTCGGCGGTGTTAAAATATTTCTATTTTCTTTTCCTTTAAGCTATTCTCAATTTCTTTTACCACATTTCTAATGCTTTTTTTCCTGTGTTTTTGTAAAGATCTTTTAACTTTTCTAATCTCTTTTAGAGAACTGATAAAAAGGGCAAACCCACGAATAAAATATTTGTCAAAAACAAGACACTTCAAAACAAAGTAGGCAATTAGTTTTGTACAATAAATTAACAAGTCAAACTTTTCAAAATGCAAATAATGTAAAATAAATTTATTTCGTTTGGTTATTATTTTAACTTTTTCAGAAGGTTCTTTCTTTATGGTAGAGGAAGCCAAATGCCTACAAACAGCTTGAGGTTCAAAATAAATCTTATATCCTGCTCGCCAAGCCGTAATGCCTAAATCAAGGTCTTCTCCATAGTAAGGACTAAAAAGTTCATTAAAACCACCTAGTTCTATTAGCTTTTTTCGGTCAGCAAGCATATTAGCCCCCGACGCAAAAAAAGAATACATTTTTTCCACTTTCTCACCTTTAATGGAATAATTTTTAGTTCCTTTAATACTCCAAAAAGACATATCAGGATATTTGGCAGAGTCTTGCAAATCGTCATTTTCCCAAGCAATGACTTTCCCCATTACAGCAAAAGTATCAGAATATTCAAAATAACGAAATAAAGGCAGAAAATATCCCTCTTCCAATCTAATATCAGTATTCATTGCAAAAATGAGGTCTTTTGTTGCCTTGAAAATTCCTGAATTGATGTTAGAAGCAAAGCCCACATTTTTATTATTCTGAACAATAATAATATCAGGGAATTTTTTTTCTAAAAAATCAATGGAATTATCTTTTGAAGCATCGTCTGCTACAATAATTTCAAAATCAGTTACAAAAGAACTTTCAAGTGCTTTGTATAGGTATGGTAAATTTTGAGCAAGTAGATTTACTCCATTGTAGTTGGGTATTACTACCGATAAACTAAAAGCCATATATCAAGCTAAAAATTGATTATTTTCAAAATGTTAGAAAAAAGTAACCAAAACCAAATTTTTTGTAATTTTCTTGTCTTGTATTACTTTTGCAGAATTGAGTAAGCAAAAATATGAAGAATTTGGTTTATCTGTTATCTTGGGTGATAGTTTTTGTATTTGTGAGTTGCTCTTCTCATCAAGAAAAGCCTTCGCTTCAAAAACCTGTAAAAATTATCCGTGATATTGATGACACCGAAGAAATCAATTACGATACCCTCGCAGTACTTTCTTCCTCCCCCGAAACAGCTCTGCTGGATAGTATGGCTTGGGATTTTATACGTCAGTGGGAAATTAAGGGAATGAGTATAGCCATTTCTTACTACGGCAAGCTCGTGTATGCCAAAGGTTTTGGTTGGGCAGATGAAGAACGAAAAATTCCTGTAAAGCCGCACCATCTTTTTCGCATTGCAAGTGCCTCCAAGCTCATCACTACCGTAGGCATTATGCACCTTGTAGAGCAAGGCAAGTTCAACTTGGATAGCAAAGTATTCGGGAAAAACGGCATTTTGAAGCGTTACAACACTTGGATTGCCGATACCACTATGTATGGCATCACTATCAGGCACTTGCTTACTCATACCGCAGGCTGGTGGAACTATCTCCGTACCGACCCAATGTTTGTGCCTGTACAAATTGCTCAAATTATGAAAACTCCTTCTCCGCCCCCCTTTGATAGCGTAATGCGTTTTATGCTATCGCAAAAAAAGGTTTTCCCGCCCGGCTCTTTTTACGACTACTCTAATTTTGGCTATGCTTTGCTTGGAAAAATCATTGAAGAGGTTTCGGGAAAAGATTATGAAACTTTTATGCGAGAAGTTGTTTTAGCTAAAATGCAAATCAGACGTATGCGTATCGGTAGAAGTAGGTACAAAGAGCGTTTTCCTCACGAAGTCAGGTACTATGTTGCGACAAATACCCCTCAAAATCTTTCTATTTATGCCCCACACGATTCAGCTTCAAGAGCCTATGAAGGTACTTATATTCAGGGTTTGGGAGCCGCTGGGGGCTGGATAGCCAGTTCAGTAGATATGTTACGCTTTTTGAGCTACATTGATGCTTGGGAAAATCCCAAAGACTTTTTAACTGCTAAAAGCATTGCCGAAATGACACTCCAAACTACCGATAGCTTGCAAATACAAAAGGCTTTGGGTTGGAAGCAAATCACACCCGAAAAATGGTGGCGTACAGGCAACCTTGCCAGCACCAATATTTCACTTACTCGCCGTAGCGATGGCTTTGCTTGGGTGGTAATCACGAATACAGGTTCTTGGCGAGCCTCCTTTTTCCCTTACGAAATAGAAGGCTTTATGACAAGAGCCTTACAAAAAGTAAAGTTCAAAGAGTTGGATTTGTTCAAATTCATCAAATAACCCTCACAAAAACGGATTATGCTTTTTTTCAAAACCAATGGTAGTAGGCTCGCCGTGTCCTGTGAAAATGGTAGTATCATCAGGCAAAGCAAACATTACCTTGCGTATAGCGTTTATTAGGGTTTGATGGTTACCGCCGGGCAAATCTGTTCTGCCAATGCTATTTCTAAAAAGTACATCTCCATTGATGCAAAATCCCTGCTCGGCATTGTAAAAAACTACGTGCCCAGGCGAATGTCCGGGTGTGAAAAGCACCTGCAAAACTGAATTACCAAATTCTACTACATCATTTTCTTTCAGATATACATCTGTGCGAGTGCTTTCTATGCGAGCAATGCCAAACATACGAGCCGAAGCCTCCAAAATGCCTAAATTAAAATCCTCGTTTTCGTGAGCGTAAGCCTTTACATTGTAAGTCTGCTTGACAAACTCATTACCAAAAACGTGGTCTAAATGGCAGTGTGTATTCAATAATTTGACAATCTTTAAGTTCTTTTCAGCAATAAAATCTTGTAATGCTTTTCTTTCGGCATTGTTGTAGCAACCGGGGTCAATAATAACAGCCTCTTGCGTATTATCGTACAAAACATAGGTATTTTCAGCAAAAGGACTAAACACAAAACTGACAATTTGTATCATTGGATATCAAAATTAGAAATTAAAAAGTTTTTTCCTTTGATGTAAAACACAAAGGCGAGCCAAAACTCGCCTTTATGAAATGAAGCACTCAAAAAACTATTTCAACACTTTTTCTTTTTCCTTTTTGGTTTTTCTACGGCTATTGGTTTCTTCCATTTCTTCTTTCAAGCCAACCATTAGTTTCTGATACTTTCTAAAGCCTGTACCCGCAGGAATCAGATGACCCACAATCACATTTTCTTTCAAGCCGAGCAAATCATCTTTTTTACCACGGATAGCCGCTTCGCTAAGCACTTTGGTTGTTTCTTGGAACGAAGCCGCCGAGATGAAGCTATCGGTATCCAAAGAGGCTTGTGTAATACCTTGTAGTGTAGGTTGCGATACAGCAGGCTGAGCGTCGCGTACTTTCACAAGTTTTTTGTCTTGGCGACGAAGTACAGAGTTTTCATCACGCAACTCGCGAGCCGTAATAGGTTGCCCAGGACGGAACTTGGTAGAAGCACCTGCGTCTTCTACGATTTTCAATTCCATAATTCGGTCATTTTCCTCACGGAACGCCCATTTATCTACTACTTGTCCGGGTAAGAAATCGGTATCGCCTGGGTCAATAACTTCAACTTTTTGCATCATTTGTCTTACGATAACCTCTATGTGCTTGTCATTGATTTTCACCCCTTGCAAACGATATACCTCCTGAATTTCATTCACCAAGTATTCTTGTACAGCAGTAGGACCTTTGATAGCCAAAATATCGTTAGGCGTGATAGCACCATCAGAAAGAGGCATACCTGCACGCACAAAGTCGCCATCTTGTACCAAAATATGCTTAGAGAGCGGCACCATATACTTCTTGATAACCCCATCTTTGGACTCAATGATAATCTCGCGGTTACCACGTTTTACAGCCCCATAAGTAACTACTCCATCAATAGCACTTACAATCGCAGGGTTGGAAGGGTTACGAGCCTCAAAGAGTTCCGTAACACGAGGCAAACCACCTGTAATATCACGTGTTTTACCAATAGCCCTTGGAATTTTGGCAAGCACTTGTCCCGCCTTGATTGTTTTTCCTTCCTCTACGGCAAGTCTTGCTCCTACGGGGATATTGTAGGTTTTCGCTTCGCCTTTGCTTGGCTTAATTACCAAAGCAGGGTTTTTGGTTTTATCTTTGGTTTCAATGATTACCTTTTCACGGAAACCTGTTTGCTCATCAGCTTCTTCTTTGTAAGTAATGCCTTCTTCAATAGCTTCGTACTCTACGGTACCTGCCACTTCCGAAATAATTACTGCATTGTAAGGGTCCCATTCGCAAAGCACTTGCCCTTTTTCTACCATATCCCCTTTTTTCACTTTCAGCACTGCTCCATAAGGCATATGGTTAGAAATAAGCACTTTACCCGATTTGGGTTCAATCACTTTCACTTCCGATGAACGCGTAATAACGATTTCCATAGGATTGCCATCGTTATCCGTAGTTTTCACGGTACGTAGGTTTTCAAAATCAATTTCACCTGCAAACTTGGCTTTTACAGACGCATCAACCGCAATATTAGACGCCGCACCACCCACGTGGAAAGTACGCAAAGTAAGCTGAGTTCCGGGCTCACCAATAGATTGAGCGGCAATAACCCCTACGGCTTCACCATTATCTACCAATCGCCCTGTGGCAAGGTTTCTACCATAACACTTCTGACAAACCCCTTTGCGTGTTTCGCAAGTAAGCACCGAGCGGATTTCCACCTCTTCAATACTGGTTTGAGCAATACGCTCTGCAATAGCTTCGGTAATTTCCTCTCCCGATGCCACAATAAGTTCATCTGTAAGAGGGTCATAGACATCGTGTAGCGATACCCTTCCCAAAATACGTTCTGCAAGCGGTTCTACAATATCTTCGTTATCTTTGAGAGCCGAAACCGTAATACCTCTCAAAGTACCGCAATCATCTTCGGTGATGATAACATCTTGGGCAACATCAACCAAACGGCGTGTGAGGTAACCCGCATCTGCCGTTTTAAGGGCTGTATCTGCCAAACCTTTTCTGGCACCGTGGGTAGAAATGAAGTATTCCAAAACGTCCAAACCTTCCTTGAAATTGGAAAGAATAGGGTTTTCAATGATTTCTCCTGCCGAGCCTTGTACGTTTTTCTGAGGTTTTGCCATAAGCCCCCGCATACCACCAAGCTGACGGATTTGCTCTTTTGAACCTCTCGCTCCCGAATCCATCATCATAAACACAGAGTTGAAACCCTCTTTGTCGTTGGTCATATCCTCAATGAGCTTGCGAGTAAGTTCGTTATTTACGCGTGTCCAGGTATCAATTACTTGGTTGTAGCGTTCATTATCCGTAATAAAGCCCATCATATAGTTATTACGGATTTCTTCAATTTCGCCTTTGGCTTTGGCAATCAGTTTGTCTTTATCTTTGGGAATGAGAATATCGTTCAAACCGATAGAAAGCCCACCTTTGAAAGCTGAGCGGAAGCCCAAATCTTTAATATCATCAAGGAATTTGGCTGTTTTTGCCATTCCCGCAATTTTGAACACCAAGCCAATAGCTTGCTGAATTTTCTTTTTGGTAAGCAATTCGTTGATAAATCCTACCTCTTCGGGTACGCACCAATGATTGAAAAGCACTCTACCTGCTACGGTATCAATGATTTTTTCAACGAGTTCATCACCCTCACGTACTTTGGCTTTTACTTTGATATGAGCGTGAGGGGATAGTTGTCCTTCATCAACGGCAATTACAACCTCTTCGGCACTATAAAACACTTTGCCCTCGCCTTTATCACCTTTTCTACCTTTGGTAATGTAGTACAGCCCCAAAACCATATCTTGCGAAGGTACGGTAATAGGTGCCCCATTGGCAGGGTTCAAGATATTATGCGAGGCAAGCATTAGCAAAGAGGCTTCCAAGATAGCTTCTTGCCCCAATGGAACGTGTACCGCCATTTGGTCGCCGTCAAAGTCGGCATTGAACGCCGTACAAACCAAAGGGTGAAGTTGAATAGCTTTTCCTTCTATGAGTTTGGGTTGGAAAGCCTGAATACCCAAGCGGTGAAGCGTAGGAGCACGGTTCAAAAGAACGGGGTGTCCTTTGAGTACATTTTCTAAAATATCCCAAATGACAGGGTCTTTTCTATCAACAATTTTTTTAGCCGACTTAACGGTCTTTACGATGCCTCTTTCAATGAGTTTGCGGATAATAAAGGGCTTGAATAGCTCTGCCGCCATATCTTTGGGAAGCCCGCACTCGTGAAGTTTCAGCTCGGGACCTACCACAATTACAGAACGACCTGAATAATCAACACGCTTACCCAAGAGGTTCTGACGGAAGCGTCCTTGCTTACCTTTGAGCATATCGGAAAGCGACTTCAAAGCACGGTTTCCATCGGCACGTACCGCATTTACTTTACGAGAGTTATCAAAAAGGCTATCAACTGCCTCTTGCAACATACGCTTTTCGTTGCGTAAAATTACCTCGGGGGCTTTGATTTCCATAAGCCTTTTGAGGCGATTGTTACGGATAATTACACGGCGATAGAGGTCGTTGAGATCGGAAGTAGCAAAGCGACCGCCGTCCAAAGGCACTAATGGACGCAATTCGGGTGGAATAACAGGCACCATACGAATAATCATCCATTCAGGCTTGTTTTCAATTTTGGATTCTTGGAAAGCACGTACTACTTTCAGACGCTTCAAAGCCTCTGCTTTGCGTTGTTGTGAGTTGTCGGTAGCGGCTTGGTGGCGTAGCTCGTAAGCGAGCTTGTCCAAACCTGTGGGGCTACCGGGTATTTCGTTGCCTTGTGCATCTTTTTCTCTTTCAGAAAGACGTTTTAAGAGCATTTCCAAAGCCTCTGCTCCCATTTTGGCAATAAATTTATTAGGGTCTTCATCAGGCAAAAGCTGATTTTCACGAGGCAATTTATCTAAAATATCCAAGTATTCATCTTCTGTAAGGAAATCCAGATAGTTGCTACCATTTCTATTTTCTTCGGCAACAATACCGGGCTGAACCACTACATAGCGTTCATAGTAAATGATTTGGTCAAGTTTTTTGGCAGGAAGCCCTAAAAGATAACCTATTTTATTGGGTAATGAGCGAAAATACCAGATATGAGCCACAGGCACTACGAGTTCAATATGCCCCATACGCTCACGGCGAACTTTCTTTTCTGTTACTTCTACGCCACAGCGGTCGCAAATAATTCCCTTGTAACGAATACGTTTATATTTACCACAATGACACTCATAGTCCTTCACGGGTCCGAAAATACGCTCACAGAAAAGCCCTCCCATTTCAGGTTTGTAGCTTCTGTAATTGATAGTTTCGGGCTGGGTAACTTCCCCATAAGAACTTTCCAAAATAGACTCTGGCGAAGCCAAACTGATAGTGATTGAGTTGAAATCACTGGAAAGTTTTTTGTTTTTTTTCAAAGACATAGATGTATGCTTTTAGAAGTTCAAGGGTTCAAGGTTTGAAGTTTTGAGGCTTAATGGAAGCCTCAAAACTAATTAGTTCAAAGTAATTTCTAATGCCAAACCACGCAATTCGTGAACAAGTACATTGAAAGATTCAGGAATATTAGGTTTGGGTAAGAGTTCTCCTTTTACGATAGCTTCGTAGGTTTTCGCTCTACCGATTACATCATCAGACTTCACGGTGAGGATTTCTTGCAAAATGTGTGAAGCACCAAAGGCTTCAATCGCCCAAACCTCCATTTCACCGAAACGCTGACCACCAAACTGAGCCTTACCACCCAAAGGCTGTTGCGTAATGAGTGAATAAGGTCCGATAGAACGAGCGTGCATCTTATCATCAACAAGGTGTCCGAGTTTGAGCATATAAATCACTCCTACGGTTACAGGTTGGGTAAATCTTTCGCCTGTCAATCCATCATATAGGTAGGTTCTGCCATATTCGGGCAAGCCTGCTTTTTTGAGTTCGTTCAACACATCTTCTTCTTTTGCTCCGTCAAAAATAGGGGTTGCATATTTTACACCTAATTTTTCACCTGCCCAGCCCAAAATGGTTTCATAGATTTGTCCGATGTTCATACGCGAAGGTACGCCCAAGGGGTTCAGAACAATATCCACAGGAGTACCATCTTCAAGGAAAGGCATATCTTCTTCGGCAACAATTTTGGCAACTACCCCTTTATTTCCGTGGCGACCAGCCATTTTATCCCCTACTTTCAGTTTGCGTTTTTTGGCGATATACACTTTGGCAAGTTTTACAATACCCGCAGGCAATTCATCGCCTACTTCCATTGCAAAACGCTCACGCTTGAACTTACCTGAAATTTCATTGCGTTTTTTGAGATAATTTTTCACCAAATCTGCCACCAAAGCATTGGTTTTGGCATCATTTGTCCAATTTTCCACTACCACATCAGCAATCAGATTTACCTCTTCGGGTACGTTGTAACTGCTTTCGTCGCGGTAAGGGTTGTTGTCGGGGAATAAATTTTTCTCAATATTGGTTCTGCTAAACTTTGTTCCTTTGGAAATCAGTTCATCACCAAATTTATGCTTAACTCCTTGCGAGACTTTTCCTTCCAGAATAGTAGCAAGTTTGTTAATCATTTCCTCACGCAAGTTTTTCAAATCTTTGCCGTAGTTTTGCATAAGCGTTTTTACGTCATCTTTGGAACGCTTGCGTAAGTCTTTATCTTTACGAGGACGCGAGAATAACTTGGTATCAATCACCACTCCTTTTACCGAAGGAGGCACACGCAACGAAGCATCTTTTACATCTCCTGCTTTATCGCCAAAAATAGCACGCAAGAGCTTTTCTTCGGGAGTGGGGTCGGTTTCACCTTTAGGGGTGATTTTACCCACCAAAATATCTCCTTCACGTACTTCTGTACCTACTGCCACAATACCATTTTCGTCAAGGTGGCGAATAGCATCTTCGCTTACATTAGGAATTTCAGAAGTTAGCTCTTCTTCGCCACGTTTGGTATCGCGTACTTCCATTTCAAACTCTTCTATATGAATGGAAGTGAACCAATCTTCTTTTACTACTTTTTCAGAAATCACAATGGCATCCTCAAAGTTATACCCTTGCCAAGGCATAAAAGCAACTTTAAGGTTTCTACCCAGAGCCAGTTCTCCGCCTTGTGTGGCATAACCTTCGCAGAGGGGCTGTCCTTTCGTAACTTTTTCGCCTACACGCACCGTAGGCACAAGATTGATACAAGTATCTTGGTTGGTACGTCTGAACTTGGTCAGGTAGTAGGTACGGGTATCGCCATCAAAAGAGGTAAGCAACTCATCTTCTGTAAATTCGTAACAAATAACAATTTTATTGGCATCAACATACTCTACTACGCCGTCTTTTTCAGCAAGGATAAGAGTACGAGAGTCCAAAGCTACACGCTTTTCCAAACCAGTTCCTACGATAGGAGCTTGTGGTTTGAGCAAAGGTACAGCTTGGCGTTGCATATTAGAACCCATAAGAGCACGGTTGGCGTCATCGTGTTCCAAGAAAGGAATAAGTGAAGCGGCAACCGAAACAATTTGGTTAGGGGCAACGTCCATATAAGCTACTTCTTCGGGGGCAACCATAGGGAAATCCCCTTCGTAGCGAACTTTTACGGCATCAACCAAGAAATTACCTTTGTCATCTATTTTGGCATTGGCTTGGGCAATGTGCTGTCCGTCTTCTTCTTCTGCCGAAAGGAAGACAATATCTTTAATGTCCAATTTACCCTCTTTTACTCTGAAATAGGGCGTTTCAATAAAGCCCATTGAATTCACTTTGGCGTGTACGCAAAGCGAGGAAATCAGACCAATATTAGGACCTTCGGGAGTTTCAATGGTACAAAGCCTTCCGTAGTGTGTGTAATGAACGTCCCGAACTTCAAAGCCTGCTCTTTCTCGGGAAAGACCACCTGGACCCAAGGCAGACATTCTGCGTTTGTGGGTAATTTCTGCCAACGGGTTGGTCTGGTCCATAAATTGAGAAAGTTGGTTTGTTCCAAAGAAAGAATTGATAACCGAAGACAAGGTACGTGCATTGATTAAATCCACAGGCTTGAAATCCTCGTTATCTCTTACGTTCATTCTTTCTTTGATAGTGCGAGCCATACGAGCAAGCCCTACACCAAATTGGGCATATAGTTGCTCGCCTACGGTACGCACACGGCGGTTGGAAAGATGGTCTATATCATCAACTACTGCTTTGGAATTGATAAGCCCTATGAGATACTTCACAATGCTGATGATGTCTTCGCGTGTAAGTACGCGAGTTTCCATAGGAATATCCAAAGAAAGTTTTTTGTTCATTCGGTATCTACCCACATCGCCCAAATCGTAGCGTTTATCCGAAAAGAACAAATTGTGTATAATTTCACGAGCAGTCTGCTCATCGGGGGCTTCTGTATTACGCAACTGGCGATAAATTTGCTCAACAGCTTCTTTTTCAGAGTTGCAATTATCTTTTTGTAGAGTATTGTAAATAATTTGATAGTCGGCGATATTGATTTCTTCGCGGTGCAAAATAATGGAGGTTGCTCCCGAATTCATAATGACATCTATGTCTTCTTCACGAATGACGGAATCACGCTCCAAAAGCACCTCGTTACGGTCTATGGAAACTACTTCTCCTGTATCTTCATCTACGAAATCTTCTGTCCAAGAACGCAATACACGGGCGGCAAGGCGTCTGCCAACAGCCTTTTTGAGTGTTTTGGCATTCACCTGAATTTCTTCGGAAAGCCCAAAAATATCTAAAATTTCTTTATCGGTACCGTAGCCAATAGCACGCAAGAGAGTGGTTACGGGAAATTTCTTTTTCCTATCAATGTAAGCATACATTACGTTATTGACGTCAGTAGCAAACTCAATCCAAGAACCCTTGAAAGGAATAATACGAGCAGAATAGAGTTTGGTACCGTTGGTGTGTTTGCTCATTGCAAAAAATACGCCCGGAGAGCGGTGCAATTGCGAAACAATCACCCTTTCAGCACCATTGATGATGAAAGAGCCTTTTTCAGTCATATAAGGGATATTTCCCAAAAATACTTCTTGGTCAATGGGTTCAAAATCTTCATTATCTTCATCATTGCAAGAAAGCCTTAATTTTGCCTTCAAGGGAACAGAGTAAGTCAGCCCTCTATCAATACACTCCTCAACAGAATATTTGGGAGGGTCTATGGTGTAATCAATAAATTCCAAGACAAAATTTTCGCGAGAATCGCTGATAGGGAAATTTTCCATAAAGACTTTGTAAAGTCCTTCTTTGGCACGGTTTTCAGCGGGGGTTTCCAGTTGGAAAAAGTCGCGAAAGGATTGTAGCTGGATGTCGAGAAAATCGGGATAATCAACAAGGTTCTTAACAGAAGCAAAACTAATTCTTTCAGCCATTGTTCAAGAAGTTTGGGTTAGGAAAATGCTGTAAAGCGGAATAAGTTAAAGTTGAAAGTTTGAGGTTTGGAGTTTGAGGTTCAGTGTTTGAAGTATAAGGTTTGATTTGAGCCTTTTACTTTTATCCTTTTGAACCTTTCAGTTAGGTTATTGTAGCAGGCTACATTTTATTAGCTACAAATGGCAATAGACCTGATTTCCGAATAGCGGAAATTTCAGGTCTGATTGCCCCGCATTACCGATAGAATTACTTAATTTCTACTTCGGCACCTGCTTCAGTCAATTTTGTTTTGAGAGCCTCAGCCTCATCTTTGGGTACTCCTTCTTTGATAGCTTTAGGAGCGGCATCAACCAAAGCTTTGGCTTCAGTAAGAGGCAAACCAGCGAGGTCTTTTACAAGTTTCACTACGTTGAGCTTGTTAGGACCAGCGGCTTTCAGAATTACATCAAAAGAGGTTTTCTCTTCCGCTTTGGCGGCACCAGCATCAGCACCAGCGGCGGCGGCAACCATCACAGGAGCACCAGCGGCAGGCTCAATGCCATATTCTTCTTTCAAAATTTTAGCAAGTTCAGTAACTTCTTTTACAGTAAGATTTACAAGTTGTTCTGCTAATGCTTTAACGTCTGCCATAATTTGTATGAATTTAATTTGAAAAACAAGTACAAGGTTTTTTGTGAAAAATTAGGATTTCTTTTCTTCCAAAGTTTTGAGAATACCAGCAATTTTGCCGCCTTGCCCCTGCAAAGCCCCAATGAGATTTGACATAGGCGATTGCAACAAGCCGATAACTTCTCCCAAGAGTTCAGCCTTAGATTTAACATTGCAAAGAGCCTCTAACTGGTGGTCGCCTATAAAGAGCGAGGTATCAATAGAAGCACCTTTGATGATAGGTTTTTCAGTGTTATTTTTCTTTCTGAAATCCTTGATAAGGCGAGCAGGCTTATTGCCTGTATCAGAAAACATTACTCCTGAATAACCTTTCAAAACTTTTTCATCTACAAAAGGCTTGTAGTCTGTATCCAAAGCCTCTAATGCCTTCTTGATAAGCGAATTTTTTATTACTCGGTACTCAATTTGGGCATTGAAGCAGGCTCTACGCAAGTCGTTGTCCTTTGCTACTGAAAATCCGCTGGCATCAACGATATAGAAATAAGGAGTATTTGCGAACTTTTCTTTCAACTCCTCAATGATAGCAGTTTTTTCCTCTCTTGTCATTAGATTACAGTAGTTTTATCAATACTAACACCCGGACTCATCGTAGAAGAAAGCGATATAGACTTAATGTAAGTACCTTTTGCAGAAGCAGGCTTGAGCTTTTGTACTACATTGATGAGTTCCATTGCATTTTCAGCAATTTTTTCAGGAGAAAAAGAGATTTTGCCAATGGAAGTGTGAATAATACCTGTTTTATCCACTTTGAAATCAATTTTACCAGCTTTTACTTCCTTGACAGCCTTACCAATCTCCATAGTTACGGTACCAGACTTGGGATTAGGCATAAGTCCGCGAGGACCTAAGATTTTTCCCAAACGTCCTACTTTTGCCATAGCCGTAGGGGTGGTGATAATCACATCAATATCTGTCCAGCCACCTTCAATTTTGGCGATATATTCGTCCATACCAACATAGTCGGCGCCAGCGGCTTTGGCTTCGTCTTCCTTATCAGGCGGGCAGAGTACGAGTACGCGTACATCTTTTCCTACTCCGTGAGGCAACGCAACCACCCCTCTCACCATTTGGTCTGACTTACGAGGATCTACGCCGAGGCGGATATCAATATCCACCGAGGCATCGAACTTGGTGAAAGTGATGTCTTTTAAGATTTTTGCCGCATCCACCAAAGAGTAGCTTTTGGTATTATCGTATTTAGCGAGTGCCGCCTTTCTATTTTTCGTGAGTTTTCCCATTGTGTTTGCGGTTTTAGTTGTTGTCCCAAGGAGCTTTGCCTGTTACGGTAATTCCTAAACTGCGAGCTGTACCTGCTACCATACGCATAGCCGATTCTATGGTGAAGCAATTCAAATCGGGCATTTTTATTTCAGCTACTTGCTTGATTTGGTCCCAAGTAACTGAACCGATTTTTTTACGATTAGGCTCTGCCGAACCTGTTTGCTTCTTGAGTAAGTCTTTGAGTAAAACAGCCGTAGGAGGTGTTTTTACGATAAAATCAAAAGACTTATCGGTGTAATACGTAATGAGTACAGGTAATACCTGACCTTGCTTGTCTTGGGTACGGGCATTGAACTGCTTGCAGAACTCCATAATATTGATACCCTTTGAACCCAAAGCAGGTCCGATAGGAGGCGAAGGGTTTGCCTGTCCGCCTTTTACTTGCAGTTTGAGGTATCCTGCTACTTCTTTTGCCATTGTCTTTATATTTTTTTGTTTTTGTTTCGGGCTTGTTGCTATCGGTTTGGAAGCGAACCTCAACAAGCTGTGCGTAACATTTATATTTTATGGAAGCGAGAGGCTTTTTTGAGTTTGAGGTTAAAGGTTTGAAGCTAACTTTGAACTTCAAAAACTTTGAACCTTAGATTTAATCTAACTTTTCTACCTGTGTATAACTCAACTCCAAAGGGGTGCTTCTACCAAAAACTTTTACCATTACATCTAATTTTTTTCTTTCATCATACACTTGCTCTACTACGGCATCAAAACCACTGAAAGGTCCGTCTATTACTCTTACGTGTTCGCCTATGATGAAAGAGGCTTCTGTCTTCACGGCACTTTCCTCCTCCTCATCTACCCTGCCCAAAATTCTATTTACTTCCGATTGCCGTAAAGGAGTAGGCATTTTTGTATAGCCTTTTTTGCCTTGTGTGTCTGTTTCGTCTTCGCGTGCAGTACCTTCCAAAAAACCTAAAACGCCGGGTACGTTTTTAAGTGTATGTAGAGCCTCTCCGTGAGAAAGATCGGCATACACTAAAATATAGCCAGGGAAAAAGGTCTTTTCCCTTACTTTCTTCTTGCCATTACGAACTTCATACACTTTTTCAGTGGGAATAAGCACCTGTGGTACGTATTCCTGCAATTTTTGGCGAGCAATTTCGTTATCAATATAACTTTTTACTTTTTTTTCTTGCCCTGCCACTGCTCGCAATACATACCAATTTAGCTTGCTACTCATTGCCAATTCAATTTATAGAATCCTATTTGCAATATTACTTGGTACTTTTGTACCACATTTTAAGCCCTTCTTCTAAGCCCTTATCTATCACAAAACCAATAATCAAGGCAAAAATCAAAGACGCAACTAGCACCAAAATCGTCTGATTTTGCAAAGTGCTATATTTGAGCCAAGTAACTTTATGCACCAGCTCATCATACGATTCGGCTAAAAAATTTCTTACTTTTGCTACAAAATTTGCCATTTTTTTCTATGTTTGCACGGGTGGAGAGATTCGAACTCCCATCAACGGTTTTGGAGACCGCTATTCTACCCTTGAACTACACCCGTAAAAAGACACTTTTACAAATGGAGTGCAAATATACGGAAAAGAAAATTATTGTCCAAATTTTTTTTTATTTTTTTGCTAAAATTTCTGCCCATAGCAAATCTTCAGGAGTGGTAATCTTTATGTTTTCGTAGTTTCCTTCTATAAGCGTAACCGAAAAGCCCGCCTGCTCAAATACCGAAGCATCATCAGTGATATTGGGACTATCGGGTACTTGCTGAAAGGCTTGCCAAATTTTGCCGAGTAAAAAAGTTTGTGGGGTTTGGATAAGTCGGAACTGCTCACGAGGTACAGTTTCGCTCTGTTCTAATGAGTTTTTCAGCAAGCGAATAGAATCTTTGAGCGGCACCGAAGCCACCGCCGAACCATTTTTTTGTGCTATTTCAAAACTTTTTTCAATGACTTCGGGCTTGACAAACGGACGCACCCCATCGTGAATGGCTACTAAACTATCCTCTGCAAAATTTTGCTCTATCATACACCGCAAACCATTTTTTACAGACTGATAGCGAGTTTCGCCGCCTGCCACCAAACAGCCTTTGAGCGTGTAATGATATTTTTGACAAATATCTTGCCAAGTATCAAATTCTCTTTGGGGTAAAACCAAGGCAATTTGCCCGCAGATTTTTTCAAAAATAGTAAGTGTATGCAATAAAATAGGCTTTCCTGCTATTTCCAAGAATTGTTTGGGTATATCGCTTCCCATACGCTTCCCGCTACCCCCCGCAACAATAAGAGCTATCTTCATAAAAACTGTTTTGTAAAATGCAAAAATAGGGGTTTTCAAAATAAAATTACAAACTAAATTTACACAAAAAGAAGTTTTTTAACTCATTAAAATACCATAATTTTATTAAAAAAGTACAACTTTTGAAAAAATTTTGAAAAAAGTTTGTATCCGTTGTAGAATTGCACCAAGAAATTTTTGAGCTCAAAATTTCGAGTTTTATTTTTCCATCTTAAAGTTTTTAAAAAAATGAGAGTAATATCTTTTTTATCGTGTCTGTTAGTTTTTACTTTTTATAGCCGCCGTCAAAAGATTAATTTAGATAAGGATTTTAATGATAACAGGAATGAAGTAATATACTCTATGGATACATCTTTTGACAAGTTTGCAAGCAAATTTGCCATTTCTCTGCAAAATAAGGCGATTTTAAATTTTGTTAAAAGGGAAGCAATCAAGCAAGAAGATGGTGATTATGATAGTCGTCCCTTAAAAAGTGTCTAATAGTTTGATAATCAAAATTTTATTCGTAAAAAAACGCAAAAAAATTTGCAAGAAAATTAAGCAAAATGACAAAAAACTTGCGATATACGCACACAGAGGTAGCAAGCGATGATGTCGCTCTAAGCGACATCATCGCTCTAAGCCCGAAAAAAACATCTTAAAATTCACTTTTTTGGAAGGAAATTTCTATTGTTGTTCTTTAATTTTTTCTAAACGGACTTTTTAAGGGACGACTACATAGATTTTGCTTGTAGGAAAACCTTTTTTACTTTTGCAATTAGAATGGTGTAAATATGAAAAAAAGTCTTTTAACAAGCATTTTAGTAGTTGTCTTGTTTGTGTTCAAAGCAAACTCACAAGACTGGCGTTTGGGGCTTCAATTTTCGTATGAGCGAGTAAGAAGCGATTTTGAAGGTTGTGATGGCTGTGTTGTGAGAGGCTTCCGATTGAATGACAGCACAAGAATTGAAGCGGTTCCTATTGTAAAAGGAAGTAGAGGAGTATCGTTTGGCATTTTGGCAGAGAAAAAACTTTCTAAACACTGGATATTTTCAACGGGACTTTATTACATACCTCAAAGAAAAATATCATTTGAAAACGATTTAGTTTTCGCCGGTCGTTTGGTTGAAATTGGAAATATAGACTACATATTAAAACCAGAAATAGAAATACCGCTACACTGGGGGTATAGCTTTAATTTTTTTCAATCAAGGCTTGAGCTAACCCCTACCATAGGAATAAATCTGGGTTTAGGGAAAAGATATTACCTTCAAGTTGACTCACCATCTGTACGAGGTAGTTTTTACAACCAGTACGAAGGTTTTTTACAAAGATATAGCCCCAGTTTTGGTATTAATTTATCTTACAAGTTCAAAGAAGATAATTTTATATCCATCAGATATTTTTCTCAAACCCTACTACCTTTCGGAAATGCCGAATGGGAAGAACCTTATTTTACATCGGGAGTTCGCGTAGCCTATCAAATAAACTCTTCTAAACTTAAATCTTTGTTCAAAAAGAAATAATTTTATGAAAAAACTTTTTTTCTTGTTTTGGATTTTATCGCATCAGTTATTTGCACAAAAATGGTTTTTTAATGCTCATTTGACTTGGGAGAACATCAGGCGAAGCAAGCAGAGTTCGGTAGAACAAAGAATTATCATTCCTAATTTTATAGACACCTCTTTTACAACTCAATATAATGCTGGTAATGGAATTGGTTTTCAGGTTCAAATTGAAAAAGTAGTAAATAATTTAAGTTTTTCAACAGGAGTGCATTTTTCACCCAAGCGAGAATATAGCACCGAAAGGACATTCTTGCTATTTTATGATGATAATAGAGTGCTAACCAAAGGTGAGGGAATTAGAACGGTAGCTTGGAAAAATGAAATTGAAATCCCTCTGAAAGTAAGCTATTATTTTCATATTCCCAAACGTTCCTTGATGTTAATTCCTGCTTTTTCTCTGCTACTGGGAACTACAAAAAATCAAATTATCTCCCAAATTGAGAGTCCTTATTTATTCAAAGAAGTTTTTATCATAAATACAGACTTTTTCATAAAAAGGCTCACCTATCAAGTGGATTTGAGTTTAGGTTATCAGATAAATGATAAAAGTATTCTTACTTTGGGGTATTTCTTTCAACATAATATTGTTTCCCAAGATTACCCTTACTTGCTGAAAGGAGCTAAATTTGGGATAAAATGGCAGTTGAATAAATGATTACTCAGCGTCCTGCTATAAAGATACGTCAAATAAAACGACTATCCAGGTGCTTGTCGTCCCTTAACAAGTATCTAATTTTTGATAATCAAAATTTTACTTGTAAAAAAATACAAAAAATTTGTAAGAAAATTAAGCAAAATGACAAAAAAACTTGTGATATACGCACACAGACGTAGCAAGCGATGATGTTGCTATGAGCGACCTCATCGCTCTAACCCAAAAAAACATCTTAAAATTCATTTTTTTGGAAGTAAATTTCTATTGTTACTCGTTGATTTTTCTGCAAACAGACTTTTTAAGAAGCGACTAAATAAAAGCAATGGCATCTAATTGCGATGCCATTGCTACTATTGATTAGCGAACAGAAGTGTATATTTACTTTGCTGAGCTTTGTCGCAAGCCTGCTCCTTCAATGATTTCATCAACCACAGCAGGGTCTAATAGTGTAGTGGTATCACCGAGGTTGGAAATATCTTTTTCTGCAACCTTACGCAAAATTCTACGCATAATCTTACCGCTACGTGTTTTGGGCAAGCCCGAAACAAACTGAATCACATCAGGTTTGGCAATAGGACCTATCACTTTGGTAACCGTAGTAAGCAAACTTTGCTTGAGCTTTTCGGGTTCGTGGTTGCTGGCGGCACTATCCAAAATAACATAGGCATAAATTCCCTGCCCCTTGATTTCGTGAGGATAACCTACCACTGCACTTTCTATTACAAGCGGGTGCGAATTGATAGCATTTTCTACTTCGGCAGTACCCAAACGATGCCCCGAAACATTGATAACATCATCAACACGCCCCAAAATACGATAATACCCATCAGCATCACGTTTTACGCCATCACCTGTAAAATACAAGCCTTTGAAGGTTTTGAAATAGGTATTCACAGCTCTTTCGTGGTCGCCGTAAGTAGTGCGTATCATTGAAGGCCAAGGAAACTTAATGCACAAATTACCTTCTACATTATTACCTTTGAGTTCTTTTCCCTCGTTATCAACAATAACAGGCTGAATACCGGGCATTGGCAGTGTCGCATAACCGGGTTTGGTAGGGGTTACCCCTGCAATAGGCGAAATCATAATGCCACCTGTTTCTGTCTGCCACCAAGTATCTACCACAGGACAATTCCCCTTCCCTACATGATTGTAGTACCAGTGCCAAGCCTCTTCGTTGATAGGCTCTCCTACCGAACCCAGTACCTTCAAACTGCTCAAATCGTGCTTTTCTATGGGTTCAGTGCCATACGCCATTAAAGCCCGAATAGCCGTAGGGGCAGTATAAAGATGCGTAACCTTATGTTTTTCTACTATCGCCCAAAATCTATCTACATCAGGGTAAGTAGGTACGCCTTCAAACATCACTACCGTAGCCCCATTCAGAAGCGGTCCGTATACAATATAAGAGTGTCCTGTAACCCAACCCACATCAGCCGTGCACCAGAAAATATCTTGGGGCTCGTACTGAAACACATTTCGGAAGGTATAAGCGGTATAAACCATATAGCCGCCTGTGGTATGTACCACCCCTTTGGGCTTGCCCGTAGAACCCGAAGTGTAAAGAATAAAAAGCATATCTTCGGAGTCCATCTCTTCGGCTTTGTTTTGCACCTGCACTCCTTGCACTGCTTCGTGCCACCAAATATCTCTGCCTGCTTGCATTTGCACACTGGTACCTGTGCGTTTGAGAACAATTACCTTTTCAACAGAATTGCAGGTTTGCAGTGCTTCATCTACTACCGCTTTGACCTCAATGGTTTTCGCCCCTCGGAAATTACCATCGGAAGTAATCACCATTTTAGCTTGGGCATCATTGATGCGGTCTGCTAGAGAACTTGCCGAAAAACCCGCAAACACTACCGAATGAATAGCTCCAATTCTTGCACAAGCGAGCATTGCTATTGCCGCTTCGGGAGTCATTGGCATATAAATAGCAACTCTATCGCCTTTACGAACTCCATTGGCAAGCAATACATTTGCAAAACGACAAACTTCCTCATAAAGCTCTCGGTAAGTGAGTTTGCGTACAGACTCATTGGGGTCGTTAGGTTCAAAGATAATCGCCGTCTTATCTCCAAGCGTAAAAAGGTTTCGCTCAAAGATATTTTCGGTGATATTGAGCTTTCCACCCAAAAACCACTTGACATCAAGGGTTTCAAAGTTCCATTCTACAACTTTTTCCCAAGTTTTACGCCAATAAAACTGCTGGGCAACGCTATCCCAAAAATCTTCGGGATTGGCAACGCTTTTCTGGTACTCGTACAAGTAACCGCTGAGAGTGTTGATTTTAGTGAGCATAATTTTTAAGATTTTGAAAGTGAATATTTTTAGATTAAGTTAGGTGCCGTGGAATGTAAAAACTTAAATATCATTTTCAATCCAATTTCTATCTTTTTCAATCAGTTGTTTGAGCTCCTCTTCGGTAGGCATATAAATACGATACTTGCTTGCAAAAAGTCTTTCATTTTCGGCTAAAACTGAATATTTTACAATAGTTTCATCTTTATCAGTACAAAGAATTATGCCAATAGTTGGGTTATCATCTTCTCCCTTTCTTAAATCGTTGTACATACGCACATACATATCCAGTTGTCCAATATCTTGATGTGTAAGTTTGCCTATTTTCAAATCAATGAGTACAAAACATTTGAGAATGTAGTTGTAAAATACCAAATCAATAAAAAAGTCAGAGGTCTCTGTGCATATATGTTGCTGGCGTGCTACAAAAGCAAAACCCTTTCCTAATTCCATTAAAAAACTTTGCAAATGATTTATTAAAGCTGTTTCTAATTCTTTTTCAGTAAGTCTTTCGTGAGATACTCCAAGAAACTCAAAAATGTACGGGTCTTTTATGAACTCTTTGATGCTATCCGAATTGGGCGAATTATCAGTAATTTCAAGCAGTCTATTTACATACAAACTATCAATATTTTTTTGGAGTACTCGTGTTGTCCAACTATTTTGTATAGCTTCTTTCATATAAAAACTTCTCAAATGTTGCTCTTCAATTTTTGAAAGAATTCGGTAGTGTGTCCAACTCAATTCGGAACGCACCGCGTTCCAAATTGGAAAGGCATTGTAAAAAGCACGCATATTTCTAAGATTTCTTTCATCAAAGCCTTTTCCCAATTCTGCGGTTAATTTTTGAGCCAAATTTTTTAGCTTAAATTCTCCATACTTCGCTCTTTTGTAGCCATTTTGTTCTTCTTCTACTATCAATTTCCCAATATCCCAATACATTTTCAATAAAATACCATTTACTTCCTGAAAAGCCTGCAAACGAGCTTTTGCAACAATTTCTTTTATATGTACTACTAAACTATCTATCATAGCCCCTCGTTATTTGGTCTTACTTACTTGCAAGCAATAAATAAAGTTGAGTAGAATATTCATCAAACCCTTTGATTTTATGTTCCAACTACCAATAACTCCTTTACTTTACTGACAATCTGTTTGTTGGTAAAAGGCTTGGTAATGTAAAAATCTGCTCCCATTTCATAGCCCTTCTGAATATCGCTTTCTTTGCTTTTGGCACTAATGAAAATTACTTTACAATGTTTGGTTTCCTCGTTGTTTTTGATAAACTTACAAATTTCATAGCCATCTACATCGGGCATCATAATATCCAAAAGCACTACATCGGGCAAATGATTTTGTACGCTTTCCAAAGCTTCAGTACCATTGCGTGCTACAAAAACTTCATATCCTTCTTTTCTCATCAGAAAATCCAAAGAAAGTAAGATATTGGGTTCATCATCTACAATTAAAACTTTCATAGGCATAGATTAAGTTGTTGGTTTCAAAATGGTTATATTGTCGTTACTTGTTTCAAATAAATCAAGCGATAAAGTCCGAAACAAGCGAAAATAAAACTTTGTCATTCCTTGTTCTTGTTCCACGCCGATACTTCCTTTGTGGTATTGAATAATTTTTTTACTGATAGCCAGCCCCAAACCGCTTCCTTTGGGTTTGCGAATGTTCTGATTTTCTGCTTGGAAAAACTTTTCAAAAATAGCGTCTTTGAGTTCATTGGGTACGCCTTTGCCGTCGTCAGATACAGCAATTTCTATAAAATTTTGCTTTGAATAGCTACTTACAATAATTTTTGTTTTAGCAAATTTCACGGCATTGGAAAGAAAATTCAGAATTACCTGTAAAATTCTATCCTTATCCACTTCCGACCAAAGCGGCTCTTGGGAGAGTTGTGTAGAAAATTGTATTTTTTTCTCCGCTATTACGCTTTCGTAAATCCCAATAGCTTCTTTTACGATTTCATTAAGGTTTTGGGGTGCAAGATGCAATTTTTGCTTACCCGATTCAAACTTTTCAAGTTCAAGCACCTGATTGATGAGCCTTTCCATTCGTTCTGTTTCGCTGATAACGGTTTTTAGGAAATGCTCTCGTTGTGCAGGTTCTAAATCGGGATTTTCGTATAAAATTTCTGAAAGTGAGCGTATAGAAGTAATAGGTGTTTTGAGTTCGTGGGTTACGGTGCTGATAAACTCATTTTTAAGAGCATCTGCTTTTTTGAGCTCAAAATTCAGTTTTTTGAGTTCTTGGGTTTCTTTAAGAATTTTTAGCACTTCTTCTTGGGTAAGCGTTTCTTCTTGCACTACCGAAGCCACAAGTATTCTTGCCGAAGTAGAACCTATTGCCGTAGCAAGTATTTTTTCGGCATATTTTACGAGCTTAGCGTTGCGTTCGGCTTCATCGGCATACAATTTCCCCTGATTTTCTTGCTCAAACTCGTTTAGCAAATTTTTTGCTTTATTTTCACCCACAAAACGAGCCAAAAGTTCTTCTAAATCTTTTTTATGAGCAATGCCTTTCCATATTACTGCTTCGTCATAAGAATCGGCATATTTGAAAACATCTACAAAAAGTTCGGCTTGGTTGCGTTCTTGCGAATTTTGAGATGTAAAAACCGAAACTGCAACATAAGCAACAATATTAAAAAACAAACTCCAAAAAAGCGAATGTGCCACAGGCAAAAATTCTAATCCAAAAAGTGATTGAGGACGCAACCATTTTACCCCAAACAAACCTTCTTGCATAATACTTTTTGAAAGCAAGCCTGCCTCAACAAAATTGGGTACAATAAGCGTATAAAACCACACTACAAAGCCCAACACAATACCTGCCAATGCACCTTTGCGAGTTGCCTCTTTCCAATACAAACCACCAATAACCGCAGGTGCAAACTGCGAAACTGCTACAAAAGAAATTAGCCCGATAGAAACCAGCGGCAACTCAAAAGCTGTATAAAGATACCAATATGCCAAAATGAGTACCAAGCCAATGCTTATTCTACGAATAAGAAGCACCCAACCTCCCCATTGCTTATCTTTGAGATATTTGGTTATACCTGCCCGCAGGCTCAAAGGGATAAAAAGATTATTGGTAAGCATAAGGCTCAAGGCAAGCGAAGCAACAATGAGCATACTGGTTGCCGCCGCAAAACCTCCTAAATAAGTAAGCAGAGCCAGAAAATGATTGCTATTTTGAAGGGGAAAAGCCAAAATATAAGTATCGGCATCTATACCACTTCCGAAGGTCAGTTTGCCTGCCAGTGCCACAGGTAAAACAAAAACATTGATAATAAGCAAGTAAAGCGGGAAAAGCCAAATCGCTTTTTCAAGGTGTTTTTCGCTTTTATTTTCCACCACTGCCATTTGAAATTGTCTTGGCAAAAACATTACTGCAAAAAGCGAAGCAAGTCCTATCAGAAACCACTCCCAGCCCTGATGTGTAGCATTTTCTTGAAAATATAAAATTTTTTGCAATTCAGGTTTCTCAAAAGCTTTCCGAAAAATATCACCAAAACCATCAAACAGCCCAAATACCACATAAGCCCCTGCTACCAGAAAAGCCAAAAGTTTGAAAATAGATTCAAAAGCAATCGCAAAGACCATTCCTTCATTTTTACGAGTTAGGTCTAAACTGCGAGTACCAAAATAAATTGTAAAAATGGCAAGAGCCAAAGTAATGTAAAATCCATAATCCAGAAATACAGGGTTTTGAGCGAAATGTTTAGGATAATCTACGAGCAAAGTAAAAGTTTCACTGATAGCCTTAATCTGCAAAGCTAAATAAGGAACTACCCCAAGCACGGCAAAAATACTTACAATAGCCCCCAAGGATACATTTTTTCCGTATCGCGTAGCAATCAGGTCAGCAAGGCTGAAAATATTTTGAATTTTGGCAATTCGGATAATTTTTCTCATCACAAACCACCACAAAGGCATTGAAAGCGTAGGACCTAAATAAATTAGCAGAAAGTCGTAGCCTGTTTTAGAGGCTCTGCCAATAGAGCCGTAGTAAGTCCAAGCGGTGCAATATACCGCCAGCGAAAGAGCATAAATATATGGAGAATTGATAAAACGGCTTTTTTGTTCTGCTTTTCGTTCTGCCCAATAAGCAAGCCCGAAAAGCAGAAGCAAATATAATAAAGATACTATGATAAGCAGGGTTACCATTCTGTTATTTCCTAAAAATCAGCCACAAGGCTATAATTATCAAAATCCATACGACAAAAATATACACAAAAGCAGGCGGAAAGCCGTTGAGTAACATAGGCTGGTTGAAGGCAGAAAGCAAAGGGAAATTGAGCAAAATCATACCTGTAAAAAACACAAGCAAGAGTATCTGACCTATTTTTTTCACTGATTTAGCCATTATTTTGCTCAATTTAAGTAAAATGTATCAAATTTCCAAACCCTTGCCTTCTGTAAATCTAATCTTGTTAGGGTTTTCAAATTTTTTAGTCCTTCGTTACAATTTTGTTTTCAAAAAATAATTTCAAAATTTCTTTGCAAAAAGTGAGTCATAAGTTGTGTTTTCTGACCGAGAGTGATGATGCCGCTATGAGCGACATCATCGTTTGCTACGGTCATTTTACCCATTTTCTTACGTTTTTTTCATATTTTTTGAAAATAGGGGTGAGTTCAAAAACAACATCATAAATCAGCCGAAGACATTACGGTTTTATCGTATTCGCCTTTTACGGAATAATACCCAAACAAAGCCAGTCCAAAGGCAATAGGTACAAAAATGGTAATCGTAATTACCCAAAAAAGATATGTACTTTGCAGTTCGCTTGCGGGCTTTTTACCTGCCGCAATGGCTTTTTCCAAAGCAGGTATTTCTGTAAAAAATTGATTGAACATCATTACAATCAGCACAGGAGCAAGCACCAACCATACTACGCCGAGAATTCTTTTAACAGCATTCATAAATATTGAATTTTAAGGTTCTACAAAAAACTAATCTGTTACATCTTTATCGGTACGAGCAGGCAAATACACCATACCAATAATGAAAGTAAGTACCGCTATACCTATCGGATACCAAAGACCTGCCAAAATATCACCCGAGGGCTGTGCCTCACTTTTGGTTGCCTCAATAATGCGAGTAACAATGTAGGGTGTAAGTCCTCCAAAAATGCCATTTCCTACGTGGTAAGGCAAAGACATTGAAGTATAGCGTATTTTGGTAGGGAAAATTTCTACTAAAAATGCCGCAATAGGTCCATATACCATTGTTACAAAGAAAATCTGAATGAAAATCAGCCCAATCATTGTCCATTTGTCGCTACCATTGAGCGTGATAGATTTAGATTTTTCTACTTTGGGTTCTTTGGCAGAATCGGTAAATAGCGTGGTTTTGGTTATCAGAATTGCCTTGGTGCCGTCTTCAAATACTTTGGTTACTTTTTGGGTTTGGAGCATATCAGGTTTGTCTTTGATAGGCTCGGTTTTAGTATCAGTTTTAGTTTGCTCGGTAAGTTCTTTTTTCTTTCCTTCCGAAATATCCGAAACATTATACATTGCTTGGTAAATAGGTCGGTAGGCAAATATCGCCAGTAGCAAACCTGCCATCATAATGTATTTGCGACCTATTTTATCGGAAAGCCAGCCAAATACCAAAAAGAAGGGTGTAACCAGCACAATGGCAATCATAATAATTTCATTGGCTTGTGCCGAATCAATAGCACAAGTTTTGTTCATAAACGAAAGTGCATAGTATTGCCCTGTGTACCAAACTACCCCCTGCCCTGCGGTAGCTCCAAAAAGTGCCAATAGTACCATTTTGAGGTTAGCTTTTTTGGCAAAACTTTCTTTGAGCGGGTTTTTAGAAACTTTCCCTTCCGATTTTACTTTCTTAAACATTGGCGATTCGTGCATACGCATACGTATAAACACAGAAACCACAATCAAGAAAATAGATACCAAGAAAGGAATACGCCAGCCCCATTCTTCAAAAGCTCCGTTCGGATTGACAGCATTACTATCTCTCAAAATACTTTGTGTGAGAATAATAACTCCAATAGACATCAGCAAGCCCAGAGTTGCCGTAGTTTGAATGAAAGCAGTAAAATATCCTCTCCGATTGTAGGCAGAGTGTTCGGCTACATAGGTAGCGGCTCCGCCGTACTCTCCCCCCAAAGCCAAACCTTGCAACAAACGCAAAACAAGCACCGTAAGCGGTGCGGCGGCTCCCCAAGAAGCATAGCCAGGTATCAGCCCAATGAGGAAAGTAGAGCCTCCCATCAGAATGAGCGTAACCAAAAAGGTATATTTTCTGCCTATCAAATCGCCTAATCTACCGAAAAATAATGCCCCAAAAGGTCTGACAATGAAACCCGCCGCAAAGGTTGCCAGTGAGCTTAAAAATGCCGCCGTAGGGTTATCGGAGGGGAAAAATTGTTTGCCAATAATCCCCATTGCCGCAAGACTTCCAAAAATGTAGAAGTCGTACCATTCAATCAGCGTACCTACCGATGACGCCGTAATTACCCCCCAAATCCCTTTATCAGTTTGGGTTTGTAATCCTTGTTTTTCTGCTGAAAGAGTTGCCATAAATTATATTTTTTTAAGTTGATTTTATACCAAGATTAAAATGGTTTTACAGATTGCAGGATTTTATTGATTGATTTTCAATAACTCAAAATTAAGAATATTGAGTATTTGGTTGATGTTACAAGTAAATCATTGTCTGGACGATAATTTCGCCTAAACGCTTTCTACCACCTACCAAATCTGGGTTGGTATTGAGTTTGGGTTTTTCGCCTGTAATGATGTTGAAATTACCCTCGTAAATGCTACGACTCTGATATTTGAGCGAAACTTTGGCGTGATGCCCGTCTATGTAATAATTGAACCCTGCCGCATAATCCAAAGAAGGTTCTGCCAGGTATTGGAAGTTTTTGTAGGTACCTGTTGCAAAAAGTTGGAGTTTGCCTTTATCACCCAATAGTGTTTTAGGTAAAAGATAGCCCGCTTCGCCATACACTATGCTACCTGTACCTATACGCCAATCGGCGTTTCCACCACCCTGTAAAGTAGCACCAGGTAAGCCGGGCAAACCCTCGTTCATAATACCAATAGCTCTGATGTAATTAGGACCGAAGTCCATATTTTGGTAAAGCAAGTAACCCGTAAAGGCTGTTCCTTTCTCTTTATTGATGGGCAAATCGGCAAAAACATCAAGCCCAAAAAGTTTCATATCGTGGCTTTCCCAAGTAAATTCAGTACCATTGGGCTGATAGCTACGTGTAGCTTTGGGGTGTAGATGAAAACCTCCGCCCACATTCACCACTTTTTTTGTTCCAACGTAAGTTCCTACAAAGAAGGGCAATACATTGCTTTCCTTTTCGGCGAGTTCAAAAGTAAAATAGCCTCCCACCGCTCCTGTATTGTTGTTAGAAGCAAAGGCTCTTCCCGGAACAGCTTGTATAGTAGCATCGGGAGTTGGTGTAGCAAAGGGCTTATTCACGTAGGCTCTATAATCCAAACTTTTGCCTGCTATGGGTAATTTGCCTTTTACATAAATACCAAACTGACGGGCAAACTGGTCGGTTTCTTCAATGAGCGGCCAGTTGAAAATAGGAGCATCTAATGCCAAAAAGTTGAGCGTACTTGCACTCGCCATTCGGCTCACACCATTCCAATAATGCAAGCCTGTACCAATGTAGAGTTTATCTTTTACCACTTGATATTCGTTCCAGAAATCGTGCAAGAAAAGTTGAGGCTTTTTACCTACCCCATAGCCCCCTACTCCTGAAGTTCCTGAACCGCCACCATTCACAAAAGTTTGGTTATTGATACCAATATGAGCCAAAATCAGGTAGCGAGGAGAAATTTGTGTGTACCACAAAAAACGAGAACGCCGCAGACCTATATCCCAAGTGCTGGCTTCGGGAATACCATTGACGGTAGTGCCCGGGTTGTTATCAATATAACGCATCCACATCTGATGCCACGTAATAAAGCGAATGAAACGCTTACCGCTGGTATCCAAGTTGATACGGATACCTTTTCCGTAAATTTCCGAACCCTGTGCCATTCCCCAATGGCTCAAAAGGGTTAGCAGTGCAAGAGAGAGAAAAATTTTTTTCATAAAACCAAAAGAAAGTTGATTTCAAAAAGCACATTACAAAAGTGCAAAAACAACTTGGGAAAGTATAATTTTAAATATATTTTTGCTAATTGTATATCTGCTTAAATTTTCTTATTCTTTTATACAAAATTTTCAAAGATTATCTATTTGTAAAAAAGCGAATTGATTTTTTCAGAGTAAAATATTAAAATTAACCTTTATACCAAAACTTTATAGAGTAAAAAACTTTTATTCAGAATAAAATTTTGAATAAATATATTTTTTTAGCAAAAATATATCAATTTAGCAAAATTTTTGTAAAAAATAGCTCTTTACATACAATTTTGGAGTTTTTTTGGGTTTTTGTAGGTTTTTATTTTACTTTGCTTGGCTTAAAAGAAAATTTTATGGAAAACAACGCAACTATTCAAAACTTACTGCAAGCTCTTGAACACAAATACAGCCAAACGGGGCAAAATCTTGCCGCTAATTTAGAGGGGCTTTTGCATTTGGATTATCTTAAATATTGGGACTACATTCACGTAGATACCCTGCTGACGCTTCAAAAACCCAAAACTCGCTTTCCCGATGAAATGGTATTTATCATTTATCACCAAATCACGGAATTGTATTTCAAACTTACTCTTTGGGAAATAGAGCAAATAGCGGCTTGGCAAGAAATTCCTACGGGAGAGTTTTTGGAAAAAGTTCAGCGGATTGTTCGTTATATCAAGGCTCTTTGCAATTCTTTTGATATAATGAGCGTAGGTATGCAACCCGAACAATTCAAGAAGTTCCGAATGGCACTATTGCCCGCCAGTGGCTTTCAATCGGCTCAATTTCGCCTAATTGAAATTGCCTCTACGAGTTTTGTAAATCTACTTTCTGCGGATTTCAGAGCTCAAATTACCCCAAATACCACCACTGCCGAAATGTATGAACATATCTATTGGAAACGCGGAGCTACCGAAGCCGAAACGGGCAAGAAAACCATTACTCTGCAACATTTTGAGGAAAAATATTCTACTACCTTTTTAGAATGGGCTTACAAGTTTCGTGATAAAAACTTGTATCAGCAGTTCAAAAAAATTTCCCCCCAAGATGAAATGTTTGAACCTATCCGCGAGGCTTTGCGAGAAATGGATTACTGGTTTAATGTAGAATGGGCACTGGCACACCTAAAATCTGCTGTAAAGTATCTGCGAGAAAAAGGAAAGCCCATTGATGCCACAGGCGGCACAAATTGGACAAAATACTTGCCCCCCAATTTTCAGAAAATCATCTTTTTCCCTTCACTTTGGAACGAAACCGAAAAAAACGAATGGGGACGAAAAAAAGTAGAGGAAATGTTGGGATAAACTTGCAAAGCGACCATATCACAACAAAGCGATTGGTCGCTTATATTCAGGTTAAATGCTTTATCATCAAAAATTCAAGTCTTCTATGAAATATTTTCGTAAGTATCAATATCTTTTGAATAGGTAAAGTCCTAAACCGATTTGTGCAGAAGGTTGCAGTACAAGTAACCGTGTTGGTGTCCTATAAGTTTCATCAATGGCGGCAAAGCCTATTTGAGCAGAAATCGCAAGATGTTTTAGAAAGTTTGTTCTGATACCACTAAAAACCATATAAATATACCTGCCGTTTTTCTGTTTGGGTTTGGCGTAATAATCACTGATTTTGATATTTTGGATAGGCTCTTCAATACTTGGTCTAAATTCTGCGGCAAAAGCGGCAGTAAAAATCCATTCAAAGTTTTGCTTACTACCGAATTTTTTAAGTTCTCGTATATAAGCTACTCCCCAAGTGTTTCTGCTTGGAGCAAACGAGAATGTATTTTTTTGATACACAATATCCAAAGCAGGCAGTAAGAATAGATTAGCCCCACCTATACCATTGGAAATACCTATATTCCATTCGTCTGATTGAAATTCTTGCCCACTTGCAAAAATAGCCAAAAATGAAAGAAATAACGAAAAGAAAATGCCCTTTTTCATTGATTTGCCTTTGAAATTTCTACTTTGGAATAGTTTTGTAAAAAGCTACTTTGCAATTTATATGCCAGCTATACAATTTTTTCAAATATTTTAGGTTCAGATAAGTAGGTTTATTCCTTGTAAAATACCATCTACTGCCAAGCCAAAAAGCACCCCAAAACCAAAACCATAATTGATAAGCTCTCGAAAATATATCGCCGCAAAGCTATAAAAAAGGGCTTCTACTTCTTTGGGGTGCATTGCCTCAATTTCTTCTAAACTACCTTGTGCAAATCGATAGAAAGCAGGAATTGAAATAGCAATTAATCCCCAATTTCCAGAAAATCATCTTCTCCCCTTCACTTTGGAACGAAACCGAAAAAAACGAATGGGGGGCGAAAAAAAGTAAAGGAAATGATGGGGACAACTTGCTAAATGACAACATCACTTGGATGTGATGTTGTCATATAAGGCTGATTGCAATTAAAAGTTCTCAGTAATATGCTTGTAAATATAATATACTAGTGCCAAAACACCTATAACATTTAAGTACCAAGCACTTTTCTTTTCTTTGAAATTACTCCATAAATTGAGTAATAAAACAAAAACAATATACAAATAGCCAATTAGAATAATGTATTTCATAAAACTCTTTACATTTACCACCAACCCATACAATCACCAAACTCATAAACAGCGATAGCAACACCGATCCAGCCAAGGGTTCTTTTTGCCAATTTACGTGCAGCTTTCAATAATGCTTCTCGCGTAAGGCTACCCTCTGCTGCTCCTACTATAAGTGAAGCAGGAACTCCCAAGGCTTCCATAGCACAATCTACTATACTGTCACCAGGACCTCTTTGCCCATTAGGATTATAATAATTACCTGTCGAATAGCAAAAGCCTGTTTCTACATCTATTACCCAATAACCTGCTTCGGTTTCATCAGTAATTCTAGTAACTGCTAATGCTGTAGGAATGATTTCTGGGTTAGTAAGACTCCCAAACTCCTCAATAATCATTTCATCTGTTATTTCTTTTGAATGAAGAACAGCTATACTGTTTTCAAGAGCAATTTGCTGACTTTCTTCATCTGCAAATAAATCAGTAGCTTCTCCATTTCTTGATACAATACTATTTTTTTGCAACTCTTTAAGAGAAGTAAATAGTGTGTTTTTAGTGGTTTGATAATCTAATACGGATTTCTCTGCATCGTCTTGTTTTATTGGACTTACATTGTTATCAGATGTGTATTTACAGCTAAATAGAACTAAAAAGATAGATAAAAATGCGAAAATCGAAAATAACTTTTTCATTTTTTTAAACTTTAAGGTGGAAAATAAAACTCGAAATTTTGAGCTCAAAAATTTCTTGGTGCAATTCTACAGCGAATACCAACTTTTTTCAAACTTTTTTCAAACTTTTTTCAAACTTTTTTCAAAAGTTTTTCAAAAGTTTCACCTTTCAAAGAAATTGATGATATTTTTCAAATATTTCAGGTTCAGATAAGTAGGTTTAATCCTTGTAAAATGCCATCTACTGCCAAGCCAAAAAGCACATATAACAAAGCGATAAAATCACGAAAGTAATATTATTGCTTCAATAAGCAACCTCTACTGCAAAACCATAAGTGTATCTTTTTTCCTTAAATTTCATTCCCATTTCTATTGCCTCTTCACGAGAAACTACCCAACCGCTTTTATTATCCAGATAGCCTTGTGAGATATTATTCCTTTTCCATTTTCCTTTCGTAAATAAGTAATCATAATGCATTTTTTTTGAAAAAAACATAGGAATACGCACATTTCCCCATCCATCTTTTCCATTTACCTCTATCACTTGCATTCCTGCAAAAACGCCATTTTCGGGAAACGGAACGTTAAATGTTGAAACATCTATCCACTGACTTTTAAATTCTCGGATTTCTAATACAATAGGCTCTTTGGATAAGTTTTGATAGGGAATAGTATCCTTTGCCGAAAAAAATAAAATCTTAATTTTCAAATATTCAGGAGGTTGAATTGAGAAATTTTGTTTCTTTTGAGTAAGACTTGGATTGATATGTGTCTTTTCCTTGACTTTATCTTGATAAATCTTTATGAATACTTTTTCAATAAAGCCTTCTTGTTTCCTTGGGTTAGGAATAAAAGTTACAATCGGAGAGTATGATGTAAAAAAGTATTGTGTATTTCTTACAAGAAAATTACTTTGAGGAACTCTCAAATCCCCAATTTTTACTCTTTCAGAATATTTCTTTTTTCTTGGCGTAATGGTAATCGCTTCAATCTCTTCATCAGTTTCCAAATAGCAATTAAACGGCACTTGAAAAGAGCTTAACGGAACTTCTATGTTTTTGTATGCGACTTGGCTAATTAGCAAGGTATCATCATTTTTTTGACTTTTTATAGAAAAAAAGCCTCTTTCATCAGTAAAGATAACTTTATTCTGACTTTTCAAATAAATGCTTACACCTTGTAAGGGCTTTTGAGTATTTTTTTCAAATACAAACCCTTCTAATAACCTCTGTGAGTATCCTCTGCTTGCAACAATTAGCAAGCAGAGGATAAAAACATTACCTTTCATAGTTTAATCCACAAAAGTACAAGGGCAAAAGTCGCCACATTCACAATTGGGGGTTACTGGATCTTCGCTGGTAGAGTAACTACAAAAGAACAAAAAACAACTTTGCGTAACTGTAATAATGGAAGTACATTGCCCATCGCAATAATTGATACTACCTTGCCAAACTACCTTTTTTCTAGTATCAATGTTTGTAGTAGGAAATCTATTCTCGGATGTCAAAGTAGCTCCTTCCAAGAATATTTTTTCTTTAATTTGAGAAAGGATTTTTTCTAACTTCTCATCATCACAAGTTATACAATAGTTAGAACGCACATTTTTGTGAATGTTGTAAACAGATTGAGAGGAAAAGCTAAATAACAAGCTGATACTGAAAATTAAACTCTTCAACATAAAACTTGAATTTTAAGGTGGAAAATAAAACTCGAAATTTTGAGCTCAAAAATTTCTTGGTGCAATACTACAGCGAATACAAACTTTTTTCAAACTTTTTTCAAACTTTTTTCAAACTTTTTTCAAAAGTTTCACCTTTCAAAGAAATTTGTGGTATTTTTCAAATATTTTAGGTTCAGATAAGTAGGTTTATTCCTTGTAAAATGCCATCTACTGCCAAGCCAAAAAGCACCCCAAAGCCAAAACCATAGTTGATAAGCTCACGAAAATATATCGCCGCAAAGCTATAAAAAAGGGCTTCTACTTCTTTGGGGTGCATTGCCTCAATTTCTTCTACAACTACCTTGTGCAAATCAATAGAAAGCAAAAGTTGAGGTAAATTATCGTCCAAAGCCTCAAAAACTGCCTCTAAAATCTGAAAAGATAGATACTCTTTGGTAGAAGGCAAAATATTGGGCAAAATCTGGGGCAAAAGTTGGTGCGTAAGGGCAGAAATACGCTCTCGTAAAAAATCCCTCACTTGTGGCTTTTGTAGTATTTTCCCAAAAGCCTTGTGCAAATCATTTAGTAAGGTTTCTGTTTGCAGGTAGTTTTCCAAGCTTTCAGCTTTTAGCAAACGAAAAGCCTCATCTATCCATTTATTTTTTTCCTCTTCAAACACTCGGCTTGGGAGTACATAACTAACAATTTTTTGAGCAATGCTCGTACTATCTTCGCTAATCCAGTGTTGGGAGTAGCTTTCGGCAAAGGCTCGCATATTTTGCGTAATAAAATGAGCAATAGTTTGCGTAAAAAGTGGTTTTTCGCTTATCAGATACTTCAAATGTCCTTGCAATAGAGCGATTTCAGCCCCAAAGTGTGCCGAAAGATTTTTCAAGCCTAAAACGTCTTCGTTTTTTACAAAATCTAAAAGAGGGGTTTCTAAAAGGCTATATTCCAAGAAAATTTCAGCAACTTTGCCTGTGGTCTGTCCTAAATTTTCGTTACCCAAAAAACGACTGATAGCACGGCGTAGAGCTTCCTCATTGATACGAATATTGAGTTCGGATAGCGGAATTTGCCCAATTTTTGCAATTTCCTGCTCCATAGTAATCACAATTTCGGGCATCTGCTCCCTAAAAAAGCGAGGAATCCCGTACTGGCAAAGCTCTAAAACCGTTTCCCTGATAACCGTTTTGTAAATAAACGCCGCTCTGTTTTCTTCATAAGCTCTTTCATAAACTTCGTTGGCAAGCTCTCGTTTGTGTTCGTTGAGCCAATCCAGACCTTTTTGGATAAGATTTTTGACAAGCGAAATGGCATTTTCTCGCAAAAATTCAATGATTCTCCCCCCAAGCACCTGGCTAATTTTACGTTCGGGGTGTATTTCGGTATATAATCTTTTAGAAAAACCCTGAAATACTTTTTCTTGTATTTTTTCGCTACGAATCTGTCTGCGTAAAAAATCGGCAAAATTTGCTTTCAGGTCTTCAATTTGGTTTTTCTGCAAAATATCAGAAATTTTACGCTTTACGAGCTTCTGGTACTCTTGCCAAAGATACTCTTGCAAGCGAGGAAGCCACAGATGCGTATTTTCGGGTTGGGAAAAGCGTTCAAGGTTTTCTTTGAGAAAATTATCCAAAAGTTTTTCGGTAATCTCCCAAGTACCCCGAGGAAGCAAATCGGCAAGGTGCTTGGGGGCTTTTTTGCCAAGTCCTAAAACATCTGCTATGGTTTTTTCGCTCTGCAAAAGCAGTTTTTGCGAGCTAACTTGCGTTTTTATGGCACTTTTGAGGGTACTGGTATCCAAATTGCTCAAATTCTGTTTCAAAAGCCCTTGAATTTGCTTTTCTAAGGCTTTCCAAAGGCTTTCTTGTTTGCTATCTAAAAAGCTATCGGCTTGGTTTTGCAAGTAGCTACTGATAGCAATTTCGTTTTGGGTGAGCGTTTTTTGCAAAAGGGCGTAGTCATCTTGGGCAATCATTCGCAAAAGCGACTCACGAAGCAGTTTCCTACTGCCGTGAAAATTATTCACGATGCTATCTCGGTTCAAAAGGCTCTGCTGAACAAATTTGCCCATATTCTGAGCAAAACGGCTTTTATTTTTGCTAATAATGCCCGGCGTAAAAGGCACTTTCAGCCCTGCAATACGTTTGGCTTCGTAGGGGCGAAAAATCATTCGCAGGGCAAGCCAATTAGTACCATATCCCGTAATGCCATACACCAAACCATTCAGGGCATTTGCCGCATAAGGATTTTGTAGAGCAGGTATAGCCGACAGCACCCCACCTGCACCCGCTCCCAAGATAGCCCCCAACACATTGATAGGAGCAACCTCTCTACCCATAAAATTTTCTACCATATCGCGTATGCGTTCAGGGGGCAGAGGAGCAAGATTTTGCTTCACAAGGGCTTCTATGCGTCCTTTCAAGAGGTTCTCAAGCTCCAAAAGCAAAGTTTTTTGCAGATAGTCGGCGGTTTTTTGGTGTAAAGTGGCATCTGCATTCAAAAAGGGCAAATATTTCTGCAAATTTTCCTGACCAATGTTTTGCCAATAGCCTTTTAGCGTTTTGCGAAGTCTGCTTGTTAGCTTTTCGGCTATATCTTTGCCTTCAGCTTCGGAAAAAAGAGTTTGTAGTTGTACTTTTTCAAGATTTTTGCTAATTGTATCTTTCAAAAAGGCTTGCAATTTTTCTTTGACCTCACTTTCTTGCAGTTTGTTTTGGGCTTTTTCTGCAAGCCACCTAGCAAGTTGAGCAAAATTCGTTTCCGAAAAAATGCTTTTCAGAGCAACCTTTGTAAAACTTTCTTGTTTTTCTTGAATTTTGCTTATCAAAATTTTTTCAAAACGAAGGTTTTGCAAAAGATTATAGAGCCAAGCACTCTCACGCAGTTTTTGGAGTTCTTTCTGCAAAAAGTTTTCCATTTGCACCGAAGTCAAAAAGTCGCCTATTTTTTGGCTCAAATAGCTATCAAAGCGATTGGGCTGGATTTGGGAAAGAATTTCATTGAAATTTTTAAGCAAGTTGTCTGTCAGAAAGTCAATGGCTTTTTGGCTATCTATCTTTTGTATAATTTCGCTAATCGTGTTTTTTTTCAAATAGTCAATCAGATAATCAGTAGCAATTTGGGCAAGTTCGCCTGCATCGTATTTTTCAATAAACTCCACAATTCTCCGCACCACTTGTGCCTGTTCACTTACGCTTCCGATGAAAATATCCAAAAGCCACTCTTGCAGGGCAAATTGTGTGTTGTTGCGAAAGGTTTGGTCAATGAGGCTATCTATTTTACTTTTTTGCGTTTGAATGTAGCTAATAAAACGCTGTAAAATACGCGGCAGGTGCTTTCGCAGAAAGTTCTCAAAGTTTTGTTCTAAGGAAGGGTTCAGCAGTTCAAAAAGCGTGGTATGTTCGCTCCGCAAAGTTTCTACGATAAACTTGGCAAGCGTTTGAATGATAAGTTTGCCTTTGTGCGAATTGAGAAACTGATGAATTTGCTCCAAAACTTCTGTAACGATGCCGTGAAACTGCCCTGCCGAAACAAGGCTACTCATTTCTTTTTGAGCAATGCTTTGCGAAAAAAGCCTTACGAGTTGCTCTATTTCGGCGTTTTGCAAAACTTCTTGCGAAAAAGGCAATAGAATATTTTGGGGCGTTTGGAGCAGAAAATCGTAATAACTGGCAATAATCTTTTGCAGGTTTTCAGAAATACGCTGAACAAATATTTCGCCAAAAATATCTTGCAGGCTATTTTCACTGATATTTTCAATGATGCGTTGCAAAGAGGTTTCCAAATCAATTTCCGAAGGCAAATGGGCAATTTTTTCGCTGATACTTTGGCTGATATGCTCAATTTGAGCAGTTGAAAGCAAATCTTTGATTTCTACAAATTGCAAGAGATTTCGCAAGTGGCTTTGCAGTTCGGATTGCACGATTTGGCAGAGCAACTCGCTCAAATTATCCCAAGTATTTTCGGCAAGGGGAATATCGGCAAAGCGAGTATTTTGCAAGATTTGGCTCAAATGCTCGGTGTAAAAATCTTGAACGCTCTGCTCAATGGCGGTTTTGAAGGCGGGGCTATCAAATTCTTTGGCAAGCGTATGATGATTGATAATTTCACGCTCTACGAGTTTGCTGATATTTTCTACAAATTGATGGTGCGTTTTCAGCACGATGCCGCCCAAGCCAAACTTTTTACGAAAAAGCATCTTGACGGCAAGGTCGTTGGTTGTATAACCCACTACGGCTCCCGAAGCGATTTTGCCAAGTATTTCTCCGAGCATCTATTGCTATGTTTTGAAATTCAAGGTATTTTTGCAAAAATACCTTTTCCGAAAACAATTTCAAATTTTACTTGTTTTTCCGAAATAAATTTTGTTGTTTTGGAAAACAAAGTGTTTGTGCTATTCCCAAAATCTTAATTACAAAACTATGCTACACATTCGTTTATTTTTTCTGATTTTTTCGACTTTTGCTTTGTTTTCTTGCGTTTCTAATAAAAAATATCTAGCCCTGCAAAAAAATTATGATGCCAAAGAAGTAGAACTCAAAGAAGCCCGAGCCACAATCGCCAGCCTCCAACATCAAATTGATGAACTACAAGCGGAAAAAAAATCTCTCACCCAAGACCTTCGCAAGCTCACTTCTGCCTCTAAAAATACCAAAGATGAGCAAGTAGCGGCTTTGGAAAAGAAAATCAAAGATTTGGAAGCGAAAATTGCTTTTTTAGAAAAAAATCAAAAAAATAACAACCAAAACACCAATACCAAAACTGATACCAAAAGCAAGAAAAATAACAAAAATGCCTATTAGTAGCCCTTCGAGTGATGAGATACCTGTTATTTTTGGCTTGGATTTTGGCTTTGCCCGCAGTGGCACAAGTGTATCCGTTTCGGCATTATGGCTTGATTGAGGGACTGCCCGAAGAGAATGTCAATTATATTGCCGAAGACCATAACTCTTTTATCTGGATTGCCACCCAAGGCGGTGTCTGTAAATTTGACGGCAGAAAGTTCTACAAATATTCTACTACCCAAGGACTGCTCAATAATCTTGTCAAGTGTGTGATTGAAGATAAAAACTATCATATTTGGGTAGCTACTCGTCAGGGTGTTGCAAGGCTTATCGGCGAACGTTTTGAAGTTTTTACTGAAAAAAATGGATTGGTTGATGATGATGTCAATTTTATTTTGGAAGATAAAAATGGCAATATTTGGTGTGCCACCAACGAAGGTTTGAGCAAATATGACGGCAAACGCTTTGCTAACTTTACTACCTTTCAAGGACTGCCCCACAATACTGTTCATTCCCTCTACTTTGACCACCGCAATATCCTCTGGATAGGAACAGATAACGGACTGGCAAGCTATGACGGCAAAAAAATGAAAACCTACAATGTACAAGACGGAATTGTTAGCACGGCTATCTATTGCATTTTTCAGGATAAAAAACTTAATCTTTGGTTTGGAACGCCACTAGGAGCTTACAAGTTGGATAATATTTCAGGCGAATTTCAGTTTTTTGGTGAATTGAAGGGTATTAAAGGGGAAATTTCAGCGGGACTTTGCGATAAGGAAGGAAAAGTCTGGCTCGTATCCGATGAAGGGGCTTTTGTTTTGCAAGACGGCTTTTTACTAGAACACCTCACTACCCAAAACGGACTTTCAAGCGATAATCTCAATTGTATTTGGCAAGATAAAAATTTTAATTTTTGGTTCGGAAGTAATAAAGGTATTTCTAAAATCAGTAACAGGCGTTTTATCACTTTCAATGAACCCCTCATTTACGACAAGCCCATTCGGGCTTTTGCTGAAGACGATAAACAACTCATCTGGATTGGCACTAATGAGCATCTGCTCACCTATGACCTTAAAAGCAGAAAATTTTCTGAAAAAAAAGCCCTCAATGTGCGTTCTTTGTTTTGGGATAAAGATAAAAAAAATCTTTGGATTGGCTCGGTAGGAGAAGGACTTTGGTTGTATGACGGCACTCGCTACAAAAATTTTACCACCGCCGATGGCTTGCGAGATAATACCATTTACTGCCTTGTAGAAGATGAACAAAACCGCCTTTGGGCAGGAACGGATAAAGGGGTAGCTCGTGTGGAAAAAGATGGAAAAATTACGACCTTTTCCGAAAATCAAGGACTTGCCGATAATTATGTTCGCTGTGCCTTAAACGATGGCAGAGGAAATCTGTGGTTTGGCACTTACAAAGGATTGAGTCGTTTCCGAAATGGTGTTTTTACGAACTTTTCAACCAAAAACGGACTGGCTAATAACATTGTACTTTCCATAGCCCAAGATGCCCAAGGCGTACTATGGCTGGCTACCGAAAACGGACTTTGCCAAATGAAACCCAACGCCACCCCCAAAGATACCAACTGCTTTATATGCTACACCGAAAAAGACGGCTTCGCTTCGCAAAATCTATGGAGTGTAATTGTAGATAGTGAAGGCAACATTTGGACAGGACACCGAAACGGCATTGATAGATTTACCCCAAAAACAAAAAAAGTAAAAAATTACAGCTACATAGATGGCTTATCGCTAATGCAAACCTTTCCCAATGCCCTTTTCAAAGATTCTCGCCAAAATCTCTGGATTGGCACTTTCAATGGGATAGTGAAGTATCTGCCTTATGAAGATGTACCAAACAAAAATCCCCCAACCCTGCATCTGATTGATGTCAAGTTGTTCAACCGAAAAACCGATTGGAACAAATATGCAAAACTTTTAGACCCCGATTTTGCTATTCCTTTGAGTGAAGTTTCCAATGGCATTGCTGTAAAACTTGCCCACGATGAAAATAGCATTACTTTTGAGTTTGTAGGGGTACATTTTACCGTTCCCGAAAGAATAAAATATCAGTACAAATTGGAAGGTTTTGAAAAAGAGTGGTCGGAAAAAAATGAGCAAAATACCGCAACCTATACCAACTTACCGCCCGGAGTTTATACGTTTTATGTGCGTTCTTTCAATAGTGATGACGAAATGAACCCGCAACCCCTAATGTTTAAGTTCAGGATAGATTTGCCTTACTGGGAAAAATGGTGGTTTTATCTGGCTCAGGTTTCTTTTTTTCTAACTTTGGTGATTGTTTCCGTCTATTTAGGGCTAACGCGTAAAAACTCTCGCTACACCATTATTTTAGCTTTTACTACAATGCTGATGCTCTTTGAATTTGTGAGCGTTTATATTGAAAATTTTGTAGAAAGCTATACAGGCAATATTCCTATTTTTAAGGTAATTGCCAATGTTGTTTTGGCATCACTCATTGCTCCTTTTGAAAAAGCCTTGAAAAACTACTTATTCCCAGCTAAACCCGCCATTAAAATTCCAGAAGAACCCCCTCGTTTCAATAGAATTGAATATGAAATCGGCAACCCCGAAGATGATTTGGTGTAACCAAACAAACATATTTGCTATCTGCGTAATATGCTTGTTTGGTTTGGTTGAAGGCAATAAACTCTACTGCACCGCTACTTTCTTTTTGGCTTGTACCTGCTTGTTTATCCAAGCATAGGTTTTTTCAAGACCTTGGCGGAGCGTCATTGTGTAATCCCAACCTAATTTTTCACGTATTAGCTTATTATCAGAATTTCTACCTCGCACACCTACGGGACCGGGTATATTTTTGATAGTAAGTTTTTTACCTGCAATATCCATCACAAGTTCTGCCAAGCCATTGATGCTAATCATTTCTTCCGAACCAATATTGACAGGTCCCGTAAAATCAGATTCCATCAGACGGCGAACTGCCTCAATACACTCATCAATATAAAGGAAAGAACGAGTTTGCTTACCATCACCCCATATTTCAATAAAACCTCCCTCTTCTGCTTCGGCGACTTTACGGCATATAGCGGCGGGAGCTTTCTCTTTGCCACCTTGCCAAGTACCTTCGGGTCCGAAAATGTTATGGAAACGAGCTATGCGAACTTCCAGACCATAGTTGCGATAATACGCCAAAAACAATCTTTCGCTGAAAAGTTTTTCCCATCCATATTCGCTATCAGGAGCGGCAGGATAAGCAGAATCTTCTGAACATTTCGGATTATCGGGGTCTTCTTGGTTGTAGGCAGGATACATACAAGCCGATGAGGAATAAAACACCTTTTTTACACCCATTTTTACAGCCAAATCGGCAATATTTAGGTTGATAGTAGCCGAGTTGTGCATTACATTGGCATCATTTTCTCCTGTAAAAATATAGCCTGCCCCTCCCATATCTGCGGCAAGTTGATAGACCTCATCAATATCTTTCAACACTTCTTTGCATACTTGTACATCACGCAAATCGCCAATAATAAATTCATCGGCAGGTAGCTGAGTGTATTCGTGATGCTTCAAATCTACACCACGCACCCAAAAGCCCTCTTGTTTCAATCTTTTTACCAGATGACCCCCAATAAAGCCACCTGCACCGCAAACTAAAACTTTTTTCATACTTTTCGTAGTTTAAGAAATTCCAAAAAATTTAAGTATATGAATTTTGGTACAATATGCAAATAACGTTTATACAGACGTTTTGGCTCCATCAGCAAACGAAAAAACCATTCCATACCCATATTTTGCACCCAACGAGGAGCTTGTTTTACCTTATCAGTATGGAAATCAAAAGCCGCACCTACCGTAATGATGAATTGGCATTGCAAGCGTTGAGCCAATCTTGTGGCGAAAATTTCTTGCTTGGGCGTACTCAATCCTATCCATACAACGTCTGCCCCACTTTTCTGAATAATATGCCCTAATTCTTGCATTTCTTCATCTGTCATTTCTCTGAAAGGTGGGCAATATGTCCCTACTATGTTGTGATTACCAAATTTTTTACCACATTTTTCTTTCAGTTCCTCTGCAACTCCCTCCTTTCCGCCACAGAAAAAATGCTTGATAGGCGTGCTAGCAGTTTTTTGCATTGTTTCGGCAAAAAAGCCCGGTCCGTAGCATCTTTGCATTTGTTTAGCTCCTTTCCACCTGCCTATCCATACACCAGGCATTCCGTCTGGCAAATTCCAATAAAAATTATGTAAAATTTTAGCAAAACTTTCATTTTCTTGGGCATACACCAAGCCGTGAGCCCCTGTGGCACTGACCAATCGGTTTTGAGGTTTTTCTTCTTTACAAATACGTATCAATTCGGCTACAGCCTTGGGTATATTTTGATTGTAAAGCGGTATGCCTAAAACTTTAACAGCGTTTTCCACAAATTTTTTTTCGCAAATTTATATCTTTGACCGCAAAAAAACAAAAATGGTTGCAAGTCTGAAAAGTAAAATTCAAACTTACTTTACCCAAACCCCCATTCAAGTTGCTATTCACGAAATTTTGGTAAGTTTATTTTTGCTTACTCTACCTTTTTATGTTCCTGCTCCTCGTAATATAGCGTGGGTAATTATCAGCCTCAATGCTATCATTGCCCTCTTGCTACATCAAAATTACAGAAAAAATTTATGGAAATACAAACACCTATTTTTTCTACTATCTTTTTTTCTGCTATTGCATTTTATAGGAATGTTTCACACCCAAAATACCGAGTGGGGCTGGTTTCTGATAGGTTTGCTTGTTCCCTTATGGTCTCTGCCTCTTTCAATGCAGGTTTTCCCTACCCCAAAAATCACCCTACAAAATTATTTACGGCTTTTTGTAATAGGAGTGGCAATTTTTGCTCTTTTGTGCTACGCAAGGGCTTTTTACAGGGTTTTTCAGGATTGGCACAACCCTCATTTTGAATGGGCAAATTACTTTTACTATCAAAATTTTACTGCTTTCCGTGCCGAACCCACCTATTTGGCAATGCTCATCTGCCTTGCTAATCTTTTTTTGCTTACCGACCTTTTTTTTCCTCAGCATCTTTCTATATTTTATTCAAACAAAACAAAGGCTTTATTTCTTGGCTTTTTTTTGCTCACAATGCTTTTGCTGGCGGCTCGTACGCAAATCGGCATTTTTATACTTGGCTTTGCAGTATTTTTTTTAGAATATTTCCGAAAACAAAATAAAATTTGGCAGGGTTTGCTATGGGGAATAGCTATTATTGGTATTCTGATAGGTATTATTTTGCTTACTCCTTATACTCGTAAGCGTTTTAGTTTTCTTTGGAATACCCAAGAACGAATTATTTTAGATAAAAATCAAGATCATTCTTTGGGCAGAAACTGGGACGGAGCAACCTTAAGATTTGCTCAATGGACTTGTGCCCAAGAACTTATTCAAAAAAATTGGCTCCTTGGCGTAGGCACAGGCGATGGACAAGATGAACTGCAAAAAATCTATGACGAATATAAGTTTTATTTTGCTTCAAAATACAATCGTTACAATGCTCATAATCAGTTTTTTGAAACTTGGATAGCCTTGGGAATAGTAGGCTTCATCGGTTGGCTGGCTTTGTTGGTACTACCTCTATCTTTTTTTTGGAAAGAAAAAAACTACTTGGCTTGGAGTATTTGGCTGGTGCTGTTTTTTTCGGCTTTTACCGAGTCGTACTTACAAAGAAATTATGGGGTAATAGTTTTTGCTATTTTTTATGGAATAGCGTTTCTCAAACATTCTCCCAATCAATTTGAGCGGGCTTCTTGAAGGTCATTTTGAATTTTGTACCTTTACCTAATTCACTTTCTACTTCAATTTTCCCTCCCATTGCCTCTACCTGCAATTTTACAATATGCAAGCCTATTCCTTTGCCTTCTACATCAACGCTTGAATGAAATCTCTTATAAAAGCCAAACATTTTATCCTTATTTTTTGCTAAATCTATGCCTATACCGTTATCTTCTACTTCTACATACAAAAATGTATCATCTTGGTAGGTTCTTACCTTTATTACGAGCTGACGTTGTGTATCGCGATATTTGATAGCATTGCTAATAAGATTGTAAAAAATACTTTCAGCATAAGCCTTGATAGCATATACATAGCGTACTTGCAAATCTACTTCTAAAATACCTTTCGCTTCCATTACAGCGGCTCTCTGCTTTTCAATTTTTCTTTTCAAATCAACTTTTTCGTATATCTCATTTACTCCTTTACGAATTTGAATAATGGTATTTAGGTTCTTAATTGTATCATCAAGCTCTTTGGCAGACTGTTGAACAAACTCAAAAATTTTTAGATTCTGAGGGTTACTAATGTTTTCCATATCCAAACACATCAATAGCCCTTGCAAACGAGCAATAGGCGATCTTACGTTATGAGCCAAAATATAGGAAAATTGTTCCAACTGACTAACGGTTTGTAAAAGAGCCGTATTTTTTTCACGAATTTCTTGGGTACGCTTTTCAACTTCGGCTTCTAAATTTTTGGTATATCTTTCCAAAATCTCATTGACCTGCTCAATAGTTTGCTGTTGCGATTCTACTTCTTGTTTCTTTTCGGCGAGTTCAATATTCTGCCTGCTAATTTCTTCGTTTTTGGCTTCTATTCTCATTTTTTGCAAAGCTATGAGTTTATTCAAACGGCTTTGCCTTCGCAGCAAATACCCTAAAATTACAACAATAACCAGCAAAATGATAATACCCACTCTTGTCCAGAAATCTATCTGTTCGTTTACTTTTTTTTCAAGCAAATAATTTTCTTCTTGGTTTCGTAATAAAAACTTTAGTTGGCTTTGTAAAACTTGATTGCCTTTCTGAAAACGCTCCAAAGAGTCTTGGGTAAGATGTGCTTTCCTTTCATATTCAAAAGCCAGTTTTGCACTATCCAAATAATAAAGAACATTGGCAAGCCCCGAATAAACTCTAATTTTGTGTATTAGTTCGGTCTTACTGGTTTTTTGTAAAAACTTTTCTGCTTCTTTATAATACTGATAGGCTTGTAGGTAGTTTTTTTCATATTCATAACTTTGAGCATAAAAAGTGAGTGTAGAAGCTACATTTTGCCATTCGGAATATTTTTGACTCGTATCCAAATCTATTTTCCAATAATAACGAGCAGAGTCTATCATTTTTTGCTCAAAAAATATATCTCCCTTATTACCCTGCAAAATCCCTATCCAAACGCCACTTCTAAATTTTTTGGCTTTTTCCATAGCTTTACCCAAGTATTCAAAGGCTTTGGAATAATTTTGAAGTTTTTTGTAGCTCAAAGCAATTGCATTATAGGTATTGATTTGCTCTCGGGACATCAGTTTCTCAAAATTCGGATTCTTGATAAGTTCAAGAAAGTAGCTCAAAGCCAGCTCATAATTTTCTAAACGATACTGCGTAAGAGCAATTTCATAGTAAAGAGAAGTTACCTCATCATACAAATCCAATTTCAAGTAGCTTTCAGATGCTTCCAGAGCGTATCGGATAGTTTTTTCATTATCTTGGGCGTAGTTATAGATAAAAGCTAAAAGTTTGGAGGCTTCGGCTAATTCAAAAGTCAGCTTTCTTGCCTTCGCCACAGAATAGGCATCTATGGCAATGGAAATACTTTTTTGGGAATCTTTGTGATAAAGAGCTTTGGCAAGCAGTATTTGGGTATAAATTCGCACCTCCCAATGAGGATTCTGAAGCGATATATCCAAAATCTTGGTAGCATTACTTTCAAGAAAATCCTTGGGCTGGCTTGTCAGAAATTCATAAACTTTTTGTAGATGAGTGCGGTAGTTTTTTTGTGAAAGCGAAGGGATTTGAGTAAATAATCGTCCCTTAAAAAGTAGTTTTGAGTTTGAGTTGAAAAAGATTTGAGGCAAAAATTTGGCAAAAAGTGAAAATTTTTTGGAGGCAAAAAAGAAAGCGATTGAGCCACTTTCTAACATTGAAAGCCGCCGCCGCCAACC
>CAZZLW010000068.1:0-21257 GCA_964654605.1 uncultured Cytophagales bacterium | reverse complement strand
GATACATACAAATTCAACTGAAATTCCTTTTGATTGGGACTTTTGCCTAACATAGTTTTGCAAGGTTTTTGGCAAATTTAGCAAATTTCTTGCAAATTTGTACCATATTTTTTCACTATTTTTTGATTATATCTATTTGATTAACAATAACTTGGGGACTTTTTAAGGGACGACTAGTTAATCAGAAAAGTGTAATAAATTAAAAGTCCAGTAATTGTTTAGGTCTGATTTGTAGTTTAGAAAAAGGAAACAAGAAGCAGGAGACAGGATTTAGGAAATAAGATATTTAGACGGATTAAAAATTTTTGCACATTTATCCAAGCCCTTGATATCTTGTTTTGGCTTCATTCGGGCAAGTTTGTGAAAAATATTTCTATGTTTTTTTGGAAATCCGAAAAAACTTTTCTAATTTTGCACTCCCTTGTAGGAAACAGGAAAATTAAAGCATAAAATTATGGCAAATCATAAGTCGGCACTGAAAAGAATTAGAGCAAACGAAGCCAAAAGGTTGAGAAATCGCTTTTACTTGAAAACTACACGTACTTTTGAGAAAAAACTACGCAAAACTACCAACAAAACCGAAGCCGTAGAGCTTTTGAGCAAAGTAGCTTCAATGTTGGATAAACTTGCTAAAAAGAACATTATTCACAAAAATAAAGCCAGCAACCACAAATCCAAACTGGCTAAATACGTGAATAGTTTAGCGTAATTTTCTCTAAAAATTAAGTGTGAATAGGACATTTCTTGCTTACAGAAATGTCCTCTTTTTGTTTTAAGCTAACTTATGGGAATCGTTATTCGCCAAAGCCTGAAAGCCAGTTTCGCCTCTTATGTAGGGGTAGTTTTGGGGATTATCAATAATCTTTTTGTAGCCACCAAGTTCCTTTCTCCCGAACAGCTCGCTATCAGTAGGCTTTTGCTTGAAAATAGTCTTGTTTTTGCTTCCTTTGCCCATTTAGGCTTACCTTTTATTACAGATAAATTTTTTGTTTTTCATCGGAACGAAAAAGAACAGCATCACGGTTTTTTGGGCTTAATTTTTTTATGGTCTTTGTTGGGTATAGCGGTTTTTTGTGGGTTTTATTGGCTTTTTCGCGAAGATGTATCGGCATATTTTCGCCTCAAATCACCCGAAATATTGGATTATCATTTTCTTTCTATGCCGCTCACAGCTTTTTGGGTACTGATGATAGTTTTGGAGGCATACACACGTAACAATGCACGGATAGCTATTCCTACGGCTATCCGAGAGGTTTTTCTGAAAAGTGGAAATATCGGTCTTATTCTCATTTTTGCTTTGGGCTGGGTAAGTTTTGATGCTTTTTTATATCTGCTTACGGCTCTTTATGGAATGGCAGTGATACTGCTTTTAGTGTATATTCGTATTTTGGGTAAATGGTTTTGGAGGATTCAATGGAAGTTTTTTGATAAAAAAAGCCTCAAACAAATGGCTTTGTATGGTGTTCTGATAGCTTTGGGAGGTATTGGAGAAAATCTTTTCCGCTTTGCTGATAGAATTATGCTGGCAGGGCAAGAAGGTCTGCGTGAGAGTGCTATTTTTATGCTGGCAACCTTTATCGTAATGACGATGGATATTCCCAAAAAAGCTCTTTCACAAATCTCTATTCCACTGCTTTCGGAAGCAATAGCCCGAAAAGATAGAGAAAAAATGAAAGAACTCTATCAAAAAACGGCTTTGCATCAATTTTTGGCAGGAGCTTTTGTGTTTTTGGGGATATGGCTTTGTATTGATGAGATTTTTTTACTTTTACCCAAAGGTAAAATTTATGCCGAAGGCAAATGGATAGTATTTGTTTTAGGACTTACAACGCTTTTCAATCTTTCCACAGGGCTACGTGGCGAGCTAATTTTGTATTCAAAGAAGTTTTATTTTGCCTCTATATTCTCATTTTTTTCAGCCATTCTGAATATTCTGCTAAATTATTGGTTTATAGAATGGTACGGAGTACAAGGGGCGGCTTTGGCTACGGCAATGGCTACTTCACTGATGGTTTTGACACACCTGTTTTTTGTCTATAAAATTCACCGAATACAGCCTTTTCAGCCCAAACACTTGCACGTTCTGATAATCAGCCTGGTAGTGTTGGGATTTGTTTCTCTGCTACCTAAGGCTAAAAATCTTACCGAACTTTTATGGCTTTTGCCATTGAAAGTGCTACTGATTTGTGTGATGTACTGCTTGCCTGTAATTTACTTTGAGGTATCGGCAGAGGTTAATCAAATTTTTTGGCGTATTTGGCAGAAAGTTAAAAGGTAGCTTAATCTTCGGGGTAAGGTAGAAAAACAAAATTCATAAAATCTTTATCTACCACAAACAAACAGCAATACTCATCGGGGTTTTTGTAGGCACTCTTGAAAGTTTCGGTATCTGTGATAAGTTTTCGGTCTGTAAATTCTTGCAAATACGAAATGTAGCAGTGCCAATCTAAGTGCATCTGCTCTTTTTCAATAAAAATCTTGCCAATAGCGATTTTTTCTTTGCAAATAGGAAAAATGGGGTACTCAAAGCCTCTACTGCGTAAAGTATAAGAGGCTTCTTTGAGCATATCGGCAATTTGAGCAAAATCTTTGGTGAAAGTTCCGAGATATTTAGCTTGTTGTTGAAGTTCAGGGTCGTTTTGCATATAGGTTAAATATTATTCTGATAAACAATTATGCTATTTTCTTTTACCCAACTTTCGCTAAATCCAATATGAGAAATGCTGTTTTTACTTTTATCCAGTTGTTTTTCTGTTTCTTTGACTACAATGTCAGGCTCTAACTCGTATATTACTTTCACTTTTAATGGTTGGTTTTTGTAGAATACTGCAAAATAAATTTTTTGATTACGAGTTATACGATAAAGAGAAGCCTGACGTTTAGCTGGAGGTTCTTTGAACATTCTATCAAATTGTCCTGTGCCACCTTCGTAGCAAGAAAGATACTCGTACTTGATTTGGGGATTTTGTGGATGGCAAGCATCAGCATCTCTTTTAGAGTGAATTAGTTCGTGATTTAGAATTTCTGCAATAATCATTTCCTTGATAAGCCCAGATTGTAAAATATTAGGGATACCAACTTTTTGAGCCATTTCTTGTGCTTTGCTAATCAAAGTGATGATTTTTCTAAAAATATGCTTTTTCATTGAAATAAGCTATATTCCTTTTGAAGCTCAATAGCTTTTACTCTTTTTTGAGCGATTTCTACAAAATGTGGATTGATTTCAAAGCCTATAAAGTTTCTGTTAAATTTTTTGCAAACGGCTAATGTTGTTCCTACACCTGCGAAAGGGTCTAAAATTAAATCTCCTTCGTTTGAGCTGGCTTTCACGATTCTTTCTATCAATTTTTCGGGTTTTTGAATGGTATTTAACAACTCTCTACTAATTAGCTCTTTTGATTTGTAGGTGAGTTGCTTAATATCTCCCCAAACATCACCCGGATTTTTGCCTTCTTCATTAAATTTAGTTTTTCCAAATTTTCCATTTACAACAGAAGGGACTTTCTCACAACGCAGTCTGTGTTCTAATTCTACTAACTGCGGTACTCGTATAGCATCTAAATTAAAAGTAGTAGCCTTACCTTTGGAAAAGTAGCAAATTAAATCATAATTGTTAGTGTAGTTATTCCTGCCCTGAGCCAAACGGCTGGGTTGATACCAAACTATTTTACGATTTAGCTTTAAAAAAGGGCGATAATCAATAAAGTCTATGCAGTCGTCTTTACCGAATAGATACAAAGCCCCGCCAGGCTTAAGAATACGGCTAAATTTTTGGATAAGATGAAGATTGTATTGTTGAATATCAGTAATCTTGTCCCAGCTATTTTCTGTTATGCCATAGGGACCATCGCACACAATAAGGTCTATGCTGTTATCATCAATTTGTTCTATGAGTTGCAGGGCATCTCCCTGATAAATGCGATTACTTTCCATAACCGATACGTTCTAACTCACATAAAACACCATTGTAATTTCTCTACCTTCATCTTGGAAATGAACTTCATCAGCAAGATGACGTATCAGAAAAATCCCTCTACCGCCGATTTTTTCAAGATTTTCGGGAGCAAGTGGGTCGGGAATGTGCTGGTGGTCAAAGCCTTCGCCTTCATCACGTATCACGAAGCGGATAGCATCTTCCAGCAGTTGCATTGCCAGCTCTACATTTTTCTTTGGATTACACTTATTGCCGTGATGAATGGCATTATTGACTGCCTCGGTAATGGCAACCAAGATATTCCCATAAATATCGTCGTTGATTTGGTATTGGTCGCGGATATTCTCAATAAAACTTTCAACGATACGAATATTCTCGGGAAGCGAAGGAATCTGCAAACTCACAGACTCCAACTTATTGCTGACGTATGTAAAATTCTTATTTTCCAATTTTTTCAAAGTATTTATCAATTTCACGCTTAAAGTACGGATTTAAGGCAGGCGGCAAAGTCCTGAGCATTTCTATTTGTTTTTCTTTGGGTTTGGTGTAAGGTTCAAGGTTTTTGGGTATTTTCTTTTCTTTGGGTGTAGCGGTTTCGCCTTTACGTTTTTCTTCTTCGCCACGTTCACGCATTGCTTTTTCGTATTCCAAGAGCCGAGTTTCTATATCTTTTTGCCTTTGAATGAGCCTATCAGTGAGGCGTTTATTGATTAAATCTTCTTCATTTTTTTCCATTTCTTTAATCAGGTCGCTGAGTTGCTCACCCATATTTTGTCCGTTTTTATCCATTTTTTGCCCCTGTTTCATTTGTTCAAGCATACGGCGAAGAGCTTCCTGCTGTGCCGCCAATTTAGCTAATTCCTCTGAAAGTTGGTTGCCTGTTTTGCCACTTTTTTTGAGTTCTTGAATTTTTTGTCCGAGTTGCTTTTGCAGTTCGCCAAGGCTGGGTTGGTCGCCTTTCTGATTTTTCTTGTTTTTCCCTTTTCCCGATTTGCCATTCATTTGATTTTGCATTTGTTGCATAGAGCTATTGAGCATCAGGGCAAGGTTATTCATTGAAGTCATTGCAGATTGTTGTTTGCTGCTGGAAAGCCCTAATTTTCGCTCCTTGATAGCCTTTGAAGCCGATTCCATTGCTCTACGCATATCGCTTAACTCACGAGTAACAAAAGACTCAATCATTGGTTGGCGTTTGGCGAGAGCCTGCAAGCTATCTTCAATCACTTGGGCATCATCTTTGAGCTTGATTTGTTTTTGGGCAAGTTCATTGAAACGTGGGTCTGAAACGTTCAAGTTTCGCATTTGCTTCATTAGTTCCTCTTGGTCGTAAGAAAGTTTTACGAGGTTGTCCAGAATGTTTCGCAAATTATTCATATCTTCTTCCAAACCTTCCATTTCCATTTCGGCACTCATTTGCTCCATTTTTTCGCTCATTTCTTTCATTTTTTGGGCGGCTTTCCGTTGGGATTGTGAAGCCTTTTTATTGTCTTTATTATTTTGTTTTTGAAGTTCTTCCAAACTTTTATCTTGTTCTTTATCTACTTCTTGCATTTGCTCTTCCATTTTGGGCGAAGGGTTAGGCTCTTGAAGTTCTTGGTTCAACTTTTCCAATTTCTCCATTTCCTTTTTGAGATTATCAAATTTTTCGTTGAGTTTTTCTTGTTTTTGTTGTAAATCTTGTTGTTGGTCTTGATTTTTAGGATTTGCCTTTTCGGTTTCTTCGGCGAGTTTTTGCTGTTCTTGCGAAAGATTTTTTAGGTCATTCTTAATGTCCTCAAATTTTTGTTCGTATTGCATTTGCTTGAATAGTTCCAAAGTCCTATCCAATTCTTTTTCCAAGTTTTCTTCTTTATTCAAAATTTTTTCAAGTTGTTCTTGCAGTTTTTGGTCGTTGCGTTGTTGTTCAAGCAGTTTTTCAAGTTCTTCGTAAAGTTTTTTGGTTTCTTCATCAAGCAGGTTATCCATTAGTTTTTGGAGTTGTTCCAGCTTTTCTTTGAGAGCATCATTTTTTTGCTCATCAAAAAGATTTTTCTTTTCTTCGTTGAGTTTGTTGAGTTCCTGCAATTCTTTGATGTCTTTTTCAAGTTCTTGCTTTTTTTGCAAAACATCTTGTATTTGCTTTCTATCGTTGTAGTCCAGACTTGGTTTAGTTTTGATTTTACTATCCAAATCTTGCAAGTTTCTTTTCAAATCTCGGGCTTTTTGGAGTGTTTTATCAATTTTAGAAGCAGTTTGCTTGGCAGATTTATCAACTTCGTTGCGTAGTTCGGCTTCATCAGGCACTTTGAATTGATAGGTGAGTGTTTTCGCACTTTTTGCACCATTTACGCCATCATTGTCCCAAACTTGGGCAAAATATTCGATTTGTTCGCCTGGGCGTAAATTGAGCGGCTTCAAGTCCATTTCATAATAAAAATTTTGAGCCAGCGAACCTGTCTGAACACCAATGGGTGTGGCTTTGTATTCGGTACGAGGTTTGCCATCAGCACCTATAATTCGGTAAAAAAAAGCAAGCCGCGTTATGCCATAATCATCGCTGATACTACCCCCTACGCTTACATAACTATACAGCGAAGTATCGCGATAGGTTTCCATACCAATTTTTGGGTATTGGTCAGGAATAACATTGATGTAATATGTGATAGCTTCTTTATTTTCACTATATTGGTTTTTGAGCCTTACGGAGTAATTTTGAGAGGCTTTGAGCAGGCGAGAATAACTAAACGTTTTGTTGGAGGTTTTTTCTGCAAAAATGATATTTTTATCGCCTTCAAAGCTCAAAGAAAGGCTATCAGTTTGGCTTACATTGAAAGTCCATTCTACTTGCGTTCCTTCGGGTACTACTAAATTGCCAATATTCTTGATGGTTTCAGGGGTTTTGCCCAAATAAGCAGGGTAAAGCAAATTAGCATTAAAACTCAAAAGCGAAGGACGTTCTAGTAACTCTATTTGATAAGCATCAGACTGAAAGCCAGCGGCTTCAAAATAAAATTTTTCGGCTTTCTGAATTTTTTGAAAATTGAAAAAATAACCTCCTTGTGGCTCGGTAAGCATCTTGATTTTGCCTTCTTCGGTTACCAAATACACTTCTTGGGGCAGTGCAGTACCTTGCAATTTGAGCGAAACTTTCAAATCTTCCCCCTTGAATGCTTTGAGGGTTTTATTTTGCAAAAGAAACTTAAAAGGAGCTTCGTCGGCAAAGGCTTCGGTGTAGCGGATAATTCGTTTGGAAGGTTCTGTAAAAAATTTCAAACCGCCTATCCAAAAACCAACCGCCGCCAGCAAAAGCAAAAAAAGAAAATAACGTAGATACTTTCTATTTTCGGATAAATCAATGGCATCGGCAAAATTGAAAACCGAGAGTTGTTTGCCTTTTTGCTCTACGGCGGCGAGCAGAAGTTCGCTTTTTTGAGGAATTTTTTTGAGTTGTAGTGCATTGAGCAGTTTGTCGTTGATGTCTTGAAAATACGAGCCAATATGCACAGCGGCTTGCTCATCAGAGATTTGCCTCAGAATATGAAGCATTTTCATCAAAGGCAAAATAACCCAATAAGTCATTGAAAAAAGGGCAGTAGCAATAAAACTAAATAGCAAAAAACCACGCACCGAAGAGCTAAAACGACCAAAATATTCGGCTGTGCTGAAAAGCAAATAAGTAGCAAGTACGAAAAGCGTAACAATCAGTGTGCCTCGCAAAAGTAAATTGAAATAATATTTTCGCTTGTAACGATTTAAGTTTTCATTCAGCAAATTCATAGCTCAAACATCAAAGGCTTTCCTGCAAAAAATCTTTATACGATAACGCAAACACTAAATTAAGTATTTTGTTGCAGACAAACAAAAGATTTTTGTTATTTTTGCAAAAGTACATTCAAAATAACGGAGATGAGAATTCTTTTAGCTTTGCTTTTTTGCCTGCCTGTGGGGCTTTATGCTCAAAATGATAAATCACTTTGGGTAGCGGGGGTTTGGAAAGTAGAAAAAATTGAAATGATACATTTAGAGCCTATTATTGCCAAAGCTACCCCCGAAAAGAAAAAACAAATAGATGATGAACTTAAACTAATGGCTCAATCGGCAAGTTTTGAATTTAATCGGAATGGCAACTATACGGCTATCTTTTCGGGAGTGAAAGAAAATGGCAAATGGAGGCTCAATACCTATGCCTCTAAACTTATCAAAGAACAACAAAACCCCGATGGCTCTTTCCAAAAACCTGATGAAGTAGGCATAGAGCAACTTACCAAAAGTTCAATGGTTTTACTCAATGACTACGAAACAGGCGAAATTATACGTATGTACTTGCGAAAAGTAAAGTGAGAAGGCAGAAAGGCAAGAGATAATATACAAGATTTTAGACGAAAATCATTTTTCTAATGAATAATAAAACTTCGGAGCAGTATCAGGCGATTATTGCGTATTGTAAAAATCTTTTTCAGAAAAAACATCAAGATTACGGCTCGGCTTGGCGAATTTTGCGTTTGCCCTCGCTTACCGACCAAATTTTTATCAAAGCCAATCGTATTCGCTCTATTCAGGAGAAAGGCTCACAACAAATTGCCGAAGACATACGTTTAGAGTTTGTCGCAATCATCAATTATGCTCTTATTGCCCTTATGCAAAGCGAGCTATTGCATAAAGGCGAAACCGAAATGGAACTTTCTTGGGAAAAAGTAAATAAATTGTACGACAAACACGCCCAAAATACGCTGAATTTGCTAATGCGTAAAAATCACGACTACGGCGAGGCTTGGCGACAAATGCGAGTTAGCTCAATGACAGACCTTATTTTAATGAAAATTAGGCGTATCAAACAAATAGAGGACAACGAAGGACTTACCCAAGTTTCCGAAGGGGTAGAAGCCAACTATCAAGATATTCTGAATTATGCTGTTTTTTGCCTTATACAACTAAACTTTTTGGAAAATGAGAATAGCCGTTAATATCGTTATTTTGCTAGTAGGGGCATTGTTTATTTTTTCAGGGCTTATCAAACTCAACGACCCCGTAGGCACGCAAATCAAATTGGAAGAGTATTTTGATGTATTTGCTGATGATTTTAGAGAAAAAGTCTTGGTTGGAGGCGAACTGAAAGAAACCAAAGAAACGGCAATGAGCGGCTTTTTTGAAAGCCTAAAACCCTTTGCATTGAGTTTTTCAATTCTGATGAGTGCTTTGGAAGTAATTTGGGGATTTAGCTTGCTTATTCGTTTTCGTCCCAAACTTACACTTTGGTCTTTGTTTCTGCTAATTGTATTTTTTACAGGACTTACCTTTTATTCTTGGCACTACAACAAAGTTACGGATTGCGGTTGTTTTGGAGATGCTATCAAGCTCAAACCTGTTGAGTCTTTTCTCAAAGATGTTGTTTTGCTATTTCTGATAGGTTTTTTGCTTTTGCAAAACAAAAAAATCGCTCCCAATACGCAGAAATGGGCTTGGATAAGCAATATAGTAGTTTCTTTGGCTTCGTTTGGAGTAGGTTTGTATGCGGCGTACTACTTGCCTATTATAGATTTTTTACCCTATAAGGTAGGAAATCATTTACCCAGCCTGATGAAGCCCAAAGAACCTTTACGCTTTGAAAATAGCTATATTTACACCAATCTCAAAACAGGCAAAGAGGAAGTTTTTACGGAAAAAGAGTTTTCGGAATTATGGGATAAAAAATTGAGCGATAGCACTACCTACAAGTATAAAGATTTCAAGCAAACACTGCTCAACCCCGAGGCACAGGCAAAAATAGGGGCAGATTTCCGCTATATTGATGCCGATACTACGGAAATGAATAAAATGTTTGTGGGCAAAAAATTGCTTTTCATTGTTCCTGATATTAGAAAAACCAATTTGAAGGCATTTCAAAAGTTTTCTGTTTTGCTCAAAAATCTGAAAGGTTCGGATATTATTCCACTAGGTTTGAGTTCTGATAAAGCCCAAATGGAACTGCTTTGCCACGAATACCAATTGCCAATGGAACATCACGCCTTGGATAGCAAAATTTTGAAAGCGATGATTCGCACCAATCCTGGGCTTATTCTTTTAGAAAATGGTACGGTGCGTAAAAAATGGTCATACCTACAAATTCCTGAAAAAATTTGAAAATCGTGTAATCGTTTAGGTCTAATTTGTAGTATGGAAAACAGGAAATAAGTATATGTTTGGTTTAGAAAAATTTTCCAATCTCACGCAGAGGGTAATAGCGGGTATTATAGGGGCATTTTTGCTAATTTCGGCGTTGGTTTTTTCGTATTGGTCTTTTGTAGGGCTTTTCACACTCATAATGTTTTTGAGCCTTGCTGAGTTTTACAACCTGCTTGGCAAAGCGGGTTTGCAACCTTTACGTGTTTGGGGTTTTGTGTTTGCGGCGGTGTTGTGGCTTGTTGTTTTACAGAACGATTTGTTTGAAAAAGCCTTTTTACAATCTTATTTTGGGATAGTTCCCTTTTTTACCCTTCCGTTTTTACTCAAATTGTACCAAAAAGGCGATACAATGCCCTTTCAGAGCATAGCCGTAACTTTTTTGGGGGTGATTTACGTGGTATTGCCTTGGGTTTTATTTATGCAAGCGGGTTTTTTGATGAAAAAATATGTTTATCAGATACCTTTGGGCATACTTTTTTGCCTTTGGGCAAGTGATACAGGGGCTTATTTTGCAGGCAGAAAATTTGGCAAGCGAAAACTTTTTGAGCGTATTTCACCTAAAAAAACTTGGGAAGGCTTTGTAGGCGGATTTTTGCTTTCGCAAGTGGTGGCTTTTGTTTTAGCGTTTTATTTTACGGAAATTGAGGTTTGGCGTTGGTGGCTAATTTCTGCAATTATTGTGGTTTTGGGTACTTGGGGTGATTTGGTAGAATCAATGCTCAAAAGAAGCCTGCAAATCAAAGATTCGGGTTCGCTTATTCCCGGACACGGCGGCTTTTTGGATAGATTTGACGGCTTGCTAATCGCAATGCCTTGGGTGTTTGGGCTGTTGCATTTGTAAGAGTTTTGGATTTAACGTGAGTTATATGGCACAAGACTACGACAAACTTATCAAGCAAAATATAGAGGAAATCATTTTACCTTTGGCAGAAAAGCTATTGAACATTAGCCCTAAACAATTAGAGGAAATTCCTGATGATTTGCAAGTAACATTAGAACGCCGTCCTGATTTTTTGAAAAAGGTTTTACATCAAGATAGCCGTCAGGATTACATTTTGCATATTGAGTTTCAAGTAGAGGATAGTGAGGAGATGTTGTATAGAATGGTAGAGTATTTCGCTATTTTACTACGGAAATACAGATTACCTATCAAACAGTATGTATTTTTTATTGGAAATCGTGAAATCAGGAAAATGTTTTCCGATTTACAACTTGAAAATTTTAGCTTTGCCTACAAAATCATTAATCTACAAACTTATTCATACAAATTGTTTCTAAATTCAGACATTCCCGAAGAGATTATACTTGCCATTTTAGCAGATTTTGAAGATAAAAAAGCGGAAGAGGTTACAATAGAAATTTTACAACAAATAAAAGCACTATCTTTGGAAACTTTTCGCAAAGAAAAATGCGTTGTACATTTGGAACTTCTTGCAAATTTGCGTAATTTGCAAGAAGTTGTTCAAAACCTTTTAGAAAAAATGGCACTTGTCTATAATTTGGAAAATGACTTGCGTTTTAAGCAAGGTTTAGAAAAAGGTTTGCAAAAAGGTTTATTCAACGGCGTAAAAAATATGCTGATGCAAGGCTTTTCTATGGAACAAATAGCCTCGCTTTTGGAAGTTTCTATGGATTTCATCAAAGAAGTTGCCCAAAAAATCCAAGAAGAAAAAGACACCAAAAAGTAGCTTCTGCTCCAATAAAACGATACGAAGCTATTACTTTGGCGAAAGCCAAACAAAAGGAATAATCATTTCCTCTAAGGAAATACCTCCGTGTTGGAAAGTATCTTTGAAATAGCTCACATAATAATTGTAGTTGTTGGGGTAAGCAAAAAAGTAGTCTTCCACAGCAAAAACATAACTTGTAGAAATATTGGGTTTGGGCAGAAATATCTTTTCGGGTTTGCGAGCTTCGTAAATATCTTTGCCTTCGTAGCTTAAATTTTTCCCTTGTTTGTAACGCAGATTGGTATTTACACTTTTATCGCCTACAATCTTGAAAGGGCGTTTCACTCGGATAGTGCCGTGGTCGGTGGTGATAATGATACGCACTTTTTCGCGAGCTATTTTCTGCAATAGTTCCCATAACGGAGAGTGTAGAAACCAAGATTTGGTCAAGGAACGATACGCTGGCTCATCAGGAGCAAGCTCGCGTATCATTTGCAGGTCGGTACGGGCGTGTGAAAGCATATCTACAAAGTTATACACAATCGCTACAAAATCGTTGTGCAATAAATTTTTATAGCTTTCTACTAGACTTTTCCCTTGCTGATTGGTGATAACCTTATGATAAGCCACTTTGGCTTGGATTTTATTTCTTTCAAATTGTTTTTGTAAAAAAATATCTTCGTGAAGATTTTTGCCTTCTTCGTCTTCTTCATCTTTCCAATATTGAGGAAAGTTCTTAGCGATTTCGGTAGGCAACATACCTGCAAAAATAGCATTACGAGCATAAGCCGTTGTAGTGGGCAGAATAGAGTAGTACAAACTTTCCTCGTCAATATTAAAAAGCTCGCCTATGATAGGTGAAAGGACTCGCCATTGGTCGTAACGAAGGTTATCAATCAGAATAAAAAAGATAGTATCCTTTTTACCAACTTCGGGGAATACTTTTTTCTTGAAAAGTTGGTGCGAAAGCAAAGGGCGTTCAATATTGGGGTTATTGAGCCACTCTTCGTAGCTATCTTGCACAAAACGAACAAAATTGGTATTAGCCTCGCTTTTTTGCATTTCCAGAACTTCCTGCATACTTTTATCGGAAGCCTGCTCCAAGGCAAGTTCCCAATGAACCAGCTTTTTATAGACTTCTGCCCATTCCTCAAAATTCAGCCTTTCATTAAAAGCCATTGAAAGATTACGAAAATCTTGTTGATAGCTTAAATTGGTTTTTTCTGTAATAATACGCTTGTTTTCTAAGATTTTTTTAACCGAAAGTAAAAGCTGATTGGGGTTGATAGGTTTGATAAGGTAATCGGAAATATGCGAACCGATAGCTTCTTCCATAATTCTTTCCTCTTCGCTTTTGGTTACCATTACCACAGGGATATGAGGTTTGAGATTTTTCATTTGGGCAAGGGTTTCAAGCCCGCTCATTCCCGGCATATTTTCATCAAGAAAAACTATATCAAAGTTCTTATCCTGAAACAAATCCAGAGCATCTCCGCCACTACACACAGGCGTAACTTCATAGCCTTTTTGCTTCAAAAATAAAATATGAGGTTTGAGCAAATCAATTTCATCATCAGCCCAAAGAATATGATACTGCATAATAAAAGAGGGGTTTGAAGGTTGAATTTCTTAATGTTGAAGTTCAATGCAATTTTCTGCATCTTATTTTCTGACTGCTAATGACTTTACTTTTTTCTTGGAAACATCAAAAAGGCTATCATCTACTTTGTTTCGTTTGATTTCAGTAGCAAAATAAGTTACCCGGAAACCGGGATAAATAAATACAAAACGCAGAGGCACATAGCCCATTTTAGCAAAAATTTCGTTGTTGTTGTTCATTTTGAAATTTTTGAGAAAATCGGGGTGTAGAGGGTATTTCTTGCTGTAATAAAACATACGTCCTCGCATTTGTTGCTCCTTGATGAATTTAGATTTCACGGTCAGCAGGTCGCAAGGTTCGCCCAAAACATTCATCTTGCTTCTTTTGGTTTCCATTTGCACAATTACCTCATTTTCAAACGTAGCACTACTGCTAAAAAGTGTATCATTTTTAGGGTATTTGTCGTAGAGCATTGCCGAATTATTGATATAAATTTGGGATTCACGCTTGCAGTCGTCAAATTTCCAGTAATAATTGCTCCCTTTGATGTACAGCGTAGATTTACTGCCAAACTCATAGGCAATAAGAAAATCGCTTTTCTGCAAAGTGGTATCGGTAACTTCTACCCGGTGGGCATACTTGATGTAGCCTTCAAAAATTTGGGCTTTGCCCAACATTGCATAAGCCCAAAGCAATAAAAATAACAAACACTTTTTCATACGGATTTTTCAAATGCTTTTACAAACATAATGCCAATTTGTGCAAAAATACATTTTTTTCGTTAAATCTTAAAGAAAAAACAAAAATGGCGGGCTTGGATTGCTTAAAAAAGTCCAAAAAAAATTTCAAAAAATACCATTGTTTTGCCAAAAGTATTTATATTGCAAGCCAACTTTTCAAATAAAATTTGCTGAAATCCCGTTTCACCTAATAAAATTCTGAAAATCAACGTTTCATCATTAAACTTTTAGCAGAATGTCATCATCAATTTGGAGAAAAAAACCTTTGAGTGCTTTTGAGGCAGATATGAAAAAAAGCGACCTCAAAAGAGTTTTAGGCAAATGGAGCTTGACTTCTATCGGTATTGGGGCTATTATCGGTGGAGGTATTTTTGTACTCACAGGAAAAGTAGCGTATTTCAATGCGGGTCCTGCACTGGCACTTTCTTTTGTAATAGCGGGCATTGCTTGTATTTTTGCGGCACTTTGCTACGCCGAGTTTGCTTCTATGCTTCCCGTAGAAGGTTCTGCCTATGCGTATGCCTATGGTACCGTGGGAGAATTTTTTGCTTGGCTAATTGGCTGGGGGCTAATTTTGGAATATGGTATGGGGGCAATGACGGTAGCAGTGAGTTGGTCGGGGTATTTCAACAAACTGATAGGTATGTTTGGGCTATCTATTCCCGAACAATTCACCAAAAATCCCTTTGCGGGCGGATACTTCAATTTGCCTGCTTTCCTGATTGTTTGGGTGGTTACGGCTATTCTTGTAAAGGGTATCAAAGAAGCCGCCAGTGCCAATAATTTAATTGTAGTTTTGAAAGTAGGGGCTATTTTGTTTGTAATTTTGGTAGGAATTTTTTACATCAATCCTGATAACTGGACACCCTTCATTCCCGAACCCAAAGAGCTTACAGGCGAAGATGGCAGAATACATCAGGCATACGGGCTGAAAGGTGTTTTTGCAGGTGCCGCTTCCATTTTCTTTGCTTATATTGGTTTTGATGCAGTTTCTACGCAAGCAGGTGAGGCTATCAACCCTAAAAAGGATATGCCTTTTGCTATTTTGGCTTCGCTGATTATCTGTACTATCTTGTATATTGCTGTTTCTTTAGTACTTACTGGAATGATGAGATACGATAGCTTTACAGGAGAGGATTTGAAAGCACCTGTTGCCGCCGCTTTTGAAAAGCAAAATTTGGGTTGGGCAAAATACATTATTACTGCCGCCGCAACCGCAGGACTTATTTCGGTGATGCTTGTAATGATGCTCGGACAGACACGTATTTTCTTGGGTATGGCAAAAGATGGCTTGCTTCCCAACTTCTTCAAAGACATTCATAAAACCTTCAAAACTCCTTTCAAAAGCACTATTTTGGTAGGCTTTGTGGTATCGCTTGTTGCGGCTTTTGTGCCTTTGGATATTTTGGGTGATATGACTAGCTTCGGAACGCTTTTTGCCTTTGCTATGGTGTGCGGGGCTGTATGGCTTTTGCGTGTCAGAGAGCCTAATGTAGAACGTTCTTTCAAAGTACCTGCTTTGCCACTGGTTGCAACTTTGGGCGTACTTACCAATGCGTTTTTGATTATCAATTTGGATAAATTAGCTCAAATGCTTGCAGGAGGTTGGATGCTGGTTGGTATTTTGATTTATTTTGTCTATGGTAAGAAAAGTAGCAATTTGGAAAGAAACCAAACTGCATAATACAATCATTCCCGAAAGCAATAGCCTTTCGGGATTTTTTTTGAAAAAAATCGGCTTTTTCTTGCGAATTAAATTTTTTTGACCTATTATTGCAACAAATTCATCTCTTTCAAGTTTATTCTGCTGAATGTTTAAGCGACTTGTCTGATTCCTGTTCCTTGTAATTTATTAGAAAACGTTTTGAGGTGAAGAATGGAAAAAAAGAAACTCAATTTGCGATAATTCAGTTTGCCATTTACGCTTTGCTATGTCAATCTAAAAAATATATCTTCCCCAATCAATCTTGCTAATTATGCACACCATTGACGAACTTCATTTGAAGCTACTTTCCGAATTAAGAGAAATTGCCGAAAACCTTCAAATCAAAAATGCCCGAAAACTCACCAAGCCCGAACTCATTGAGGCTATCGCAGAAGCACAGGGGCAAACCACTAACGATACTTTTTCTGAAAACACTGAAAACGATAAAAATACTAAAAAAAGACGTGGCAGACCTCGTAGAGAAAATGTTGTTTCTGAAAATTTTGAGGAAGCTGAAAACCTGAATGGTAGTACCAACGAGGAAAATTTCATTGAAAGTTTTTCTGATGAAATCAAACTTGAACCCTTTGAATTGGATACTTTGCTGACGGATTTGCCCCAAGATGAACCTTCTAACGAAATCTTGGAAAACATTTTACCACATCAGAAAACCTATGAAAAGCCCCAACAGCAGAATTTTAAGAAAGCTAACAAAGACCGACTTCGTGAGTTTGATGGCTTGATTGAAAACCAAGGCGTTTTGGAAGTAGTACAGGACGGAGGCTATGGTTTTTTGCGTTCTCCTGATTACAACTACCTTTCCAGCCCCGATGATATTTATGTTTCGCCTTCACAAATCAAGCTCTTTGGCTTAAAAACAGGCGATACGGTACGTGGTACTATTCGCCCACCCAAAGAGGGTGAAAAATATTTTGCCTTGCTCAAAGTAATTAGCGTAAATGGGAAAAGTACCGAAGAGATTCGTGACCGTATTCCTTTTGAGTATCTTACGCCTCTTTTCCCCGAAGAAAAACTCAAACTCAGCACTCGTCCTGATTTGCTTTCTACACGTATGCTTGACCTTTTTGCCCCTATCGGTAAAGGACAAAGAGGTATGATTGTTGCCCAACCTAAAACGGGAAAAACCACCCTACTCAAACAAATTGCTAATGCCATAGCCGAAAATCACCCCGAAGTGTACCTGATAGTTTTGCTCATAGACGAACGCCCCGAAGAAGTTACAGATATGCAAAGAAGCGTGAGGGCAGAAGTGATTTCCTCTACTTTTGATGAGCAAGCTGAAAGACATGTAAAAGTTGCCTCAATGGTGCTTGAAAAAGCCAAAAGAATGGTAGAATGCGGACACGATGTAGTAATTTTGCTGGATTCCATCACTCGTTTGGCTCGTGCCTACAATACCGTAGTGCCTTCATCAGGTAAAATTCTTACAGGTGGTGTTGATGCCAATGCAATGCAGAAGCCCAAACGCTTTTTTGGTGCGGCTCGTAATGTTGAAAATGGAGGTTCGCTTACCATTATTGCTACTGCCCTCATAGATACAGGCTCGCGTATGGACGAAGTGATTTTTGAAGAATTCAAAGGTACAGGAAATATGGAATTGCAATTGGATAGAAAACTTGCTGATAAACGCATTTATCCTGCCATTGATATTCCTGCTTCGGGTACGCGTCGCGAGGATTTGCTTCTCACCAAAGACGAGCTCAACCGAGTTTGGATTTTGCGTAAATATATGACCGATATGAACGCCACCGAAGCAATGAACTTCCTCATAGAAAAAATGACCGATACCAAAGACAATATGGAATTTTTGAACTCAATGAATGGTTAGCATTTTTTAGCCCTCGCTTCTGAAAAGTGAGGGCTTTTTTCATAAAAATCATTTTTGGCTCTGCTTTTTGTCATACTTTTTTTGTAGTAGAGATTCTAACTTTCGCAAAAAATCAAAAACAATTATGAGAAAGATTCTTGTCCCTACCGATTTTTCAGAGTTTGCAGAAAAGGCTTTGCAAACGGCTGTGAATATTGCTCAAAAAACGAAAGCAGAAATTCTCTTGCTCAATGCTAATGAAATGGCTGTTGCGGCAATGCCCATTGCCGAGTATTATTACTACGACAAAGAAAAGGAGCAAAGCTACTTGCAGATGGTCAATGATAGTTTGGATAGAACTTTGCAAAAGATAGCTTCGGATATGGATTTGGGCGATATAAAGGTGAGTACGCTTGTAGAAAGCGGTTTGCTGGTTGATGTAATAGAAGAAGTGTGCCATCGTGAAAACATTGATTTGGTCATAATGGGAACACAAGGAGCAACAGGTATGAAAGAAATGCTGGTGGGTTCTAATACGGAAAAAGTAGTACGCAATGCACCTTGTCCTGTTTTAGCTGTACCCAATAAGGTTGCTTACGAATTCAAAAATATTGTTTTCCCTACTACGCTTCGCCCCGACCAAGAAAAAGCCTTCAAGAAACTTGCTCAAATGCAAAATGTATTCGATGGCAAAATTCATCTCTTGTATCTCAATAACCCTGCTCATCTGCAAGATGAAGACGCCATTCAGGAGCGTAAGAACAATCTGGTAGAAGATGCAGGCTTACAAAATACTGAAATTTTTATCAGTCAGCAGAATGTATTTGATGAAGAAAACGCCATTCTTGAATTTGCCCGCGAAGTAAAAGCCGATTTGATTGTAATGGCAACGCATCAACGCAAAGGTCTGGCTCATCTCTTTTTAGGAAGCATTACCGAAGATACTATCAATCATTCGGATATTCCTGTTTTGGCGATACCTTTGAAAAAATAAAACTTCCTCTCGTGTGGGTGGGCATAGCCAAGCCATACGAGAGGAATAAGTAAGAGGTAACTTGCAAGTATTGAAATGATACCACTCTTATTAAATTTTAGCACAATGAAAAAAATAGTATTTTTCTTAGCATTGACTTTATTCTTTTCTATATCGTGTAAAAAGAATGAAGTTGCTCCGTTAAGTGAGCAAGAAAAGGCTGATTTACTCTTTTTAAGAGAAGAGGAGAAACTGGCAAGAGATGTTTATCTTTATGCTTACAATAAATATGGACAAATCATTTTCAACAACATCGCTAATAGTGAGCAATCACATATGAATAGTGTATTGACACTACTCAATAAATATGGCATTCCTGACCCTATTGGTACGAATGGTATAGGCGTATTTACCAATGATGAATTACAGTCACTTTACAACGAACTAACGGCAAAATCAGATATATCATTCAACAAAGCCTTAGAGGTTGGTGCCAATATTGAAGATTTAGACATAAAAGACATTTATACATTTAGAGCTCATACAACAAAAAGCGATTTGTTGAATGTTTATGACAATTTAACTTGTGGTTCAAGAAATCATTTGAGAAGTTTTGTGAGAGAGCTGGGCACATACACACCTGTCTATATTACGCAATCGCAGTTTGAGGCTATTATTAACTCTTCAAATGAGCAATGCGGTAGATAAATGAATAAAGAATATACAAACAAACAAGGTCGCTCATAACGACCTTGTTTGCTGATAACTAAAATCCTATTCTACGAGGTTCTGTGTAGTTTTCAGTGATAATTTCTTCGTTATTGTATATTTCTGCAAGGGTAGTGGGTTCGGTGATAGTTTTATTCAAACCTAACTTATCCACTAATTTTTGGGCTTTTTCTACTTCCAAAGGTCTGAATTCATATTTGGCAATAAGCCTACCTTTTCGCATAAGAGCCTTATCAATACGGCTAATGTCGGTATTGAAGGTGCAAATAATCTGAATGGAAAGCGAATCGGAAAGTAAGCCGTCTGTTAGGTTCAGTAGGGTTGAAACAGGTGAATATTGCTCAGAATCACGACTTACAATCAAGTTTTCGGCATCTTCAATTACGAAAATAGAATTGGTATTTTCCAAAACAAGAGAAATGAGGTCGGGGCTGGTGAGCGAAAGAGCCAAATGAGGAGGCAAGAAAATGATGTTTTTTCTCACTTTGGAAATCAAATAGCGAATATAAGAAGTTTTGCCTGTACCCGGCTTTCCGTGCAACAGCACCAAACCCTTATCATTTTTTTGAGAAAGCCTTTTGACAATGGTTTCGTGTATGGGTAGAAAATCGTCATTGTAATTATCTTCAATATTGAGTTGGGGGGCAATTACATCAATAGACTTGGTATCAAAGCCTCCCATAGAAGCATTGATAATAACCGAAATGCTTGGCTTCAAACGAGAAGATTTACGCTTGAATTTGGAGGTTTCTTTGATAATAGTTTCGGCTTGCGAGCTATCCTCTTCGCTAAAAAAACAAGCTACACCATTACTGCGAACACTTATATCTACAATGCTACCATTTTTTAGCAAATATACATTTTGCCAATCTGTAAATTTTTTTGTTTTTTGGTTAAAATTACGGGAACTGAACCGATGTTCAATTTCGTCTTGGAAATTTTTTTCAAACCAAGCCTTCGCTTTTTTGGTATTGACATTATGAGCAAACAAAGTGCTGGGAATTTTGCCTGAAATGCTCAAATAAAGCTGTTGCGTATTGATTGGCTCATTCCAATCACCATTTAAGATTTTGGTATTGAAGGGGAGAAGTTTGTCAAAATTTCCTTCGTCTTCGTGGCGACTTTCGCGAATATATCTCAAAATATCTAAACGACTACTTAATTTTATGCCCATAGGGTATTATTTTTGGGGATTAGTAACTGCTTTTCCAAATTTTTGGTATAATGATGATTTTTCAGGGTATTTGCCTTGAATATCTTTGTAATAAAGTTGAATTTTCTCTAAATCTTCTACATAGTTGCCTGATGGATAAAACAGGTCATCAAAAAAGCCACCTTCTTTGCGTGCATAGTCCAAAAAACCTAAACTAATCGGTACATTTGCTTCTTGTGCAATGTAATAAAACCCTGATTTCCAGCCTTCGGTATAGCTACGCGTACCTTCCACAGGCACAAGCAAGATAATTTTTGGGGATTTGCGAATAATTTCAGCGGCGGCACTTACCAAATTATTGCTTTTGCTTCTATCTACGGGTATTCCGCCGAAAAAACGCATTAGCAAGCCCAAAGGAAACTTAAAAAGGCTTTTTTTGCCTAAAAAGCGTATTCGTATGCCTAATGAGGAAAAAATTACCATAGTATAAAAGAAATCCCAATTGCTTGTGTGTGGTGCGGCGACCATTACCGTTTTGGGAGCTTTGGGAATTTGTCCTATTACTTTCCAACCTGAAAAGAACAAGAGAATTTTGGCGAAAACTTTCAATAATAACATCAGAGAGCGTGTAAAAATTCGTTTTTTAACGTGAATTATAAGTCTAACTTATTGTTTTCAAGGGATTTAAATAAAAAAACTTAGGGTAATTGAAAAAATGATTAACTTTGAGTTGTACTTTTTAAATATTTAATCATATGAGTCAATTACCTCTAAGTCCGCTAAA
>CAZZLW010000067.1:0-31555 GCA_964654605.1 uncultured Cytophagales bacterium | reverse complement strand
TAAATGCAAATATTTTTTGGGTGCAGAGTGAGCGAGAAGTAGCAGGAGGAGGTTATGTGGATATAGAGTTATTTATCCGTCCTAACAATCCTTTTACGCATCATCAGTTTGCTATTGAGCTAAAATATCTGAAAAAAGAGCTAGAAAACCTGCTTGCAGAGACAATGCAAGAGGCAAAAGAGCAAATTTTAGGTTATTACCAAAAGGATACACTTTTGCAAAGCAAAAAGATGCTGAATTTGCTGGCAGTGGTAGTGGTAAAGGATAAGGTTTTTGTAGAGAAAGCAATTACTTCATAGATATTTACACTTGGATAGCAGATAAACTTGCAATTTTTCTTTTAATATACCAAAACTGCTTTTGTGTTTTAGGCTCAAAGGAAAGAAAACTGAGGCAAAAATCATTATGACATTCTTGCACTTTTTGCTCAAAGAGTAAAAGAATTTCTTGCAAAATATGCTCGGCACTTTTTTGCTCACAATACACCACCAATTTATAGATAAACTCAATTATATCACCATCTATGCTTCTTAATTTTTCTGATTGCAGAAAACTTTTGATTTTGGGTAGAGCATATTCTGGATTGATTTCAAAAATGACCTTTAATAAAACAGCAAAAGTTTCGTAAGCGGTAGAAGGCTTTTCAGCAATCAAAAAAACCTTATCTATTTCCTTAAATGTTAGAGAATTTTTCTGATGTAAATACAACAAATAATTCGCTGTATAACGCATTATTGGAAAAGCATCGCGTACTTGTTGGAGTATGCTTTCATCAAAGGGGTATTTCTTGTATACATTTGCAAGCACTAAATAAGCTTTTTGAGGTTTGTTTTCGTGAGTAAATTTTTTGTGAAGCATTGCTTGTGTAAATACATAGTCGCGTAAGCCATATTCTTTATTTTTGAAATTAACAAAGCGAGCATAGTATTGCTCCATAGCTTTCAAAAAAGGAGCGTATTCGGTATTGGGGGTAGCTTCATAAAAATAAAACTGACCTGCGGGGATTTTAGCAAGTTCGGGAGCAAGTGCTTGAAAAATGACTTTATCCTGTGCCGCAGAAAACCAAAGAGTGCGTGGTATTGTCTGTTCCCAAAGACTTTCTTCATTTTTTTCTTATTCACAGGCATAGGCATTTCGCTGATGTATTCCAGTACAGTATCAAAATGATGATTTTTGAGGCAAATTTTTAGAAGTTTGGCTTCATCTACGATTTGGTTGAAGGTAGGTTGAAATGTTTTCTTGGTATAGAAATCATTTTCTGCTTTGAACTTATCCCAAGTCGCATAACCTATGTATTGAGCAAGAATATCCAGCGTAGAAGTTCTAAATTCGGATTGAACAGGGATAAGATTAAAAATTCTTTTAAGGGTAGTTTCAGAGATGTGTTCGCCGAGCGAATCTTCTATGCTTTGGCTCAATTTGGCAACGGCTGTGTAATTTGCTTTTTGATAATTGATTTTTTCAAGTAATTTTTCTTGCAGAAGTTGTAAAAATGAAGCGTCTTGCATAGCTTTTGGGGTATTTTGCCTGTAAGCAATTCTAAAAATTTTTCCTTTTCTCTCCAAACTTTTTCCAAAGAAAATTTTTCTCTCCAATCTTTTACGAGGTCTTACAAAGTTTATTTTTTGTAAAAAACTGAAATACAGATTTTTATTTATTAGTAAAAACAAAAAATATGTTTATATGTAAATATTGTTTGTTTTTATATGTTTGCTGAACATTGTTTAATTATTTGATTTTCAATTTTTTGTATTTGGACAAATTTGACCAAAATTTTTCTTGTTTTGCACTTTATTTTTGTTGCAAAGATTAAACATTAGGCATTGTGAAAGTTCTCAAAATTACAGGGCGAATGAGTGTAAAACGATTGCGTAAAGAACTCTATGAAAAGGAAGGCTTACGCATACGGGTATATGCTTCTGCTACAAGCAATGAAATAGCCGCTGACGATAGCACTTTGCACAAGGTTTCTTTTATGCGTATTCCTACGAGTTTTGTAGAGTTGCGGGGCAATATGCTCGTGGAAAATTTTGAGAAAATGTTTCTTGAACGCTTTGGCTTGAGAATAGAGGTACTAAATAAAGAGGGTGAAACCATAAGCAAAGACCTCTCGCTCAACAAAGCAAGTCTGAAAGAGCAAGTTGTATAAACTTGAAATAAACCTAAAAATTGATTGTTCAACCCTTAAACCCAAAACAACTATGGCAGATTTCAAAGTAAGCGGCAGAATGACCGTGAAAAAATTCCAAAATCTTGCTAAAGTACTAGCAGTTTTACTGGTTTCATTAACTGCTTGTAAGAAAGAGAAAAAAGCGGCAGATCCAGTAGACCACAAATTAGAGGTAACAGCTGAAATTAGTGGGGACTTAAAGAACTATTTTAAGGTTACACAGGGTATAATCAAGACCAAAGACCCTTGGGGGGAAGGAGAATTAGAAGCTGATGCTATAATGGTTGAATTTGAGAAAATTTCAGATGATTTACCTTTCGAATTAAATAATCAACAACCTTGTAAATCAAATAGTGGTGGGGAATATACTTGGTGTGTAATGGTAGATTTAATGGAGGAAAGTGGGAGCCCTTTTGATACAAATTTGCAATACTCTGATTATGAAGAAATGAAAAATTTAATTACTGCTAAAAAAGGTGAAAAACGTTGGGTAAAATTTAGTATGAGCTATGATAAAAGAAAAACATATGCAAAAGCAAAAAAATTAATAGTAAACTCAAAAGTAGAATATGAACCAAAACAAAAATCAAGTAACTCTTCAGCTTCTAGTACTAGCAGTAGCGAGGCATCAGAAGGTGATTGTAGTAGTTTTGTGAGTGAGTATGATAGCTTTGCTTCCAGCTACATCAGCTTACTTGAAAAGTATAAGGCTAATCCTAATGATGTTTCTTTATTATCCGAGTATCAGAGTATGGCTTCAAAAGCCGCTTCTATGCAAAGCAAAGTAAGTTCATTATCTTGTAGCCCAGCAGACTTGGCAAAAATTTCAGCAATTCAGATGAAAATTGCAAATGCCGCAAGTAAACTCTAATGATACGAATAAAAGTGGAGACCAGCAACCACTGAAAAAACGGGGCGTTTTCCGAAAAGCCAAAAGAGTAGGAGTAACCTAAAAAATATTAAGTTTATGAAAAAATTTTTGTTCTTTGAGGTATTGATTATGCCTTATGTTGTCAAAATCCTATTTTGGTTAATAGAAATCGTTTTACTTATAGTATCACTTTACTTTATTTTCTTTGAAAAAATGGGTAAATTCCCAGAACGTTTACTTGTTGGTTTGTTAGGCTTCTCAGTCATAACCATTATTGTAAGACTATTTCTTGAAACTTGGCTAGTGATTTTTGGAATCTATGAGCAATTAAGAAAAACCAAAGAAATGCTTAAATAGTAGTTCATTAAAGCAGGTTTCGTAGATGTGATGTCTACGAAACCTAATTTTTAACTTAAAAATCAACTCTTATGAAAGCTATACAATTTATGCATCCGGGTAAAGAATATTTGTTTCCCCAAAAAGACAGAAATATTCATTATTGTCAAGAGAAAAATATTCGTTATTGGAACTCTAAAGGTAAGCACTTTCGTAAATACTTAAAAGCTAGCGGAGAATATTTATGCAATCTTTCTCAAAATACTCAAAAGGGAGAATTATACTTCTGGGGAGAGTGGGAAGGGGCAAGTTATTACGAGAAGCTAAATTCTGATAGTCCTGCTTACTTACATAAACCAACTTTGAAGTATAAGCCTGTAAAAGTAGTTTCAAATACCGATCCTTTTGTATTTGCCTCAAACTTTTACTATACGAATTGTATGCAATGTAGTAAAAAAATACTAAGGGAACTTCAAGAGAATGATTTGATACTTTTTGGTTCGTATTCAAAACAAGGTTTTTTATTAGATACATTATTCGTTGTGAAATCATCAAAAAGATTTGAGGAGGTAAAATTTAATGAGTGTCCTAAAGCCCTTGTAGAGCTTACCTTAAAGCAATTAGAAAAATATAAAGATTGTGAGCCTGAAATAGACCTCTGTAAATCCGTAAAAAAACAAAATGAGTGTAAAGAGTGGATTTTCTATGAAGCTAAAATGTTTGATGATGATAAGGAGTATTTTTCCTTTGTACCTTGTAATATAAAATTGGAAGGAAACAATAGACACAAAAGACTTTTACTGAATTATGGGAATGATTTTATAGGTTTAGCAAAAATTACTCAGGGCATAAAAAAACTCAATCTTTTCAATACTAAGGAAATATGGAAAAAAATTGTAGATGAAGCATTAAAACAAGGTTTTGCCTTAGCTACAAGTTTTGAAGAAATACAGTAGATAAGGTTTTATCATAAAACCATTAGCCCCCAATTAGCAATAAGCGAAAGAATAATGCCAATGTATTGCAAGTAAGTCAATTTTTCTTTGTAGATAAATACACCTATTGCCAAAGGAAGGGTGTCGCCTATTACTCGTATTATCAGCAAAGAAGAGAGAGGCACAAACAGATAAGAAAGATTGCTAAAATATACGCCCAATGCTCCCAAAAAAGCTATTAGCAATAAAAACAGAAAACTCTTACCCGAAAGCGTAAAAGTTTGGGTAAATTTTCTTTGCCATAATAGTTGAAAGCCACTAACGCATAAGATGGTCAGTTCTAAAATAAATCCAAATCGCGAAGGTCCTAATTTTTCGGTAGTTTCTTTGAAAAAAGCATAACTGATTGCCCAAAAAATGCCTGCTAAAACAGCAAATAATATGCCTCGGTGCTGTAGTTGAGCATTTATAGAACCTGTTTTGAAGGTAATAAGCAAGGAAGCAAAAAAGGAAATGCCAAACAAGATAGCTTTTTGCCACACAAAAGGCTCTTTGTAATAGACAATACTCCACCAAAAATGAAAAAAACTACTCAATGCTAAAAACCTACCAATAAGGCTCAAAGGCAAATACTGCTGAGATTTTACAAAAAAATACAAACCCCAATACGAAACAAAAGACATTAGACCGAAAAAACTACGTCTTGCCAAGAAAAATGATGATTTTCTTGCATAATCCAAGCCACAATTCCTAAAAAAGTAGTAGTCCATAAGTTGCGAATAAAAATCCCTTTTTCTGCCGAAACTTCTCGCAAAGGTACTTTCCAAAGCGAATCGGCAATGGCAAAAGCGAAATGAACAATTGCTACACTGATAAGAGCAAGTATTTCAGGTTTCATAAATTTCAACCTTGAATTTTGCTTTTTGCCCCAAAATGCAGATTTTTGCCTGAAATTACAAGCACTTTCAATGGAGAACCTACTGAATAGTTTTATAGAGAGTTTTTGGCAAAAATTTCCTTTTTTACTTCCCGAAATTAGCATTGCAATCGGTTTGAATCTCTTGCTTTTGCTTTCGCTGTTTGAAAAAAAATGGCAAAATAAAATTTGGTTCGCCTCGCTACTGGAAGGTTTCTACGTTCTTATTTTACTCGTTGCCTTATATTGGGCGTATCAGATACACCAGGAGCCTTCTTTTTCTGCTTTTCGTCAGATGATTTTGTTTTCTGCTTTGCTTGTGGCTATTTTTTTTCCAAAGCCGGTTCAAATTATTCAAAATAAAGTTTTGGGTGAGTATTACTTTCTGCTCCTATCGGCGAGTTTGGGGCTAATGCTTATGCTTACCAGCCAAGAATGGCTCACTTTGCTTATTTCTTTAGAACTCTCAGCGGTAGCTTTGTACGTGTTGGTAGTGCTTTCTTGGCAGAAAAATAGTTTGGAAGGTTCTTTGAAATATTTGCTATTCGGCATAATGGCTTCGGCAATAATGATTTATGGCATTTCTTGGCTATATGGTTTGCAGGGCGGTGTTTTGAGCTTTGAAAATATCCTTTGGAAAATCAGTAATACCAAACTGGCTTATGTGGCTTTTATTTTGGTGCTTTCGGGATTTTTACTTAAAATTTCTGCATTTCCTTGGCACATCTGGACCCCCGATGCCTACCAAATTGCTCCTACTTCGGTAACAGCCTTTTTAGCTACTGCCCCTAAAATTGCCAGTGTAGCGATGCTTTACAAAATTTCGCTTGCTTACGAGCCACTCTTGCCTGCTCTGCCACAAGTTTTTTTTGTGGTGGCAATGGCAAGTATTTTGGTGGGCAATCTTGTAGCTTTTTGGCAGAAAAATCTTAAACGTATGCTTGCGTATAGTTCGGTAGCTGGTGCGGGTTTTTTGCTTATAGCTACCAACTTGCACAAAAGCAGTGATGAAAAAATCCTTTTGTTTTTCTTGCTGGTATATGTGCTGGCAAACTTTTTACTCTTTGCTTTGGCAGAGCATTACGAAACCAAACATCAGATTACAGAAATTCAACAATTTGAGGGCTTGGGGCAAAAAGATACTTTCTTGATGATAGCAATGTTTGTTGGCTTTCTGACGCTTGCAGGTTTGCCCCCTACGGCAGGTTTTTCGGCTAAAATATTGCTTTTTTCTTTGCTTTGGGAAAAATACCAAAGCTCGCAAGAAAGTATTTTACTGGCTTGGCTGGTGGTGGGGTTGCTGGCTACATTTTTGGCACTTTTTTATTACCTCAAAATCCCGTTTTTAGCTTTTTTCAGACCTTCTAAAAATTTTCAGAGGCAAAAAAACTTACGTCTGTATTTCTGGGTATCACTTTTATTAGTTCTGATTTTGCTTTTATTTTTCCGTCCTTTTTTGCTTTTTAAGTAAGTTTTTCTATCTTGCCTTCGGCAAAGCTATATGACACTATGACCGAGGAGATACTCAAAGCCCTAATGCAACTATTTGGTATTACGGCTTCTTTGGAAGGCACACAACCCACTTATAGGAATTTAGTAGAAAATTTTTTGCAAGAGCATCTTAGCCCTGAACAGGTGCATAAATACTTGCTGATTTTTGAGGAATTTTCCAAACTTCGTACCGTAGAAACTGATGATAGTGGCTTAAAACTTACAAGTACGCGTATTTCGTCGCGTATGCTCGTGATATGTACGCGTATCAATCAGGAGCTTACCCAACAGCAAAAACTTGTAGCTCTTATCAAAATGATTGAACTTATCGCCGCCGATGGCGAAATCAGCCCTAACGAATGGGAGTTCATTCATACCGTTGCCTCTATTTTTAATTTTGAACAGAACGAAGTAGAAAATTTTATCAACTTCATCACCATTGATTACATTGAAAAACATTTCCTTGAAAATACGCTTTATATTACACCTTTTGCCAATATTCATTATGCTTATCATTTGCATCAGCCTCATCTGCAAGGATTTATGCTTGTTTTGCGAGTACCCAATCTGGAAACGTATCTTTTCAAATACATTGGCGAGCAAGATTACTATCTGAATGGCTTTTTGCTCAGAAGCGGGCATATTTATTTCCTTTCGCCGGGCAGTGTTATCAGAGGAGGACGCATAGAAGCCATTTATTACAGCGATATTGTGAGCATTTTCCGAAAAACCAAGCAAGAGCAAAGAATTTATTTGGAAGCCAAACGTGTAACTCATCTTTTTGCAAGCAAAAAAAATGGTATTCGGGAAATTAGCTTTGCCGAAAGCGGTGGCAAACTTTTGGGGATAATGGGCGAGAGTGGTGCAGGAAAATCTACACTGCTGGAAGTGCTTAATGGAAACCTAAAACCTCATAGCGGCGAAGTGCTTATCAATGGGCGTAATGTGCATAAAGAAAAATTAGAAGGTATTATCGGCTATGTGCCGCAAGATGATTTGCTCATTGAGCATTTGAGCGTTTATGATAACTTGTATTATGCGGCAAAATTGAGCTTGGGTAGCCAGAATGAAGCACAAATTCAGGAAAGTGTAGAAGAGGTTTTGAGGGATTTGGGTTTGCAGGAAGTTGCTCATTTGCAAGTTGGCTCGCCGCTGGAAAGAACCATTAGTGGCGGGCAAAGAAAACGCTTGAATATCGGTTTAGAGCTATTACGCAAACCCGCTATTCTTTTTGTTGATGAACCTACTTCGGGGCTTTCTTCTCGCGATTCGGAAAATATTATGGATTTGCTCAAAGAGCTTGCTCTGGAAGGCAAACTTGTGATAGTAGTCATTCATCAGCCTTCAGCAACGATTTTCAAAATGTTTGATAAACTGCTCGTGCTGGATACAGGGGGCTATCCGATTTATTATGGCAGTCCTATTGATGCAGTGCCGTATTTTCGTAAGCACGCAAGGCAGGTGAGCCGTAGCCAAGGCGAATGTGGCGAGTGTGGTAATATTGATGTAGGACAAATTTTTGATATTATTTCCGCCAAAATTGTTAATGAATATGGACGCTTTACAGAAAAAAGAAAAATCTCGCCCCAACAATGGCACGAAATTTATCAAAAAGAGCTGGAAAGCCAATCTAAAAATGAAGTCCCCATTCAAGCTGAAATTACCAATCAGCGTATTCAATTACCTAACCGAATTAGGCAATGGTGGATTTTTTTGAAAAGAGATTTGAAAAACAAAGTAAATCATTCGCAATATTTGCTTGTCAATTTGTTGCAAGCACCGCTTTTGGCTTTTGGCTTGGCGTATGTGAATCGCTATCACGAGCCTAATAAGCCCTATACATTTGGTGAAAATGAAAATATCCCTGCTTATATTTTTATTGCAATTATTGTGGCATTATTTTCGGGGCTGGTAGGGAGTGCCGAGCAGATTATCAGCGATAGAAAAATTCTCAAAAGAGAGGCTTTTTTGCATTTGAGTCGTAATAGCTATTTGCTTGCCAAAGTGGCGGTGCTTTTTATGCTTTCCTTTGTGCAAACACTGGCTTTGGTATGGATAGGCAATAGCCTTTTAGAAATTCGCGGAATGACTTGGGAGTATTTTATGGTGCTTTTTTCTTGTTCGGCTTTTGCCAATGTTTTGGGCTTGCTGATTTCAGACTCTTTCAAATCCGCAGTTACGGTGTATATTCTGATACCTCTACTATTGATTCCGCAACTTGTTTTGGGGGGCATTGTGATTCGTTTTGATAAAGTGAATCCCGACTTCAAATTTTCTGCCCAAGACCATATTCCTTGGTTTTCGGAGCTTTTAGCGTCGCGTTGGGCATTTGAGGCTCTAATGGTGGTGCAGTTCAAGGAAAATGCCTACGAAAAACCTTTGTACGCTTACGATAAAATCATAGCAACCGCCGAATACAAAAAAGTATTTTATTTGCCTGAATTGCAGAAACTTTTGGATAAAGCCCGAAGCAATCCGTATCAGTCGGGGCAGACTTTTTGGCTCATTCGGAACGAGCTTACCAAAGAATTAGAAAAAATAGATAGAAAAGAAATTCCTACGCTTTACGCCCTTACAGAGGCTAAAAATATTGCAGGTACTTACAGCCAAATTGAAAAGATTTTCAAAAATATCCGAAAATATTACAAACAAGAACAACAAGCGGCTACAAAAGCCAAAGATGATTTTTTACGAAAAAATCCTGCTCATCAGAGCCTTCGGCAAAAGTATCATAACGAAGCGGTGGCTCGTTTGGTAAAACAACTGGATAGTGAGCAAAAATTAGTTGTTTTGCAAAAACATATAGAACCCATTGCCAATGCGGTTTATATTGATGCCCAAGATGTTTCTGCTCATTTTTTTGCCCCCAATAAAAAATTTGCAGGTGAAACGATAAGCACTTTATTATTCAATTTGGCTGTTTTGTGGATAATGATAATTGCCACTTACTTTATCTTATATTTTCGTTTGCTGGCACGCTTTGTAAAGTGGTTGGAAATGCTTTTTTGGAAACTCAAATTTACTTTTGGGTAAAAGAGAATTATTTTTTACATTTGTGATAAGAATTTCATAGCCTAGCTAAATGTTGATATATGAGGGTTTTGCTCCTTCTGATAAGTTTTTTTGGTTTTTTGCTTGCAAATGCTCAAACTTCTGCCCGAAAGTATGCCATTCAGTTTTTGAGGGTACATTCCCGAGAACACGCCTATCTTTTGCAAAAATACTATCAAACCAATTCGGTAGTGAATTTGCCTGGGGCTACTATCAATATCGGTAGGCATTTGGACTTTATGATTTATCTTACCGATACCACCCACCGTGATATTATCATTCACGAAATACCCTTGATGATTCACGAAATCTATCACGATTATTCTCGGCGTGGGGCTTTCAGGTATTTGGAAGAAAAACCGCAACTTTTTGAAGTAGGCAAAGAATACTTGCTTTTCTATTTTGATGAAAACAAGGAAATTTTTTCCGAAATTATCTCTACTTTTCCTGCCAGCGAAATAGCCAAAATTATTCCCAATCACTTGCGAGAGGAGCGTTACAAAACGTTCATTGATACGAAAAATCTTGCTCTTTTGCCTCAAAAAATAGGCTTTTTTGGCTTATTGGACGAATGGAACGCCTTTTATCATCAGACTTGGGTAGCATTTGAAAGCAGAGAGTTTTATGAGCGAGAGTCGTATCAAGATGCTAAGCACTGGGAGGGCTATTTTTCCAATTATTACGATAGCTATCACGCATACGTGGAGTTTAAGTATTACATTCTCAAATACTTACAATATGCCAAACACAAACACCCCAAAATTTATGAAAAAATAGTTCTAAATTCGCAAGTAAAAGCTATTTACAAAGAAATTGATGAGCGTTTCAAGAAACTTTTAGAGGAGTTTGTTAAATACAAACCTTTGGTATTTGGTTTTTTAGAAAAAAAGGGAATACTACTTGCCGAAGAGGTACATAACGAACACACTATTTTGTTTATTATGGGAATTGGCGTAGATACACAAGATAAAATTTTCAAACTCTACGAAAAGGCTTTGGAAGATGAAGAACTGAAAACTTTGGATTTTCAACTTAAAAATTAGCAGGATTATCGGGATTAGCTTGATTTTTCAAAAACCTCAAACTTCAAACCCCTCAAACTTCAAACCCCAAACCTCAAACCTCAAACCTTCTTGCTATGGGCTATTTGTATATTTTCCTGACCATTGTACTGACAGCCTACGGACAGATAATTCTTAAATGGCGTTTGAATCTCAAAGGCTCAATGCCCGAAGGTTTTTGGGCGAAATTGCAATATTTTTGGGAGGTTTTTTGGGATTTTTGGGTAATTAGTAGTTTTGCTTCGGCTTTCTTAGCAAGTTTTACGTGGATAGCCGCACTTACCAAGTTTGATTTGTCTTTTGCTTATCCATTCACAAGCATTGCTTTTGTGCTGGTGCTATTTTTGAGCCACTATTTTTTCTCCGAGCCACTTTCTTGGCAAAAAATTGCAGGCACTTTTCTGATTGTAGGAGGCATTATCTTGCTGGCTCAGAGCAAGTGATTTTTTCAAAATTTTGCTTTTCAGGCTGAAAAAGGTACAAGTATTTGAAGCCTTTTTGGAGCGTCAATTTTTTGAGTTCCTCTGTTGTAAAACCTTGTGTCCAAGTTTTTTCACGCAAGCTATGGTCGTAATAACCAAAACCATACGCACCCACAGGATATTTGGGGGGAGGCAAACCATTGAGGAGAGCCAGTCCTGAAACGCCCACCAAATACATTCCGTCTTGTGTTGCAAGGGCTGTTTCCCACTGCGGGAAATGGAGTTTATGAAAAGGAATATACAACAAAGCCTCTTCTTTTTCGGCAACAGGTAGTTTGTTTAGCTCTGCAATTTTTTGAATAAATTGATAGTAGCTATTTTGTTGGATTCTGATTTGCAAGCTATCGCTGAATATTCTTTTTGCCTTATGCCAATCAGGGTGTTGGGGACGGAATACATTTTCAAGATAATGCGTAGCTTTCCAAGAAAAATCATTGATTTGCATAATTTTCTTGCGAGCCTGAAAATTTGCTTCCCACGAATCATTAAAATTGTTTCGGTACATCATATACATCAGCAAGGCTATCCCTACGAATACGGGATATTTGAGCCACTTCCAAAAATTAAAACTTAAAGCAGGAATAAAAGGGAAATAGGCAAGCAAAAAAGCCGCCGCCAAAAATCTTTGTACGCTCAAAAAATACATTCCTGTACTACCAAAAAGCACAAGCACTACATTAGGAGCTATGCCCGCCAAAGCAACTACCCAGAGCAGTTCAATAAAAATGGTATCGGTTCTACGAAACCAATTTGATAGGCTAATTTTTTCGTTCCAAAGGTAAAGAAAAGTTGCTACATACAGAGTTCCATAAAAAACTATCCAAAAGTTAAAAGGCTCAAAATGCTCTTGGCGGAAAAAATGAAACCACTCCATTCGTCCCTCGTAGCTTTTTTCCTGACCACTAAAAGGAATGGTTTCAGCAGTAAAAAGGTAGCAAATCACTAAATTTGCCAGCATCAGCAAAATCCAAAGCCAATAGTACCATTTTGTAAAAAGTTTTTTTCGTAAAAACAAATAGCCTGCACCTGCCGTAAGGGCTACTACAACAGCAACGTGAGCCGTTCCTAAAACAAAGCCAAATACAGGCAAAAAGAACCAAATCAAAACCTTTTTTTGGCTTTCCGTTTGCCAAAAGGTAATTAGGCTTTCTACAAAAATGAAAAAGAAACCCAGTGCAATGGTGTAGGTGTGTGTTTGCACAAAATGAAGCCCCAAAAGTCCTCTTGTATAGATATTATCGGGTAGCGGGAAAAGGATACACAAAAAAATTACCCAAAACCAAAGCGAAGTAGATAAATTCGTAAGTGTAGAAGTTCTTTTTTGAGCGAAAAAAGCAAAAAGCCTTTGTACAAGTTCTAAGAAAGCAAAAATCCAAAAAGCGAAAAATACAATCGGATACGTGAGGTTGTAGTATTGATGAATGGGTATTTCAAAAAAATAAGCCAAATGCCCACCAAGCCAATGCGTAAAAACATTGTAGTTCATTGGAATAGTGCCGTCCAAACCTGTTGTAAAAACTTCATAGGTTTGAAACATTTTGGCACAAGCACTATGATACACCGTATCCAGATAGGTATGTGGTAAGTTCAGTGCAGAAAAGTTTTCAAGAAGGATAGGGGAGAAAGCGAATTTGTAAATATGCCCCAGCAAATAACTACCCACTAAAAGTGCTAAAAAGGCGTATCCTACGATTTTTTTTACCGAAAAAGCACGAGAACTTGCAATAGCCCCGAAAATATACAAGCCTGCAAGAATACCCAACAAAGCAATGCCCCAACTCAAAAAGCCTAACCATTCTGCATAGCGTTTCAGAAATCCTAAACTTGCAAGGCTCAAAAGCAGATACACACTTTGCAGGCTGTAAGTTCGCCACCAGAGAAGTTTTCGGGGCTGTGGTAAAAATTGAGGCAAAAGCAAAATAAACCAAGCCAAACCTAAACTTTTCAGAAGCGTAACCGAAGGCATCTGAAAGCCCCAAATATAAAGCGGAATGATACAAGTAATAAAAAAACTAACCGCAGCGGCGATAACGGCATTTTTCCGAAAAAGCATACCTCAAACTTTCGGTAAAAATAGAAAATTCGTAAAAACCAAAATTAGACAAGGGAAAAATTTATGTCAAAACTTACAAATTTGCGTATTTGTAGAATAGCCAAGTTGGAAAGAATAATTTTACTCTTTTGCTTTTACTACGCAGGCACACATACGCACTTGGCGAATTTTGTACCAATTCCAAAGATATGACAAAGCAATGCCTACAATGCCCAAAATATCTAAAAAATGCCTATGAACAAAAATCTGGCTTATCAGAATAAGAGCAAATGAAAAAATCAGTAAAAGCAAGGGAGGGGCAAATTTATGCAAACGCAAATCTTTCCAAAGAACCGAAAAACCAATCACAAAACTAATTAACGTAATGCTTATTTCTACCTCTTCCGAAAACCATTCGGCTACGGCAGGCATAAAAGCAAGCAGAGCAGGGGTGGCAAGGCAATGCAAACCACAAAGTAAAGAAAGTGAAAATCCTAACTTAGCTACAAATTGATGATAAAAGCGTTTCATTGTTTCAACTTTGTTGCAAATATACAGAAAAGCAACAAAGTTGCAAATGTTTTTGTTCAATCAAGGGGTAAATTTTTTTCAAAGTCGTAGAGCGTGAGTAGTCGGATTTTGTAATAGCCTACCCAAATGGCTTCTAATTGCTTCAAATAGTTTTGTTGTGAAAGACTTTGGCTGGCAAATGCTCTTTCCAGCTCGCTTAGGTTGGTGTTGCCATTCAGGTATTCTTGGTAGGTCATCAGATACACTTTTCGGGCAATGGTCTGATTTTTTTTAGCAATTTCTAATTGTTTTTGGGCTACCAACCAGTTTTTTATTTGCAGTTCCAATTCCAGTTCCAATTCTTGCATTTCTCTTTCAGTTTCTTGCAAAATCATCTCTTTTTGCAATTGAGCCACCCTCACTTGCGATTTTCCCCTTTGCCAATCCAGAATCGGAATTTGAAACGATATACGAGCATTTTCTTGGTCTTTTACGTTTCTATACACATCTCTGATGGTTTGTCCGTCTTTGGAAAGCCCAAAAGCCAGAGAAATATCAGCTTTTAAGCCTGCATTGGCACGTGCTTGGGCAAGTTCTTTATCGGCTTCGGTAATTTTCCGCTGAATTTCTATGCTTTTACGACTATTTTTGCGAAAACGTTCCAAAGCTATTTCCAAATTTATTTCGGCTACCAGCTCGCTGGGGTATTGCAGTTGCACATTTTCGTTGAGCTTGAAATAACTCTGAAACTGCCTTAAAGCGAACTCATACTGATTTCTGCCTTGGGTGAGTTCTTGCTCGGCTTGTAAATAATTGATTTCATTGCGTAAAAGCTCATTTTCCGTGATTTTCCCTACTGAAAATCGCTTTTGTGCCAGCACAAAAAGGCTATCGCTGAATATTTTTTGTTTTTCCAGCATCTGCAAATTTTCTTGCTCTAAAAGCAACTGAAAAAACAACTGCATACCCTTTACTTTTGCCATTTCTGCATCTTCTTTGAACTTTTTTTGTGATTCTTGGTAGCGTATAGGCTGAATTTTGTTTTCCCAACGCATTGCATTAAAACTACCCAAAGGTTGCCTAATACCTACGAGAGCAGGATAGGCAAGGTAAGAAACGGCATTGGTGGGCTGAAAAACGTCTATACGATTGAGCTGTGAGGAAGCAAAAATAGTTGTACCTGTGGAGGCAATATTTTGGGCAATAGAAAGTTCTACCAGCGAAGTAGCTAAACTTCGCTCACGGAAAGCCTCTACACCATCGTTTTGCGTTACGGGAATGATAGTTCTGCTAAAATTAGGCAAATCGCCGTTGAACATTAGGCGGGGTTTGTTGTTAGAAAGGTGATAGCGATATTGCCAAAAACTAATTTGAAACTCTTTTTCTGCTTTCTGGAAATCAAAAGTCTGACTGCCCGACCAACGCAAAATATCCTCTAAACTGATATTTTTTTGAGCAAATATTGCGGTAGTAATGAATAATGTTAAAATTGCAAGCCAAGTTTTCATTCATTGCACGTATTTTGAGGCTTAAATTTAAGAGATTAACTCAAAATTTTGCAAAAAAACTTTCAAAACTTAAATTTCCATTTGAAAAACTTTGTGGCGTATGGTTAGGAAAATTATCAGGCGAAAAAGCAAATTACAAAGCAAATTCATAGAACCTTTGCTTTCTTGGGTATGGTATTCCTTTCCTATGCAACTACTTGTTTTGAATCTACGTAAAAATCATCTATTAGTTCTTGCTTGGCTTTTACTCATTGGAATAGTTACCGATAGCGTAGGCAGTATGATAGGGCTATCTTACCTTTTTTTAGAACCCGAATACATCAACCGAGTGAATGAGTGGAGTATGGCGATTTTGGGCGTTACGCTTGGGGGCTTTACTATGTCGTATCAAATCACTTGCTATCTTTGGGACGGACACCGCTTTGGCTTCTTGGGGCATCTGAAATATCCATTTTTGAAGTTTTGTATCAATAATAGTTTTTTCCCAACGCTTTTTTTGGGGGTGTATTTGTGGGAGTTTGTTGTTTTCGCCCGAGAAAATGCCTTAGAACTTGAAAGCAACATCTGGACGGAGGTTTTGGCTTTTCTGGCAGGCTTTTTCTTGATGTGTAGTTTTTTCTTCTTTTATTTTTACCTTACCAATCTGGATATTTTCAAAGTGGTAAGTCGTGTTACCGAAGGGCTGAACGTAGGTTTGCGAAAAGTAAAAATCGTCAGAATGAGCATTAAAGAACGTTACGATTCGGCTCGGCACGATAAAATCCGTGTAGATTACTATTTTGCTCACCCTTTTTCCTACAAAAAAGTACAGGAACTTATCGGTATTGATAGGCAGATTTTGATGAAAGTGTTTAACCAAAACCATATCAATTCCGTCATCATTCAATCTACGATTTTTGTTGTGGTAATGTTTTTGGGCTATTTTGAAGAAAATCCTTATTTTCAGATTCCTGCGGGGGCGAGTCTAGTGCTTTTGCTTACGCTGGGCATTATGTTTGTAGGGGCATTTACGTTTTGGTTCAAGCGTTGGGTATTTACCGCCCTGATTGTTTTTATTTTGGGTTTTAATTATGTTACCCAAATGGAGTGGTTCAATCAGGCTTACGAAGTGTATGGTATTGACTATGATAGCCCTCAAAAGCCTGAATATTCTACGCAATCGGTGCGAGAAGCCGTAAATGATGATAACTTCAAGAAGGACTATGAGGAAACATTGGAAATTTTGAATAATTGGCGAGCCAAATTTCCTAAAAAAGAAAATCCCAAAATGGTGCTTATCTGTGTAAGTGGAGGCGGACAAAGGGCTTCGGCTTGGGCTATGCGTACTTTGCAATATGTAGATAGCACCCTTGGCGGCAATTTGATGAACCACACGGTACTTATTTCGGGTGCTTCGGGGGGGCTTGTAGGAGCGGCGTATTTCAGAGAGCTATATCTACGACAGCAACAAGGTGAAAAAATTGATATTTATGCCAAAGAATACTATGAAAACATCACCCGCGATAATCTTAATGCTATTACATTTAGTTGGGTGGTGAATGATATTTTTTTTCGTTTCCAAAAATTCAATTACAAAGGCAGAACTTATTACAAAGACCGCGGCTATGCTTTTGAGCAACAACTTAACGAAAACACTGACGGCGTAATGGATAAAGCCCTTTGCGACTATAAAGAACCTGAAAAAAAGGCTCTTATCCCTATGATGATACTTTCGCCTACTATCGTCAATGACGGTAGAAAGCTCTATATCTCACCGCAGAATGTTTCTTATATGTGTACGCCAAGCCTTTTTCAGAAACGCTTTCTTAACCAAAAAACCAAAGGAGTTGAGTTTTTGCGTTTTTTTGAAAAGCAAGATAGTAGAAATTTACGCTTTCTAAGTGCTTTGCGAATGAGTGCTACTTTCCCTTATGTTGCCCCTAATGTAAAACTTCCTTCCAATCCCGAAATGCAAATTATGGACGCAGGTATATCCGATAATTTCGGTGTAGAAACAGCGGCAAGATTTTTATATGTGTTCAAAGATTGGATACAAAAAAATACTTCGGGGGTGGTGTTGGTTTCTATACGCGATACACAAAAAAACAAACCCATTGAAAAGCGTATTCAGCAGTCTCTTTTCCAAAGATTATTTACACCGCTGGAAGGTATCTATATGAACCAAGAGTATATGCAAGACATCAACAACGACAATCTCATTGAGTTTGTGCAGGGAGCTATGCCCAAAACGCAAATTCACCGAGTAGAATTTGAGTATGTACCGATTTCTAAAAATTTAGATGAAATTCACAAAGCCCTTGAAAACCCTGATAAATATCCTATGCCCTCTAAAATCATCATAGAGCGAGCCGTTTTGAGCTGGCACCTGACCAAAAAAGAAAAGCAAAGCATCTTTCGGACTATTTACGAACTGCGTAATTTTAATTCAGTTCGCTACTTGGCTTCGCTATTGGGCGTAGGGATATAGGCTATGAAGTGCTACAAGGAAATTTTCCCACTCTTTTTGCCATTCTTGCAAAATAACTTCCCAGTGGGGGTAGCTTTGCTGTTTGATTTCTTTTTCAGCCCAAGCGGTTTTTTCAGCAAAACGGCTCAAACCTAATGTAGCAGTTGCACCTTTGATAGTGTGTAAAATTTTAGGTATTTCGGCAAAATTTTCTTTGGTATAAAGTTCCCAAATTTCAGTTATTTGTGTTTGGGTTTCCGTGATGCACTCTTGCAAACTCTCTGAAAGCATTTCTTTGCTGGTAAGGGCTATAAGCGAGTTCCAAATGTTTTCATCAATCCAAGCATTGGCATTTATTTTTTCGTTGGAAAAATCAGTGGGCTGGGCGGTTAGTTTCTGATACAGATTTTCTAAACGAATGGGTTTGGCAAGATAATCATCAAAACCTTCTGAAAGCAGTTTCTGGCGGTCTTCTTCCATTGCGTAAGCGGTAAGGGCAATAATGCGTGGCTGTTGGGCTAAATTCATTTTTTGGATATGATGAAGAGCTGTTATGCCGTCAATTTCAGGCATTTGGATATCCAAAAAGATAACTTCAAAATTTTCTTTGGCAAGCCACTCGAAAGCCTGTAAGGCATTTTCGGCAGATTTGACTTCGGCACCGAGTTTTTTGAGCATTTCGGAGGCTACTTTCCGATTGATAGCATTGTCATCAACCAAAAGCACTTGTAGCGGTTTTTCTAATTTTTGCCAAATAATACGGGGGGAATATTGTTGTGTTTCGGCTTGGCTGATAGGGGCTTGGAATGTAAAATAAAAAATACTGCCCTTGCCTTGCGGATTGGGTAAAAAATTGATTTCGCCTTTCATCATTTGAGCGAGCTGTTTGGAAATTGCCAGCCCCAAACCTGTACCACTTTGGGTTTTTGCCATTGAGCTATCTATTTGGCTAAAAGCCTGAAAAAGTTTGTGGCGGTCTTTTTCGGCAATACCAACGCCGCTATCCGAAACGCTAACCTTGACTTTTTGCCACTCTGCGTGGCTTTCAAGTAGCTGGCAACTGATTTTGATTTCTCCTTTTTCGGTGAATTTAATGGCATTGGCTACCAAATTGGAAAGAATTTGAATAAAGCGGGTTTCATCAATTTCCAAAAATGGGGCGATTTGGCTATCTATTTGCAGAATGAGAGTGTTTTGTTTTTGTTTGGCTTGTGGCAAAAACAAATCATAAACCTTTTGTAGAGTTTGTGCAAAGTGGGTACTTTTAGGGAAAAGTTGCATTTTGCCTGCCTCAATTTTAGAAAGGTCAAGAATATCGTTGAGAATGTGCATTAGTGTTTGGGACGATTTTTTGAGGGTTTCCACATACTCTTTTTGCGTTTCGTTGAGTGGGGTTAGGCTCAGCAGTTCAATCATTCCGATAATGCCATTCATTGGGGTTCGGATTTCGTGGCTCATATTTGCCAAAAAAATCTCTTTGACTTTCAAAGATTGTTCGGCTACTTCTTTGGCTCTTTGGAGGCTTTCACGGATTTTTTTGTTTTCGGTGATGTCGTGAGCAATGGCGGCAACTTCTTCAATGGTGCCATCGGGCGAGGGGATAGGGTTCAGATAAACTTCTTGCCAAACGGTATTTCCGCTGATATCGCGTGCTTTCACTTCAAAATGTTGAATTTCGCCTGTAAAGGCTTTTTTCATTTTTTCTTTCCAAAAAGTCCGCAAGCCATCTTTTTCCAAGGCGTTTCGCAAATTATCCAAATTTTCGCCTATTTTGGGGCTTATACCATATTGAATTTGCAAAGCCTTGACATAATTTTGGTTAAACGCCGTAAATTCTCTTTTTCTATTTACCGACCACATAATATGCGAGCCACTTTCAAAAATGGCTTTCAGGCGAGCTGTTTGGCTCATTAGTTCGGCTTCAATGCGTACTTTGTCGGTGGTGTCGTACATTATGCCCCGTAAAGCGGCGGGGTTACCATTTTCAAAGCGAATACTTACTTTGCCTTTGAGGTAAATTTTCTGTTTTTGCTTGCTGAGCAGTACCAACTGAAATTTAGGAATATCTTCGCCTGCCAGCAAGCGGCTTAGCTGTCGCAAGTAGGCAATGCGATGCGAGGGAGCTAAAAGGTCTTGAAAGTTGAGCAGTGGCAGTTCGTCAATGGCATAGCCTAATTTTTGTATAAAAATACGATTGGCAAATAAAATTTTACCTTCGGCATTGCAGACAAAAATGAGGTCGTTAGCGTTATCAAATAAATCTTGTAGAGCGGCATTGCTTTCTTGAAGTTCTTGGATAAGGTCTTCATTGAGCATTTTCTGCAAACGCTTGATTTCGGCAATGAGTTCGGCTTTGCTGATATTTTCTAAATCCATTGTGAGCAAGGTTTGCCCTAAATTATGAATAGATGTTGAAAAAATCAAATGCCATTTATCGCTTTATACTGAATACAAAAACAAAAAGGACACGCTGAAGTGTCCTTTGAGAAGAAGATTTTGTAGTTATTTACGTTCAAAAGTTCAGGGTTTGCTGTTCAAGCCTTTTTAAGGGCTTTATCTCTCATTTTTTATGTTTAACATCTATTTTCTAAAATCCTGTTTCCTGCATCTTGTTTCCTGCGTCTTTACTACAAACTATACTATTTTTTCTTGGAGGTTTGATTACTTTCTGCTGTAAATAAAACCAACATCACCTTCGGGGTCTTTCCTATCTATGAGGTTGAAAAATCCGTTTTTATCAATGCGAAAACTTAGAGGGAACCAGTCTCCATTGGGATATTTAAGTTGTAATTGGTTGTAAGAAAGTCGCCACTGAAAAGGATTTTCTCCGTTTGTGGTTACAAATTTGCCCGAACCACCTGCATTGAAAACTACTACCCCGATAGTTTTCAAATATTCCCAATTCAAAGATTTTAACCTGTTTTCCAAAGATTTTTTCACAAAATTATCATCATACAATTTGTCTTTCACAGAAGGCGGATAAGTTACCCAAGCAATATCTTTGAAAGCCCACTCGCCTACTATATCAACATCAGCATAGAGGGTACATTCATTTTTTAGCACGCCAGCAGGGCAAGAATTGACATTCCCCTCTTTTTCGTATTTGGCAAAACGGAAAAATCCTTGGTTATTGGTTTTGAAAATAAAAAAGGCTCTACCTTTGGGTAGTTGTACTACAAGTCGGTAATCGTTGCTGAGTGGGTTGTATTCTACATCATCGGGTTCGGCAACGGCAATAGCACGCCACAAACAGCGGTTGGCTTTCCATTCACGCATATATTGCTCAATGGTAGCCATATTCAAACCTACCGAATTTTTTAGCACACGCGTACCATAGTAACCGCCTACGGCAGTACGAAATTCAATGAAGCAGTCTTCAATGTTTTTGAAACTTAAATCTCTGTCTTGGGCAAAGATTTCAGTAATAGCTCCGAAAGCTACGAGCAGGGTAAAGACAAGTATTTTTTTCATTTTGATAAAAGGTTTTGTTTTGCTCCAAAGGTAGTTGTTTCGTAATATAGTAGAAAATCGTTTTTACAAAACTATCAAAATAATTTACCAAACCCTGCATAGGCTTTTTGAAATAAGAAATAAGACTGCGGTTATCAACTTGTTAGATACTTTTGAAAGGACTACTGCAAACTTTTAGCAAGCATTAAAGAACAAAAAAATGACTTCCAAAATGAAAGCCACTTTTTTAACTACAAAACACTTATCTTTTCTGTTGCTTTATGTGAGAGCAAAGTTAAAGAGCCTTTTCAATGTTCCAACATAAAATTGACGAAAGTGCCTAAAAAATCTATGAAAGTATGTTTTGAATAAACCAATGCTTTTTGGGGACGCAAGACACAAGAAAAAAGAAGCAAGACATTTCAGGCATCGGCTTACTCAATTGCATTACTGCTCCATATACATAATGATAATTGCCTTTCTATCGGTTTGCGGCTTGGCGTAGTGGCGGATTTTTAGCACAAAAGTTTAATCGAAGCACTGCACTTGAACCTACCACAAAACTGTCATACGAAGCACTGAACCCGCCATTACGCCAAACCGCTGTTAGCACCAGTTTTTCTTCTTCCATTAGTTTATCTCTGTGTATTTTTTAAAATTATCCAAGATAGCTTGCCAACCTTGTCTTTGTAAATCAATTGAATTTTCTGTTTCAGGGTCAAATGTTACGATTACTTCTGTTTGTCCGTTTGTTTCTTTAAACTCCACCGTTGCAAATCGTCCACCAAATTCATATGTAAAACTATCTCCGTGATTGATTTCTGTATATACAGCATCAAAGTCAAATCCAAAACTTCCGTCTTTCGCTTCCATTCTTGCTACGTATTTCCCACCAACTATTAAATCGTTAGTTGCTGTCGGGCAATGCCAACTTGGGTCGGCAAAATTCCATTGAGTAATATGTTCGGGTTGGGTGTAATAGTCCCAAACTTTCTTTTTGTCAGCCGAAATGGTCGTTCTGATTGATATTTTTTCTTGTGTCATAATTTATTTAGGTATTTGAGTGTCATCTGTAAACATAACTTCCCATTGATGTCCGTCAAGGTCTGCGAAACAGTCGTAATACATCCAGCCGTGGTCTGCACTTTCTCTGTAACGTGTTCCGCCATTTTCAAGGGCAAGTTTTACTATTCCGTCAACGCTTTCTCGGCTGTCAACTTGAATTGCTGTTAAAACTTGCGTTGTTGAAGTGTCAGCTATTGGTCTGTTCGTGAAAGTGCTAAACATTTCGTACGTGATTAACATTGAATAAATTAGTCCGTCATTCAGAACTAAACACAATGCTTTGTCGTCCGAAAATTGTTCGTTAAACGAAAAACCAAGTTTTGTCCAAAAGTCCCTTGTCTTTTTAAGGTCTTTGATTGGAAGGTTTACGAAGATTGATTTTACTTTCATTTTATGTTGTTGTTTGTCGTTATAAAATTGGTGCTAACTTTGGGATTTCCGTTGGTTTCTGTTTCAGGGCTTTGTAGGGCATACATTTCGCCATAGCCTTTGGGTACGACTTTTTCATTAGGGATACCTTTTTTAGCCAAATAATCCATCACAGATTTTGCTCTTTTGCGAGAATATTCTACATTGGCTTCTTCTGTTCCTTTGGCATCGGTGTGCCCTTCTACCAAAACACCTATTACTTTACGAACATCTCTGCCTTGCAAGATTTGGTCAATGCGAGTAGTAAAATCTTTGGAAAGTACGGCACTGGCGTTATCAAAATAAGCCGTATCGGCAAAAAGTCGCATAGAAACACTTTCGGTGAATGTAGTTTGAAGGCGTATAATATCCTGACTGGCGGTTTTATTGGTTTTACGAGCCATTCCATAATATACGCCCACACGTCTTTTTTGTCCTGATGTGAGTGTTTGAGCGTTCCAACGCATTATTACAGCGGCATCGGAATACGGGCAGTTGCAAGGGGTATAATCCCAAACAATTTTATGAAAATAAGGCCATCTGCCAATGGCGAGTTCATCAGGTTTTACAGCTTTTTCTTTGGCGGTAAGTATTTCGGCGGTGTGGTCGCTTAAATCGCGGGCTTTGCGATACAAAAATACTTGTTTGGGTACGTGTTCGGCGGTGTATTTGGTTTCTACATCAACCATAGTGCCGTCGCCGTCAAGTTTGGGGGCATCGTTATCGGCAATCATATTATCTATGAGTAGCTGAAAAGCCACTTCACGAGGCTCGGTACGATTGTTTTCAAACTCATACTCAATAAGATAATAGCGAGCAGGAGAGAGGCTATCCACTTCTTTCAAGTGATCATCAACAGGAATAAGCCTTTGCGTAATGGTAACTCCTTCAAATTTGAATTCCATTTCGCTGAATTTGCGGTTGCCTACTACTTTGAATTTCTTTGTGGTGCAAATCTTTTTTACACCGGGCAATCTGCCATAATTGCTGGCAAACTTATCGCCGACCTTTACAACAAAATGAGAGGTAGAAGCAGGAATGGGAAAGCCATACATTAGGCGTATGCCATTTGCTCCAATGGTAAATCTGCCGTCGTCAAGTCCGCCGCAATCGTTGATTTCTCCTGCACTGCTTGTAGAAGTACCAACAGGCTTTTGGCAAGTGCTAAGTAGTAAAGTAATTGAAAGTAAGATAATTACAATTCGCATAGTGTTCATATTTCTGCTTAACGCAACAGCAAAAATAGGCAAACTGCCAGTCTAAAAAATACGTCATTTGTGGTATTTTTTTGAAAAAAGTCCTATTTTATTTGCAACTATGTTGCAATATGTGTATTTTTGCAACAAAGTTGAATTTTTGCCAAGATTAGAGTCAAAGAAAAAATTTCAAAAAGCAATTTGAGTTCAGGATAAAATGGGATTTAGATTTTTATTTGTTGGGGTATTCTTGTGGGGAAAGTTGTATGCTCAATGCACTTCCAGCATACACGGGCATATTTTTCAGAAAGACACCAAGATTTCTTTATCAGAAGTACAGGTGCGGATAGAACCTTTGGGGAAGATTTTACAAACCAATTCCGAAGGCGAGTTTGAATTACTGAATGTGTGCGAGGGTGAGTATCAAATTTTTTTAGAAAAAGAAGGTTTTTTGCCTTTGCAAATCGTTTTGCAACTCAAAAAAGATGAGCATTTCCACAAAGATATTTTTTTGCAGGCAGATAACCAGGAAATAGCAAGTGTAGAGGTGCTTGGAAATATGGAAAAGCCTCTTTCTACGCAAACACAAAGTTTTTTGAGCAGGCAGGAGCTGGAGCTATTGCGTGGCAAAACTTTGGGCGAAACGCTCAAAAGCATTACAGGGGTTTTTACTTTCAATACAGGTGCAGGCATCAGCAAGCCTATTATTCACGGCTTGCACTCGCAAAGAATTATGATACTCAACAATGGCATACGCCAAGAAGGGCAACAATGGGGCGAGGAACACGCCCCCGAAATAGATGTTTTTTCAGCCGAGCAAGTGAGTGTTATCAAAGGTGCGGCAGGTGTTCGCTATGGTTCTGATGCTATGGGTGGGGCAGTGTTGCTCAACCCTTTACCATTGCCTACCGAAAAAAAACTGCACGGAAAAGCCTACTTGATAGGGCATAGCAATAACCGAATGGGAAATTTGGCTCTACAAATGGAAAAAGCCTTTGGCAAAGGTTGGGCTTGGCGTTGGCAAGGTTCGGCAAAGCGAGGAGGCGATTTTCATTCGCCTACGTATGTGCTTTCCAATACAGGGGTGCAAGAACTGAATTTTGCTACTACTTTGGGCATAGAACGCCAAAAATGGCAAGCAGAAGCCTATTTCAGTCGCTATGATGCGGATATTGGGATTTTACGTGCCGCACATACAGGCAATATCAATGACCTTGCGGTTTCCATCAGCCGTCCTGAACCCTGGTATGTTGCTCCTTTTACGTATGAAATTCAGAACCCTCGTCAGAAAATTATTCATTATTTAGCCAAATTGAGCAGTAAAATTACACTTGACCACTTGGGGACACTTTCTTTGCAATATGCTTTGCAGTGGAATGATAGAAAAGAGTTTGATATACGCCGAGGAGGACGTTCTACTATTCCTGCTCTTTCTTTACAACTCCAAACACACACCTTTGAGGCTGTTTTAGAACATCACGCTTGGAAGAACTTTCAAGGTTCTTTGGGGGCAAGCACGCTTTGGCAAGATAATTACAACGTACCGGGTACAGGGATTACACCTCTTTTGCCCAATTTTACCAATTTTTCGCAAGGGATTTTTTGGATAGAACGCTTTGTAAAACCTGCTTACGAAATAGAATGGGGTTTGCGTTACGACTTTCGGCATACCGAAGTGCGAGTAGTACGCAATAGGGTGCGTCTTACACCCAACTATCAGTTTCATTGGGGAACAGCTACTTTGGGCTATTTGTACCGCAAATGGCGGAACGTTGTCCTAAAAACGAATTTGGCTACTACGCTTCGCCCTCCGCATACTGCTGAACTTTTTAGCCAAGGATTGCATTTGGGCGTTGGCAATTTACAAGAAGGCTTGCTTTTTGAAGAAGGCTCGCTCAACCCCGATAAGCCTTTTGCTTTGGAAAAATCTTACAAATGGATTGGCACAATTCAATATCAGAAAAGTGCTTGGCAGTGGGAAATAAGTCCTTATTATCAGTGGATTGATAATTTCATTTATGCTACGCCTACCGATATTCGTCTGACTATTCAGGGCTATTTTCCTGTATTTAGTTATGTGCAGAAAGATGTTGTTTTGCGTGGAATAGATGCAAGCCAAAAATTTCAGCGAGGGAATTGGCAATGGCAAAGTAAATTTTCTTATCTGAATGCTTTTGTCAGAAAAAATAAGGAAGCCATTATCAATATGCCTCCATTGCGTTGGGAAAATAGAATAGCTTGGGAACGTAAAAATTGGGGTAAATTGCAAAATACCTCGTTTTTTGTGAATGTTTTGTATGTGGCAAGGCAAAATAATGCTCCTCGCGTGGTAGAGCCTACTCGCTTTGAAAACATCAGCAGTGAAGAAAAACAGCAAATTCTTTCGGAAGGCAGTTTTGATTTTATGCCTGCTCCCAGTGCCTACTGGCTATGGAATGTGGGAGCAAGCACAGCTTACAAAGGATTTACAACCTCTGTGCAAGTGGAAAATCTTGCTAATACAATTTATCGTGATTATCTGAATCGTCTGCGGTATTATGCCAATGAGATAGGTAGAAATTTCATTGTACAACTTTCTTATACTTTTTAGTTCAACTTCAAACACAATTCTTATGAAAAATTTACACAAATTTTCGGCTTTTTTACTTGCAGGAGCAGTATTTTTGGGTGCTTGCAAGAAAGATGACCACGACCACGACCACAATCACGAGCAGGAACTCATTACGAAAGTAGTAGTGCGTTTTAGCTCGGGCTCTGAAACCGTAACAATGACTTGGCAAGATGATGACGGCTTGGGGAGCAATCCGCCCGTTATACAGAACGGAACGCTAAAACCGGGAACGGCATACGATATTGATATTTCTGTGGCAGGTGAGGGGGGAAAAGATATAACGGGCGAAATTATTGAGGAAGCCGCCGAGCATCAGGTGTATTATGGCTTTTCAAGTACATTATTTAGCAGTTTTCAGTACGAAGACCAAGATAGAAACGGAAAACCATTGGGTTTGCGTGCCAGAGTAACTACCGTTGCCAATACGGGGGGCGGAAATTTGCAGTTGGTGCTTGTACACGAGCCTATCAAATCGCAGAATTTGGCATCTACGCCTTGGGTGTATAATCCTAATATTGGTGGGGAGCAGGATTTTAATATCACGTTCAACGTTACGGTGGCACCCTAATTTTTATCAGAAAAATACCAATAAAACTTGGGAGCAAAGAGCCTACCCAAGTTTTATTTTTTGAGAAAAAATTTGGAAAAGAGTTTTGTTTTTTCTACATTTGCAGTCCCAAAACAAAAGCAGTTAGGTCCTATAGCTCAGTCGGTTAGAGCACCTGACTCATAATCAGGGGGTCCTTGGTTCGAGCCCAAGTGGGACCACTTCAAAATCAGTAACTTGTAAAGCCCTTACGAAAAGGGCTTTTTTATTTGTAATAAGAATATCACAAATACTTGCCAAAAAATCTGATTTCAGGGAATAATCATTGGTATAAAATTTGCTTCATTTCTTACGTTTTCACTTCAAAATGTTGCTCTATGAAAAGATTTTTACGAGGCATTTTTTTGTTGCAAGTGGCTTTTTCTTTGACAACCTGCGTTAGAGAAAGAAATCCGATAAGCCCCAATGAAGTGGAGGGCTACAAACCCATCTATATTTCCAAAGAACAAGGCAGTATCATTAACCAACTCTCGCCACGTCCTCTAGAAAATCCGGGTAAAATCTATGTGTATGGCTCTTTTTTGTTTGTAGGCGAAAAAGGTAAGGGGGTTCATATTTTTAACAATGCCAATCCTTTTAATCCTATTCCTATGGCATTTTTGGAAATTTTGGGCAATCACGATATTGCTATCAAAAACAATTACCTTTTTGCTGATAATGCAGGCGATTTGGTTGTTTTGGATATTGCGAATCCTAATCAAATAAGGCTTGTGAGCAGGCAAAAAGATGTTTTGCCCAATAGTAGTTTTCAACTTCCCCCTGAAAAAGGCTTTTTTGAATGTCCTGATAACCGAAAAGGTGTTGTTGTAGGGTGGGAAAAAACTATTTTACGAAAACCTAAATGCAGATATTAAAAGCCTATGAAAAATTATGTACTTATTATTTCGGTCTTTATAGCTCTTTTGCTATTTTCTTGTTCCGATAACAGGTCTTCGTATTATGCCCTGAACCAGAATAATACAGGTAAAGGAGGCTCGCTGGCACGCTTTGCTATACAAGGCGATAGGCTCTACATTGTGGATAAAACCAGCCTTATTACAATGGATATAAGCAATCCTACGGAGCCCAAACAAACACATAAAACCAATATTGGTTTGGGTATTGAAACAATTTTTGCTTACCAAGACAATTTGTTTATCGGCTCTAACGATGCGGTGTATATCTACAACTTTGCTAATCCCGACCGCCCTGAATTACTTTCTCGTTATAGCCATCTTACCGCTTGCGACCCTGTGGTAGTACAGGGCAATTATGCCTATGTAACATTGCGTAGCGGTTCGGCTGAATGTTTTAGAGAAATCAATAATTTGGAGGTTTTGGATATTAGCGACCTTCGGGCACCTCGTTTGGTGAATGCAATTAGAATGTTAAACCCACACGGGCTTGGCGTGAGTGGGAATAACTTATTTGTTTGTGAAGGTAAATTTGGCTTAAAACGCTTTGATATATCCAATCCCACACAACCTGAGCAAGTGGAGTTCTTGCAAGATGTATCAAGTTTTGATGTAATCCCTCGGAGCCAGAGGCTTGTAGTGGTAGGTGAAAAAGGCTTGTACCAGTACGATTTCAGCCAAACTCCTATGCAAGAGCTAAGCTTTATTCCTGTGAAAAAAGATTAGTATGAAAAAAATTTTTTTACTCTTGGCTTTCTGCTTTTCTTTCGGATTAGCGGAAGCTCAAAATTTTGCTTTGAGTTGGAATCCGCTCAGGATATTAGACCCATTAGGCTCAACTATCTATATTGGCGGCGAGATGGCTCTTCCAAAATCAGAGAAAAAAACCTTACAAGTTTCGGTTGGATTTGGGAATTGGGCAAATTGGTTGGAAGGCTCTTTTTCAGATTTTAGAATAAGCCCTTCCACGACCTTTCGTTATGGTATAGAGCAAAAGTATTTTTTAGAGGAGCTATGGCAAGGGGAGTATGTTTCGGCGGCTTTTGAAGTAAGAACTACCCACAGGTACGTAGATAGGTGGCAAAATATTTGTGAAACAGGAAATTGCTATCAGCAAATTATTACCGAAAAACAAATCAGAAATACGTTCAATCTTATAGGACGATTTGGAACAATAGAAAGAATAGGCAAACACTTGTATCTTGATTTATTTATTGGGGGAGGGTTGAAGGTATCCCGAAAAGAAGGGGGGAGAACCGCATTGGAAGATGGCTATTTCCAAATAGATGATAACCATTTCTTTTACCCTTCTTTTTCTTTGGGTTTTCGGGTTGGGGCGTTCATCAATTAAAAATTGGGAAAGTATTAGATAAGGTTTGTCGGTAATACTTTTACAAATGAGCCTTTACCTCATTCAACCCATTGTTTTGTGGGTTAGTCGTACACAAATCGCACTAAATCATTGAAAGGGTCGTACTCTACTTGATTTACTTTCAAGTAAAAACCTTTTTCTAGTACAATAGTGTCGTGCTCTTCGTGTTGCAAGATGGCAGTGTTTTTTACTTCAAATAAAAACTCTCCATTAGCAGCATTATTCTCTAAAAGCATTAAATCACCTTCCAAGAGGTGTTTGTGTCCAGTAACTTCTCCCAAAGCTAATACAAGTTTTTGTACAGGTTTAGGGTTTAGCTGTTTTTTTCCCAATTCTTTTTCGGGTAAGCGGAAAATAACCACGTCGCCGTGCCGATAGATTTTTTGAAATTTCATAATAAAGATGTTTTATGTTTCAGAATACATTAAATTGAGGTATTGTTCTTTGGTAATAGGCTTTCCATTGATTTGCATTGTCCAGGCAATTGCCTCTAAGGCATCTCCTTTTTGACCTATTTCATCAGGTACGTATAAAAAATACACCCTACCCGTAGAAGTACATTTACACTGAACTACATAAACATTTCGGGCATCTATAAACGAGTTTCGTCTATTGTTTTCAGCGGTTACAAACAATTTGCCTTTAATTTCATAGAGTATGTAAGTATCCATAAATTCATACGTATAAGGTTTCAAATGCTTATCCCACCGAATTTGCTTTTTATGGATAGTTTGTTTGTCTATTATTATTGCCTTCATATTCTCAACGATTTCTTGTGGCGAAAACAGACGCATTGCGAGCATACGTTGTTCGTTGTTTTCAAAGAGCAATGCTTCCTGCACAGTAAGAGGCTTTACCTGGGGGTAAAGTTCTTCAACTTTTTTTCGATTGGCTTCAGAAGTGAAAAAACTCAATACTTCTGCCAAAGGACGTTGCTGACGCTTGTAAATTTTCAGTACATCTTCCAAATTCTGGAAACGAACTTTTTGCGTGAAATACATAGTTATATGCCATTAAGTGTTGGGAATTAGTACAACGGTCTTGTTTTTTGTGTAGCTAATGTAATCAAAATTTCTTTCAATTACAACTTTCATTTGAGCATTGGGCAGAAAATAACCTACCAAACTGATAGTGTTGCAAAAAGCATCTATATCTCTATCTGTTGGAATGGGATAAGTTTTGATATTATCCCATTTGATACCCTTAAATTCGCCCACATTTTCCTCTTCACCTTTCACCAGTATTTCTGCAAAATTTGCAAGTAACTTGAAGGTATAGTTTTTGGCTTCGTCACTGATAGAAAAAGCGTCTCCTTCTGCAAAATTTACATCAAAATACCCCTCTTCAAAGCTATCATATGCTTCCGAAGTTTCACCATATTTTTGTTTAGGTGCATAGCAATATTCGGCTCTAATTTCTGCTTTATGAGCGAATTGACAAATGCCAAATTTGTCTTCAATAGGGAAAATATACTCTTCTTTTTCCTTTTTTTTGAGTTCTTCGTTTTCTGTCCAATAGGTTTCGTAGATATTATCAAAAGTAATCACTAAATCGCCATTTTCGTTGAAGTGAATGATACCTCTGCCATAATGGTTATCTTCACTTGCATTAGGCAGATTGAGTGTTTCTACAATCAAATCAGAAAGATACTCTTCTACAGGATTTTCGTAAGAAACAATAACGTCATCAACTTCAATGGGACAGGCACAGCTATCGTTTCCTGCATCCCAGAAAGCAGAAATTTTTTTCCCTCTTTGAATTAAGTTTGAAAGGTATTTTTTGATTTTTTTTAGTTGTGCTTTTTCCATTATTAGAGCAAAGTTTTAATTGAAGTTGTTTAGGATTGAAAAAGATTTCCAATGAAAGTGTATATTTAGGTGCTGAAACTAAAATATTACTTTTCATGGAAATCTTAAGCAAAGATAATATAAAAAGGTATATAATACCACATTTACAAGTAGGAAGTTTCGGGAAATCTTTAGAGCCTGAATTTATGGTTGAAATAGTATCAGCCATTCTTTATCGGTTGAAAACAGGGGTGCAATGGCGTTTTTTACCTGTAAAGTCTTTTTTTAGTTCAAAAAGTTTGACTTGGCAAGGGGTTTATTATCATTTTCGGGAGTGGATAAAAGACGGTTCTTGGA
>CAZZLW010000066.1:0-24791 GCA_964654605.1 uncultured Cytophagales bacterium | reverse complement strand
TCGCCGTCATTATCATTCAAACTCACATTGCCATTCAAAACTTCATCTTCATTCATTGTAAAGCTATCATTTTGGGCTATGGGGACATCATTTACAGGTTTTATCTTAATGGTGGCTGTCGCTGTTGCACAATGTACAGGTGTGCCGTTTTATCCAACCTGATCCCTGCCACTCACTTCACCATTATAATTTGCATTGGGCGTATATTTAAATGTGCCGTCAGCATTGAGTACCAAAGTGCCATTTGCCGATGCTGTGCCACCGCTTACCAGTGTATATGTTAATGTTTGTACAATTTCAGGGTCGCCGCCATTATCATTCAAACTCACATTACCATTCAAAACTTCATCTTCATTCATTGTAAAGCTATCATTTTGGGCTATGGGAGGGTCATTTACAGGTAAAACCTGAATTGTAATCGTTGCCGTTGCACACTGGTTAGTGGGCTGTCCGTTATCGCAAACCGTGTAAAGGTAGGTATCTGTTCCGTTGAAATTGGGTAAAGGTGTGTAGGTAAAAGTGCCATTAGTGTTGATGACAATTGTTCCACCTTGCGAAGTGGTAAATGTACCCGCCTGATACGCAAGGTTTATCGTTTCCAAATCGCTATCATTGCTTGCTACACTACCACTCAAAGGAGTATCTTCAGGGGTAGTAAAGTTATCATTTTGAGGTGTTGGGGGCAAATTGCAAGAAAGAATAAAATTAGGTATAGCAGAAAAAAGGCTTCCTGTATTGCCCAATGTAGCTCCATTCGCAGGAAACTCGGTAAGGGCAGTAGAAGTAGTTGTTCCGTTGTTACCTCCTGCAACATTTTTGCTTGAAAGGTCTGAAGTAGCTAAAACCGCTATCACTCCACCGCCACCACCACCGCCTGGTCCTTGGGCTTGATTGGTCGTAATTAGTTGGTTTCCCCCATTACCGCCTCTTGCTTGAATGTTGATATTGCTTACATTATTTGCTTTCACGATTACGGTACCCCCAGCACCACCTCCACCCGCACCATCGGCGTGTGTGTTGCGGGTATTTTCGCCATTTTCGCCATTAGCGAGTATTTGTCCGTTTCCTGAAATTTGGTTAGCAACTAAAAACACAATGCCTCCTCCATTTCCACCTCTGCCCCCTGCATTATTATTTTGGTCGCCTGCACCGCCGCCACCACCCAAAAATATTCTATTTTCAGGATTAGTGTTCAAAGGTCTGCCCCCAAGCCCTCCGTGAGGTCTGCGGTTATCGCTTGCCCAAGAGGTTGTACCCGGAGCAACTACCAAAGCGTTCTGATTAGAAGTAGAAGTAGTATAACCGCCCCTCCCTCCTCCTGATGAATTGGTAAGAGCATTGCCATTAGCAATATAATCGGGGTCTAAGCTCCAAGCGGCACTGCCTACGCAAGCACTACACATTACCCCCGCTCCACGAAACCAATTTGTAGGGGTGCCTCCATTTGCACCACCGCCACCACCTGCGTTGTTTCCATTACCTCCACCCCCACCATTGGCAGGTGCCCCTCTCCCGAAACGTCCTCCCAAAGCGGTGTATTCTGTCTGATAACCCGCAATACTTTCACCTTTTTCTGCTCCTGCGGTAGCATTGGGCGAAAAGTAAATGGTTTGGTTATTCGCGGTGCTATTATCCAAAGCCCCGCCTCTGAAACCCAAATGGGAAACATTGATATTTCCATTGAGTTGTAAATTTTCAGCATAAATGGCAACTATTCCCCCTCTTGTGCCATTCCAAGCAGGGGCAGTAATAGAAGCACCTATTGAAATAGTCAGATTTTGGTATTGAGGAACTTTTACAACTTGTGTTCTTCCTGCTGTGGTATAGCTTTGGCTCAAAGGACAAGAAAGACTTATGACATTCCCTACTACTTGTGTAACGTAAGCAAACTCATAATTTCCTGCTCCATTCAGGCTAATGATATTGCCGTAGTTGAGCGTATTGGTGTTATCTATGGTAGCTCCTTGCATTTGGATAATCAGCAGTAAATCGCCTCTTTCAAGTGGTTGAGGGCTATTAAGGTCTGCAACATTGGTAACCGTAATTTGTGTGCTACCCGAAGGAGCATTTACTTGTAGAATAGCGTACTGATTTAGCACCGTACTTGGTGAGCTAATCACTTGCGAGCCTAACTTGCCAAATTGGGCAAAGGAAAAGCGAAAAAGAAGGGAAAAAAAGCATAAAGGAAGTAATAGTTTTTTCATAAAATTTTTGTTTTTAAGCTATCTAATAGGCAAAAAGGCAGAACAAGTGTAGTTCTGCCTTTTTTGAAAGATTATTTGCAACAAGCGTATTACTCTTGCTTTTGCAACTGAACTGTGATAATGTTTTCAGGCTTACCTGCTGCAGCAATATTTACTCTCAAAGTAAGATTAGGCGAAGCCAAATCTGCTTGGAAAGTATAAGGAGCATTGCTATTGGTAAATTTAGAAGTGCCAGAAGGCGTAGCAGTCAAAGTTTTAGCAGAAGCATCATATACATAAGTACCTGTTTCTGCGTTAGCACCTGTATTATTTTTGAACTCATAATTGGTATCGCCAAACATAGCTGTACCATTTACCATATCGGCAAGGTTAGCAGGTGTATTGCCCGCAGAGTTAGTTACAGAAACAATTTTCCAGTTTCCTCTAAGGCTAGGAGTAGGGTCTTCTCCATTTTTCTTTTTACATTTTCCAGCTGAGAAAACTATCCCCAAGAGAGCTACAAAGAGTAGAATTTTCGTGCTTTTCATAAAATTACCAGTTTTAAGGTTTTACTTGAACAAATTATTAGTGCAATATAAGCGATTTTTTTGAAAACTACCAAAAAAAATTTTGATTTTTTTTACAAAACCCGTCATTTATTTCTTGGAAGGCACTTTGTATTATCTGAACGCGACAAGTTCAAACTTAAAAGTTCTATCAGGTATTCTGCCATTGATGGTTCTTCCTTTGCGAGTGAAAGTAAAATGTAGGTTGCTTGCGTCTAATTTGGTTACGGTAGCTTTCACTTGTCCATCAAAATCTATAATAGAAAACGCCGCATCATCAAATCCCCAACGCCCTTCGGGAAGTGGGAAAGCCTCGTATCCGTTGCTTACAAAATACTTTTCTCCTTCAAAAGCAATCGTAAAACCATTGTATTTGGCTACATCATCGGCGGGCAAGCCGTTTTCAGTAACTTCTACTTTCTGCAAAATCCAAAGATTTTGGATAGTTTCTCGCAGACTTACAGGTTCTACAAATTCATACTTTTTACAAGCAAAAAGTAATCCAAAAAGAGGCAGAATCAGCAAAATATTTTTTTTCATAAGCCTTAAAATTTTGAAAATCAATTTTTTATTTTTGAAAAACCGATGAGTTTTCTATAAAACTCACAGGTTTTAGGTTTATTCAGTGATAACTAACTTTCTTGTGAAGGTTTTTCCTTCCATATTTAGTTGCAAAATATACATTCCTTTGGGCAAGCGAGTATCTACTTGCAAGTTTTTACCATTGATTTCAAGCATTTGCTCACACGCTACCTTTCCTTGCAAATCTACAATACGCATTTGTGCAGAAGTATAAAGATTATCACTCAGACGAATGGTAAATTTACCTTGCGAAGGGTTGGGATAGACTACTGCTCCACTGATGTCGTTGGGTTCATCAAGAGCCAGCAGATAAGCATCACGGAAGTTGGTAGCTTCAAACCAACGCTCTCCGAATTCTTGTCGAAACATATTGGCAATTTTGGCATCGTGAATAATGAGCAAGTTTTCGTCGTTGCTATTTTCTGCAGAACTTGTCCAGTTGAATGAACCTGTAATTACCATAGGGTCGGAGGTGGTACGTACTGCATCAATTACAGCGTACTTATGGTGGAACTGACGTGTAACTCCGCTTGGGTACGATTGAACATTTACACCTCTATCACGAAGCCAAATAAAATCGCTTCCCGAAACAACATTATCCGCTACAGCATTTTCATCTTCAATCAAGCCTTTTACGTCCCAGCCTACATTTTGCATAGAGTCTATGGGTACTCTCAATTCATCAGCAGTAAGAATAAGCAAACCAAAACGCAAATCGTTATCGGTGCTATAAATGGCATTACGAATAGCATTGGTAGGTCCATCGGTAGGCGAGAAAAATAGCTCTACGAGTCTATCGCCTATTAAAAATTTAGAAGGAGTATTTTTAATTTTCTGCCCACCAAAACGAGAACGAGGCTGTCTATCAAAATCAGGATGGCTAGGACTTGCCTGCGTACTATTCGGATTTACAGGACCTTCGCCCCACATTTCATCAAATTCTATTCGGTAAGCTCTTGCAAGTGCTTGGTCTTGGATAATGAGGAAATTATTGGGGTCGTCAAAAAGCCCATTGTTAGTAAAGTTTCCGGAACCTGTAATAACAAAAGAGTTCAAGCGGCTATCGGGGTCTATTACCACAAATTTATTGTGATTTCCTGTACCTGTTCTACCCAAAGCTCCTGTGGTACCGTTTCTATCTCTCATTCTTGGAATATTATTGAGCAAGGGGTGAACTAAATTGGCAAGCTCTCCACCAAAGATATAACGCACCTGAACGCCTCTGGCTCTAGCATTTTGCAGGGCAGTAGCTATTTTTGCTCCTCCTGCTATGTTGGAGTTGTAAATGGCTACATCTACAGAAGTATTTGCCCTATCAATGTAGCTTGCGATAATCTCGTCTATATTATTTACTACGGTAGCCACTGCCCCATTACGAGAAAGCGAAGCATCAACAGGCTTGTTGAAAAACACTTTAATTTCTCCCGTAGATTCTGAAGCAGTAGAATACACATCAGTATAGGTTACACTTTTTCCTCTTTGGTTTTCGCAGTAAATTTCCACAAAATAGGGTGTGGCAACATTCAGACCTGTAATGCGAACAATGTGGTCTAATTTGAAATTGTTATCTACAATTTCGCCCACAAAAGTAGTGTCGTAATCAGCGATGAAGTTATTAGGGTCAGAGGTATTAACACTTACCAAGAAAATATTACCCCAACGCACACGCGATTTCGCACTTTGGTTTGTAGAAAATTTGAGTTCAAAAGAAGTAGTTTGAATGTTTGTTTGCTCTACTTTTTCCAAAGCCAAACCTACTTCAAAATCTTTGATGCCTCTTACTACAATCTGATAAGCGGCGGCAAACTGCCCCAAATTTCCTGTAATACTTACTAGACCACGAGGCACTTCCACACCCACTAAGCTATTTCCAGGGTTGATACGCATTACGGGTCCCGCATTACAATCTGCTGATACGGGGAAACAATTTCCTGCCACTCTGTTATTGGGTTCATCAATATCATAACTTCTGCCCGCAGAGCCACTGCCAAAAATTCTATCGCCTGTATCTATGAGTACATCTTCCAAACGCACCAGCATACTTTCCAATGGTTCGGCAACCGCAGGGTTTTGCAAATCTGCAAAACTCACCACAATAGGAGCAGGCACAGGGCGATTGGTTGCTACCACTTGAATATTCAAAGGTTCAACGAGTTGTTTTAAGCTATTGAACTCTGCCAAAACCCCTGTAATCACGATGCTATCACCGGGTTTTAGAGCCTGCAAGGCAGGAGCCGAAGGAGAGTTTTGAGCAAAAATATTCATACCTCCTGTGGCATCTTGAAAGCATCGCGTACGATTACGGTTATCAAAAAGAGCATCATTGGTTACAATACCTGTAACCGTAACAGTTTCACCATTGGCTTTCAGCCGAGCCGTACCGATAGGCTCAATGGTTTGCGATAGTGCAAAATTTGCAATAAATAGCGTGAGAAATAGATAGATTTTTTTCATATCGGTTGTTTTTTTGCCTATCTCCTATCCCCTCTCTATTCCGAAAAAAGAATAAAAGAGAGGGGATAAAGAAGTAAATTATTTTTGAAGCACCAAACGTTTTACAAATCTTACATTTTCGTTACTGAATTGCAAGAAATACAAGCCATTGGGCAAGTTTTCTACATTGAGGGTTTCGTTGCTTGTGAATTGTCCTATTTTTCTACCTGTTACATCTTGCAATGCTACCTGATATACTCCACTTGTCTGAACTTGTACGAATTTGCTCGCAGGATTGGGGAACACAATCGTTTGAGCGACAAGTTCATCAGCAATAGAAAGTGGTGCAAGCTGTCTGCCTTCGGTGCTTACAATTGCTGTAAGCAAGTTGGCTGAATGTTGCAGATTTACAGGTTTTAAGCCATTCACATCAGATTTAGGCTCAAAGCGTACCGAAATCGTTACATTGTTGTTATTTACTTCGGCAGGTGTGAAAGAAATGCTTGAAGCGAAGTTTGTGCCGTCTTTGGAAAGTGAGAAGTTTTGGTTATCGCTATTGGTTATCAATACATTTTCAGTAAGACCTACCGCCGAGAAAGTATAAGTTTGAGGAGTGGCGAGTTGGTCTTTGGGTGTATCAGGGAAATTAGCGAGTGTCGCATTTACAACCCCTCTTACTGCAACGTTTTCGGAAACTGTTCCTGATGTATTGGTGATGTTTGCTATCAATATTTTAGCATTTGTATTACTTGCCGCCAAACGAACATTGATAGTGGTATTCGGAACATTACCACTTACAGGGGTGAGCGTAACGCTACTGCCATACGTAGAAGAGGTGCTTTGTTTGATTTCAAAACCCGCAGGAGCGGTGATTACGAGATTAGAAGAAAGATTACTACCTGAAACAATGTAATCCTGAACAGCAGAAGCCGTATTAGCGTTGGTAGTAAATAGATTGAGCGTAGCAGGATTTACATTTATCACAGGGCTGGTATTGGCAGGCGTAACTTGTGCCCAAGTAATACCCACACGCAACTCGTCTATTTCTATATCACCCGTACCTACGCCGCTGGTATTAGCATTGCGAAGACAAATACTTTCTAAATCGGTAGGTGTAGAAGTTCCAAAAGTGGAAGTAAATGTAGGTGTAGGTTCAGGTGAGCCGGGTACAGGATTGATAAAAATGCTTGAGGCTTGAGTAGCAATATTATACTTAATAACCACAAAATAATTGGTATTGATTGCCAAGTCCTGAGGAGAAGTACCATAAATATCAGCCGCTGTTGGCGAGCCACCTCCTTTGGTCAATATACCCAACTGATACGTATTGGAAGCACTACCCTGACGAACATAAACCCTTGCTACATAGTTGAACGTAGAAAAGGTTGCTCCTGCTTCTTCTGCAAAGTGCATAAAATATGCCCCTACATTGGTATTGGTTTGAAATTTAGAAACATCACTCACACGAATTATAAAAGAAGCATATACATTACCACTGGTTACAGAGCTAAATCCTTTGTTCAAATCTTCGCTTTGTGTTGAAAGCAACTGAATTTTGTTTCCTGTGGCTGTTTCAAGTCCTGTATAGTTCAAGTTTCCTGCTATACGTTGTACTTGCCCAACCGTACCATTATGGGTAGCCCAACCATTTTGCCCATTGAGATTGCCTGTTCCAGCAAAAGGCTCGTAAATAGGTGAAAAAGGAGCAGAAACATTACCGCTTACTGCCACATTTTGTGTAGTAGCTCCGCCACCTGCATTGCTCACATTACCACTCACTGGTCCCGCAGGTGCCGAAGCTGCTATGCGTACATAAATGGTAGTAGAAGCCAATGTACCGCTGTTGTAAGGCACATTCACACTACCCGAAAAGGTTGAGTTATCCGTAGAAACTTCAAAATTGGCAGGTGCTGTAACTGTAATATTACCCGAAGCAGGAGTAAGGTTAGCTCCGCTCAAAGTATAATTTTGTGAGCTGGAAGCCGAACCCACAGTAGTAGAAAAGCCCGATAAAGAAGCAGGAGAAACAGATAAAGAAGGAGTTGTAGGTATAACATCACTCCAAGAAGTACCTATTCTTAACTCATCTATTTCTAAATCAGGTGTTTCTGTATTAGAGTCCTGTCTAACTAAAAATTTTGCAATATCTACCAAATCAGTTCCCGTATGAGTATCTAATAAAGTAGGTGTTGGCTCTGTTGGTGAAATAGCAGGATTTACCCAAAGTCTAACTTCATCATTATTGGTACCAGTAACAAAAGTATATTTTACAACAATTAAGTATGTTGTATTTGTCGTATAATTAGTTGTTGTAAAAGTCGTAGCTGTACCTGTTGCAGTTCTTACTTCTATTCCTATATTATACGTGTTATCATCTACTCGCTTTGTCCATAACGTTCCTCCATAGTTTGTAGTTGAAGCATTGTCTATGAATCCAACAATATAACCACCATTAGGATCAGTTACGCCTGCCATAGATTTTACATTCAATAGCAAAGAGTAATAAACAGAACCACTAGTTTGATTTGTAAAAGATTTGTATGCATCAATGCCTATACCTGCAAAACCAATTTTATTACCTATTGGGGCGGGCATACCTGTATACGATAAATTACCAGATAAGACATCAATGTTATCTCCAGTATTTATTGCCGTCCAACCAACTTGTGTCTGTAATGGAGTACCCGCCGTATAATTAAATGCCTCATAATGAGGTAGTGTAACTTGCCCCATCACACGCTCTCCTACACCCCAAAACAAGAGCAATAGGAAAAATATTTTTGTGTAAAAATTTTGTTTCATAAAATCCAAAGTTTATTGTTCAACCAAAAACATTGCAAAGGTAAAAATTTTTCATTGAAAGCCTGTTAAGGTATTGTTAAGAAAAAAGCAGTGAGCCATCATTTTTGCCCACTGCTTACACTAAATATCATCTACTTACCACTATTTTTTTGGTAATAGAACCTTGTGCATTTCTAAAATTCACATAATACACACCACTTGCCAAATCGTTTAGTATAATAGTACGAGGGGAATTCCCCAATTTTTTCACTACTCTGCCTGTAACATCAGTAATGCTCAAATCATAATTTTGTAAAGGAGTACGTACAAAAATTTCAGTTTGAGCAGGCATAGGATAAAGCACTGTATTTTCTACATCAAAACCTGAAATAGCCGAAATTTCTGTAAAATCTACTCTATGCACCTTTTGCGAGCCTATGCCCAGCCCCGCTCCCGTACTGGTAATGGTAAATTCAACACCTTTGTCTGTAATGTTTTCAGCAATAGGTTGCAAGAAAAAGGCTGTTTCGGTAGCACCCGCAGGGATATTGATACGGAAAGTTGTGTCTGCTTGCAATACGGGGCTTTGCGAAAAATCGGCAAGAGCAGTAGCGTTGAGCAAACGAGCTTTCAAATTTACAAAAGTCAGGCGTTTGGTAGCAGGCTGGATATTCATTTTGATAAAAGTATTTTCTCCTTTGGGAACTTGCGAAGAAATACCCGTAAATTCAATCAAGGCAAAGCCATTGCCTATTTCAGCACCTTCTACATACACACCCACAGGCGAGGCAAGTTGCGGAGTAGTAATTACAATGTCGCCGTCTTTATCGCCATCTACTCCTGAATTAGGAGCAAAGCGAACATAAACGGTCTTGGAGGTCATTGTAGGAAGGGTAAAATCTGTACCTGCCACAAAAGAAATGGTGCTGGCATACGTAGAGCCATCTTTGGAAAGTTGGAAATTTTCAGGGGCTTCCAGCGTAACGTTACCTTGTAAGTTGCTACCTGCCACTGAAAAGGTCTGCGTAGCTGAAACACCACCAAAATTTACATTCCCAAAAGGCACAAGCGAACCTGAAACACTGATAGCAGGCGGCGTGATAGGCGGAGCCGATACCGCAGTAAAAGAAATATCGTCCAAAGTCCAGCGTGCCGCCGCTGTTGCCGTTGAAGTATAAACAAATGCCACATAGCGGTTGCTACCTGCATAAGCCGATAAATCAACATTTGCCGTTTCTGTCCATACGTCAGAATTGATAGCAGGGAAAGTAGCTCCTGATACATTTACCCAAGTAGCGGCATTAGGATTGCCTGTTCCTGTATAATTGGAAGAAACTTTCAGTTGCAAAGTATTTCCACTAAACTTTGTCCTTGACCAATAAGACATTTTAGAAGTAGCACTCAAATTGAGTGGTGGCGAAATAAGCCAATCTTCATTTACTACGGGACCGCTTGCATAGCCATTCATCTGCACTCCATTGGAGCTATTACGCCCAAAAGTAGTACATTGCCAAGTTTGGGCACCTGTTACACTGAATTGTGTCCAAGTGTTTAGATTGTTGCAGGGGTCAAAAGTTTCTGTAACATTAGACGAAGCCGAGGCATCTCGGAGGGTTATATTGTGGGTAGAAGTTCCCAAACCTACGCCATTGGTCGGTGAAGAAATCACCAAACGTATGGTTTCATCAGGTTCGGCAGTACCATCGCTTTGAATAGTAATTTGTACAGGTTTAATGGTTTCTGTACCTGTGAAAGTCAGTGAAGTAGTAAGCAAAGTGAAATCCGCAGGCGAAGTGGCAGTAGTACCTGTGCCGCTTACAGAAACATTTACGCTGAAAGGATTATTAGCTGTGGTATTGACCACTACATTTACCGTATGAGTAATAGTACCTGAATTGGGCTCTTGTACCGTAGAGTTAGGTACAGAAAAACTCACTTGTGGGCTAACAGGTCCAAAACCCCAAATCACCGCAACCCATTCGGGGTGGTCTATGAAGGGATTTCTATTGCCTTGAATAGAATACACAGCATTGTTGCGTGCAATTTCTTTGGCACTCACAGGATCTTGGATATGCCATTGATAAAGCAAATTTAAGTGCCAAGTATCAAAAACTTGCGTAGATGTACCATTGAGTACATTATCGGCATTGCCATTATTTTGCCAAGAAGCTATCACATTTTCGTAGCGGGTTGCCATATAGAAATAGCTTCTTGCAAAATCACCTTTGTACTCATCGCGGGGCTCAAAAACAATGCCTGTATAGCCAGGGAAAGAGCAGTTGCCCAACTTGCTACCATTTTGGCTTGTCCAAGTAGGTGCTGAAACCGTACCAAATGGATAATTGCTACGCTTTCCATTTACATAGCCATCAGTAGGATAAATATGAAACAAATCCGACTGCATTGGCGATTGGGAATTGAACCAAGACTGCGGAAAAGAGTGTTCCCTATTGAAACATTGTCCTTCGGCACTATAAGAGCCGCATTTCTGCGACCAGTTGTATTCATAGGGTGGCGTGCCACTCGGAATGTCTGAGTACATATCCCACACTTTACCATTAGATTTCTTATCGGTAGCATTACCATTGTAAGTTCCTTCAAAACACGCATATAACGAGCTATAAGGAATTACCGTGTGGTTTTTGATAATGTTGTAAAGCTGAGTTTTCAGGGTATAACCTGTACCTGTAGCAGTGCTATAATAACCCGCAGGAGGCTGGGCGTATGCTGTAAAAGAGCATACAATCAAGCAGAAAAGTAAAAGTTTTTTCATACATTTTTTTCGTTTTATACAAAACCGAAAGCAAAAGTAAGCATAAAATTTTGAAAAATTTGTCTAAATTAGAAAAGTATCTTCACAAGTAGCTTTTTTTCAATATTTTAAGCTCTCACTAAATTCAAAAAATAAACTTTTTTTAACTTGGGCTTAATAGGGCGAGCAGTAAACCAAGAAATTTGCTTATACTTGCAAAATCGTTTATGCCCCTATGCGTCCTCACGAAAAAGTAAATTTGATTTTTGGCTCTACAATGGTGCTTATCTACCTTTTTGGTGGAGTTTTTGTGATTATGTATGCCGAAAAGCTAATGGAAAAGCCTCGCCCTGCCGAAGTTTTGGGCTGGGTAATGATAGCTTACAGCTTCTTACGTGCTTTGCGTGTGTATGAAGGCATTAAGCAATGGCGAAAAGAAAAACGCAAAAAATAAACTACTCTTTCTCTGCCCAACTTTTTTTCTTATTGAAATTCGCTAAATTTGCATTTCCGTAAAATTTCGTTTTTTAGAAAATCCACATATGTTACGCATTGGTATTTTTTTTGGTGGGCAATCGCGTGAGCGTGAAATTGCCTTTGCAGGAGGTAGAACCGTCTATGATAACCTCAATAAAGAATTATTTGAACCCGTACCTATTTTTGTAGATAGTTTGGGCAATTTTATTTTGCTTGAATGGCAATATATTTACAAAGGGACTATTCGCGATTTTTATCCACCCGCTTCGCACCAGCCCAAAGAATTTCAAATTTATATTGAATCTTTGCCTAACCAAGATTTAACCCATACCATTGGCAAAAAAATTCAACCTTCAGAATTTAAGCAATATTTTGATGTAGCATTTTTGGCTCTGCACGGCTTGCAAGGCGAAGATGGAGCCGTGCAGGGACTTTTGGAGTGGTACGATATTCCTTACACAGGTTGTGGTATTTTACCTTCGGCAATTGGTACAAACAAAGCCGTGCAAGCCGATTTACTGGCTCAATATGGTTTCAAACGCCCCAAATATCTCACTTTGAGCAAAAAAGAGTATTTGCAAAATTTTTACAAAGGTGATATTTTAGAATGGCTCGTTGCCAAAATTGGCTTGCCTATGGTTATCAAAGCCCCTAATCAAGGCTCTTCCATTGGCATTTCCATTCTCAACGAAAAAGATAACCACGCTTTTCACGAACTTATTTGCAAAGCCTTTTTTATAGAAGAAATTTCAGGACGGAAGTGGAAAAACTTCTCTCGTGAGCAAAAATGGGCTTTTATTACCCGCCTTACCGATATTCGTGAAGGCATTGGCTTTCCTTTGGAACTGCGACTCATTGCTCAAAATCTTGACGGCACTCGACAAGAATTGAACAATTTTGGAATTTTTTATCACCCCGAAGCACTCTGGCAGAAACTTGATGAAATCCTTACGGAAAATCATTACAAAGCCCAAATGACTGCCACAAGCAGTGAAGAAAGTATCCTGATTGAGCGGTTTATTATCGGCAAAGAGTTTTCTTGTATTGTCATAGAAGACGAAAATGGTGAGCCTTTGGCTTTGCCTCCTACTGAAATTGTCAAAAAATCGGATATTTTTGACTACCGAGCCAAGTATCTGCCCGGTATCAGCAGGAAAGTTACGCCCATTGATTTGCCCACCGAACAAATTGAAGCTATTCGCAAAGAGTGTTGCAGGCTTTTCAAAACTATTCACGCAAGCGTATATGCCCGTATAGATGGTTTCATCAATGCTTTGGGTGAAATCTACCTCAACGACCCCAACACTACTTCGGGAATGTTGCCTTCTTCTTTCTTTTTTCATCAAGCCGCTGAAATTGGCTTGAACCCCTCGCAGTTTCTAACGTACATTATTCGCACCTCGCTTGCTGCAAGAGCCAAAACACCCAAAAACAACTACTTCATCAAACAACTGCTAACCAACTTGGACAAAGCCCTTGAAAATGAACAAAATAAGCAAGTACCCAAAACACGCGTAGCCGTAATTATGGGCGGTTATTCTTCGGAAAGGCATATTTCGGTAGAAAGTGGTAGAAATATCTACGAAAAATTGGCTTCATCAGGTAAGTACGAGCCTATTCCTGTATTTCTGACAGGCAATACCGAAAATCACGAATTGTATTTGCTTCCTATCAATATTATGCTCAAAGATAATGCAGACGATATTGCTATGCAAGCAAAAGCAATCAAGTTACAAGACAGCAAAAAAGATATTTTGGCAAAAATCAGAAATGAAGGCAGTGCTATCACACAAAAATACGCCCACCACCCCATCTTTGAACCTCAAAAAATCACCTATGCCGATTTGAAAAATTTAGCTGATGTAGCTTTCATTGCACTGCACGGCAGACCGGGCGAAGATGGGGCTTTGCAACAAGAATTAGAAAAAATAGGCTTGCCCTACAATGGTTCAGGTGTTGCCAGTTCGCAAGTTACTATCAATAAGTACGAAACCAACGAAATTTTAGCTCAAAATGGCATTGCTGTTGCCCGCCACGCTTTGCTCTACAAAAAAGAATATCTTACCAGCCCCCAGAAAGCTATCCAAGAGATTGAGGCAAAATTTTCGTATCCATTTATTTGCAAACCTGCTGATGATGGGTGCAGTTCGGCTGTAAAAAAAGTACGCAATCGCGAGCAATTGCAAGCCTATATTGAACAAACTTTCAGACAAGATGAAAATTTCCTGCCCCAAGCCACGCAAATCTTACAACTCAAAGCAGGTGAGGAATTTCCCCGTAGAGATTATTTTTTAATTGAAGAGCTTATCACCCAAGGCGAAGCCGAGCATTTTTTAGAAATCACAGGGGGAATGCTCACGCATCGTTTGCCCAATGGCTTGCGACATTACGAAGTGTTTGAGCCTTCCGAAACGCTTGCCACTGGCGATGTACTATCGTTGGAAGAAAAGTTTTTGGCAGGAGAGGGACAAAATATCACCCCTGCACGATTTTCTAAAAACCCCGCAGAGCAAGAGCGTATTTCGGCGGAAGTCAAGAAAACTCTCCAAAAAACTGCTGAAATTCTCAATGTAGAAGGTTACTGCCGTATAGATGCCTTTGTACGCATATACGCCAGTGGCAAAGTAGAAACCATTATCATTGAAGTTAATTCTTTACCAGGAATGACACCCGCCACTTGTATCTTTCACCAAGCCTCCCTAAATGGCTACAAACCCTATGAGTTCATAGATAAAATTTTGGAGTATGGGAAAAATCGCTGATTTGCATACATTTACATTAGACTTATTTCAAAATTACACTTACCAAGGGATACCTCTGGAAAGCCGAAGATATATCGGCAACAAATTCAAACTTTCTGATTGGATATTTGAACATATCCAAAAGCATACGCAAAACTGCCAAAGTTTTTTTGATGCATTCGCAGGAACAGGCATTTTAAGCAAAAAAGCTACTCTAATTTATCCCAAAATTATCATCAATGACCTTTTACATTCTAATTTTGTTATTTACAAGGCATTTTTTGAAAAGTCCGATTGGGATTTTACGAAAATTACCGATATTTTGAATTTCTATAATCAACTCAATCCAACTCTACTACCTGATAACTATTTTTCAGAAAACTTTGGCAATAAATTTTTTGACTACCCTAACGCTAAAATTATTGGCTATATTCGTGAAGATTTAGAAAAACGGCGTAATGAACTTACAACCAAAGAGTTTTACATACTATTGGCTACTCTCATTTACAACATAGATAAAATTGCCAACACCGTAGGGCATTTTGATGCCTATATCAAAAAAAATATTCAGCACCCCCAACTACAACTCAAACTCATAGAGCAATGCCCGCACCCAAATATAGAAATCTATAAAGAAAATGCTAATGACCTGGTACATAAGGTTCAGGCAGATATTGCCTACATAGACCCTCCTTACAACTCTCGGCAATATAATCGCTTTTATCACGTATACGAAAATTTGGTTGAATGGAAAAAACCAAAACTTTTTGGAGTGGCTCTCAAACCCCAACCTGAAAACAATAGCCTATACTGCACTACCAAAGCAAAACAAGTTTTTACAGACCTGATAAAAAATCTAAAAGTTCGCTACATTGTAGTATCGTATAACAATACCTACAAATCTAAAAGCAGTTCATCTACCAATAAGATTAAGTTAGAAGAGATTTATGAAGTTTTAAGCCAAAAAGGAGAAACACAAGTTTTTGAAAAACCCTATAAATTTTTCAATGCAGGCAAAACAGAATTTAACGACCACCGAGAATTTTTGTTTATTTCCCGAGTGGAAAAATGATAGGCTTATACGCTCTCCTTTATTTTATGTAGGGGATAAATACAAGCTCTTGAAAGAAATCAAAAAATACTTTCCTTCGGAAATAAACAAATTTATTGAGCCATTTGTAGGAGGCGGCTCGGTATTTTTGAATGTAGAGGCTGAAAGTTATTACTTGAACGATATAGATAGCTATCTTGTTCAAATTCATCAATTTCTTTGTGAGAAAGCCCAGCACCCAGAGATATTCTTCCAAGAAATTGAATTTTGGATAAAAAAATATGGCTTTTCTTACTCTTTCAAGCAAGATATTGTCCCCAAAGAGCTTAAATTAAAACACAAAAAAACGTATTATGCACATTTTAATAGAACACCCTTTGAAAAGTTAAAAGCAGATTTCAACCAAAGCGGGAAAAATGATATGCTCAAACTTTACCTGCTCCTTATTTATGGTTTCAATAGAATGCTACGCTTTAATGCCAAAGGCGATTTTAACGTACCCGTAGGAAATGTAGATTTTAATAAAAATGTTTTTCAGGCTTTGCAAAACTATTTTGAAGTAGTAAAAAACAGAAAAATAAACTGGTTCAATCAGGATTACAGAGATTTTCTCAAAAATTTTTACCTCACCTCCCAAGATTTTATTTATTTAGACCCTCCCTATCTTATTACATTCAGCGAATACAACAAACTATGGACACAAATCCAAGAAAAAGAACTTATCAAAATGCTGAACGAACTGCATCAGAAAGGTTTGCGTTTTGCCGTTTCTAATGTAATTTCCTATAAAGGCAAAGTGAATGAGGTTTTTAAAATATGGGCGAAAAATTTCACCATTATTCCTATTAAAAGCAATTATATCAGCTATCACGACAATTCTCACAAAAAATTTGAAGAAGTTTTAGTTTGTAATTACTTATGAACAATCAACGTTTCAAGTACAAACCCTTACTTTTTACAACAACCATTCGCAACCCCGAACGGCTGAAAGATTTTCTTACGATTTTAGCTGAATACGAACAAGAAATTCTAACAGAAAGAGTTATTGAGAAAATTTCTAAAAAGCTAATACAGAAAGGTTTATATCAGCCTACCCAAGTAAGCCCTGAAATAAAGCGAAAATGGAAAAATAATGAAGATTTATCGCTAAGCGAAGTAGAAAAAGTATTTGCCGATAACCCCCAAAAGCATAAAGAGGCTGGATTTAGCAAAGGTTGGGCATCCAGATTTGATACTTGGTTCAAACTTGCCAAAGAATTGGGCTTTGTATATTATGCCCTCAACGAAAAAATTATTTTTTCTCAAACAGGAAAAATGCTTTTAGATACCGAGAACCCAAGTAATGAAATTTTTGTCTTTGCTAATGCTTTTGCCAAATACCAAAGAAATAATCCTTTCCGAAAAGTATTAAATGCAAATAAACCGCTTATTTTGCTTTTACAGACTATTCTACTACTTAAAAACGATAAAAAGCAAACCCAAGCAGGTATTGCCCGCCAAGAAATTTCTTTGCTCCTTTGCTGGCGAGATGATAATGCTTCTGAACTATGCCAACAAATTAAAGACTTGAGAAAGAATTTTGGCTATGCACCAAGCAATGAAGTAATTTTAGAAATTTGTGATAGGCTTCTTGATAAAATCAAAAGAGATGAAAAGTCTATTTTGGTAGATTATACAGATGAATTTATACGTAAAATGCGTTTGACAGGGCTTATCAGCTTGCGTGGAGGGGGAAAATTCATAGATATCAACACCAAAGAGGAAAAAGCTATTACTTATATTTTGAAAGAATATGCTCAAACAAAAAATTTTCATTCGGAAAAAGATTTTTTTGAGTATATTGGTACAATAGACCAAACTCTTCTTGAACAATTTACTTCCTACAAACAAAGAGAGGTTGCTCAAAAAAAAGATTTAGAAAAGTGGCTCAATCGCTTTTCTTTGGAAACTATCAAGAACGAAATGCTTTTTTTAGCCTCTGGCAAAACCTCTAAAAACGAAATTTTACGCTTCATAGAGGCTCCTTTGCGTTTAGAATTTCTAACTACGCTATCTGTAATAAAGCAAATACCTCATTTGAGCATCAAGCCTAATTATATCAGTGATGACGAAGGATTGCCCACTTGCTTTGCCCCTGCCAACCTGCCCGATATAGAATGCTATGAAAATGATAGCGTTTTCCTTTTAGAAGTAACCCTTTTGAAGGGTGCAACACAACACATTCGTGAAAGTTATTCGGTACAGCGGCATCTGGAAAGTTTTTTAGAGAAAAACTCAAACACTTGTAGTATTCTAATTTCTCCCAAAGCTCACATTGATACTTGTCGCCATTCGGCTTATATCAAGTTTCAATATGGTTATGAGGTTAGGGTTCTGGATATAGATTTATTCTTGAAACAACTTGAAAAACTGAATACATTGTACGAAGTGGCTTTTGGTAAAACCAGTTGCGAAAAACCCTAAACTATGCAAGGCATTATTATTCGCTCCACAGGGGCTTGGTACGAAGTACGAACAAATGATAAAAAGATTATTTCGTGTCGTTTGCGTGGCAAATTCAAATTGCAAGATTTGAAAGTTACCAACCCTATTGCCGTAGGCGATAGAGTAGAATGGGAATGGGAAAAAGACCAAAAAACAGGCGTAATTACAGACATATTGCCTCGCGAAAATTACATCATTCGTAAATCGGTACATAAAACAGCCCACGCACACCTCATTGCTACCAACATTGACCAAGCCATCATCATTGCTACCCTTGTAGCCCCCCGTACATCTTTTGGCTTTATTGATAGGTTTTTAGTTTCTGCTGAAACTTTCAGGATTCCTGCGGTGGTGGTTTTCAATAAAAGCGACCTTTTAGACAAGGAAGCTCTACACTATCAGGCAGAAATTATGCAAATTTATACCGAAATTGGCTACTGCTGTCTTCAAACCTCTGTTATCAGCCAAGAGGGTGTCAGTGATTTTGAAAAAATCTTGCAAGGTAAGGTTTCTTTGCTTTCAGGGCATTCGGGGGTAGGCAAATCCAGCCTTATCAATGCTATCAATCCTTCATTGAACCTTAAAACGGGCGAAATTTCAGACTTTTCTCAAAAAGGAAAGCACACCACTACCTTTGCCGAAATGTTTGAGCTTAGCGAAAATACTTTTATCATTGATACGCCCGGTATCAAAGAATTGGGACTTGTAGAAATTGAAGCAGACGAACTTTCGCACTATTTCCCCGAAATGAGAAAATATTTGGGTGAGTGTAAATTCGGCTCTCGCTGTTTGCATATTCACGAACCTCAATGCAAGGTAATTGAAGCCGTTGAAAGTGGAGAAATTGCACTTTTCCGCTATGAAAGCTATTTGAGTATGCTTGCCAACGAGGATAATAGAAGGTGAAAAATTAGAGTAATTTTTAGGTCTAATTTGTAGTATAGAAACAGGAAACAAGAAGCAGGAAACAGGATTTAGAATATTGGATATTTAGAGGGAGTAGAATTTTTCACCCAACTCTTGAACCTTCAAACTTTTTGAATGTAAATAATTACAATTTAGAAATTTTTGAGTTTTTCGTAAAGTAAATGCACAGGCAAGCCCATAACATTGAAATAAGAGCCTTCTATGCGTTCTATGGCTATCATTCCGAGCCATTCTTGGGCACCGTAGCTACCTGCTTTATCAAAGGGCTTGTAATGTTCTACATAATAATCTATTTCAGCTTGGCTCAAAGAGCGAAAATATACTTGGGTAATATCTGCAAAAAGTTCCTTTTTGTGTTTGCTAAGCAAACAAACCCCTGTAATTACTTCGTGCATTTTTCCCGATAGCATTTCAAGCATAGCTTTTGCTTCTTGTGGAGAGTTGGGTTTGTTCAAAATCGTTCCTTCTATGCTTACAATGGTATCGGCGGCTATGATAAGCTGATTTTTTTGTAACTCTGTCCCAAAGGCTTCCGCTTTTTTCTGTGCCAAGTACAAAGGAACTTGGCTGGCGGGCATTTCAGCAGAAAAATCTTCGGAAACTTCTTTGGTTTTTACTTCAAACTCAATATCCAAACCTGCCAGCAATTGTCTACGGCGTGGCGAAGCCGAAGCTAAAATAATTTCAGTACCCACAAATTTTTGAGAAAGCATAAACGAAGGTTTTGGCATAAATGTAAGAAAAAACTTTGATAGCTTTTCAAAGATGAAGCTGTTATTTTTTCGGCACTGCTCTAATCTCAATTATGCCAAAGCTAATGAAACTCTACGATGATAAAACCACTCATAATACACTCATACAAACGTAACAAGCGATGATGCCGCTGATAGCGACATCATCGCTACCAGCCTGAAAAAACACCCAAGATTACATTTTTTAGAAGGATTAAGAATAGTTCGAAAGCTCAAAACTTTTCCAATCTACTTTCATCAATTTTTGGCAAACTCAAACTCCTAATCCTGATACATACGGATAAGCATATTTTTGTTGGCATCAATATAGCCACGATACATTCCTTCAGTATTGAAAGGCATAGCAATATTGCCATTTTTATCCAAAGCAATAATTCCCCCTGTTCCTCCCAAATTACCCATAAACTGAATAGCCTCTTGGGCGGCTTGGGCAAGCGAAAGCCCTTTCATTTGCATAAGGGCATTGGTACGAAAAGCTACCGCCGAACGAATGAAATATTCGCCGTGTCCTGTGGCAGAAACAGCACAGCCATTGTTATCGGCATACGTGCCTGCACCTATAATGGGCGAATCGCCTACTCTGCCATAACGTTTGTTCATCATACCCCCCGTAGATGTACCTGCGGCAAGGTTTCCGAACTTATCCAAAGCTACACAGCCCACAGTGCCATATTTTCTATCAGGGTTCAGAAAATCAGCATCAGATTTGGTATCTTTTTTTTCTGCTTCTTTGGCTTTTTTGAGCTGTTGAGAGCGTTTTTCGGTGATAAAATAAGAGGGCTTTACCATTTCTAAGCCTTGTTGTTTGGCAAAAAGTTCAGCACCACTTCCTACAAGCATTACGTGTTCAGATTTGCTCATTATGGTACGAGCCAACGAAATAGGACTTTTCACTTTATTTACACCTGCTACAGCTCCTGCTTCTAATGTTTTTCCGTTCATTATAGAGGCATCTAATTCGGGCATACCTTGGTTATTTAGCACACAGCCCCTACCCGCATTGAATAGTGGCGATTCTTCAAGTACCTGAATGGCAACCTCTACGGCATCTAAACTAGTGCCTCCCTTTTCCAAGACTGCATAGCCCTTTTCCAATGCCTCTTTTAGTTTGGCTTCGTATTCACGTTCTTTTTCGGGGGTCATATCGGCTTTGCGTATTACGCCTGCTCCGCCGTGAATCACAATGACAGGCTTTACATTTTGAGCAAAAATAGGTTGCGTGCCTGCCCATAATAAAATTGCAAGAAAAAACTTTTTCATAAGCATTGCGTTTTGGGGTGAAAAGCAAAAAAAGTAAAAATGCTTCACTTGTGCAAGTAAATCAGAATGAAAGGCAAAAGAAAAAAGAAAATCAGGACAAAAGCAAAAGCAAGCAAGCGGTAATTCATCATCAATTTACCCAAATAACGGCTCAAGAATATAAAACGCATTTTCAGGTAAGGAATAGGCAAAATCATTAGCACCGAAAACACATTGAATAAAAAGTGAGCAAAAGCAATGCTAATAGCCGTTTCTGTTTTCCCCAAAGAGGCAGTAAGAGCCGTGAGCGTTGTTCCCAAATTTGCTCCCAAAATAAAAGGTAAAGCCTGCCGAATAGAAAGTTTGTTTGAACCAATAAGCGTAACCAAAAAACAAGTAACCACAGTACTGGAATGAATAATCGCAGTAATAAGCGTTCCCCAGCCAAAGGCTCTCCAAGAAGTAACCCAAAAAACATTTTGGATTTTATGTAGAAGGTCGCTTACAAGCCAATTTTTGAAAAGCAAAATAAACAAGCGAATGCAAGCAAAAACACCTATCACACTTACGAGCAGAAAAATCCAGCCGTGCTCTACCAGTGGCAAATGATTGAATATGGGTTGGGTAATATACTTGCTAAACTGCCAGCCTTCAAAAGAAATGATTTTCCCTTCTCCCGAAACCCAAGAAGCAAAAAACAAAGAAAGTTTCGTAAGAAAACCAAAGCCATACTCCAGTGGGAAAATAATGAGTGTTGGTAAAATATTGGCAAGTACGTGCAAAAGGCTTCCTGAAATGGCTTTGCGAAATTCTTTGCGTTTGCCTACGTGCCCAAAAGCCACCAACATAGCCGTAATGGTCGTACCAATATTAGCTCCCATTACAAGCGGAATAGCATTAGAAATGCTCACGGTGCCTGCCGCTACGAGAGCCACTGCCAAAGAAGTTATCAGGGTACTGCTTTGCACCAAAGCAGTTGCCAGAATGCCCACAAAAAGCCCAATAAAAGGATTGTAAATTTCATTCAAAGATTTTCGTAAATACTCAATGCCTATAATGTGTTTGAGGCTTTCAATAGCCATATCCAAAGCAAAGAGAAAAAATAAAGTTAGTAGCAAAAGCAAAGCAATACGATACACATTTTGCCCCAAACGCGTTTGCGAATTGTGAAGAATCGTACTTACTTGGGTTAAAACTTTCATTTTTTTGATTAGTGGGAACTTGGCAAAATGATAATTTTTTGCAAAAATAATACAATTTTCCTATGCAAGGTGGCTTGTAAAATTTTCTAATCAAAATTTAATTTTCGCTTAATGTAAGCCACTGGCAAACCATTCCCCAATTTTTACCATATCTACCAGTATCATTGTAGGCTCGCCATTGGGGCTATAATTAGGATTGGAAGAGGCAAAGAGTTGTGCTAAAAGTGTTTGTATTTCCGCAGAAGCCAGTTTGGTTCCATAGCGTAAGGCAGAACGTTGAGCCATCAGACGGGCAATTTTTTCTTGGGAAGGAAGCAGACTAATATCTGCTGAATGTTTGATTTGCTCAATAAAAGACTCTACAATTTCTCTTTCTTGCTCACGAGGCAAGTTCGGGGGCGTACCATACAGAATCATACCCTCGTAGTTTAGTTCAAAATTAAAGCCTAAATGGCGTATCTGTTCGGCAATATCTTGTACCAGAGCCAAATCGGTAGGGTTCAGCGGAATTTGGATAGGAAAAAGCAATTGCTGTGAAACTCTCCCTGAACCTTCGCTCTGCAAAAGGCTCAAAAATTTATCGTATAAAATACGCTGATGTGCGAGATGCTGGTCTATAATCAGCAGACCTGCCTTGATTTGCGTAACAATGTATCTTTGATGCAACTGAAAAGTTTTGGTTTCAGGATTTTCGTATTCTTTGGCAAGTGTAGCTGTTTCTGAAAGGCTTTCCTGTGGGAAAATTTCGTTTTTTTCTTGCTCAAAAGTTTGAATAGCTTGGCTTTTGAGCCCCGCAAAAATAGTTTCCCAATTTCGCAAATTACTTTTTTCACGATAGGTAGTTTTGCCCGAACTGCTGAAATTATCTTTGAGCGAAAACTGCGTTGGGTTATCGGTAAAAGTGTTTTTTTCTGTGCTAAAAACAGAGTCAAAGATAAAAGGCTTTTCCTCAAAATCTAAATTGCTTTGCACCGAACCCAAAGCCTTGCGTACTGTGGCTTGCAAAATGGCATAAATGGTTTTTTCGTCATCAAACTTGATTTCTGTTTTCGTAGGATGCACGTTTATATCAATGTGCTGTGGCTCTATTTCTAAAAAAAGCACATAGAAAGGGGTATGCTCTTTGGGCAAAAGGTCTTGATAACACGTAGTAAGGGCGTGGTGCAGGTATGCGTGTTTGATGAAGCGATTATTTACAAAGAAAAACTGCTCGCCACGCGTTTTTTTAGCCAGTTCGGGTTTGCCCAGATAGCCCTTTATTTTGAGCAAGGGGGTATCTTCTTGGCAAGCGATAAGCCCTTCGCGATAGTTTTTTCCGAAAATACCTACAATACGCTGAGCCAGTTTGCCTTTGGGTAAATTGTAAATTTCTTCGTCATTATGATACAATCGGAAAGCAACTTCGGGAAAAGCCAAAGCTACCCGCTGAAACTCATCAAGAATATGCTTGGTTTCTACGGGATTTGACTTCAAGAAATTTCGGCGAGCAGGTACATTGAAAAAAAGATTTTTTACTGCAATAGAAGTTCCTTTGGAGCAATTAATTTTACTCTGACTTTTTAGCTCACTCCCCTCAATGATGATTTGAGTTCCTAAACTATCCATTTCTCGGCGGGTACGCATTTCTACTTGTGCCACAGCCGCAATAGAAGCCAAAGCCTCACCCCGAAAGCCCATTGTCATTATTCTAAACAAATCTTCTTGCGTCTTGATTTTAGAAGTGGCGTGGCGTTCAAAGCTCATTCGGGCATCAGTTTCCGACATTCCTACGCCATCATCTACTACCTGAATAAGCGTTTTGCCTGCCTCTTTGATAATAAGCTGGATAGAACTTGCCCCTGCATCAATAGAGTTTTCCAATAGTTCTTTCACTACGGAAGCAGGTCGCTGAACCACTTCCCCTGCCGCAATTTGGTTGGCAAGCGAATCAGGCAAAAGGCGGATAATGTCTTGCATAGCTATTGAATTTCAAGACAAACTTACGGAATTTATCTCAAAATACAACCTCAACATAATTTATTTTGGTTCTAAACGTTCTTATTGCGAACTTTGCTTTCGTGAAACAAATTGCTACCATATTATTGAGCCTTTGGATAAGCCTAACCGCTTTTTTACCTAAAAGCGACACCCACTACTTGGGCGATATGAGCAACTTACTCAAGCATTTTGCCGAACATCAGATGCAAGAAAATATCAATTTTTGGCAATTTTTGTGGCTACATTATACCCATACCGAACACCAAAAACAAGACCAAAAACATAAAAATCTACCCTTTCAGCATTTACACGCCGAATGTGTGCATTTAGCAGTTTTGTCTTCTGTTTGTCTTGAAATTACTCCTTACTATCCGCCTGCACCTCTCAAAGAAAAATACTTTGACTACCCTACTTTTTACCATTTTCAGCCCATAGACGAAAATTTCCAGCCCCCAAAGACTTCTCTAATACTCCTGCCTAATTTTTTTAGCAATTTGCTTGGTTTAACGTGAATTATAAGTCTAACTTATTGTTTTCAAGGGATTTAAATAAAAAAACTTAGGGTAATTGAAAAAATGATTAACTTTGAGTTGTACTTTTTAAATATATTAATCATATGAGTCAATTACCTCTAAGTCCGCTAA
>CAZZLW010000065.1:0-37559 GCA_964654605.1 uncultured Cytophagales bacterium | reverse complement strand
CCAATCGGTTCTAATTTCTGACATATTCAAAATATAAAGTTTGCAAAAATAATATTTTTTATGATTATTCTGCTGTGAAAATTATTTTGTTGTGTTTTCAATGATTTGTATCTCTTCTTCTGTTAAATCATACAGCGAATAAACTAAATAATCTATTTCTCGCTCCAAGGCCGTAGTGTCTTCGCCTTTTTCTTTTTTTGACAAAATTTGCTCTACCAACGCCACAAACGGCTGTTGCTCGGTTTCGGTAGGTAAAGATACGGGTAGTTGTTCTAAGAATTGTTTTTTGTATCTAAATCCATCCTCTCCTAATCCACCACCAGAGTAAAATTTTTTGAAAACATAGGTTAATAATTTACTTTGAATGCAACCAATCAAAAACTTTAAATATTTGCCCGTAATAATAAAAACAGTTGCTTCTGGGTAATAATGACCGTTATCTAAATAGAATTGGGGTTCTCTCACAATTTCTGAATAAACAATCTTCTCTTTTTCAAATTCGGATAGATAAAGTTCTTGAGGATTATTGTCCAATTCTAACCAATGATGTTGTCCTGGATAATCTTTATTAGTAATCTTTCCTGTTCTTGTATATTTACATTGTCCTCTTTCTTTTAACTGATTTTCAAACTGCGATAAATGGGTTACAATTGCAGGGTATTTATCTGCTATTTTATAAAATCCATACTTTGCTATAATCACCCACAGCCCTGCCCATTCGTAGGAGTAGCGTTTAATATCTCTGCCTCGCAGTATGGGCTTGATAATGGCTTCGGTGCGTTTGCGTTCATCTTCATCTTTACAATTTGCCAGTATTTCCTCTCGCTTTTCGGTAGTGATGATAAAGGCTTCGTTTAAACCTGTTTTAATTCCATAATAGATATTCACATCCCAATCTTTAAGTGGTTTGCCTATGCGTTCTATTTTTTCTTTGAGGCGTTGTTCGGCACTGCTGCCAATAAACCAAGTATCTTTGCCGAGGTTAGTGAGGGTGTTCCAAGTGAGGTTTTCAAAGTCTGTTTGTTTGGTTTTGGATAGGTCAGCGGCTTGGCAATGGTTTTGGTTAGGGGCTTTTTGAATGATTAAAATGTTGGTATCAACGGTAGCACTTTCAAAAATACCACTTCCTAAGTCAATCAATTTAATGGGGTTGTGTGTTGCAAAAAAGATTCGGGTTTTTTCGCCATAGCCTGCCCGCATCCATTTATTGGAAGTGATGTATGCCAAAAATCCGTTTTCACGCAAAATTTGGTTTCCTTTTTCGTAGAAAAGCGAATAGATGTCGCCTGTTTTTTCGTAGGTTTTGTAGTCAAAGCGTTTGAGCTGTTCGGAAGTTTCCTTCATAGCTTGCAATTGGATATATGGCGGATTGCCAATGACTACATCAAAGCCCACGAAATCGCCTTCATCATTGAGCACTTCGGGGAATTCAAAACGCCATTCAAAAGCATTTTCAAAGATTTTATTGGATTTGATTTCCTCAATTTCATTTTCTAATTTTTGGATTTCGAGAATCAGGGTTTTGGCTTTTAGTTCTTTTTCTTTCTTTTCTTTTTCGGTTTCGCCGAAGACTGAAATTTGGTTCATCAGGTTGAACAAATTACCTTCAAGTTTTCTTTTTCGGACGAGTTTGGGGTCTTTGTTGTAAATTTCACTTCTAAAATCGGACTTGATATCGGCTATCAGCCGTTCCATTTCTCGCTTTTGCTCTTTGCTTTGGGCATTTCGGTAGGTAGCAACGGCAATTTTGTAGGAATCGATGTTCCATTTGCTTTTTTTGAGTGCTTGGCGTAGGTCGGCACCAAGGGCAAAACGGCTCACGAGTGAATTTCCGCATTTGATGTTGATGTCGATGTTTGGAAGTGTTTCAAGTTCGGTGGCGTTCTTGTAATAAGCGTTTTTCAAAAGCTCAATCCATAAACGCAAACGGCAGATTTTGACGGAATTAGGGTTTATATCCACCCCGAAAAGGCAGTTTTCAATAATGGTTTGCTTTTCGTGGAAAAGGGTTTCTTGTACTCGTTGGCTTTCTTTGTTGAGTGGATTATACTCGAAAAACTCGCCGTCCTCGTCTGTTACAATCAATTCATCATTTACTACTTCTATGTTGTATTCTTTCAGGCGTTTTCCGTCTCGGTCTTGCAGAATTTTCAAATCATTTTTTATAGCAATCATTTCATTGAGTGCCGAAACTAAAAAGTGCCCAGAACCTACGGCAGGGTCGCAAATTTTGATGCTGTTTACAATGTTATTGGCTTCCTTTCGTCCTTCAGCGGTGGTAAAATCAATTTTTTCGTAGAGTTCATTTATGTTTTGGCAATTCCAGTTTTTGGTTTCATTAAATTTCTGCACTACTGCCCTGCGAATAGTTTCACGGCACATATACATGGTGATAAAACCGGGCGTGAAAAACGAACCGTCTTTGTAGCCGTTTATTTTCTCGAAAATCAATCCGAGAACCGAAGCGTTAATTAGCGTTTTGTTGTCTTCCTGAATTGCTGAACTGCCTTCTGCTCCAAAGTCGTAAGCATCTAAAAACTCAAACAAATATTGAAGCGTGGAAATGTTGCCTGTTCGTTTTTTGCCTTGCTGGTCTTTCAGCACAGTTTGCGAAAAAATCGGAATGGTTTTGTCGTCTTTCAGGTTGCTGATGAATATGGTGGTTTGTTCTAAATCAGTTGGCTCAAAAAGCGAAGAATTGAGGTAAGGAACTCTCTCAAAAGCCTTTTTTACATCTTCGTTTCGTTCGTCATACTTGCGTGCCAATACCTGAAAAAAAAGTGCGTTCAGATCGTCATAGTTTTTGATTTTTTCAAGATTGAGAAACGAATATGATTTGTCGCGATTGTGATAGGTGATGAGTTGGGCTTCGAGTAATTTCAGGAATAAAATTCGGTTTATCCAAGTAATGGAGAGTTCAAGAGCAACATTAAAAAGTTGTTCTTCTTTGTTATTTCCGAATAGGCTTGGCTTTTCCAATCGGCTCAATTTATCTAAGCTGTCAAGCTGAATGATAGCATCTTCAAGTATGGTTCCTGTGTGCCGTTCTCCTTGTTTGTTTCGTTCAATAAGTTTTTTGCTTCCTTCTTTGGTTTCGGTCAAGCCGATAATGTGCAACAACTCGCTGTAAAAACGTTTGTCAAGGCTGTTGCTGTCGTTGGTGAAAGGAAGTTTTAAAAGATGCTCTGGCGAAAGCAATTTGAATAAAGCAATCAGTGAGTTATCGTCTGCTTTGTCCTCATTGCGAAGCGGTTTTTCAAATTCCTGAAGGTTGAAGTAAGTAAATTCAATTTCAGAAGAGATGCTGTCAATAAACGGCTCTGCAATTTGTTTGTAGAAAAAATCGGTTTTGGTATCTGCCAAGCGTCCACCTTCAAAGTCGTTGAATTTTTTTACCAAACTTTTGTTTTGAGCAAAAAGCCTATCGAAAAGGGTAGCGTCAAAAATGAACCATTCGTAAATGTTGGTTGCCACCAAATGTTTAACTTCAAGATTTTTGTGAGTAATTCTCTCTCGTAAGTAATATAAAACCAATTCCTGAAACGCTTTTTTATTGATGTTTTCACGAGTGAGCATTTCGGATTTGTTGGTCGGCTTTTTTGCTTCGAGAATTACGCCAACTGTCGAGTTTGCATTTTGTCCGTTATGAATAACAAGGTCGTTTCGACCTTTGGTATTTATAAAATGGTTTGGGTCGTAATAGGTTTTCTTTAAAAAGTCGGAAACCAAGTTTTTATGAAATTCTTCGCTTTCGGTGTCATTTATCCTGTCGAGTAAAGTAATGAGATTGGTCTTGAAACCTTCAATTTCAGTCCTGTTAGGTTTTACTTTTAAGAAGGCTTTGTTCAGTGCTTTTCTTGGGTTCAATTCTTTTAAGGTTACGTCCATAAACTCTTTAAAACTCCTGTTTGGGGGTCAGTGTAGGTGAAGTCAGGGTCTATGTATTTGAAGGAATTAGACATAGGCTTTTTGTTTGGCAAAAGCCACAAGTTCTGCCAGTGATATTTTTCCAGTTATATAGTCCCGTATAATTTCTATTCCTTTTGGTGTTGGTTTAAATCCTTCAAACATATTGCTTCCCAAAGCATTTGCAGTGCTTTCAAGCGTTTTTAAGTCTGAAAATTTTACACCCATTATTGTCAGGTTGCTTCTGTCTATTTCTATTGTGTTAAACATATTCAGGCGTTAATTCTCATTAAATTTACAAAATATTTAGGACAAAATGTTTATTTGTGTCATTTTGAAATGGCTTGTAACTATTTACGCAATAGCCAATTTCAATCCTTGTCGGGCTTTGATAATATCGCAAGCGGTGTAAATGGCTTGCAACATAGAGTTAGGGTTTGCCTGATTTTTCCCTGCGATATTGTAGGCAGTGCCGTGGTCGGGGGAGGTGCGTACAATAGGCAAGCCTGCCGTATAATTTACCCCTTCTTCAAAAGCCAAAGTTTTGAAAGCTACCAAACCTTGGTCGTGATACATTGCCAAAATGGCATCATAAGAAGCGTATTTACCACTCCCAAATAAGCCATCGGCAGGGAAAGGACCATATACCAAATTTCCTTGCTTGCGAATTTCACGTACTACGGGTTCAATAATTTCTATATCCTCTGTACCCAATAGCCCCTCTTCGCCTGCGTGAGGGTTCAAGCCGAGTACAGCAATTTTAGGCTTTTGCACCCCAAAATCTTTTTGTAAAGTACGAATAAGTAAGCCAAGTTTGCCTTGTAATTTTTCTTTGGTAATTTTAGAAGCAACTTCCTTCAAAGGGATATGCCCTGTAAGCAAAGCCACTTTTAGCTTTTCGCTTACCATACACATCAGCGAGTCGCTTACACCAAAGTTTTCTGTAAAATACTCGGTATGCCCTACAAACTGAAAATGCTCATTTTGGATATTGTACTTGTTGATAGGGGCAGTAACTACACCTTGTAAAATGCCACGCAAAAGGTCTTTGGTGCAGGTTTCAAGACATAAAAAGGCGGCTTTGCCTGCTTCGGCGGTTACCTGCCCGGGTTGCACATCGGCATCATCAAAGCAGTTGATAAGATTGATTTTGCGAGGGTTAGCTTGTTCGGCATCTTTGATGAGAATAGCATTAAAGTCTTCAATCTGCAATATTTTACGATACTTGCTCAGGACTTTCAGAGAGCCATAAATAATGGGCGTACAAAAAGCGAGCAGACGGGTATCGGCAAGAGCCTTCAATACAACTTCGGGACCTATGCCATTGTAGTCGCCTAAGGTGATGCCTAAAATGGGTTTTTCATCTTTTTTGACTTGCATAGTCATTCATAATTTGGTCGAGAGCAGAAAGTTTTAGCTCCTGCAAAGCTAAAATTTTCTGCCATTTTTCTTAATGTACCTTGTTATCTTTTTTGCAACATTCAGGTAGTTTGTTGTAGGCTTTGGGGTTGGCAGGTAGTTCATCAGCATCGTAGCCTGCTTTGTTGATAGCCTTTTTGATTTTTGCAACACTTGTTTTTTTAGGATTGTATTTTACGGTTACGATTTTAGTTTCTACATTCAAATCGGCACTTACAACCCCTTTTTCGTAGCTTAAATCCTTTTCTATTTTCTTTTTACACATTCCACATACTGCCGAAGTTTTGATTTGAACTTCTTGCAAATCGGCAGTTTCTTGGGCAAAAGCAAATATCGCCACAAACATCAAAGCGAAAAGAAAAGCAAATTTTTTCATATTATAGGGTAAATTAAAGGTTTGACTTTCAAAAAATGTAGTTATTTGCGTTAAAAAATTCAAGAGTCTGAGTTAAGAGCTAAATATCCAATGTTCTAAATCCCGTTTCTTGCATATTATACCTAAACAATTAGGTTTAGTATGCAAAAAGTGGATATTTCTGCATTTGTGAGTTTATTTTTTCACGGATTTGGGCGAGTTTGGTGTCGTTATCGTGGTTTTGCAGGGCTTCGTCAATCCATTCTACAATTTGAAGCATATCGTTTTCTTTCAAGCCACGTGTAGTAACGGCAGGCGTACCCAAACGCATACCCGAAGTTACAAAAGGCGATTTATCATCAAAAGGGACAGCATTTTTATTGATAGTAATATCTGCCTTGATGAGCGTTTCTTGGGCGAGCTTACCTGTGAGGTTTTTAGAACGCAAATCAATAAGCATTAGATGGTTATCTGTACCACCTGAAATTACTTTATAGCCTCTGCGTATAAACTCTTGTGCCATAGTTTGGGCATTTTTGCGAACTTGCTGGGCATATTCGGCAAAGGAGGGTTCTAAGGCTTCGCCGAAGGCTACTGCTTTGGCGGCAATGACGTGCTCCAAAGGACCGCCCTGCGTGCCAGGGAAAACCGCAGAGTCCAATAATTCGGACATCAGGCGAAGTTCGCCTTTGGGGTTTTTGATACCAAAAGGGTTTTCAAAATCCTTCCGCATCATAATCAAGCCGCCCCGAGGACCGCGAAGAGTTTTGTGTGTGGTAGTGGTAATAATATGGCAGTATTCCAAAGGGTCGTTCAGCAATTTTTTAGCAATTAGCCCCGAAGGGTGAGAGATGTCAGCCATTAGCAAAGCCCCTACCGTATCGGCAATGGCACGCAGGCGAGCATAATCCCAATCGCGAGAGTAAGCCGAAGCCCCACAAATGATGAGTTTGGGCTTTTCTCGCATAGCAATTTCTTCCACTTTGTCCCAATTGATAAGCCCTGTTTCGGGTTCTACGCCGTAAAAAGAAGGTTGATAGAGTTTGCCCGAAAAATTGACAGGCGAGCCGTGTGTGAGGTGTCCGCCGTGGGAAAGGTCAAAACCTAAAATTTTATCACCGGGCTTCAATATAGCAAGCATTACAGCGGCATTTGCTTGAGCTCCCGAATGAGGCTGTACATTTGCCCAAACTGCTCCAAAAAGTTCCTTTACTCTATCAATGGCAATTTGTTCAACTTCATCAACTACTTCACAACCTCCATAATAACGTTTTTTGGGCAAGCCTTCGGCATATTTGTTGGTAAGAACGCTTCCCATAGCTCGCATTACTTGTTCGGAAACAAAATTTTCGGAAGCTATGAGTTCTATGCCGTGCAGTTGGCGTTTGTATTCTTGCTCAATCAGATTGAAAATGGTCGTATCTTTGTACGAGTGTGTTGCGGTAGAATTCATTTGCGTTGCGGTTTTTGTCCAAAAGTAAGCAAATTCCGAAAAAAGAACAAATTTTGGAATTTTTTTGTTCGGGGCGAATTTTATGCAATAGTTTGTAGATTTTCACTCTTTTTTCAGCTCACCAATTTTCTTGAAATGCTGAATAATTTTGCTATCGGGATATTTGCGGAAAAATGCTTCCAAATCTTCTGCTAATTTTTCTTGCTTCTTGTGCAAACGGGCATTGGCAATAATTTTTAGGGCTTCAATTTTATCAGGAATAGCATTTTCGGGATACTTTTTTTGCAGTTCGTCAAGGGCTTTAATAGTGGCTTCGTACTGACGTTTTTCGTAGAGATTCTCGTAAATTTCGGCATATTCTTTCTGAACAACCTCATTTTGAGCCTGACTTTCAGCCAAATAATTAGGGTTTTCTATGAGTTTGGCATAAATAGAGTTAGGAAATTTTTGGAAAATGAGGTTTCGCATTTCTTGGGCTTTTGCAGTGTTTTTCTGCTGGTTGTAGAGCAAATATAACAAATAATATACTTCGGGTTCGTATTCAGAATTTTGTACTTTTTGGGGTATGCTCCAATAGGTTTTTTCGGCGTCAGGCAGTTCGTCCAATTGAAAATGGTAGAGTTTGGCTAAATTGAGCGAAGCATTTTCCCATTTTTGCAAAGATTTTTGCAAAGCCTCTGGACTACGTGGAATTTGAGATTTTACAGCTCTTTTTCGGTTATTTACTTCCTCACGGATTTGCTCTTGCTCTGCGATGGCTTGCTCTTTGGTAGTGAGATTTTGTTGGGGAATGGTTTCATCAATTTCGTTTGAAATACGACTCAAAATCCGCCAGTTATCAGCAAGTGGGCGATTGCCCCATTTTTGGCGAAATTCTTTTCTGCCCGCTTCTACTTGGGTGGTATTATCAAAATACCATTCGCTATTTTGGCGATTTTTTTCTTCTTGTAAAGTATTTTTGCCTAAAAGTTCTTTTTCGGCTTCGGCTTGTTTTTGGGCTTTTTCACGAGCTTTTTGCAAGTCTTTTTCGGCTTTCACTTTTCGGGCGATACTTGCTTCTAAATAAGCGTCCAATTCGTTTTCAGGCATTTTTGCCATTCTTTGCAAGCTATCTTCCAACTGAACAATACGCAAATATTTGATAAACTCATCAAGCACTTCATAACGCTTGGCAATTTTTTCGTAACCTTCTTCATCTTTAGGCAAAAGAGCCATTGTGCTGTCGTAATACGATTTTGCTGTTTCGTAATCACGCAATTTATCAAAATGAATTTCTGCTAATCGTAAGAAAGTATAAGGTTTTTGTCCGCCTGTACCTTTGGCTTGGGCAGATTTTTGGAGCAGACTTACGGCTTTGCGTAAATCGTTGCGTTTGAGTTCAAGCATTGCCAAATCGTAATAGATTTCATCAAGATAGTCTTGGTTTTTGAAGTCTTTAAGCATTTTTTCCAACTTTCTTTGTGTTTTGGCGGAAAAAACTTTGGCAGAATCGCCTGTAAGCATCATAGCCAAATTAGCTTGCAGTTCCAGTTCGTAAGGGGGCTTATTTCTGATAACTTTGGCATAGTTTTCAAAGGCTTTTTTGTCATTTTTAAGTTTTTGGTACAATTGCCCTTGCAAAAAGAGCAGTCGTGCTTTTTTTTCGCCTCGCTTTATATCAGGTAAAGCCAATTCTAAACTCTTTGCGGTGCGTTCATAATCTTTGCGAAGGCGGTACAGATGAGCCTGCACCAAGTAGTATTGAGCCAAATTGGGTTTGCTTACTTCAAACTTGCGTAAATAATTCTTGACAATATCGGCATCGTTCCACTGATTGCTTTCTATGTAGGTACGCATAAGCTCAATGAGAGCTTTTTCTTGCATTATTTTATCTTTGGAAGTGCCATTGATGTATTTGAAAGTATTGGTAGCATCAGAAAATTCACGATTATAGAAACGTGCTTTGCCTACGAGCAGATAAGAATCATCAGTCCAGTTGCTTATTTCGTGGCGTTCTATGGCATAGGCGGCTTTTTTGATGCAATCGTCAAAATCGGCTTTCATTCCTTTGAGCATATTGGTATCCAGCAATGGAATGACATACAAAATCCGATTGTAATTGTCTTTACGACTGCTAAAAATTTTTCTTTCGGCTTCCAGCATTTTTTCTTTTGCCAAAAAATAGGCGTTGTAATGAGCCGTAATGTTGTGGTAATGCTTACAGCCAGCTAAAGAAAGGAATATGAGCAAAAGAAAAGCAGTCTGCTTCATAAAGGTTGGGCATTGAAATTTGGTAAATTCATAAGCGAAAATCAAGCCATAGCTAGCGAGTTTTTCGTCTTTTTTCCCATCCAATTACTTCTTGGTTGAGCTTTTCGTACCACGCCTTCCCATATTTGCGAATGAGAGGCTCTTTAAGGAACTCAAATACCCGTACTTGCATTTTTTTGCCTAATACGCAAGCAGGCGAACAAACTTCCCATTGGTGATAATTGAGAGCCTCGTACTGGGCGTACTTGGTGATGCGTATGGGGTATAAATGGCAAGAAATAGGCTTTTGGAAATCTATTTTACCTTCCTGAAAGGCTTTTTCAATGGCACAAGTCCAAGTGCCTTTTTCATCTTTTTTTACAGCAAAAATACATTCTTTCCCATCTATGGTGGTTGTGGAAAAATCGCCGTCGCTATCTAGTATGTATAAGCCTTGTTTTTCGGCAATTTCTCTGCCTTTTTCAGACATATAGGGTTTTACTTGCTCAAAAATTTGTTCTAAAATAGAAAGTTCGTTTTCTTCCAGTGGGGCACCCAAATCACCTGCTTCGCAACAAGCACCTTTACAGCGTTCTAAATCGCATTTGAAGTAATATTCAGCAATATCGTCAGAGATATAGGCGTTTTCAACAATGAGCATTGGGGATTTTATTTAAGGTATCAAAAATTTTCGCAATTTACATAAAAATTTTCATAAATTCGTGCCAATTTCGTTTTTACTCAAAAATTTTGAACAACCCTTGAAAAATTTAAGAAAAAAAGCGTTCATAGGATTATTTTTCTTGCTTTTTTTGGCTTATGTTGGGGGCTATTTTTGGCTAAAAAGTAGTTTTCAGAAACTTGCTTTTCCAAGCCTTGTGGAAGTGCCAACCTTCTTTTTTTCTGAAAAGATGAAGCAATTTGGCTTGGAGTATGAAAAAGTTTCTCTACCAAGTGCTTATGGCAATATTGAAGCCTGTATTATTCCAAGCAAGTCGGAAAATAAAATTTGGCTTTTGTACTTGCAAAATGCAGATAAACTCTATTATTCGGAAAAAAATATTTGGCGATATAGAATTTGGAATTATTTGGGAATGAATGTGATAGTGCCAAATTATATTCTCGATGAGCAAACCCAATCGGTTGAAAGCCCCGAAAAGTTGTACCAAACGGCACTGGTTACCTATAATTATCTGAGAAACACTTTGGAAATTCCCTCTGATAGAATTGTATTTTATGGTGAAGGGGCGGGGGCTTATTCTGCTATACGACTTGGTAATGAAATGAGTTTGGCGGGAATAGTTGTTGAAAATGGATTTGTGTCTTTGCAGAGCTATCTGCAAGATTTGTACCCGATATTCAATGTTCGTTGGGTAGTGCCGAATTGGCTCAATGTAGAGAAAGAAATAACAGAACTGGATAAGCCCATTCTTTTTTTTAATTCTTTGAAAGATGAAACGTTTCCTTTTCGGCATACGCAGATGCTTTATGAAAAGACAGCTTCAGAGCGGAAAAAAATGGTTACGCTGAAAAAAAATCTGCAACAAATCAAAGAAAAAGATGGCAAAACCTATCAAAAAGCCCTTGCCGATTTTCTGAAAGAACTCAAATTGCGTAATTTGTGATATTTTTTTTGGTGCTAGTTGCTCTGTTTCTTTTGGCTTATGGAGGAATGGTGCTTTATTTTAGTTGGCTGTGGGGTAGGCTCAACTCTCAACTTGCTGTTTCCAAAGCGGGCAAGAGAGAGGAGAATAAATTGCTATCGGTAGTGGTAGTTTTTCGGAATGAAGCAGGCAATTTGCCTAAACTGATAGCAGATTTTATTCAGCAAGATTTGCCCCAAACATATTGGGAAATTTTGTGGGTTGATGATTTTTCGGAAGATGAAAGCTTAGAAATTGTAAAAAATGCCCAAAATTCCCTACCCAATAGCCATATTTTGAAAAATGATACCTTTTCTCATATCCTTTCGCCCAAAAAGCGAGCCATTACACAAGCTATCAGTCGGGCAGAAGGTAAGTGGATTGTATGCACCGATGCCGATTGCAGAGTACCAAGTTCTTGGTTAAGTGCTATTCTGGAATATTTAGAGCAGACAGATGTCTATTTCGTGAGTATGCCTGTTCGCATACTTGCCAAAGATAATTTTTTTCAGCAGTGGCAAGCAGTGGAGTTTGCCAGCCTTATAGGTACAGGAGCGGCTTGCATAGCTTTGCACAAGCCTACAATGTGCAATGGTGCAAATATTGCCTACAAAAAAACTATTTTTGAGCGAGTAGGTGGTTTTGCAGGTTCGGAGCATATTCCTTCGGGAGATGATGAATTTTTGATGCATAAGATAGCAACACAATTTCCTCAAAAAGTACAATTCCTGAAATCGCAAGCGGTGCTTGTAAGTACGCAAGCCAATGAAAATTGGAAGCAGTTTTTTCATCAACGCAAGCGTTGGGCAAGCAAATGGGAGCATTACCAAAATTCTTTCACCAAAATGCTTGCAGTATTTATTTTTCTTGCTAACCTTTCAGTTTTGGTGCTTCCTTTTTGGATTTTTGAAAAAACTTGGGTAGTTTTGGGCTTACTTGTTTTCAAATTTGTTGCAGAATTTGTATTTTTGACTGCCGTTTTGCGTTTTTTTCAGCAAAAAAAGTTTGCATTTTGGATACCTTTTCTGTTTGTTTTGTACCCCATTTATGCAGTTTTTTTTGCCCTAATAAGCAGACTGAAAAGCTATGAATGGAAAAGCCGACATTATGAACGAACTTGAGTTTGAAGTGCTTGACCAAATCTACTTCGTTGAAAGTTTTGCTAAAATACAGCAAGCCGTAAAAACTGATGAAACCACTTTGAAAAATACGCTCAAAGCAATGATTGAAAAAGGCTGGGTAAAATGTTTTTTGAACCAGTTTTCCGAAGTAGTAAGCAGTACCGAAGGTTTTGAGGATAACTTTCGCAACTACTACTATTTAGCTACCAAAGAAGGACTTTTAGCTCATAATAGCCGTTAGTATGCAAGCAGTAAAAGAAGAAGTACATCATTCGCCCGGGTATTACGTAAAGAAACGTTTTTTTAGCAATATCACTGCTGTTGCAGGTTTGGTAGTGGTTATTATTGCAGTAATTGTGGCTATTTTGGGCTATCTGATAATGCCAGATAGTACCCCCAATGCCGATGATGGCTCGGTGTATGTAAAGCTCAAGCCGCCGGGCTATGAAGCTACTTTTCTGAAAAAGCATAAAAATATCCCTCAATACAAGCCCTCTTTTTTTGAAAAAATGCTTTTTGGTTTGCCCAGCGAATATACCATTGTGCCTATCAAAAACTATCAGGTAAATAAAGAAACTTTGGAAGTTACTTATACAATGGAAGGGGTAACCAACAAAGATGATTCGCCCAAGAAAGAAAAATACAGCCTTGTTGCCGCAGTCAAGTCTTTGTATGTAGGCGAATTGAGTGGGCTTAAAAATCTTACTAATGCGGAAAAATTCAACGGAAAGCCCTACTATACCGAAGGAGAAAAGGTTTTTTATATTGACTACGAGGGCAAAATCAATCAGACTACGAAAGCCGAAATCATCAGCGAGTTTGAGCAAAAAAATATTGAAAAACGTACTTTCCTCTTGGGTACTGATAAGCAAGGCAGAGATTTGCTCAGTCGTCTGATTTTAGGCACGCGAATTTCTTTGGGCATTGGGCTGGTGGCAGTGTTTATTTCTGTGATATTGGGAGTAACTTTGGGTTCGCTTGCAGGGTTTTTTGGTGGGAAAATAGACTATGCTATCAACTTCTTGATGACTATCGTGTGGTCTATTCCACAAATTATGCTTGTAATTGTAATTAGTTTGGCTTTGGGAAGAGGTGTTTTGGGGGCATTTATTGCTTTGGGGCTTACTACTTGGGTAGAAATTGCTCGTTTGGTACGTGGCGAAATTATGGCTATCAAAGAAAAGCAATACATTGAAGCCGCCCGAGCATTGGGTTTGAGCAATTTTCGTATCGTGTTTAGGCATATTTTGCCCAATCTTTTTGGTCCGCTGATTGTAATGATTAGCTCTAACTTTGCCGCCGCAATTCTTACCGAAGCGGGCTTGAGCTTTTTGGGTATGGGGGCTCAGCCACCTACACCCTCTTGGGGAATGATGGTTTCTGAAGGTAAAGATTTTATCGGTTCGGATACGGGCTTGGGAGTGCATCTGATTTTTTATCCAAGTATGGCAATATGCCTCTTGGTACTTGCTTTCAACTTACTGGGCAATGGCTTACGCGATGCCTATGACCCCAAAATGCTTGTCAAATGATTGCCTTAAATACTCTTCTGCAAAAAAAAGAGCTATCGTTGGGGGCTTTGCTAGAAATTACGCAGGCTATCAACAACAATATGGCAGAAGAGCATTTGTACCGCATCTACAATTTTACATTGCGGGGCAATTTGAGCCTTCAAAAAATGGCTTTGTGGGTAAATGATTTTGGTAAATGGTATTGTAAAACGCATTTTGGCGTTAAAAATCTTGTAGATAGCCCTGATTTTGAAAAGTTTTTGCCCGATGCTCCTCAGGCTATTCTTCCTGTACAAGAAAGTGTATTTGCAGAAACTTTTGCAGAATTTGAATGGGTGATACCTGTTTTTCATAAAGGAAATTCCTTGGCTTTTCTTTTTGCTTCGGCGAGCCAAAGCAACCCCTTGGATGCCGATTTCATACGCACACTTACCAATATTCTGATTGTAGCGATTGAAAATAAAAAACTTGCTCAAAAGCAGTTGGAGCAAGAGGTTTTTCGGAAAGAGTTGGATATTGCTGCCAAAGTTCAGCAAAGGCTTTGCCCTAAAAATTTACCTCAAACCGAAAAATTACAGATTTCGGCGTATTATGCCCCGCACTTTACCGTGGGAGGCGATTATTATGATTTTATTCCTTTGGGTAAAGAAAAATTTTTGTTTTGCATAGCCGATGTTTCAGGAAAAGGTATTGCGGCGGCTATGATGATGGCTAATTTTCAGGCTTCTTTGCGTACCATTACTCGCCAAACACAAAATTTACGCGATATTGTCGCCGAACTCAACTACTTGGTTCTGCAAAATGCACAAGGCGAGAACTTTATTACTTTTTTTGTAGCCACCTACGACTACCAAACGCACTTTTTGCACTATATCAATGCAGGGCATAACCCACCTTTTCTCATAACCAATGGGCATTTGCAACGCTTGGAACAGGGTACAACGGTATTGGGTATTTTTGACCCCCTGCCCTTTGTAGCTGAAGCCCAAATGATTCTGAAAGAAGAAAGCCTTATTTTTGCCTATACCGACGGCTTAAACGAAACCATTAACGCCCAAGATGAATTATTTGGTGATGAGCGAATAGCCCTTTTGCTTAAAAAATGGGCATACTGCCCCTTAGAAAAATTGCACAGCGAATTTATTTTAGCACTAAACGATTTTCGGAAAGAAACACCGCTTCAAGATGATATTACAATGATTTCCTGCAAAATTTTACCTTGATGCGATATTTCAAAATTCCTGCTATTTTGCCCAAAGTGTTTCAATCTTTTTGGTGGCGGTTGCCCCAAGAAAAGCCTACTATTTTCCTAACCTTCGATGATGGTCCCATTCCCGAACTTACGCCCTTTGTGCTGGAAACTTTGCAATACTATAAAGCCCAAGCGACTTTTTTTTGCGTAGGCGATAATATTCGCAAACATTCTTCAATTTTTAGAACTATTTTGCAGGAAAATCATCAAGTAGGAAACCACACTTATCATCACCTCAACGCTTGGAAAGTTGGGAAAAGCGAATATTTAAACGATATTCAGCTTTGCCAAAACATAATGCAAGAAAAAAAAATAGACAATACTCTTTTTCGCCCACCTTATGGCAAATTGGCTTTTGGCTTACGAAAAGAAATTGAAAAAAACTTGAAAATTGTTCTTTGGGACGTGCTTTCTTACGACTTTGCCCCCGACCTTGACCGAGAGGTCTGCTTGCAAAATACTATCCAACACGCTGAAAATGGCTCTATTGTGGTTTTTCACGATAATATCAAGGCTACTCGGAATCTGATTTATGTCTTGCCCCGCTTTTTACAGCATTTTTCTGAAAAAGGTTTTCAATTTGCAAAGTTGCCTTCCGTGCAAACAAAAACTGCTGGTAGTAGTTTGTAGAAAGTACGAAAATTTTTACTTTTACGTTTCTGAACGAAATTGCTTGTAAAAGTCTCTTGTTAAAATCTTGCAAATTATTTTAATCTTGTTGTAAAAGCTATGACGCCATTTCAATCTGATGTAGAAGCTGCTGATGCTATCGCTCATTCGTACCAGAAACTCAAAAAAGAAATCGGAAAAGTTATCATAGGGCAAGAGGAAACCGTAAGGCTACTTCTTACTTCTATTTTTTCGCAGGGACATTGTTTGCTTGTGGGTGTGCCTGGGCTTGCCAAAACCTTGCTGGTGCAAACTTTGGCTTCGGTACTGGATTTGAGTTTCAATCGTATTCAATTCACCCCCGACCTAATGCCTTCGGATATTACAGGCTCAGAAACATTGGATAAAGACCGCAACTTTCAGTTTATCAAAGGTCCTGTTTTTGCCAATATCATTTTGGCTGATGAAATTAACCGTACTCCTCCCAAAACGCAAGCGGCACTCTTAGAGGCTATGCAAGAATATGCTGTAACGATTTCAGGCAAACGCTACGAACTGCCCAAACCTTTTTTTGTGCTGGCTACTCAAAACCCCATAGAGCAGGAAGGAACTTACCCATTGCCCGAAGCACAACTGGATAGGTTTATGTTCAATGTGATATTGGACTATCCGAGCTATCAGGACGAGGTGCAAGTAGTGAAAAACACTACATCAGGCTTGAAAGTAGAACTTGAAAAAATATTGAATGCGGAAATGCTTTTGTATTTCCAAACGCTTATTCGTAAGGTAATTGTGGCGGATAATGTGGTAGAATATGCTGTAAAACTCGTACAAAAAACTCGCCCTCATACGCAAAATGCTTCCAAAGAAGCCAACGATTATTTGGAATGGGGGGCGGGTCCCAGAGCTTCGCAATACCTAATAGTAGGGGCTAAATGTAATGCTTTGCTTCACGGCAAATATTCACCTGATATTGAAGACGTAAAAGCAGTAGTCAAGCCCATACTACGTCATAGAATTGTACGCAATTTCAAAGCCGAAGCAGAAAGAATTAGTGTTGATAATATCATTGAAGCCTTGTTGTAAGTGCTTATTCTCTTATACCCTAACAAAATCGGCTTATCAAACTACTAAACCTGACAGGTTTACCAAACCTGTCAGGTTTTGGTATAAAAACTCGCCTCATTAGTGTTTCTACTTGAAACTACAAACTTTCCCACTCTTGCTGAACGAAATGCACCAAATTTTTGATATACTCCGCTGAAAAATTGAAAGAAATATTCGCGGTTTGGTATATTTCGGGAATAGGTTTGGTGTAGCCCAAAGCAAGAGCATCTAAATAAGCATTCAAACCTTTTTTGAGGTCTTTTTGGGTATTTTGCCATACAGCAATCGCACCGAGTTGGGCAAAACCATACTCAATATAGTAAAAAGGTACTTCGTAAATATGAAGTTGCTTTTGCCAATGATACGCCTTGAATTGCTCCAATCCTTGCCAATCTATCATTTGAGGTGAAAATTCGCTGTAAATACTTACCCAAGCCTCTTTTCTTTGTTCAATACTATGGTTAGGGTTCTCGTAGAGCCAGTGCTGAAATTTATCTATACAGGCAATCCAAGGAAGTACTGTGAGAATATCCTCTAAATGTTCTTTCTTGGCTCTTTTGAGGTCTTGTTCATTTTTGAAAAATATATCCCAAAAGGGAAGTGTAATCAGTTCCATACTCATAGAGGCGAGTTCGGCAACTTCGGCAGTGGGGTCTTTGAAAGCATTGATTTCCAAATCTTTACATAAAATTGAATGAACAGCGTGTCCGCTTTCGTGTAAAAGCGTTGTTAAATCCCTTAAATTGGAAGTAGCGTTCATAAAAATAAAGGGATAGCCCGTTTCGGCAAGAGGGTAGTTGTAGCCGCCGGGTGCTTTATTTTTGCGAGAAGCCAAATCCAGATGCCCCATTTCTTTCATTCTACGGAGGCAGTTGCCTAAAAATGGGTCTAATTTATCCAAGCAGAGCGTTGTTTTTTCGGTTAGCTCATCAGTATTTTCAAAAACTTTGAGAGGGGGTAAGCCATTGGTATCGGCTTGCAAATCCCAAGGGCGAAGGCTCTCTAATCGCATAGATTTTTTACGTCGCTCAAAAATTTCATTGACAAGGGGCATCACTTCTTTATTGATAGCTTCGTGAAAAGCATAGCAATCTTGAGGCGAGTAATCAAACCTGCCCAAAGAGGCAAAGGCATAATCTCTGAAATTTTTAAAGCCTGCATTGATAGCAACCTGATGACGCAAGCGGATAAGTTCGGAAAGCAAATCGTCTAACTTATCTTTATCTGCCAAACGGCGATTTTGGATAGCCAAGTAAGCATTTTCACGGATATTGCGGTCTTGCTCATCAAGCAAATTGGCGGCTTGTTGTAAGGTAAGTTCCTCATTTTCCCAACGGATAGTCATAGCACCTGCAATAGCCCCATATTCACGCTCTTTTATTTGCAGTTCGGTAAGCAAAGGGATATTTTCTTGTCTAAAAATTTCTGCTTGCTTACGCAAAGAGCGTATCGTAATGCGAAAAGCAGGTTCAATATTTTGCAATTCGTCAAGGAAAGGACTTTGCAAGCATTTTTCGTTGAGCTTATGTGTGTATTCGGTGGCTTGTGGTTGTATTTGGCTTACAAAATCATTGAAACTTTGGGCAAGCGTTTCGTCAGCTGTATTGCAGGTCATTCGGATATAACGCCAAGCTAAATCTTCGGATAGCATACTTTCCAGCTCACTTCTATCTCGGAACCATTGTCTTAAATCATTTGCATTAGATATTTTCCTTTCCAAAAGGTTTTGGTAAAAAGGTAAAATATTTTCCCAAGATTGCACTTGAAAATCGGCAGGTAGAAAGTTTCTTTTTTTCAGCATAAACCGCTCATTTTTTTCTCAAAAATTCAAAAAAACCTTATTTTTGCCAAAGTTTTACTAAAAATTTTACGATTGTGGCACTATTTGGCTGGTTTTCCAAAGAAAAAAAGGAAGCACTGGATAAGGGTTTAGAAAAAACCAAGACAAACTTTTTTACCAAATTGGGCAAAGCCATTGCGGGTAAATCTAAAGTTGATGAAGAGGTACTCGACGAACTGGAAAACATTTTGATTTCGGCTGATGTAGGCGTACAAACTACACTGAAAATCATAGAACGCTTGGAAGAACGTGTAAAAAGAGATAAATATCTGAATACCGAAGAATTGGATAAAATCTTGCGGGAAGAGATTATGGCTCTTTTACAAGAAAACAAATCCGCAGATTTAGCAGATTTTGAAATTCCCAAGCTCAATCACCCTTACGTAATTATGGTAGTAGGGGTAAATGGCGTAGGGAAAACCACCACTATCGGAAAGTTGGCGGCTCAATATCATTTGAAAGGCAAAAAAGTAGTTTTAGGAGCGGCGGATACGTTCAGGGCGGCGGCAGTAGAGCAACTAAAAATCTGGGGCGAACGCGTAGGCGTGCCTGTGATTGAGTTGGGTATGGGCAAAGAGCCTTCCAGTGTGGTATTTGAGGCGGCTAAAAAAGCCTCTGAAATGCAAGCAGATGTGCTTATCATTGATACTGCGGGCAGATTGCACAACAAACTGCATCTGATGAATGAGCTTGCCAAAATGAAAAAAACCATTCAGAAATTTATTCCTGATGCTCCTCACGAAGTTTTACTTGTGCTTGATGGTAGTACAGGGCAAAATGCTGTAATGCAGGCACGCGAATTTACCAAAACCACCGATGTTACGGCTCTGGCAATTACCAAATTAGACGGTACTGCCAAGGGTGGCGTAGTGATTGGTATTTCTGATGAATTCAAAATTCCTGTCAAGTATATTGGCGTGGGAGAAAAAATTGAAGATTTGCAGGTTTTCAACCGAGCCGAATTTGTAGATTCTCTTTTCAAGAAAAGCTAAAAAGCCTTACAAAAGGCTTTTTAGTGTGCATTTAAGCAACATTTAATTCTGATTTCTTCCGCCTTGAAATGGGAATATTCTCACCTGTCGAGATTTCTAAAAATTCTTTTCCCCAAGTTTTGACGAACATTCTATTCACTGCAAAAGACCTGTGCGGTCGCAAAAATAACTCATCAGGTAGTTTTTGTAAAAGTGTTTTCAAAGGACGCGAAAAACAATACGTTTTTTCGGTAGTAAGTACCTGCGTATAATTGCCCATTGCTTGCAAGAAAATAATTTCATCAAAAGGGATTTGATAAGTTTGCTTGCGGTCGGAAATTTCTAAAAATTTTTTTGTGTTCAGATACACTGTTTTCACAAAGGGCAAGTTCCTGATTTTTTCAAATACCGCATACAAAGGACAATTTTCTTCTAAATCTACAATGAATTGTACAAGTTGTTTCATAGGCAAAAAGTTTTAGATAGTGAAACAAAAAGAAGTGTTTTTTCGTATTCATTTATACTACAAAAGCCCCCAAAGGTAACCGCCTTTTAGGCAAAAAAAACAGCCGCTTACGAAATTTGCAATGAATTTGCATTTTTTTCACACGAGTCCGTTTTAGCCTTTCACGAAATAAACAGCCTCATTCAGACAATAAAAAGACCTTTTCAAGTGCTTTGGAACAAAGATTGTTGTAAGAAAAACAGATTTTTTAATGTTTAACTCCAAAAAATAAAAAATTATGAAAAAACTAACTTACACAACTCGCATTTTGGTAGCCGTATTTTTTGGCTTACTGCTCACGTTTGGTGCTTGCAAAGGTCCCAAAGGCGATAAAGGCGACCCAGGACCACAGGGCGTTGCAGGACAAAATGGACAAGATGGAGCACCTGGACCCCAAGGACCTGCTGGACCCGCTGGTGCAAATGGACAAGATGCTTTCATTACTCTGGCTACTCCTGTAAGTTTTACTTTACAAGGAGCTAGATTAAGCGATAATACAACTCATTTGGGAGGTTCTCCTGCTGATGACAACGTACAACTGAATCGTTTGTCGCAAACGGTTGTTTACAACTACAATACATCTTCCTCAACTGGAAGCCTATTTATACAACTTACCAATGCTACAGGTTCTAACTTGGGTGTATTTTTACAATCAACCGCAAACAATATTGGTGCTTTGGCAGTATCTAATATCACAGGGGTTAATATAAATGGGCAAGTGAGAGTTCCTGTAACAGGAGGATTTCATCAAAAAAGTCTTGGAATATTTGACAGCAGCATAAACAACCCTGATACAATTAATATAACCTCTGTTAGCTACAATTCAAGCACAGGTATTCTCACACTCAACATCACACTCCAAGATCACTCTGGTGATGGCGATGGTAATACAAATGCCGTTGCCCAGAATCTTAACGGTAATACAGCACCTGCCAGTGGTACTATCACAATGCAAATTCCCGTAGCCAATGTAACATCTCGTACGCTTTAAGCATAGCTATACAAGAAAAAAACGAAGGAAAACAAATAGGGCATAGCTTATGGCTATGTCTTATTTTTTTTGCAAAAATCATTAAAAAAAATGCCCGAAATCATCTTGGGCATTAGCGTTTTTTTGATAACTTTACCCCAAACCATAAGAGCAATGAAGACCATTATCATTCCTACGGATTTTTCTGCCAATGCCGATTTAGCAGTAACACTTGTCTTACGTATCAACCAAGAAGAGCCTTGCCGCTTTGTATTTGTAAATGTTTCGCAACCCGAAATTCCTGTCAATCTTACAGGACAGCAACATAGCGAAGCTCTGGAAAATTATACTATTTTGCAAAAAGATAAGCTCCAAAAGCACATAGAAGCCCTTGGCGTGCAAGCCTCTGCCAAAAGAGAAATTGCTTATGTAGTGCGGTTAAGCCCTCTTGTAAGCGAAAGCATTGCCGAAATAGCAGAGCAATACAAAGCAGATTTGATTGTAATGGGAACTACGGGAGCCAGCGGAATGAAAAAACTTTTCTTTGGAAGCAATGCTTCCAATACTATTCAAAACTCAAAAGTGCCTGTAATTGCCGTACCTGCTTCTTATCAGGGTGCGAAAATTGAGCATATAGCCCTTGCCACCGATTTGATGAACCCCGAACCTAAAATTAGCAAAGTTTTAGAATTTGCTCGTATTTTTGATGCCAACTTGCAGCTAGTGCACGTTTATCCCAATTACCCTGAAATGGTAAAATTAGATACTTTTCCGAATCGCCGTTTTATTGCTGAACTGCGAGAAAAGCTCGCCTATTCTAAAATGGAACTCTTTTTTATGCAAACACGCAAAGAAAATGATATTCACGGCGGCTTGAAAGAGTTTGTACGCGTGTATAAACCCGATATGCTCGTGATGTTTACACACAAACGCAGTTTTTGGGATAAAATCTTTGACGGAAGTCGTACCGAAGAAGTCGTTTATACCACCAATGTTCCGCTACTTGCCATTCGTTGGGAGGTCAAATAATCAGAAATAGGGCTTCCATAAAACGAAGCCCTTGTTTTTTTCAATTAGCTTGCTTCTATTTCTTTATCCAAGTATTCTTGCACAACATCAATGGCATTATCAATAACATCACTCAGAGCTGTGATGAAAGTGCCTTTGCGAGTTTGAGCCAAGGAAATAGCGTGTTTGAGGGCATCAACTTCTTTGCGAATTACCTCGTGGGTTACTTTACGCTTAGATTTTTTGATACCTTTCAGAATGAGGTCAATGATTTCTTGTTCTGTTCTACCTCGCAAGTGTTTTTCTTGTCGGATAATGATGTGGTCAAACATACGAGCGGCAATGTTGGCACATTCCATAATATCTTGGTCACGGCGGTCGCCTACGCCTGCAATAATGCCAATTTTGTAAGGCGAATCTACATTTGCCAAAAACTCCTCAATAGCCAAATAACCCGCAGGGTTGTGGGCGAAATCAATCATTACTTGGAAATTGCGGAAGTTAAAAATATTCATTCTGCCCGGCGTTTGAGCAGGCGAAGGAATAAAAGTTCCCAAAGAAACTTTAATGTCTTCGGTCTTAAAGCCTGCCAAATAGCCCGCAAGTGTTGCAGTTAGGGCATTGGCAATCATAAATTTGGCTTTTCCGCCCATTGTAATAGGGATATGGCTTGCTTTTTCTACACGTATTTTCCACTCACCTTTTTTGATAGTAACAAAGCCATTTTCATATACGCAGGCAATTCCGCCTGCTTTGCAGTGCCTTTTTACAACAGGATGCTCCTCGTCCATACTGAAATAGGCAACATTACACTCTAGCTCCTTGGCAATTTTTACACAATATTCGTTTTCGGCGTTCAAAATTGCCCAACCATCGGGTTTTACGCTTTTGGGCACTACGGCTTTTACACGAGCCAAGTCATCAAGCGTTTCAATATCGTTTAGCCCCAAGTGGTCTTCGGCAATATTGGTAATGATGCCTATATCGCAACGACTAAAACCCAAGCCAGCTCTTAAAATTCCCCCTCTTGCACATTCTAAAACAGCAAATTCTACGGTAGGGTCTTTGAGGATAAATTCGGTGCTGTAAGGTCCTGTGGTATCCCCTTTTTCCAGAAGATGGTTTTGTACATAGATGCCATCGGAAGTGGTAAAGCCAACCCGATAGCCCATATTTTTTACAATATGAGCAATGAGGCGAGTAGTAGTGGTTTTGCCATTTGTGCCAGTTACGGCAATAATAGGAATACGAGAAGGCTTGCCCGGAGGATAGAGCATATCCAGCACGGGGGCGGCAACGTTCCGAGGCAAACCTTCGGCAGGAGCAAGGTGCATACGAAAGCCCGGTGCCGCATTTACCTCCAAAATTACTCCTCCATTTTCGGAAAGCGGTTCAGTAAGGTTGGGAGCCATAATATCAATGCCACAAATATCCAAACCAATGACACGAGAAATTCTTTCCGCCAAAAATACATTTTCGGGGTGCATTAGGTCGGTAACATCAATAGAAGTGCCTCCTGTACTCAAATTAGCGGTAGATTTGAGATAAACAACCTCTCCTTTTTCAGGAATAGTTTCCAGCGAATAGCCCTTTTTGGCAAGTAAATCAAGGGTATCTCTATCTACGGTAATTTCCGTAAGTACGTTTTCGTGTCCGTAGCCACGGCGGGGGTCTTTGTTTTCAATATCAATCAGTTCTTGAATGGTATGTTTGCCATCGCCTTTTACGTGGGCGGGTATGCGTTGGGCGGCGGCAACTACTTTGTGGTCTATGACCAGTACTCTAAAATCGTAACCTGTGATAAATTGCTCGACAATCACTCGGCGAGAGTATTTTTTGGCGTGTTTGAATCCTTCTAGAGCCGCTTCCCAAGTTTTTACATTGATAGAAGCCCCTTTGCCGTGATTGCCGTCCAGTGGTTTAATGACAATCGGATAACCAATTTTTTTGATAACCCTTGCCAAATCCTCTTCATCTACGCAAGTATCGCCTTTGGCAACAGGAATGGCATTGTTGGCGAGCATACGCTTGGTTTCTTCTTTATCGCAAGCAATTTCTACGGCAATATTGCTGGTTTTGCAGGTGATAGTTGCCTGAAACCGCATTTGATTTACTCCATAGCCCAGTTGTACCAAAGAGTTTGTTCCCAACCTTATCCAAGGAATATCGCGTGCTATGGCTTCTTCTACAATAGAGCCTGTACTCGGACCCAAACGTACCTCTTCACGTATTTCACGCATTTTTTGAATATCTTTTTGCAAGTCGTATTCCTCGCCTTTTACGAGGGCTTCGGCAATACGTACTGCGGCTTCGGCGGCGTAAATGCCTACTTTTTCTTCTACATAACTGAACACAACATTATACACTCCGGGTGTTTTGGTTTGGCGGGTTCTGCCAAAACCTGTATCCATACCTGCAAGTGTCTGAATTTCAAGAGCGATGTGTTCAATGACGTGCCCCATCCAAGTTCCTTCTTTTACCCGCATAAAAAAGCCACCAGGCACGCCCTCCGAACAGCGATGCTCGTACATAGAAGGAAACATTTTTTTCAGGCGGCTCAAAAAACCTTTGATTTTGTTGGTGGGCTTGTGTTCCAAATCCTCCAAATCCAAACGCATCTGAATAAGTTTTTTGCGTTGGATACTCCAAACATTAGGACCTCGCAAGGCTTGTATGCTCAAAATTTTCATAAGGGTAAAAATTTTAGTAAAACCAAAAGATATTTCGCAGATAGTTTTGGCAATAAAACAAAAATTTGCAAATAAGTCAATATTTAGACTTTTATTTTGTTTTTTGCTTTTAGCAAAAACTTTCGCTGATTTTTGAGAGGGTAAAACATAGCCAAAAGCAAAAACAGCAACCATTTTTGATATTTTCGCTCATAGCAATTGCAAAAAATAGCTTATTCAGTCTGCTACATTACGGCATAAGTTTTTTCAGTTTGCGAAAGCAATTTTTTCTCTCTATTTTTGCGAGCCTAAAAAATAGATTGTTACTATGTCTTTGAAATGTGGAATTGTAGGCTTGCCTAATGTAGGAAAATCTACTTTGTTTTCAGCACTCACCAGCATTCAGAATGTTGCGGCAAATTATGAATTTGCAACCATTGACCCCAATATCGGCATCGTAGATGTACCCGATAGCCGTTTGTACGCTCTTGCCGATATTGTAAAGCCTCAAAAAATTGTGCATACTACCGTGGAGTTTGTAGATATTGCAGGGCTTGTAAAAGGGGCAAGTAAAGGTGGAGGACGAGGCAATGCCTTTTTGGCAAATATTCGTGAAGTTGATGCAATTATCCACGTTTTGCGTTGCTTTGATGACGACAACGTAGTACGCTCTGCCGGACCTGTGAACCCAGTTTCGGATAAGGAAGTAGTAGAAATGGAATTGCAACTCAAAGATTTAGAAAGCATTGAGAAAAAAATTGGTAGGGTAGAGCGTGCCGCCAAATCGGGAGATAGCAAAGCCAAAGTAGAATTTGAAGCCCTCAAACGTTACAAAGCTCATCTGGAACAGGGAAAAAATGCACGAACTTTGCCCGATGCTACCGAAGAAGAAAAAGAAGCCGTAAAAGACTTGTTTTTGCTCACAATGAAGCCTGTTTTGTATGTGGCAAATGTTGATGAAAAATATTTGCACGAAGACAATCATCACGTAAAAGCCCTTCGGGAAGCTGTAAAAGACGAAGGTGCAGAAGTGCTACGTATTTGTGCGGCTTTGGAGGCTCAGATTGCAGAAATTGCAGATAAAGAAGAACGTAAGTTGTTTTTGAAAGAGTATGGATTAGAAGAATCGGGCTTAGATGTACTCATTCGTGCCGCTTACAAATTGCTCAATCTCATTACGTACTTTACCGCTGGCGAAAAAGAAGTACGTGCTTGGACCATAGAGAGAGGCTGGAAAGCCCCCCAAGCCGCTGGCGTGATTCACTCCGACTTTGAAAGAGGCTTCATCAAGGCAGAAGTTATCAAATTTGCTGATTTTATGCAATATAAATCTGAACAAGCCTGCAAAGAAGCAGGTAAAATGGCTATGCAAGGCAAAGATTATGTTGTAGAAGACGGCGATATTATGCACTTCCGTTTTAATGTGTAAGTTTGGTATTAGAGAAATAGGAATCAGGAAACAAGAAGCGTGAAACAAGATTTTTAGACATTAGAAAATTGATTTCGTACGTAAAAAACAAATGATAAAGCTTAAAGCCCTGAACGCTGAATTTTTTGAATGTAAATAATTCTGCCAAAATTTACCATTTGAGCCAATGATTAGCTTCCCAAATGCTAAAATCAATTTAGGGTTGTATATTACCGAAAAACGCCCCGATGGTTATCATAATCTAGTTTCTTGCTTTTATCCTGTACCTCTGCAAGATGTTTTGGAAATTTTGCCTTCTGAAAAATTAACTTTGGAAATCAAAGGGTTGGCAATTGAGGCTTCGCTTGAAGAAAACCTTTGTTACAAAACCTACAAACTGCTTTCCCAAGATTTTGCTCTGCCACCTGTTCGCATTGTTTTGCTGAAAAATATTCCTATGGGTGCAGGGCTTGGCGGCGGCTCGGCAGATGTAGCCTTTTTGATAAAAATGCTCAACGAATATTTCAAGTTAGGTTTAAGTCTTGAGCAAATGCAAGCCTATGCCAGCCGTTTGGGGAGCGATTGTGCTTTTTTTATAGAAAACACACCTAAAATTTGCTTTGCCAAAGGAGATGTTTTTTTGCCCACGGGCTTGAATTTGAAAGGTAAAAAAATAATGATAGTGTATCCTCGTTTTGCGATTTCAACAGCAGAAGCATATAAAGGTGTAAAGCCCACACCTATTGGGTTTGATTTACAGAAAGCCATAGAAAGCTCTCCGCTACACGAATGGAAAAACTGGCTCAAAAATCAGTTTGAGGAGCATTTGTTTGAAAAATACCCTATTTTGGCAGAAATTAAGGCTCAACTCTACGCACAAGGAGCTTTGTATGCGTCTATGACAGGCTCGGGCTCTGCTATTTATGGAATTTTTGATAGCCTTCCTCAAACCTTTCGCTATTCCGAAAAATTTTGGATATGGAAAGGGGAGATGGTATAAAGCATTTTATCGCAAAATCTGCACCCAGCCTTTATAGACTTGCTCGGCTTCATCAGGATTGAGGCGAAGAAACCGAACCCTTGCCACATAATAATACAAACCTGCGGGCAACTTGCCACCTCCATCGCCATCTCCTTCAAAAGTAGTATTACCTGCCCAATTGATACGAATATCGTTATCTCTGAAAAATACCCGCTTCCCCCAACGATTATACACTTCAAACTCTACTTTTTCTACAAAAGCCACCGAATAGGCATCATTTTCATAAGGTTTGAATACATCATTGATTAAATCGCCATTGGGGGTAAAAGCATTGGGCAAATAGAACGTAATGCAGTTATCTACGCAAACCTCATTACTTTTTTCGCCCTCGTTGCCTGCCTTATCTACTGCCGAAACAGCATAACAACCTGCCAAAGAAAGTAAATTGGTGTGGTCAAAAGTAAATACATTACCCGCTACTTGTGCGATTTCGGCGTAGTCTGCTTTCAGGTTGGGTTTGTAGTAAATCTTGAAAAAGGCAATGTTGTTGGGTTCAAACTCGCAACCATCGCCAATATTTCCACAAAAAGCAGGTGCAGGGTTGCCTGAGTTATCATTTACCCAAGTAAGTCTATTGAAAAAGGGCGGTGTTTGTCGGAAATTGTTACAATCTATTTCAGCAATGCTCAAAATCGGCGGACAGGGTTTGATTACATCTCTTGGCGAGCCTGAATTGATTTGAGAGTTATTTACCAGTGGCACAGCCAGCTGCTGATAGTAATTGCTGATAGCGTCGTTAAAATACCAACCCCTTGTAGTAGTGTAGTAGAAGTAATTGCTCTGAAGCAGTACGTTGCTATCATCAAAAATACCAGCATCTTGGAAAGTAGGGAAGTAGTCGCCTACGTCTGTAAAGCCACTCGGCGAGCCTTCGGCTCGGAAAATATCGTGATTGAAACGGCGGTTATTGCCCCAAGGGACATCATATTTCCATACCAAACGCAAACAGCTACTTACAAATTGAATATCCAAACGCACCGTAGAAGCGGCATCAGAAGAATCACGAAATACTTTGCTGGCTTCATTGGTAGCATTTGCAAAAAAAGCTATGCGATAATGATACTGCCTATCGCGTGTGTTGAGGTTGTTATCCGTAAAGCGTATAAGAGCCGTATCGGCAGGATTTACATTCAAAAGGCTAAATACTTCGGTATAAGTTACACCGCTGGCAGGACGAATCCCTTCGCCACGATACACTTTATAGCCAAAAGGAGCAGGTGGCGTTCCGTTGGGAAACTGAAATGGTTGAGCAAATTCTACTCGTACTTTACCTGTGGTGGTGGAAGTTTCTGTTACATCAACTTTGGTAAAAATGGGAACATCAACGGCAAGTGAAGTACAAACTTCATCAGAAGCATAACTTTCACCACCTTTGGGGCGAGGAAATACCACCGAAATTCGGTATGAATACACCACACCAATTCGGGCGGTGCGGTCGGTAAAAGAGGTTGCTGTTGCGGGTACTCTGCCTATTTCGTAATAACCTTGCCCATCGGGGGCACCTACATCACAAACAGCAGGGTTATTTGTCGGACAGCCCTCTCTTCGCCAAATGATGATTTCTTGTGCCTGCGAAGCACATACATAAGGAGACCAAGTTAGATTGATGAAATCATTTACATTATCTACGGTAGCCAGCAAATTCTGCGGTTTGGGACCTACTACCGTAATTTCCCAAACTTTTATATCTACCAAAGCAGGTTGTAAGGTAGGGGGCGGGTTATCTGTAACTTTCACAATGACTTGATAAGGTCTTTCGCGTATGTATGTACAAGAAGGGTTCCAGTTGAAAGTAACAGCGGCAGGGGTTACCAAGCACTGATTCACGTAGTTCCCACCGCTGAAAGTAATGAAAGGTTTAGGATTGGGAGCAGAAGCATCAAACATTTGCCCTGTAAATTCGTAACGCATACAATGCCCGTCGGGGTCGGAAGCGGTAATTTGAGCGGTAAGGTTTTCGTTGGCGGCAATGCAAATATTGTTAGGAACATTCACAATAGGACGACGATTGTTGGAATTGCGAACAATGATTTGCATATCACGAATTACATAGCCCAAAAATATGTAATTGCCATTAGGGGTTCTACGCCATTCTTCTACCCGAATAGCAATATTAAAACAGCCAATCGTGTTGGGCGTGTCCCAAGTTACGGTGCCTTGTGTAGCACTGATGCCAAAAGAACCCGGTCCGCCCGCTTCGGCAGGTCCTAAAAAGTTGCTGGGGTCTCGGTAGCCTCTAACATTGGTATTTAAGCCACTCTGAGGGGTTACGAGCTTAAAAGCAAGACTATCGCCATCGGGGTCGTAGGCACCGGGATTATGTAAAAATTTTTGCCCTAAACCTGCAAAATCCACGGGGCGAGAAAGAAGTACAGGCGAATTATTTATGCCCAAAAACTGATTGATAACGATTTGTGTTTCTACATACAAATCTGTTTGGTCGGGAGAAAGCATATTTACCACACAAGCATTCCGAAAACTTTCTGAAAAAGCCACCTTGAAAGAACCTTGTCCGGGAAAAGTGTAAGTAGTTTCGTATCTGCCTACATCAACATTGGGGTCGCTGGCGTCTAAATTCACAAGGGGTACGTTTTCAAGTCTTGCAATAACTTGGTTGCTCGCACCATAAATAACAATAGTAGCTGTTTCCGAAAGCTCTGCAGTAGCTCCGGTGCCAAAAAAATTCACTTTATCCCGATACACTATCAGTGTAATGCGATAGGTAAGCGAAATAGGGTCTAAACGTGTAAGCGTAATTTGTCCTGCTTGCAAGTGTGTAGCCCAAGCCTTGCTAAAACTTGTAAGCAAAAGGAGTAAAAGAATAATAGAGCGAAAGATTTTCATATTTTCCAAAGTTTAGACATCGTTTCAGAATAGCGAGGTTTTACATATATTCGCTTTCTGCTCTAAAAGGTAACAAGCAATTTAGTCAAATTTCAAAAATTTTGCAATTTTTTTCTCGCCCGATTGCGGAATAAAATGCACAAAATATATGCCATTTGCCCAATTTTCTACTCTGAAAGCCACTTCTTGGGCAATAGCAGAAACTTTACTTTCGGCTATTTTTTGCCCTATACTATTGAAAAACACCACTTCGCCTGCTTGCGTAGTGCGGATATACACATATTTTTTCGCAGGATTAGGCATCAGCCAAAAGGCTGGTTCAGTGGTAGAAACTGCATTGGGGTTTTCGTTTTGTAGAATTTGCACGCCGCCCGCCAAAGAGCCAATGATTACATCAGGTTTTCTATCCGCATTGAGGTCGGCACTTGCAAGAATAAGGTTTTTTCCCCACCTTTTACTGCTCAATTCTGTTTCTAAAAACAAATTTTGCCAATTTACACTGCTATTTTGATAGATTTCTCGCAGATTGCTTAGGAATTTAAGTTTGCCTTCATCGGTGGCAAGAGCTAAATCATCTTTGCCGTCTTGGTCAAAATCGGCAATGCTTATGCTCGGATTGCGAGCTGTGGCAGAAATGGTAGTTTGCAAGAAATTTTTATTCCTTTCAATAAAGTTGCCTTTCCAATTTTCTACAAAAACCAAATTGCCAAGTGGCTTGGCAAGGATAACATCAAGGTCGCCGTCTTGTTCTATATCGTAAAAGTAAATCTTATCACCTCGTTCAATTGCCAAAGGGAAAGGAATAAAATTTTCGTTGAGTTGAACGGCATTGTTACGCGGAGCTTGGTTAGGCAAAAAATACACAATATTTTTCTGTGTTTCGCTTTCCAAAGCCGAAAAAACTAAATCCAAACTGGCATCTTGGTTAATATCTACCCATTGCGGTACAATTTGGATAAACTTTTTTTGGGAAAGGGAGAGAAAATCAGCGTCTTCTAATACAAAATTAGCTTTCTCGAGCGTACCCTGATTGCGATAAAAGTGAATAGTCGCAAATTTCTGTTTAGAAGCGGGAATAGTAGTGGCAGTGTAAAAGCTATTACCTACAAACATATCCAAATCACCGTCGCCATCGTAGTCTATAAAAGCAGGAGCAGAATCTTGCCCTACATCAAGCATTGTATTTTGCAAAAAGTTTTTTTGAACGAAATGCCAATCGGGAAGGCTATTGGTGTTTTTATTTTCATAGAGCCACACGGAATTTGCAAAATCGGCATTGCCGTTTTCGTCTTCTTTGAGATTGGAGCAAACCATAAGGTCTTTTTTGCCGTCAAAGGTTACATCAAAACTATACAAAGCGGCGAAAATAGCAATATCAATGGGTTTGTTATGAGGGAAGTTTGTGGTAAAGCTACGAAAAATAGCCCCTTTGTTAGTGCCCTGATTGAGCATTACATAGGTTTTATCACAACTCACCCCCGAAAGCATTATATCCAGCAAGTTGTCGTTATTTAAATCGGCAAGCAAAACAGCCGAACCTGTATGCAAAACCTTTTGTCTGCCATCAGAGGTGCGTAAATTATTGAAAGGACAAGCCACATCAAAAACAATATCATCGCAGTTAAGTTCATTGATAAGAAAATCACCCCAGCAGTAGTTGATACGCTCAAATTCTAAAAAATTTGCATTACCGTAGCGTTCTTTGCTTCGGTTCAGGTGCAGTTCGATAAGTCCGTTATGGAAATCAAGGAAAAGAGCATCAAGGTCGCCGTCGTTATCTACATCATAGAAGGCAGGAATATCCGTTGAAAAAATAGCCAAATTGTAAGGGAAAGCAATATTACTGCTTTCGGTCATTAGTAGGTCATAGGTTTTTTGAAAAGTAGGCTGATAGGCAGAAACATTGAGGTAGGCTTGTACGCCAAAATTATAGCCTGCGAAAATATCTTTTTTGCCGTCAAAGTTGTAGTCGTGCAGAAGCACCCAACCTGCGTCCTCAAAATCGGGGAAAAATTTTTCATATTCGGGGGTGTAGCGATATTTTTTTTCAGCGGGGCGGGCAAGAAAAGTGTAAATTTTTTGATTGGCTCTATCGTAGATAAAAAGGTCGTCTGTGCCGTCTTGGTTGAGGTCTATGGGTGATATTTGAGGCGAATTTAAGCCCCCAGCCCAAGCATTTTCAAAATTTCCCCCTTGTATTTGATGTAGAGTTTTTTGGGTAAAAGTGAAATTTTGAGCTTGCAAGCTCTCAATGATAAAAAAGCACGCAAACCAGACCAATCGTGTTTTCATAAAAACTTTTTTGGAATAACATCAAAATTAGGAAAAAAGTTGGAAAGCCCAAATATTGATTTTGGGTTTCGTCAAAATCACTAATTTTACGCAAAAAATAAAAATAATATGCTCATAGCTATTGGTGCAGACCACGCAGGTTTTGCGTATAAAGAATCTGTAAAAGAATGGCTTTTACAAAAAGGCTTTCAAGTAAAAGATTTTGGCACGCATAGTGCCGAATCGGTAGATTATCCTGATTTTGCTCACCCTGTTGCTCTTGCCGTAGAAAATGGCGAATGTAAAAGAGGTATCCTGATTTGTGGCAGTGGCAATGGAGTAGCAATGACCGCCAACAAACACGCCCAAATTCGTGCCGCTCTATGCTGGAACGAAGAAATTGCCCGATTGGCTCGCTTGCACAACGATGCTAACATTATCTGCTTGCCTGCTCGTTTTGTAAGTACAGACGAAGCTCTAAAAATGGTAGAAACATTCTTGAAAACTGATTTTGAAGGAGGTAGGCACGAAAACCGAGTGAAAAAAATGATTTGCGGGTAGATTTTCAGACTTGTGCAACATACAATTTGTGCAATTGCAGAAGCATATCAATAATTTCGTCGGTAGTAAGAATGTGGTCTATCTGCGGGGCAAGCTCCAAAGCGGCATTGGGCATTGTATCAATGAGGCATTCTTTGGGTTCTTGGACAATGGTAAGCCCACCTCTTTCGCTGATTCGCTTCATTCCAAGTCCGCCATCACGATTTGCCCCTGAAAGCAAAATGCCAATAAGTTTATTACGAAAAACATAAGAAGCCGTTGCAAAAGTAATATCAATTGCGGGGCGAGAGTTATTGACCATTTCTTCGGTAGAAAGCGTAAAAGTATTGCCTAATTCTACGCCCAAATGATAATTGGCAGGGGCAAGATAAATACAGCCCTTGCGGATATGCTCTTTATCTTCGGGTTCTGTGATAATTTTGCTACTTTTGATATTAAGTGCTTCGGCGAAACCATTGCGTACATCTTTGAGCCTGTGCAAACACATAATAATAGGAACTTGGAAATCTTCGGGCAAATGTTGCAAAATCTTGCTTATCACCTGAAAACTCCCTGCCGAGCCACCTATTACAATCGCTTTGTACTGATTATGCAGATTGTATTTATTTTTTTCCAAAACAACTGCCATTCTGCTAATCTCTAATTTTTTTGTAGATTTTATCCTCGTTATTTACCACGATAAATTTATTTGCCAATTCGCACCAAATCAAAGATTCTTTTGAACCTATCACCAGATAGCCGTATTTGAACAAACTTTCGTGAAATAACTTCAAGACCTGATTTTGCAGCGTTTGGTTGAAATAAATCATTACATTTCGGCAAAGGATAAGGTCAAACTTACTGAAAGGTGTTCCTGTAACTAAATTTTGCTCACGAAACTCTACATTTCTTACAAGATTTTTGTCCATTACGGCTTTGCCGTTTTCTTCGCGGTAGTATTTTTCCAAAGAAAACTTTCCGCCAAAGGCGGCGTAATTTTTCTTATTTACCTCCATATTTTTGAGGTGATAACGAGCCTCGCGAGCTTTATCCAAAATTACGTGGTCTATATCGGTAGCTACAATGCGGACATTATCCAAAATTCCCATTTCTTCAAGCAAAATTGCCATAGAATAGACCTCTTCTCCTGATGAGCAACCTGCGTGCCATATAGAAAAGCGATTATTGTTTTGCAAGATATGAGGAATAATCTGATCGCGTATAGCTATCCAGCACGTAGGGTCGCGAAACATCTCCGTAACATTCACCGTAATTTCAGTCAGAAACTCCTTGAAAAATTTAGCATCTGCATCTAAACGGCGAACCAACGTAGCTACGCTATCCATCTTATAGACTTCCAGCACTCTTGCTACTCTTCTTTTGAACGAAGACATTGCATAATTCGTGAAATCGTAATCGTACTTTTGCCGTATTAAATCGGTTATCAGACGAATTTCGCTGATTTCTATTTCCTGCTCTAACATACCCGAATAATTTTGCCCAAAATACAAATTTTTATGAAAACTTTACAAGTTTTGATAGCAAAAAAGCAAACCTTATGAAGATTTGCTTTTTTCGTATCTTTAAACTTTTACTAAAACTTACCGATAAAACTTATTCAAATACCTTGCCACAAAATAAGATTATGAGCGTGGTGTAATATTTGAATGTATTTTATCTTTTTTGTAATAACGTAAAAATGAGGGTTTTTGTTATACAAATGCTGTATAAAATTGTTCTACCTCACCAAGAATTTGTATGATTTCGGCTTCTGTAACGGCTTCTACCAATCTCATTCTAAACGATTTGAAATTTTCAAAGCCCTTAAAATAGCTTGCGTAATGCCTACGCATTTCCAAAATGCCCAAGCGTTCTCCCTTCCATTTTACTGAAAACTGCAAATGTTTCTGACAGGCTTCTATACGCTCCTCAATAGTTGGCGGAGGTAGTAGCTCACCTGTTTGTAAGAAATACTTGATTTCTCGGAAAATCCAAGGATAACCAATTGCGGCTCTGCCTATCATAATACCATCTATACCATAACGATTTTTATAGGCGAGGGCTTTTTGAGGGCTATCAATATCACCATTTCCAAAAATAGGAATTTTGATACGTGGATTTTCTTTTACCCTGCCGATGAGCATCCAATCTGCTTCACCTTTATACATTTGCACACGTGTTCTGCCGTGTATAGTAAGAGCTTGAATACCAATATCTTGTAACCTTTCGGCAACTTCTTCAATATTTTTGCTGTTTTCGTCCCAGCCTAAGCGTGTCTTGACGGTTACGGGCAAGTGAGTAGCCTTTACCACAGCTTCTGTCATTCTGACCATTTTAGGAATATCCTGCAATAGTGCTGCTCCTGCCCCTTTGCAAGCTACTTGTTTCACTGGGCAACCATAGTTAATATCTATTAAGTCAGGGCTAACTTGGGTGGCTATTTCTGCAGAAATTCGCATTGTTTCAATATCAGAGCCAAATAGTTGTATGCCGATAGGGCGTTCGTATTCAAAAATATCTAATTTCTGCTTGCTTTTTACGGCATCTCGTATCAATCCTTCGGAAGAAATAAACTCGGTGTACATCAAATCTGCCCCACCTGCTTTGCATACAGCCCGAAAAGGAGGGTCGGAAACGTCTTCCATCGGGGCTAAAAGCAAAGGAAATTCTCCTAACTCTATTTTTCCAATTTTTACCATTGCCAAAGATTTTTATGCAAAAATACAAGAAAAAAAGCGAATTAGAAAGAGCCAAATAAAATCCACAATATTTTCACAAAAATTTAATGTAGAACTTTTCAAATATTTGGTATAATTTTTCAAAGAATTTGTTAGTTTTGCCCCTTTATCATTTTCAACGCAAAAATTTTTATGTATTATTCCAAAATTGCAGGTTTAGGATACTATGTACCTGAAAATGTTGTTACGAACTTTGATTTAGAAAAACTGATGGATACTTCTAACGAATGGATTATAGAGCGTTCGGTATTCAAGAAAGGCGTTTTTTTACAGAGGGGAAAGATACCACTGCCACAATGGCGGCAGAAGCCTCTAAAATAGCCCTACAAAGAGCAGGTCTGCAAGCCCAAGATATAGATTTGATTGTACTAGCTACTTTGAGTCCCGATTACAATTTTCCCGGTTCAGGCGTACTTTTGCAGAGGTTATTGCCTTTTCGGGAAATTGGGGCTATTGATGTCAGGGCTCAATGTTCGGGTTTTATTTATGGGCTTTCTATCGCCGACCAGTATATCAAAACAGGAATGTATAAAAATGTTTTGGTAGTTGGTTCGGAAATTCAGTCCAATATTTTAGAGCTAAGCACTCGTAACCGAAATTTTGCGGTGCTTTTCGGAGACGGAGCAGGAGCGGCAGTATTGCAAGCAACTACCCAGCCCGAAAGCCGCATACTTTCTACACATTTGCACTCGCAAGGAGCGTACGCAGAAGATTTGATGCTTGAACACCCCGGCGGAAGGCTTAAACAACGCATTTGGGCTACTATGGTGGAAGAAGGCAAACATCTGCCTTTTATGCAGGGACAGGCTGTTTTCAAGCACGCTGTTCAACGTTTCCCCGAAGTGATTCGCGAGGCTCTGCAAGCCAACGGCTATACCGAAGCTGATTTGGATTTAGTAGTGCCACATCAAGCCAATTTACGCATCACCAAGTACATTCAGCAAGTAATGAACTTGCCTGATGAAAAAATTGTAAGTAATATCCATAAATACGGCAATACTACGGCGGCGTCTATTCCCATAGCCCTTTGCGAGGCTTATGAGCAAGGACGCATCAAAGCAGGGGATTTGGTGTGTCTTGCGGCATTCGGTAGTGGATTTACTTGGGCTTCTGCTCTTATTCGTTGGTAGTCTGATTTCCAAGAATATACAAAAAATATTAAAAAAATTTTTGAAAAAAATTTGGAACTTAGAAAAAAAAGTGAAACCTTTGCAGTCCCAAACAAAAACAAAGGAGTTTTAGCTCAGCTGGTTCAGAGCATCTGCCTTACAAGCAGAGGGTCGGGGGTTCGAATCCCTCAAACTCCACCCAAAAGCCTCAATACTGCAAGTATGGGGGCTTTTTTGAAAATTAGGTTCAAACATAGGTTCAAACATATCTAAACGGCAAGGGTTCTATTTTTGTGTGTTTTAACTTTTGTCGCCTCCCTTTTTTTAGGTTTCCGAAAACTAAACTATAAGTTTTGTTTTTGCTTCATACCCCCTTTGGTTTGCAAACTACCACCTTAAACCTCGCTTTTTTACGGCTACTATTCGCAAATATTCGCAAGCTGTTCGCAAACTATTCGCAAGTTGTTTGCAGTTGTTGGCAAATATCCGCAAGCTGTTCGTAAAGTGTGCGGGTGCAGTCCGCAAAGTTTCGCAAGTTGTTCGCAAGCTGTCCGCAAATGCCCGCAAGCAGTCCGCAAAGTTTCGCAAGCTATGTGCAAACTATGTGTAATCTATACGGGAACTATGTGCAATCTATACGGGAACTATGTGCAATCTATGTGTAATCCGTGTGTAAAGTATGCGGGGCGTTCCACGAAAATTACAACTATTCAAAAAGGGGGTAAGTAGATAGCAATGTGGTAAGCACAAAAATTAACTAATTACCACCTACTTACCACCAAAAAAGTACAATTTTTTAGGGGTTTTATCGGTAAATATCTAAATAAAATACAATAATATAATAATGTGGTAAGTGTGGTAAGTGAAATATATATAAAGTATATGGAGACCCCCCTATTATTTTTTTTTTGTTCGCATATAGTATTGTTCCCCCTAATAGAGTTTGCTGAATTTCACCTACCTCCCTACCACCTTCGCATTAATTAACTGAAAATGAATATTTTAGAGGTGGTAAGCAGTTTTTTTTTGCGTGTTTGGT
>CAZZLW010000064.1:0-18006 GCA_964654605.1 uncultured Cytophagales bacterium | reverse complement strand
TAATCCTAATAATTGCACTTTTAATTATTTGGTGGTTAATATAGTCATATACCCTCACTGGGATTGAACTCTAAAATCATAAAATAAAAAGGGCAGATAAACTGCCCTTTGGTTTGGATAAAACTTACTGAGCCGACCAGCCCCCATCCACAGGAATTGAAACGCCTGTAATGAGTTTAGCGGCATCGGAGGCAAGAAACACCACCAAAGCACCGATTTGTTCTACGGTAACAAAATCCTTGATAGCGTGTTTGTAGAGCATTACTTTCTGGATAACTTCCTCACGGCTCATATTGTGGGCTTTCATTTGGTCAGGAATTTGTCCTTCTACCAAAGGGGTAAGTACATAGCCCGGGCAGATAGCATTGCAAGTAATTCCGCAGGTAGCACCTTCCAGAGCAAGCGTTTTGGTAAGTCCTGTAACGCCGTGTTTGGAAGCTACATAAGCCGATTTGAACTCTGATGCTTGCAAAGCGTGAGCCGAAGTAATATTGATAATTCTGCCCCAACCACGAGCTTTCATTCCTTTCCATACGGCTTTGCTGGTATGAAAGGCGGCGGTAAGGTTAATGGCTATGATAGCATCCCATTTATCTTCGGGAAAATCTTCAATAGGAGAAACGAACTGAATACCCGCATTATTTACAAGTACATCAACACTGCCCCAAGTTTGCTCTGCTTGGGCTATCATAGCCCTAATTTCTTCACCTTTCATCATATTGGCAGGGTTGAAAAGCGTTTTTACGCCATATTCCTTGGCTACATCTTGGGCAACTTTTTCGGCGGCGTTGCGTTCTTCATCATTGCGTACCAATCCATTAAACATAACATTGTAGCCTGCTTGTGCAAGGGCTTTGGCAATGCCAAAACCTATACCGCTGGTGCTTCCTGTTACAAGTGCATTTTTTCCATTTGCCATAGAATTGAGGGTTTTAAGGTTAAAACAACTATTTGCGTTAAAAAGTGAGGGTTCAGAAGTTTAGAGTTCAAAGGTTTGAAAGGCAAAATTTGTATAAGATTTTGTTTTGTAGCTATTTATGTTCAGAAAGTTCAGGATTTGAAGTTTAAGTCTTTAAGGGCTTTATCTCATATTTTTTCTATTTTCTTAAATCCTGTTTCTTGTATCTTGTTTCCTGTTTCCTATTACATATTACACAATTAGAATTGCACAATTATTTTTTAGCTATCTAAAAAGCCACCATCAGAGGTTTCATCTGCAAATTCTTCATTTCTTTCTCTCATTCTGCTACTATCCTGATGAGAAAAAGGACGAAAACTGCTTTGACGATAAAAATTATCCCTCATCATAAAATACCATAGCCAATCATCATAATCGGAGGTGCTGGTAGTAGTAGCTGTGCTCTGTTTGTGCTTTTTAGCAAAACATTCTACACACAAAATTTCACGCTCTTCAGGTTTGGTTTTGATAATACCTGTTTCTCTATCAGGTTCTAAACCTTTGATAGCCTCTAACTCGCCGTGCAAATGTTTTATACAAAAATAGCCTTTACAATGATTGCATTGAGCAACTGCCACCGCTCCACACTCTTTCAAAACAAAATAGCCTAACTTTGTCTTACAGCGTTTCATACATTTTGCTTAGCATAAGAAGGTGAAAAGTTTAACAAAAAACATTAAACTTTGAACATCAAACTCTTTTCTTTGGCAAGCTACAATTTTTTTCAATGGAAGCAAGCATTTTTAGTGAAATTTTCAAAAAGGCTAAGTCAAAACTTGCTTTTGCAAGTTTTTAAGGCTATTGTAGGCTTCTTGCAAAGAAACTTCGTGTATATCTTGGTACTTCTGACAAAGCCCTAAAAGATACTCGTTTTGCTTATTTCCTAATTTTTGAGCTACCGAATAAGGAATTTCGGGGTGAAAGGTAACCATTGAGTATTTGGAATGGTAATCGGGGTAATTGTTTTCTAAAAAATACTCCAATTTTCGCATTCTTTGAAAGTCCTCATCATTCACTTTATCACGCATCTCAATAAAATTTTCCAAAGCCAAATCTGCAATGGCATCGGTATCTTTCTTGCGGTTTTTCTGATAAACTTCAAAGATTTGTTCCCAATCTTGGTTGTACTCATCAATGAGTTTATCTAACAGATAGCAATCTTCAAAAGAGGCATTCATACCTTGTCCGTAAAAGGGAACAATGGCGTGGGCGGCATCTCCCAAAAGCAGTGTTTTGTGAGCTTTCCAAGGATAGCTTTTCAGTGTTCCGAGCAAACCCACAGGATTTCGGAAAAAATCTTCCTCAAAATCGGGCATAAGTGCCAGAGCATCAGGAAAATACTTTTGGAAAAACTGACGAGCCTTATAGGGCGTATTGAGCGAAGCAAAACTTTCTTCGCCTTCATTTTGTAAAAATAGCGTAACCGTAAAACTGCCATCAAGATTAGGCAGAGCTATGAGCATAAACGAATCTCTTGCCCAAATATGTAAAGAATTTTTATCCAAAAGAAACTCACCATTAGAACCCGTAGGAATTTCCAGTTCTTTGTAGCCGTGGGCTAAAAAATCGGTATTGCCTTGGCAGAAACCTTTTTCTTGCATTTTTTGCCTTACGATAGAGCCAGCTCCATCTGTTGCAAAAATAACATCAGCCTGAAAGTTGAAATCTTTGAAATAAGCAATACTTTGCTCAAAATCAATATCTAAGCAAGGACATTCAAAATGAAATTTTACTCTTGGGTATCTTTCGGCGATATTCATCAAGGCTTCGTTTAGCCCACCACGAGAAATGGAATTGATGTACTCGTTTTCATCTTTACCATAGGGAAGGAAGGTCAAACCACCTTGCAAATCGTGTATCATACGCCCACGCATACGTATAGCAAGAGGTAAAATTTCTTCGGCAATATCCAAATCTTTCAAAGCTCTGATGCCTCGGTGCGAAAGAGCTAAATTTATAGAACGACCTCCCTCATAGCCTACTTTGCGGCTATCAGGACGTTTTTCAAAAATATGTACTTCATAATTTCGGCGAGCCATATACACCGCCAGCAAGCTACCTGCCAGCCCCCCGCCAATGATGGCAACTTTCATAATTTTTTGACATTAGACACAAGACATTCAACAATTAGAATTGCGAACCTTCAAACCTTTGAAGCTCATTTATATTTGATAGCCACGGCTTTCAAGTCGTAGCCGTATTTGGTTTGGCTCACAAAAACCTGATAGTTTAGGTTCATAATGGCATCGGCTCCCATTTCTTTGGCTTTTTGAGAAAGAAAAAATATCATTACTTCTTTCTCGTCGTAGCTATACCCTTTGGGCAAATCGCCATAGTATTGTTTTTTACGCTTTTTTTCGGGGGCATAGTAGCTTTCTTTTTGCATTTTTACATCGCCAAGCACTTCGTAAGGGCGTTTAGGCTCTTCTTTATCCCAAAAAACATCTGTTGGATATTTGGCATTCATCATTCCCGAACGAAAACCAATGGCACAACCTGAAAAAATAAGCAGAAAAGACAATATAACAGCCTTCAAAATAAATTTTACAAGCATTACGGAATATATTTATGCCTCAAAAATATAAAATTTCCCGCCAAAATACTTTTTTTTCTGAAAATTGTGAAATTTTGTGCTATTTTGCAATGCAAACAACGCAAAAGTTTATGAAACACAAAGTTTTACTTCTTGGAGCAGGTCGTTCGGCTTCTACGCTTATCAAATACTTGGCTGAAAATGCTCAAAAATACAAATGGCAAGTAAGTGTAGCAGATATGCAGAAAGCATTGGTGCAAGAGAAAATCAAGCCTTATTCAAATTTGAAAGCATTTACCTTTGATATTCAGAATACCCAAGAGGCTGAAAAGCTCATAGCGGCAAATGATGTTGTTATTTCTCTGCTCCCGCCTGCCTTACACGTTTCAGTGGCTCGTATTTGTTTGAAAGAACGGAAGCACTTACTTACTGCGTCTTATGTTTCTGCCGAAATGCTTTCGCTGCATCAAGAGGCACAAGAAAAGGATTTAATTTTTTTGAACGAAATTGGTTTAGACCCTGGTATAGACCACCTTTCGGCAATGCAAATTTTGGATAATATTAGAGCCAAAAAAGGGAAAATTATAGGTTTCAAATCTTTTACAGGCGGTCTGATTGCCCCTGAATACGATACCAATCCTTGGCACTATAAATTTACTTGGAATCCGCAGAATGTAGTGCTGGCAGGGCAGGGCGTAGCCAAATACCTTGAAAATGGGCAAATCAAATATATTCCTTATCAGCAACTATTCAAGCGTATTGAAATTTGCAAAGTGGAAGGATATGGTATTTTTGAAGGCTATGCCAATCGTGATTCTTTGAGCTATCAGGAAGTGTATGGTTTGCAGAAAGTGCAAACACTATTGCGTGGTACGCTTCGCAAACAAGGCTTTTGCAAGGCTTGGGATTGCTTCGTACAGCTCGGAATGACGGATAACCAAACCCTTCTGCCCACCCAAAACCTTACCTATGCTCAATTTCTTGCTACATTTTTGCCTTCTCGTAATGCTTCTTTGCAAACTATTTTTTTAGAAACTTTGCAAATTCCTGATAATGAGGAGCAAGAAATTTTGGAAAAATTTGAGTATTTGGAAATGTTCAGTTCAAAATTGCTCCATTACCCACAAAAAGAGGCTACCCCAGCCCAAATTTTGCAATTCATTTTAGAGCAGAAATGGCGTTTAGAGCCGCAAGATAAAGATATGATTGTTATGCAACATATTTTTGATTTTGAGCAAGGAAAAAGCCAAAAGCAAATTGTTTCTGAACTTGTAGTGATAGGCGAAAATAGTCTGCATACTGCTATGGCTCAAACCGTAGGCTTGCCTTTGGGAATGGCTTGCAAACTTGTTTTGGAAGGTAAAATAAGTTCAAGAGGAGTGCTGTTACCCCTTCATAAAGAAATGTATGAGCCTATTCTACAAGAACTTTCAGAGTTAGGAATTATTTTTAAGGAAAAGTTGTTTGAAAAATAAAGTTACTGCTATGCAGATACTAAATCCTTTATATGACGTAGTATTCAAGTATTTAATGGAGGACAACAAAGTGGCGAAGTTGTTGCTATCGGCATTGATAGGTCAGGAGATATTGGAGTTGGTTTTTTTACCACAGGAGTTGCTGGCGGATTTTGATTTTGAGGAGGCAAAGAAGCGTCAGCAGAGCAATCCGAGTATTCAGTTGTCATCAGGTCTAACGGTGTATCGGATAGATTTTACGGCAAAGATAAAGAGTGAGAGTGGAGAGGAGAAGTTAATCATCATAGAAGTACAAAAGAGTAAGCTAACGAATGATATGTTGCGATTTAGGACATATTTGGGCAGTCAGTATGCGAAGCGGGAGTATTTTTATTGGGTGAGCTTGCGGAATACAGGGAGGCGATACAAGGCGGGTTTGCCGATATATGCGATATTTTTTTTAGGATATGGATTGGAGGAGTATGCAGGTATTCCGGTGATAGAGGTGGACAATTGCATACGAGACAGGCGGAATGGTATGATATTGGAGGAGAAAGGTCATTTTATACCTTCGTTATTTCATAAGGGTATAGTGGTGAATATACCTTATTTGAAGCCACGTTATCAGAGTGAGTTAGAGAAGGTGTTGAGCATATTTGACCAGAGTAATAGGGAGGAGGATTATCACATTTTGAATGTGAGGGAGGAGGATTTTCCCGAGAAGTATCGTCCGATAATACGGCGATTGCAGTCTGCGGCACAAGAGAAGGATTTACGGAAGAGAATGATAGCGGAAGATGACTTTCTGACGGAGATGAATGAATATGAAGAACGCATAAATGATTTAGAAAAAAAGGCTGAACAGGAAAGAATTAGAGCAGAAGAGGAGCGTCAGAAGGTAGAAAAATTACAACAAGAAAAGGAGCAGGAAAGGTTAAAAAGTGTACTGACAATGCTGGAATTAGGTATTCCCATAGATGTTGTACAAGATAAATTAGGACTTGAAGATGAATTTCTGAAAAAATATAATCTGAAAAACTAACACCAATGCAGGTACTTTTGGGTAAATTCGCACAAATTCTCACGTTTCAAGCACTTCCTTTCAAAGGAGCTTTGAAAGACGAACAACTTGAAATCATTGAAAATGCAGGTATTTGGATTGAAGATGGGAAAATAAACAAAGTTGGAAATTTTGAAAAACTCGCCAAAGAGGCTCAAAAATTAAACGTAGAAATTTTAGAGTTTCCTTATGCGGATTTAGTAGCTTTGCCCGGTTTGGTAGATTGCCATACGCATATTGCTTTTGCAGGCAACAGGGCGAAAGATTATGCTTTACGAATAGCAGGAGAAACTTACTTAAATATTGCCAAAGCAGGTGGTGGAATTTTAGATTCGGTGCGTAAAACTCGCGAGGCTTCTGAAAATGAACTCATTGAAAATACTCGCCAAAGGGCAGACTTTTTGTTGAAACAAGGCATAACTACCATAGAAGTAAAATCAGGCTATGGGCTTTCGGTAGAAGAGGAAGTGAAAATTTTACGTGCAATTCAGCGGGCTTCTTTGCAAACCACCGCCGACCTTGTGCCTACCTGTCTTGCCGCCCATACCTTACCCCCTGAGTTTCCAGATAAAAATGCCTATTTAGAGTATTTGGTAAATGATTTGTTTCCTATTTTAGGGCAAGAAAATCTTTGCAAAAGAATAGATATTTTTGTAGAGGAAACAGCTTTCCCGTATCAAGTAGCAAAGGCATATTTACAAAAAGCCCAAAAGGCAGGTTTTGAACTTACCATTCACGCCGACCAATTCACTACGGGTGGAAGCCGTTTGGCAGTAGAAATGAAAGCCCTAAGTGCCGACCACTTGGAAGCAAGTTCAGATATTGAAATAAAAATGATTGCCGATAGTGAAACAACGGCGGTTGTTTTGCCCGGTGCTTCTTTGGGTTTGGGAATGAATTTTGCCCCTACCCGTCAGTTGCTTGATGTTGGGGCTTGTGTAGCCATTTCTACCGATTGGAATCCGGGTTCTGCTCCTATGGGCGATTTGCTTTTGCAGGCTTCGGTGCTTGCCGCGAGTCAGAAACTTTCTACTGCTGAAACTTTGGCGGGCATTACTTTTCGTGCCGCAAAAGCCTTAAACTTGCATCATAGTAAAGGAAGGTTGCAAAATGGATTTTCTGCCGATATTGCTATTTTCCCTACCAAAGATTACCGAGAAATTCTCTATTGGCAAGGACAAATGAAGCCTATTATAGTTTGGAAAAATGATAAATTTGTGGAGTTTGAAGTAGCTAATAAATAGATAATTCGTATATCTCAAACGCTTGAGCCTTTGACCTTTTTGAACGCAAATAATTTAAGAAAGTGTATCAAACCTTATTAAAGTGGATTTGAAGCGGTTATTGGAAAAAATATTGTTTCCTACCTCAAAAATTAACCAAAAGCGTCTTGAAAAAGCCATTCAAGGGAAAACTATTCTTATTACTGGTGCAACTTTCGGAATAGGGGAGGCAACGGCTTATCTGCTGGCTGTTTCAGGAGTGCATTTAGTTTTGGTAGCAAGAAGCGAAGAAAAACTTGTATTTTTGAAAAATGAATTGGAAAAGAAGGCTTGTCGGGTTAGTATTTTTAGGGCAGATTTATATGAGGAAACGCAAGTAAAGGAACTTAATCAGTTTATTCAAACGGAAATAAAAAAAATAGATATTCTTATACACAATGCAGGTAAATCCATAAGACGCTCTATTTGGGATTCATTGGAAAGATACCACGACTTCACAAGAACCATACAACTCAATTATTTAACACCTGTCAGTATTACATTGGCTTTGTTACCTATTTTAGCAGAAAGCAAAGGACATCTGATAAACATTTCGGCTTTGAGCGTACGAATGCCTCCAACACCTTATTGGGCGGCTTATCAGGCTTCAAAAACTGCCTTTGACCAATGGCTACAATGTATTGCCCCAGAATTAAGCCAAAAAAATATTACCATTTCTACTTTATATTTGCCTTTGGTGAAAACGAGAATGATAAGCCCAACAAAGGCTTACGAAAATGCTCCTGCTATGCAACCTGAACAAGTGGCGGCTGTAATTGCCAAAACTATCTATAAAAAAAATAAAAAATTTTTTATACCTTGGTGGGCATATCCGATTACCATATTAGGTATTTGGCGTAATAACTTCTGGGCTTGGATAAGTTCTTTATACATCAAAAAAAGATGATAATGATAAGCCGAATATTTTTTATTCTAAACCTGCTAAATGTTTTTACTCCGAAAGGATTTTGGTATTTGTTTATTAGCATCTACAAGTATGGCTTCAATCTGATGACCTTACTTGCTTATTCGGCTTATAGATTTCCCCAAAAGATTGCTATATGCTTTGAAAATAAAAATTTTACATATAAAGAATTCTTGCAAAATACTCAAAAAATAGCCTATGTTTTGCACGCCGCTTGCTATATTCGTAAAAAAGATAAAGTAGGGGTATTACTACATAATTCTGTTGAGCAAATAGAAACTATTTTTGCTCTTTCGTATTTAGGGGCAGATATTTATTTACTCAATCCAGATATAACAGCAGAGCAATTGCAGCCGCTACAAGAAAAACACCAATTAAAGGCAATTATATGCGAAAATCAGCATTTGGATAGGCTTTCGGGGCAAATATCAAAAAAACTAATCAATATCAATCAGTTGGAAACTGCCTCCCCAATAGATACTATACCGAAAGGTTTTGGAGGAAAAATTATCGTACTCACTGGTGGAACAACAGGTGGTTTTAAGACAGCCAAGCATAAGGCTTCTGCCAAAGCATTTATTTATCCCACTTATGCTCTCATCAAAGAATTACAGATTGATAAATATGAGTCAGTTTATATTGCAGTTCCAATATTTCACGGCTACGGATTGGCTACCCTACTGATGTCAGTTGCTTTGGGAAAAAGTATGTATATTTGCAAGAAATTTGAAACGAAACAAACGCTGGAGAGTATAGAAAAATATCGTATTGAGGTGGCAACTTTTGTGCCTACAATGCTTCGCAGATTGCTTTTGGAAAATACGAAGGCATTAGCTTCTTTTAAATGTATAGTTTGCGGTGCCGCTCCTTTGCCTACGGAAACAGCCAAGCAAGTTATTGATAAATTGGGAACCATTTTGTACAATCTTTATGGCTCCTCTGAAGCAGGATTTTGCATTATAGCAAACCCCAAGGATTTAGAAAAAAATATAGCAACTATTGGCAAACCCATTGAAGGCGTAAGAGTTCGTATTGATAGCCCAAATGCAGAAGGCATAGGCGAACTATGCATCAAAAGTGATTGGACAATCAATCCCAAAGACTGGATTTATACTGGTGATTTGGCTCGGTTAGATGATAATGGACTTGTTTTTCTTTATGGAAGAAAAGATGATATGATTATTTCGGGTGGGGAGAATGTGTATCCTATTTACACAGAAGAAGTTATGCTCAAACACCCCGCTGTTGCAGAGGTTGTGGTTGTAGGAGTTGCAGATGAAGATTTTGGACAAATTTTGAAGGCATTTGTTGTAGTTAAGCCCAATCAGGGAGTTACTGAACAAGCATTAAAATTGTGGCTTGCTGATAAATTGGTAAAATTTCAAATTCCGAAAAAAATAGAATTTGTAACACAGATACCTTATACAAGTGTTGGAAAAGTTCAGAGAAAGTCCTTCAAAAATTAAAATTGTGCTTTGGGCGTTACTTGTTTGCGTTATGCTTTTAATTGCTTAATTTTGTAACTTAAAAATCTAAAAATCAATGAAAAAGCTAATTTTACTTTCAGCTTTACTTTCGGCTTGTCAGGTGAGTGAAACCAAAAAAGAAAATAACTCGCCGCACCAAAAATTATTTGAAGAGGTAATGGCTATTCACGATGAGGTAATGCCTTCTCATCATATCATTGCCAAATACCGAGATACACTCACAATGGAATTGCAAGAGCTTGAAAAACAAAAAGATACAGCTAAAATAGGCAAATTCAAGCAAATTCAGCAAGAACTGGACTATGCCTACAAAGCAATGGATTTGTGGATGAGAGAGTTTGATGAAAATTGGGATAAAAAATCTCCTGAAGAGCAGAAAGCCTATTTGGAAAAAGAAAAAGAAAAAATTGCGAAAGTCAGCGAAAAAATGAAAAAAAGCCTTGAAATGGCAAAAAGCAGAAAATAGAAGAGTATCTTTTTGGATAAGCTCCATTTCAAAATTTTGAAAATCAAAAATTTACATACACTAAAAACTTGTAAATTAACTCAATCAATCATTTATGTCTGAAAAACTTGCTCTGGCACAAGATTTAGATGCCCAAGATGAATTGAAGCACTTTCGCAATCGTTTTTTTATTCCCAAACACGAGGGAAAAGAAGTAATTTATTTGTGTGGAAACTCCTTGGGGCTTCAGCCGAAAGCTACCAGCGAAGCTATACAAAAAGAATTGAATAAATGGGCTGAATACGGTGTTGAGGGGCATTTTGTAGGAGAGCAACCTTGGTGGCAGTTCCGTAAGCCTATCAAACCTTTGCTTGCTGAAATTTTGGGAGCGAAGCCTTCCGAAGTTGCTATAATGAATAGCCTTACCACTAATTTGCATTTGCTTTTGGTAAGTTTCTACAATCCTGTGGGCAAACGCACCAAAGTACTTATGGAAGCGGGGGCTTTCCCTTCGGACCAGTACGCTATGGAAACGCATTTGCTCGTAAGAGGCATTCTGCCCAATGAAAACATCATTGAAGTAGCTCCACTTGCAGGCGAGCATACATTACGCACTGAAAGTATTTTGCAAGCTATTGAGCAAATAGGTGATGAATTGGCTTTGGTGATGTTTGGTGGGGTGAATTATTACACAGGGCAAGTATTTGAAATGCAGAAAATCACCCAAAAAGCCCACGAAGTAGGGGCAACAGTAGGCTTTGACCTTGCTCACGCCGTTGGTAATGTAAAACTTGAACTCAATGCTTGGCAAGTAGATTTTGCAACTTGGTGTTCGTACAAATATCTCAACTCGGGTCCAGGTGGGGTTTCAGGTATTTTTATTCACGAAAAGCATCATCACGCTGATTTACCTCGTTTTGGGGGTTGGTGGGGGCAAATAGAAAGCGAACGCTTTTTGATGAAAAAAGGCTTCAAACCCATTCCTGATGCCGATGGTTGGCAACTCTCTAATGAGCCTATTTTGCCAATGGCAGTACATCAGGCATCACTTCAAATTTTTCAGGAAGCTACAATGGATAAGCTCGTAGCGAAAAGTAATTTGCTTACGCATTATCTTTATGAGTGGCTCTTAGAGCTTGCAGGGGAGCATATTGAAATTATTACCCCCAAAAATCCGCCACACCGAGCCGCCCAACTTTCTATTTTTGCCAAAAGCAAGGGAAAAGAATTGCATAATTTTCTTCTGAAAAATGGTATTATTACCGATTGGCGAGAACCCAATGTTGTGCGTATGGCTCCTGTGCCACTTTACAATACTTTTACAGAAGTTTATCGGACAGCCCAAAAAGTAGCTGAATTTTACAAATAAGAAAAATACAAAATCGCTCTTTGAAAAGTCTAAAATATCGCAGATTTACTTCAAAAAGTGAAAAAAATCTAATTTTTACTTTCTGAAACTGCATTTTTGGCAGTATTTTTGTAAATGTTTCTTAAAATGCAGTTTGGTAGCCTATGATAAAAACTTTACAATATATTCAAACCCCTTGGGGCTATTTTGAGCTGGATATACATTCCGATTTGGAGCGAGCCATTGTAGAAGATGTAGAATGGCAAGAGGGGCTATTTTTTGGAAAGCCACGTTACGGACACCCCGAAGGTAAAATCATAGCTCATATTCACGAGGTACTGGCGAATGTGGATAATTTACGTTGGAAAATCGCTGAAACAGATTACCAGAAATTACGCCTAATTACGCTCATTCACGATACTTTTAAGCACAAAGTTGATGAAAAACAGCCCCGCATCGGTGCGAATCATCACGCTTTTATTGCTCGTCAGTTTGCAGAAAAATATATTTTGGATAAAGCCACCTTAGATATTATTGAACTGCACGATGAAGCCTATCACGCTTGGCGAGAAGAGTATTTCTGCCAAAGACCACAAAAAGCCCAAGAGCGTTTAGAAAAACTTTTGACACGTTTGGACGAAAATTTGCAACTTTTTTATCTATTTTTCGTTTGTGATACACAAACAGGCGATAAAAACCAAGATTCGCTTCGTTGGTTTGAACAAAAAACAGGTCTTGAAAGAATTGATGCCAAAGTTTTTTAATATCATTATTCTGGCAAGTTGGCTACTCAATGCTAATTTGCTTTTTGCTCAAAGAACCGCTACGCTCAAAATTGCCAAACTTAAATACAATGGCGGTGGCGATTGGTATGCTAATAAAACAGCTCTGCCCAATCTGATTGATTTTTGCCGTAAAAATTTGCGTATGAACCTGCACCCCAAAGATGAAGTGGTAGAGGTGGGCAGTCCTGAAATTTTTTCTTATCCTTATGTGTATATGACAGGACACGGCAATGTTACTTTTTCGCCACAAGAAGCCCAAAATCTTCGCCGTTATCTCATTGCAGGTGGTTTTTTACATATTGACGACAACTACGGCTTGGATAAATATATCCGAACAGAAATGAAAAAGGTATTCCCCGAGCTGGATTTTGTAGAATTACCCTTCAATCACCCCATTTATCATATCAAATATAGCTTTCCGAATGGTTTGCCCAAAGTACACGAACACGATGGCAAGCCCCCACAAGGCTTTGGCTTGATTTACGAAGGCAGGTTAGTCTGTTTTTACTCTTACGAATGTGATTTGGGAAATGGCTGGGAAGACCAATCCATTTACAACAACCCCGAAGAGCTACGTCAGCAGGCTCTCAAAATGGGGGCAAACATTCTTTTTTACGCTTTCACCAATTACTAAAACCTCAAACGAATATATCTTTGCGGCTTCTGGCGTAAGTCAATAAGCAATTTGGTGAGTTCTGCCGAAGTTTTGGTAAGGTTTTCATATAAAGTTTGGTCTTTGAGCAAAAGTCCCAAAGTGCCTTCCCCTTTATTGAGTTTGGCAAGTAAGGTTTGCAATTCGGCAAGAGTTTTTTCTGCCTTATTCAGCGTTTGGTTGAAATGAATTTTTTGCAAAGAATCGGCAAAAGCATCTACTTTTTTCAGTATATCAGGCAATTGTTTGCTGGTTTGGGTAAGGTCTTGCGAGAGTTGCTTGAAGTTGCCCGTAATACCCAAAAGGTTGTTTCTATTTTCAGCAATAGTTCCTTCCAAAGTTTGAGCAGTTTTTTCAAAAGTTTGAAGTGTATTTTTTACATTCTTACCAATACCTTCAAAATCAGCCAAAATATCATTGACCTTTATCATTATGCTATCTACTTTGGCAAGTACGGGGCTGGCTTGGTCTTGCACACTGCTTAGTAGGCTTTTTTTAATGCCTGTTTTGAGTGTGTCGTCATAGCGTAAAAAGGGTTCTTTGTAGTCCAATTGTAAATCAATACTCACGCCCCCCAAAAGGTCTTTATCAATGAGAGCAAGGGTATTTTTACCCATATTGATTTTTTCGTTCAAATCAATAGTAACCAGCACTTTGCCATTCAGACGGGGATTTTTGGCATTTTGTAAAAACTTTACATCAAGCACTCTGCCAATCGTAACGCCATTCACTTTCACCAAACTGGCGGGGGCAAGACCTTGTACATCATCGTACAAAGCATAGTAGTAATGGCTTGCGGCAAAAAAATCTTTTCCTTTCAAAAAATTAAACCCTAAATAGAGCAAAGTAAGCGAGGCAATTCCTAATACACCTACTTTGAACTCATTACTGATTTTTAGTTTCATAGCCGAAAAAAATTTCTCAAAGAAAAGCAAATTTTATTCAAAAAACAAATATACCGAAACGCTATGCGAAACCAAACTGCGTATTTGGTTGGTAAATTGGTTATCGTCGGGAACAAGTAAATTGCCCAATGTATGGGTAAAACGAATTTCAGGAGCAAATTTGAACATTTCATAAAAACGCTCAGTGCCAAAGCCATATTCTATGGCAAAACCTGCATTGCGTATGCGTATGCGTTCAGGCTCTTGCGAGGCTTTTGTGCCAAGCGAAAAATAAGGCTTTATGCCTGCTATCATAAACATACGAGCATTATGCCTGCGTAAAGATTTGATTTTAAGCATCAGAGGAAACTCTGCGGTGGTATTTTCTACAATTTTTTCAGTGATTTGTTTGGTATTTGCATCTTGAAATTGAATGATACGTTGCCCAAAAACAGCCGTAGGCGAAAGACGAATTGCCAAGAGTTCAGCAGGCTGAAAGGTAGCCGCAAGCCCCACTGAAAAACCCCAAGCTGGTTTGTTATTGACAATCCAATTGGAAGAAGCATTCAAATCTGAAGTGCGAATACTGAACCAACTATGATTAAGCCCCAAAACAAAACCATAGTGCATAGGCTTCTCGTCATAATCGTCCAAATGCGTAATATGCCCTTGGGCAAAAACCATATTTAAGCTCAAAAGATAAAAGCAAAATGCAATGCAAGTTTTTTTCATATCGTAAGTATTTGGTAACTATTTGGCATTCAAGAGTGTAAATTTTTGATGTTCAAAGAATTAAAGTTTTGCATTGTAAATTAGTATTGTTTCCTGTTTCCTGTCTCCCGCTTCTTCTTATTTCCCTAACCATCATTTTTCGCCCATATACACCGAGCAAATTCCGAAAGAAAGCGGTTTGCAAATTACATTTTTGAAGCCAATTTTTTCAAGAATTTGCACAAAATTTTTGCCTTCGGGGAAAGCCTCTACTGATTCGGGTAGGTACTCGTAAGCGGCTTTGTCTTTGGAAATAAGTTTTCCGAGCCAAGGCAAAAAAGTTTTAGAATAAAACTGATACAGTTGTTTGATAGGGAAAGCCGAAGGTTTGGAAAATTCTAAAATCATTATTTTGCCTTTGGGCTGGGTTACTCGGTAAATTTCCGATAAACCTTGTTCTAAATGAGCAAAATTCCGAACACCAAAAGATACCATTACAGCATCAAAGATACTATCGGCGAATGGCAAATTTTCAGAATCGGCAGTTTGAAGCGATATTTTTTCAGTTAGCCCCAGTTTCTGTATTTTTTCTTTGCCCAAAGCCAGCATACCTTCTGAAATATCAATCCCTACAATCTTTTGAGGGTTAAGCATTTTTTGTGCCAAAATAGCTAAATCCGCTGTACCCGTAGCAACATCTAAAATAACTTGTGGCTGACTACTTTTGAGCATAGCGAGGGCTTTTTTTCGCCAACTTTTATCAATACCCGCACTGAGCAAGCGATTGAGCAAATCGTAAGTAGGCGAAATTTTATCAAACATTTCTGCGACTTGCTCTTTTTTACTTTTCTGACTTGATTTGTAGGGAATTATCGTTTCCATTACCTTTGTTTTTTGAAGCAAACCAAATTTGTAGGCTCTTTGTTCTGTGGAAAAATCTTACAAGTTTCGGTAATTATTTGCAGGCTTCAAAATTTTTTAGAAATTTGAGGCTTGAAAAAGGTTTTTTCACAAATCTAAAAAAATTTTTCAATGGCAACTCGTCCCGATTTACTGGAAACCGCCCTCAAACTCGGACTTTTAGAGGAAGAATATCATAAAATCGTTGAAATTCTTGGCAGAAAGCCTAATTTTACGGAGCTATGCTGTTATTCGGCAATGTGGTCGGAGCATTGCTCTTACAAAAATTCTATTGTTTGGCTCAAAACCTTGCCCAAAGATTCCCCTCGTATGCTTGCCAAAGCAGGTGAAGAAAATGCAGGTTTGGTGGATATAGGAGAGGGGTACGCTATAAGTTTCAAGATAGAATCGCATAATCACCCTTCAGCCATTGAGCCTTACCAAGGAGCCGCAACGGGAGTTGGGGGCATCAATCGTGATATTTTTACGATGGGGGCAAGACCTATCGCTCAGCTCAATTCGCTTCGCTTTGGCAATTTGGATAATGAGCGGGTGCGTTTTCTGCTCAAAGGGGTAGTAAAGGGCATTGGCGATTATGGCAATGCCTTCGGTGTGCCTACCGTAGGGGGTGAGGTGTTCTTTGATGATTCCTTTACGATAAATCCATTAGTCAATGCTTTTTCGGCGGGGGTTGTGAAAACAGATAAAATTGCCCGAGCCATAGCCAAAGGCGTAGGTAACCCTGTGTATATTGTGGGTTCGGCAACAGGCAAAGATGGAGTAGGAGGGGCGGCTTTTGCTTCCAAAGATATTACTGGCGAAAGTATCAAAGATTTGCCCGCTGTGCAAGTAGGAGACCCTTTTCAAGAAAAATTGCTTTTGGAAGCTACTTTGGAAGCCATTGCTACGGGTTTTGTAGTAGGCGTACAAGATATGGGAGCGGCGGGTATTATCTGCTCTACTTCGGAAATGAGTGCCAAAGGGGGTGTAGGTATGGATATTCACTTAGATAAAGTGCCTTTGAGGCAAGAAAATATGCAACCCTTCGAAATTCTCATTTCCGAATCGCAGGAGCGTATGCTAATGGTAGTAGAAAAGGGAAAAGAAAAAGAAATAGAAGCTATTTTTGAAAAATGGGATTTACACTGCTCTCAAATTGGAGAAGTTACCGATACAGGCATCTTGCGTTTTATGATACTGGGCGATACGGTTGCCAAAATTCCTGCGATTAGTTTGGTTTTGGGGGGCGGTGCCCCTGTATATGTACGCGAGTACAAAGAGCCTGCCTATTATGCCGAATATCAAAAATTTAATATCAATAGCGTTCCTGATATTACAGACAAAGACATTCCTAAAATTGCCAAATTTTTACTTGCACACCCTAATATTTGCTCTAAAAAATGGGTTTATGAACAATACGACTCAATGGTAGGAACAGCCAACCAAAGTACAAACGCTCCTTCTGATGCGGCGGTGGTAATGGTAAAAGGTACAGATAAATCTATCGTGATAACCGTAGATTGTAACTCTCGTTACGTACAAGCTGACCCCGAAATTGGCACAATGATAGCAGTTGCCGAAGCCGCCCGAAATATTGTTTGCAGTGGAGGAGAGCCTGTGGCTATTACCAATTGTCTCAATTTTGGAAATCCCTACAACCCTGAGGTGTATTGGCAGTTTGTGGGGGCTATCAAAGGTATGGGAAAAGCCTGCCGTAAGTTCAATACACCTGTAACAGGAGGAAATGTTAGTTTTTACAATCAATCCAACATAGACGGCAAAGAAATCCCTGTATTCCCTACACCAACGATTGGAATGTTAGGTATTTTAGAAAAAAGAGAATGGCAAACTACTTTGGACTTCAAAGAGGAAGGAAATTGGATTTACCTTTTAGGGCATACCAAAAACTGCATTGCTTCCTCAGAATATTTGTATTCCTATTTGGGCATAAAGGGTTCGCCTGCCCCCGAATTTAGTTTGGAAGAAGAATATCAATTGCAAGAACTAATCAAGGGGCTTATTCGCAACAAACTTGTTCGTTCTGCTCACGATATTTCTGATGGCGGCTTGTGGGTGGCTCTTGTAGAATCGGCATTGCCGAGAGGCTTTGGTTTTAGCATAGCTACTCAGCCACTTTATCGCAAAGATGCTTTTCTTTTTGGTGAGAGTCAGGGTAGGGCAATTGTTTCGGTGAGTGGCAAGCCTCGCGATACAATGAAGTTTGAAAAGTTTTTGGAGAAAAAGGGAGTGCCTTATACATTTTTGGGTAGAGTAACCGCAGGCGATTTTGAGGTAGATGGGAAAAAAGTGATTTCTACCAAAGAAGCCAAACGCATCTATGAGGAAAGTTTAGGCAAAAAAATGAGTCATTAAACTCCAAAATGATAGAAAACCTGACAAAATCTGTCAGGTTTTTTGCAGAAAAAGTAAATTTTGCGGTATGAAACAGGTTTTCTTTCCTTATGGATTGAGTAATTTCCCCCAAGTAGTCAGCGAGTATGTGTATGTAGATAAGACTTCCTACATAGAGTTACTGGAAACAAGGCGGGAACGTTTTTTGGTGTATTTGCGTCCTCGCCGTTTTGGGAAAAGTTTGTTTGTA
>CAZZLW010000063.1:0-36969 GCA_964654605.1 uncultured Cytophagales bacterium | reverse complement strand
AAAACTTTGATTTTCAGGTGTATAGCTCCCATCTCCTTTGGAGAGGGGCTGGGGGTGAGGTCAAAAAACACAATATTGCAAAAATAATCAAATTTCTTAATAAATTGTATTTCAAATACTTAACCTTGTAACTCACGTTACTATAAAATATAATGCAGATAGTGGCTTTGACTTACAACTGTTTAATAACTCGGCTGCTAAACCAACAGGTGGCTCTTGGTCTGTCCCCTCTGATGCCCGTTTAAAAGATGATGTAAATACTTTCAAAGATGGTTTAAGTGTTTTGCGTAAAATAAAGCCAGTCTATTTTAGATATAACGGAAAAGCTCGAACCCCTAACGGCGAATATGGAATAGGTATTATAGCTCAAGAAATGAAGGAAGTAGCTCCTTACACTATTAGCACTTTTGAAGTCAATGACAAACCCTCTGATTTAGCAAGCATCAAAGAATATTATAGCTACAACCCTGATGCTTTGCACTACGTAACAATTAATGCTGTAAAAGAACTTGATGCCAAACAGAATCGTATGCAAGAAGTTCACAAAAATATCAGCGACTTTGGTGTAACAAGCCTAAATAGTAGTGAAGTTTTTGTTCCCTTCAATGCAGAATTCAAGAAAAACCTAAACCCTAGTGTTACTCCCGTAGTTACAGTTACCCCTATTGGGCAGGCGGCAGTAGTGAGTATCATTTCCCAAGATGCTACGGGCTTCCGAGTGCGTGTTAATAACTTCTCTCAACCTGTACAAGTCAATTGGATTGCAATGGCACAAGTAAAAGAAAATTTGTATGATGACCTTAAAATAGAACATACTCCTACTGAAAGACAAGATTTGGTTAATAAAGTAAAACTCCCCAAAGCTACTATTCGTGATAAACTTGAAAGAGAAAAAGAAGTTTTAGAAAAAGAACGTCAAATGAGAGCCAAGGTGGAAGCAGAAGCCAAAAAAGAGGCACTGAAAAAAATGCCAGGACAAGACGAACCACCCATAGTGCCTGAACCTCGTAAAAAATAGTCAAACTCTTTTCAAAATCCCGAAATTTCGTTTCGGGATTTTGTTTTTTTCATAAAATTTGCAAATCACCAAAAGATTTCTGTATCTTTGGAAAATGAACTAAACTTGATTTTTGTAGATTTGCAAAAATCAGCGTTAAACTTTTGGATATTCAATCGCTCAAACCTCTTGAATCGTAGCAATGGCTCGCAAGAATACAATCTTTAACTTCTTTACAAGCCCCCATTATACTTTACGCAGAAAAATAGTAGGCGGTCTGCTCCTTGTGTTTGCTTTATTTGCTCTGGCAACAGGTCTATTCCTTTGGCGTATGAGCCAGCTTGCCGAAAGAGAACGTTACCTCATCAGCATTGCTTATCCTTCGCAAGAGCAATTAGAAGCCCTCAAAGGATATGTAACACAAACCAATTCGGCATTGCAAAGCCAACTGATTTACAGAAATCCACTATTTGCTTCTGAAAGGGAAAATATATGGAATTACTTCATTAAAGCTACAACCGATACACTGGGGCGTTATGAAAAAGAATGGAAGCTCTTGGAAGATAGAACCGATTATGCTACACTCCTTACCGATTTGGAAAAGTTAAGACGCTATCAGCGAAGTATTTCCCGAATTGTAGAAGAGCAAGAACGTGAAGGGGGTAGTTTTACAGGTGGGAATTTTGCTACTTCCGATACTACACGTATCAATATCACTGAAGAGCAACAAGAAGCTACTTTTGATAGCAAATCTGCTTTTGCTAATACCGATATAGAGGCTTCCATCGAAGGTGTAGAAATAGTTAGAGGGAAAGATGCACAAACTTTTGAAACAACTTCGGGGGCAAAAATGGACGCTGAACGCTTTGTAGTTCTTTCCGAAAATGCTAAACAACTCTATCAAAAGCAAATCCTTGAAATCACACAAAAAATTTATACCGATATTGACCGCCTCATCAAAGGCAGAAAAGAGCAAATTCGTTTAGAGCGTGAATACCTTGATTTGCACAATAATTTACTCATTATTGCTGGCATTTTGTTTATTCTGCTGATGATAGCAGTAGTGTATTGGAAAGGAAAAGACATCAACCAAAAAATACACAAGCGTTTGCAAGAAGTTGATGAATACTTGCTTTCACTTGCCGAGGGCAATCTACCCAAAATTCAGTGGCAAGGTGAAAAAGATGAAACCCTCCCCATTTTGCGTAAAATAGAAAAACTCACTTACGAACTATCTCAAACCCAAGAACTTGCCAAGCAAATCGGGCAAGGGAACTTTGAAACCCAACTGCACGTATTTGATGATAAGGGCGTACTCGGAACAGCTTTCTTGCAAATGCAAGAAGGTCTGAAAAACGTATCGGAGCAAGAAAATATCCGAAACTGGCTCAACGAAGGACTCACGCTCTTTGCCGATATTCTCCGCGATACCGAAAACCCTCAAAAGCTTTATGATAATTTGGTTCGCAATGCCGTAAAATATGTAAAAGGACAATATGGCGGCATTTACATTATTAGCAGCAGTAGTGAAGGCGAAACCCCTTATTTAGAGCTAAAATCGGCTTATGCTTTGGATAAAAAGAAATATATCAAACAACAAATTTATGTAGGACAAGGGCTTGTTGGGCAATGCTGGCAAGAAGGCGAAAGTATTTATTTGCTCAAAGTTCCCAAAGATTACATTCATATTGCTTCGGGTTTGGGCGAAGAGGCTCCTCGTTCTATTTTACTTGTGCCTATCAAAGTAAGCGGCGAGGTGTTTGGGGTATTGGAAGTAGCTTCACTCAACCTACTTACCGAAACTGAAAAGAACTTTTTAGAGGTGATTGCCGAAGATATTGCTTCTGCTATTTCTTCTATCAAATCCAATGAAGAAACACGTCTATTGCTGGCATCTTCCAGCCAAGAGATAGAGCAAATGTCGGCTCAAAAAGTGGCTATGGAGCAAAGTATGGCTCAGCTCATAGCCGACAGAGAGGCACTTGAACAACGCAACGCCGATATGGCGGCTTTCGTGCAAGCTATTCAGAAAGCTACTATTGTTGCCGAATTGGATAGGCACGGCTATTTTATTGATGTCAATGATAACTTTCTGGAAATTACAGGCTATACTCGCCGAGAAGTTATTGGGCAACACCGCAGTTTTTATGCCCCCAAAGATTCCGACCCTGCCGAGTTTAGTTTGGCTTGGGCTCAACTTTCGCAAGGCAATTATATTGAAAAAGTTATCAAACGCTTACGCAAAAATGGCTCTGAAATTTGGATGAGAGCCTCATTTTTCCCTGTTTTGGATAAGGAAGGCAATTTACAAAAAGTAACTTGTGTTTGTACTGATATTACAAGCAAAATGTTGCAAGAAGTTCGCGACCAAGAAAATCAAAAAACAGCGGGCTTCAAAAATACCGTGCTTGAACATTCCTTTTTGGTTTTTGAAACCGATAGCCATTTGCATATCAAAGATATGAACGAATATGCAATGAACGACCTCAAAATTGCCAAATTGGATTACATCGGGCACCACATAGACGAAGTAATTTTAGGACGTTGGGACTACAAGTCGCTACTTGCCGAGCTTGAAAACCGAAGTATCGCCGAAGGTCTGGTAGTGCTCAAAACTGCTGATTTTGGTTTCCGTTATGTAAAAATGGTCATTGCTAGCGTAAAAGATAAAAAAGGCGAAATTGAAAGTATTTTTTGGGTAGGAACAGATATTACCGAAAGCAAAGTGAAAGAAATTCAACTGGAAGATAAGGTAAAATATTTGGAAAGAAAACTGCAACTTTTGGAAGAGAAAAATCAACAATAATTTTACAAAAAAATTGTGCATTAAAATTTTTTTTGTATCTTTGCCACTCATTTGGAAAAAGCATACAAAAAATTAAAATTTTACGGCAATGGCGAAGAAAAAAGAAAATCGTGTGCAAGTAATTTTAGAATGTACCGAACACAAAGCATCGGGTATGCCGGGTATGTCTCGTTATGTTACTACCAAAAATAAAAAAAATACCCCTGAACGCTTGGAATTGAGAAAATACAACCCTATTCTCAAAAGGTACACTATTCACAAAGAAATTAAGTAACCTTAAAACCTTACAGCAATGGCAAAGAAAGTAGTTGCGACCTTGAAAAAAGAAGACCCCAATGCCAAAAACTTTGCAAAAGTAATCAAGGCAGTAAAGTCTGAAAAAACAGGGGCATATATCTTCAAAGAAGAAATCGTACCCCTTGACCAAGTGAAAGAAACCTTGAAGTAAAACACAAAACCTATAAGAATAGCTCAACTCTTATAGGTTTTTGTTTTTTAGTCGTAATGATTTACGTTCAGGTGTGCCGAATCCTTTTTCCTGCTTCCTGTTTTCCTGATGCAAATCAAATTAGACAAAAACATTACTTTTAATCTTGGGTAGATTTTTGCAAAGAAATGTTAAAGATAGCGTTTAGGATAATACCCGTATTGTTTTGCAAGATATTTACGCCATTCACTTCCCTACCCAGCAAGAGTATCTGATTAAAAAATCCACCTTCTACTTTGAAACGCTTATCAAACTGATAGCCAAGCAGTATTCCCAAACGATTTTGGTCAAAAATATTTTCACCTAAATTTTTTCCAAAGCCTATAAAAATTTCATCATAAATAGCCGCATAAGGAAATGCAGTATTCGGCTCTTTTGCGAGTGGTGCTTGTAAGCGAAACATATATCGCAAACGATTGAGGAAAATATACCTATCTTCTTTTTGCAAAGTTGCATCAGAGTAAGCCCCGAGCCACCTTTGTTCCAACATAAAACGATGCAAAACATCTACACGAGGCAGTTTATCTGTGAGTGTAACCGCCTGAAAAAGCCGATGTTCCGTAAAATCTTTGCCAAAAGTATTGATAGGCGTTTGGCTATACGGAAAAGTTTCAATCCAGCCGTAGCCAACTCTTAGCTGTACTTTGGGGTGCAATTGGTAATTCAACCCTACACGCAAGAGGCTTTGTTGCCAAGCGTTTATCCATTCGGTACGCCGCCACTGATATTCAGTATGGATGCTCCAAGTTTTAGAAAGCCCAAAAGTGCCAAAATAGTTGTACCAGCCTATGGTATTATACTCATTGGTTCGCCCATTTTGAGCCAAAGCAAAACCAAACGAAAAAAATAAGATAAAAAATGCGAAAAAATTATTTCTGTATCTCATAAGGTTATATTTTGAAAAATAATCACAAATATAAACATATATTTTTATTTTTGTAATTTGTGTTAAATAAAAAATTATGGCAAGCGGCAAGGTCGCTATTGTAGCGACTTTGCCACTCACAAAGCAAGCAAGCAAGAAGGACTAATTATTTACCATTACAAAAGCCCCCCAAAAGTAAGGTTGTGGGAATTTTTTGCGAGTTTCTTTCATTGCATTATGCAGAGCATCATATTTATTTGCTCCTTTTAACCAAGAAGCATAGAAATTGGTCATCAGAAACTCCGTAGCGGCATCATCTACCTTCCAGAGGCTGGTAACCACAGCATTAGCACCCGCCACTTGAAAAGCCCTTTGTAAGCCGAAAATTCCTTCGGTATTTTTTACTTCCCCTGCCCCTGTTTCACAAGCTGAAAGAACAACCAAATCCGTTTCGCCTAAATCTATGGTCTGTGCCTCAAAAGCTGTGAGCATTCCATCTTCATTAGGCTTTTTTTCTTTTCGCAAGGTTTTTTGTACCCCCGCCAACAAAAGCCCTGAACGAATGAGCGGATTGAGATTTTTTATTTTGTTTTCCCCTGTTTTTGCCTCGTTCAAATCTTCTTCTATATCTTCCAAGAAATAGCCGTGAGTAGCTATATGCAAAATACTTGGGCTATGAGCATCTTTTATGCTTCTTTCATTCGCCTTTTTGTCTGTAAGTTTTTGAGCCTCTATGTTTTTAGTTTTTAAGATTTTTTCAATAGCTTCTACTTCTTTTTTGGTACCGGGCAAATTTACAACAGTGCTTCGGTAGCGGGTCATATCATCTAATTCGGCTAATCTAAGCGTATCCAAAGGGGCTGTAACCCCATCTGCCTCATCTTCTTCGTAGTCGGGATAGCCCAACAAGATAGCATTTTTCAAAGTAAAATTCTGTGAGCTATTCTTTAATTTTACTACATCTCGGGTACTAATTACAATCTGCACGGGGCGTTCATCTATCAAATATTTTTTAGTTTCAGGGTTCAAAAGTGTATTCGGATTGATAGCATAATACACCCCATCACAAGCTAAATATACTTTTTTAGCATTGGGATTGATTTCACGAATTCTCTGTTCAATAGGCTTCCAAAATAGGTCGTAAGATGCCAAATCCTCTTTGCGGGTACGAATAGAATTGCGATAAAACGCAAGTTCTTCTTGCTCTATTTTCGGGGTAGTACGCCATAAGAAAGCTAACTGCGGCTTGGCATAGTTCTTGGACGCTACAAAAGCCACGTAATAAATGCTGTCTGTAAATCGGTAGTCAAATTTTTGAAAACGCACAATTTCTACCGCTACCTCGTCTAGTCCTAAGGCACTTTGCACTTCTTTGAAAGTGGTAAATTTTTTTTGTTGGGTTTGAGCAAAAAGTGCCGATTTGAGCGAAAGTTGCTTTTCTATTTCCTCTATTTCTTTTTCCAAAGGTTCTGTATTGATACGCACACTATCAGTTTCATTGTTTTTCATATAAATTTGAGCCAAAGAATCTTTTTTAGCTTGCCATTTTTGATAAAGGCGAGTCAGTTCTTGGTCTTTGCCTTTGAGAATAATATTTCGCAAGCGATTTTGCTCCGAAAGCATAATTCCTTTGATAGCCAGCTGGTTGTTGTAGGCTTCTTCTATCAAATTGGAGTTAGCATCTTTACGCAAGAGCATAAAAGAATGGAACATCACAAAAGATTGCTGAAAATACTTGAAAAAAACTTCCTTTTCTTTTTCAGAAAGCGTAGCAAAGTTTTTGCGAATTTGGTCTAAAAAAATGCGATTAGCTTCTGTGTAGTAGGGCTCGGCTTTTTCGTATTGTTTTTGAACGTAATACAATTCGGCGATATTACGTAAAGTTCTGCCATATTCTAAATGCTTTTCGCCCAAGGTTTCTTTTCGGATTTGAGCTACTTCGGTAAAAAGTTCAATCGCTTTTTCAAATTTAGCTTTCTGTCGGTACATTACAGCCAAATTGTTCAAAGAGCGTGCATACGCGGGGTGTTTTTTACCTAAATTTTTTCTTGCAATTTTTAAGCCTTCTTGATAGAGTGGCTCCGCCTTTTCAAATTCGCCTTTGTTGTTGTAAATATTGGCAAGGGCATTCAGCACTGAGCTATAGAGTTGGGCATCGGCTGGGTTATCGCGGCAAGCGGCAAGGGCTTCCTGATACATTTTTTCAACTCGTTCGCTTTGTCCATCTTTACGAGCATACAAGAGAGCCAAATTGTACAATGAACGAGCATAATCGGGGTGCTTGGTGCCGTAAATTTCTTTGTTGATTTGAATAGCCTCTGCGAGCAAAGGTTCTGCTTTATCCAAAAGCCCTTGCATACGATAAATGTTTGCCAAATCATTGATAAGCGAGGCATACTCCCGATTGTTCTTGCCACGTACTTTTAGAATGTCTATGGCTTGTGTAAAAACCTTTTCTGCTTCGGCGTACTCGCTACGAATGTAATAAATTTTACCCAAATCTTTCAGAGCAAGGGCATAATCGGGGTGCTTATCACCTACGTTTTCTCTGATAATATTTCGGGAAATTTTGTAATACTCCTCAGCTTTGGCATATTTGGCTTGCATAAAGTACAAATCAGCCAAGTTTTTTACTATTGTGGCATACGCCGAGCTTTTTTCGCCCAAAGTTGTTTTGTAAATGCCCAGAGCCTCTTCGTAAGTAGTTTCGGCAAGGGCGGGTCTGCCCGAAACTTTGTAGAGAATAGCTAAATTATTGAGTGTATTGGCATATTCGGGGCTTTGCTCTTGCTTATTTCGCTTGCGAATTTTGATAACATCTTTGAAATAATCTTCGGCAAGCGTAAATTTACCCTCATTCTGATAAAATTTAGCCAAATTCTCCATAGCCGCCGCGTACGCAGGGTTCTTTTCTCCTAAATTATCTTTCTGCAATTTGAGATGCTCAATGTAGAGGGCTTCGGCTCGGTCGCGTTTGCCTGCTTTTTCGGCAAGTTTGGCAAGACTTTCCAGAGCCTCTGCATAGCGAGGGTCTTTTGTGCCAAGCACTTCTTTATTGAGAGCCAAAGCCTGCGAATAATACTCTTCTGCCAAAGTAAATTTACCTTGCTGTTGGTACAGATAGCCCAAGTTTTCAATGGTAGTGATATAATTGGCATCTTTTTCGCCTACGGTAGCTTTGTAAATATCAGCGGCACGCTTATAGCACTCTTCGGCTTTGGCAAAGTTCTGCATATCATCATACGTAAGAGCCAAATTATTCATCACAATCGCATAATTTTTACTTTTAGGCTCTAATTTGGCGAGTGCCTTTTCAAAGGCACTGATTGCCTCGTTATACTTTTTTTCTTTGCGAAGTTGCCTGCCTTGCTCGTTCAATTCTTGCCATTTTTGAGCAAAGGTTGCAAAAGAAAGCAAGCAAAATAATACTAAAGTAGATAGGTGTTTCATCGGTGCTTTTGAATTAGTGAAGTTTCCAAATTTACAAAAAGTTTGGGGTAATTCGTAAAGAAAAACGAATTTTGTATTTTTGTGCAAATCAAATTTTGTACCAAAATTCAGTAAATTGTATGCAAGAACGTATCCAAGAATGGCTCGCTCATACCGATATAGCCACTCGCCAAATCATTGCAGAAATGCAACAAAATGCCCCACAAGAATTGCAAGAAGCCTTTTTTCAAGATTTAGAATTTGGCACGGGGGGCTTGCGAGGCATTATGGGAATTGGCACCAACCGAATGAATAAATACACCGTTGGACTTGCTACCCAAGGACTTGCCAATTATTTGAAAAAAACCTTTACCGAACCTATCAAAGTTGCTATTTCTTATGATAGCCGCAAACAAAGCCGAGAGTTTGCTCAAATTGTAGCTGATATTTTTTCGGCAAATGGTTTGCAAGTATTTATGTTTCAATCTTTACGTCCTACGCCTTTGCTTTCTTTTGCTATTCGCCATTTGGGTTGCCAGAGTGGTGTGATGCTTACTGCTTCGCATAACCCCAAAGAGTATAATGGCTACAAAGCCTATTGGGCTGATGGCTCTCAACTCGTCAAACCTCACGACGAAGGTGTTATTGCCGAAGTCAAGAAAGTAAAAATTCAGGACATCTGTTTCAATCCTCAAAGCCACCTCATTTCTTATATTGATGAAACTTTTGACGAAATATACCTTCAAGAAGTGCAAAAACTTTCGCTCAATGCCGATTTGAACCAAAAGTATAAAAATCTGAACATCGTTTATACTGCCCTACACGGCACAGGTATTACGCTTGTTCCCAAAGTTTTGGAAAGATTTGGCTTTCAGAATGTTCATATCGTTCAAGAACAAGCCGAACCCGATGGAAATTTCCCTACGGTTGTATATCCGAATCCCGAAGAAGCCGAAGCTCTCACACTTGCCCTGCAAAAGGCAAAACAAATCAATGCTGATTTGGTGCTTGCCAACGACCCCGATGCCGACCGAGTAGGTATTGCTGTAAAAGACTTGCAAGGCAATTTCGTTTTGCTCAATGGCAACCAAACAGGGGTGCTTCTGATGTATTATTTGCTTACAATGTGGCAAAAACTTGAGAAACTGCAAGGTAAAGAATACATTGTGAAAACTATCGTTACTACCGAACTCATTGATGCCATTGCAGAAAAGTTTGGTGTAAAGTGTTACAATACCTACACGGGCTTCAAATACATAGCCTCTGTAATGCGTGAAAATGAAGGAAAAACTACCTACATAGCGGGTTGCGAAGAGAGTTATGGTTATTTGATAGGTGATTTTGTCAGAGATAAAGACGGCATTTCTGCCTGTGCCCTTATTGCTGAAATGACCGCCTACGCACAAGAAAACTACGGTAGTTTATACGCTATGCTTTTGCATATTTACAAAGAATTTGGCTGGTACGAGGACGCCCTAGTTTCACTTACCAAAAAAGGCATTGCAGGAATGGAAGAAATCAGGAATATGATGACAAGTTTTCGTCAGAATCCCCCTCAAATGCTTGCAGGCTCGCCTATTCTGAAAGTAAAAGATTATCAGAGCCTTACGGAAAAAGACTTGCAGAGAAATCAGGAGCAAAAGTTGGATTTTGACGAAAAATCAAATGTTTTGCAGTTTTTCACTGCCGATGGCACAAAAATTTCTGTTCGCCCTTCGGGTACAGAACCCAAAATCAAGTTTTATTTTAACCTCAAAACAGATTTTCAAGAAAACACTCAGCAAATTCAGAAAACTTTACAAGAAAAAATCAAAGCTATCAAGCAAGAGTAGGGTATTTGAGGATAGTTTGTAAAAGATTAAAAGAGAAAATCGCATTGTAGAATTTTTCTAAATAATTCATTTTTGCAAAAAAAATTTGCAAAAATTTTCATAAGTGTAAAAAATGAGCCTTAAAAACAGGGAGATTTGCGTTCAATTTTTCTTTTTTGCGAAAAAAATTAGAAAAATTTGATTTTTTTCAAAAAAAATTATTAAATTTGAATTGCTAAAAAGATACACGTATGGCGGTCTTATCTCAATCCAATAAGCATAAAAATTTCATTTACGATAGAGCCAAGCATCATTTTTTAGGAAACTTTCCCAGTGTCTTGCCTATTGAGCAGGCGTATGTACATATAGGAATGTTTTTAGGCTGGATTTGCGAAAATGATTTGTACAGCGATTTCTTTGAAGAAGAAGCGGCTTTACAAATTTTGCGTTTTCGCCGTAGGCAAATCAGTTGCTCAATTCTCAGTGCTGTATGGGACGGCTATTTGGGTTCGGAGCTTTTCAATGAAGAAGGAAACGAATTTTGTCAGTATTATTACCAAAGTGGTAAATACAAAAAAGACTACGAAAGAACCCTTGCCGCCGATTTGCCTTCCATTTACCACGTAGAGGATAATTGGAAAAATTACGAAAAAATTGCCCGTAAAATTTCTGCCCGTTATAGAAAGTGGAAACAGGGCATCACGGGCGAAACAGATGCTGATGAAAACGAAGCCGATGCTTCTTAATAAACCTTCCACAGAGGAAAGAAACAAGACTTTGAACTATCAAACTCTTGAACCTTCAAACCTTCTGCATTTTTGAATGTAAATTTTACTACAAACTTATAGTCATTTTACCAAAACCTTATAGGCTTGCAAACCTATGAGGTTTTTTTGTTGTTGTAGCAAAAAAGTATTTCAATGAAAAGGCTCAATGCTCAGAAAATAAATACCCTCACGGGGCATCGCGATTGTGTGTATAGTTTGGAAAAAGGTATTAGCGACTATCATTTTTTTTCGGCTGGTGGCGATGGTCTCATCGCCATTTGGGACTTACAAAAGCCCGAAATTGGCAAGTTGGTTGCACAAGTTCCTCATTCTGTTTATGCTCTACTCAGTATTCCTCAATACGAATCCCTCATTATTGGGCAAAATATGCAAGGCTTGCATTGGATTGATATAAACCAAATGCGAGAAAAAAAAACACTTAAAACCACCTCAAATGCTATTTTTGACCTCAAACACTACGAAAACTATCTGCTCGCCGCCAATGCCGATGGCTCTGTGCAAATGATTGATATAGAAAATTGGCGTATTCAGCACACCTTTCTGGATAGTATGCTTTCTGCACGCTCTTTAGCTTTGCACCCCGAAAATAGGCATTTAGCCGTAGGTTACAGCGATTATCATATCAGAGTTTTTGATGTAAAGCAAAAAAAACGCTTGTACGAATGGCAAGCTCATAAAAATTCGGTTTTTTCGCTGATGTATAGCCCTTGTGGAAAATACCTCATCAGTGGCGGAAGAGATGCCCACCTAAAAATATGGGATATAGCCCAAAACTATACTCTCGTAGAGGATATTCCTGCCCACTTGTTTGCTATCAATCATATAGTTAGTAGCCCTTGTGGAAAGTATTTTGCTACGGGCAGTATGGATAAATCTATTAAAATCTGGGATAGTCAAACATTCAAACTGCTGAAAGTAATTGATAAAGCCCGCCACGCCGGACACGGCACTTCTATCAATAAATTGCTTTGGCACAAAGCTACTCAGTGGCTTCTGAGCGGCAGTGATGATAGAACCATCAATATTTGGCAAATTGATAATGTAACCTAAATTTTATCCCAAAATTGTGCTTATTTTAACGCCTGTAAGCATTTTAGGACAAATTCAAGATTTTTTTTAACTTTTTTGCTAATTTTTTGGTTACCTTTACAGCGGAAAAAGTATCTATGTACGAGAATAGATACTTGGTTATTCAAACACCTGTTTAACACTTTTTCATACGGAAAAAAGCCTTTCTTGTGGAAAGGCTTTTTTTACTTTGGCACAAATTTTGATGTTAGTTTGGCGTAAGTTTAACCCTTAAATCTCACAATTATGTTTCAAAAAATCCTCTCTCTTGTCGTTTTCGTTAGTATTCTTTCTGCTTGTGGCAAAAAAAGCAACAATGAGCCAAGCACAAACCCCAATAGCTTTGTGCGTTTCAAAGTCAATGGCGTATTGGTAGAAACTTCTGCTTGGAATGCAAGCTACGGCAATCTTGTAGGCTCTATGCTTACCTGCAATATCACCAGCAATATGCACCAAAACGAAAAAACTATCAACATCAATGTAAATGCCACCCAAGTAGGCGAATACGACCTCTTACTTACAGGAGCTACCAATAGCCCGAACAAGGCTTATGGTCTTTATTATCCCAAATATAGCAACACCTTTGATACTTACTCTTTCAAAAATGGCAAATTCACTATTACCGAAATAGATACGGTGCAAAAGGTTTATGCAGGAAAGTTTTATGGTACGGTAGTCAATGACTCGGGAGCAGAATTGCAAATTACTGACGGAGAGTTTCGCTCTACGAGTTTGAAACGCTTCTAAAATCTGCTTGTAAATCCGAAGTGTATTTTAGATTTAGCTACGCTCAAATTTTGAGTTTCAGATTTTCCCAAAGCATACGTTAGGTTAAATATCCCCCCTTTGGTGCGAAAGCTAATCCCCCCGCCTATGCCCAAAGGGGTTTCTTGTGAGCGATTTTGTAAAATTTGCGTTTGCAAAAAGGCTTGGTCGTAGAAAAAGAAAAAATAGGCTTCTTCTTCCCAAAAAAAGCGGTATTCCAAAGTGCCAAGCAAGTAAGCCGAGGCAAAGAAAAAATTCTGATTAAACCCTCGCAAATTGAGCAAGCCCCCCAAACGATACAATTCATTTTGCACCAAATTCGGATTAAATAACTTTGCTCCCCCCAAGCGTGCATACATACCATTTTTGCGATTAAGCATTTTGTAGTAATGAAACTGCCCTTCCAAAGCCGTTTGTAAAGAGTTGAGTTCAATATTTTGGTAAAGGCTATCGGGTAGAAAAGGAATAGGTGTAATTATTTTGTTGCCTATTTGCACCTGCCCAAAAAAGTGTAAGCCATTTTTAGGTAAAAAAAGATTGTCCGTGCTATTCCATTCGTAACCTATTCCATAGAAATTGTAGCGTGTTTCTTGGCTAAGAGGTAAAGGATTGTTGGGTTTGGGTGTAAAACCTGTTTGTGAGGTTTGCCAACCACCAAAAAACTTCAAAAAGGATTTTTCGTTCAAAAGATAGGCGAAACGAATGTTCCGATAAATATTGACAAAATTGGTATCTTCTCGTAAGAGTTTGAAATCAAATTCTCCTTGCAAGCGAGAACCCAAAAGAACGGGGTGTTTGTAAAAAACATTAAGCAACTGGTGGCGAGGTTTGGTTTGCTGAAACTCTAATTCAAGGCTTTTGGCTGAATTGAATAGGTTTCGTAAGCGAATTTGAGCTTGCCCTGTAAGCAAGAGTTGTTGCGGGGCGAGTTCATTGGGCATAAAACCAAGCACTCCGTCTATGGCATTGCTCTGCCCCTGATTGAGATAAAAAACAGGTTTCGCCTGCTGACTTTCAAAGACAATTTCAGTAGGTTTATGAAAAGTTACAAATCCTAAATTTTTGAGTAATTTTTCTGCTTTTTGAAGTTTTTGCTGGCTGTAAGGCTCATTTTTTCGGATTTGAAGGTATTTTTCTAAAAATTTACGCTTGATTTTCAAATTACCCTTCAGGCTTATTGTATCCCAAGTTACAAAAAAGCCCTTTTGCATCAATAAACTTGCCGATACCTGATTGTTTTCTATTTGCAGGCTATCTAAATACACTTGAGCAAAGGGATAGCCCTTGTTTTCGGCATTTGAAAGAATTTTTTCGGTAATTTTGCGAAACTCCTCATAATCAAAAGGCTGTTGAGAGAAATTGGCAAGATGGATTTTTTCCAAAAAAGTCTTTTCTACATTTCCCTGACGTAGCTCTTTCCAATGAATACGCTCACCCATTTGTATTTCTACAAGCAAAGTTTCATTTTGATATTGTTTTTCTCCAATACGAACATACCAAAAGCCTTTTTGCCTGATTTCTTGCAAAAAATTTTGCAAATAGCTTTCTCTTGAAACCGAATCGGGAAATTTTTCTTGATAAGAATAAGCCTGAAATGGTCGAAAATGTAGTTTTAAGACTTTTTGGGCAAATATCTTTTCTGAAAAAAGAAGCAAAAGCAAAACAAAAAAAGGAATTTGCCTCTCTATGGTTGAAAAAGAAGCAAACCCCACATTTTTATACCCAACCAAACTGCTATTCAAAATTTGTAATTGTTTAGGTCTAATTTGCAGTAAGGAAACAGGATTTTAGATAATTGCTATCAGGCAAGTTCCTAAAGTGTTGAACTTCAAAACTCCCAACGTTTTGAACGTAAATAATTAGCAAATATTACAATCCTCTACCCAGCCTATCCCAAGGCACTCGGCTCAAAACCAACACAAGAGCAATCGTATAAAAAATGAAGGCTTTTTTATGCTTTAATAAATCGGTAGAGGCTTTTTTGCTTTGTATTCTGCCCACTTGTGCCAAAATCACAGCCAGAAGCATTGTTGTCAGATGTTCTACTGCCCAATAGCGATACAAAGGGCTTTTCATTACTTCTTTCATTCCTACCGTTTGGATAGCGTTAAGTCCCATAGGGCTTAAAAAGAAGTACAAAATCAAGCCTAAAAGCAGTTGCAAGTGCATAGAACCCACAAAAGACGCTCCCAAAATATTATCTTGCTTGCTAAATGGTTGCTTACCAAGCCAACCCGCCATAGCCTTGAAAATAGCAATTACTGCCAAAATTAAAACTAACCAACGCGACCAAGAGTGCAAAAAAAGAGTAAAATTGTACATACAATACACTATTTTGGAAAAATTAAAAACTGATTTTTCTGTAAGCAATAAGATACAAGCCTTTGTTTTACAACTAATTGGCTTCCATAGCCACGAGAGTTCCCACCTCCTCGCCTTCTACGATACGCAAAAGATTTCCTTCTTGGTTCATATCAAACACAATAATCGGCAAATTGTTTTCTTTGCAAAGCGTGAAAGCTGTCATATCCATTACATTCAAGCCTTTCTGATACACCTCGTCAAAAGTAAGATTGGCATACCGAGTAGCCGTAGCATCTTTCATTGGGTCTGCGGTATAGATGCCATCTACTTTGGTGCCTTTGAGCACTACTTCGGCTTCAATTTCAATGGCACGTAAAGAAGCGGCGGAGTCGGTAGTAAAGTAAGGATTACCTGTGCCAGCGGCGAAAATCACGACACGTCCTTTTTCTAAATGGCGAATAGCTCTTCGGCGGATAAAAGGCTCACACACTTGCTCTATCCGAATGGCGGACATCAAACGAGTATAAATACCCTGCTTTTCAATAGCACTTTGCAGAGCCATTCCATTGATAACAGTAGCGAGCATTCCCATATAGTCGCCTTGTACCTTATCAATACCCGAAACATTTGCCTCCGAACCTCTGTAAATATTGCCTCCCCCTACTACAATAGCTACTTGTACGCCTTTTTCTACCACCTTTCTGATTTCTTTGGCATAACGCTCCAAAATCTGCGGATTGATAACATACTCCTGCCTATCGCCTGCAAGAGCTTCTCCACTAAGTTTCAAAAGTATTCGTTTGTATTTCATTAGAAAAAGTTTTAGGCTAATTGATTTCTCTCATTTCTTTATTTTGCCTTCGTAGGCTACCATTTAATTCTTTTAACTTTTTTTCAAATTTTACAAGTTTGGTGCTTTTGAGGTCTGTTGTATTGGTACGTGTAAGCACAATTCTTGCCTCAACGGCAAAATTTTGAAAATGGCTATGCAAAACTTCAATAGAACGCTCAATTTGGGCGATTGCTTTCAGCAAATCTGAACCTTTTAGCTCAATGAAATAAGACTTTTGTTGCGTGCAATTTAGCAATAAAAAATCACATTTTGAGTCCTTTTCATCAATCAAACAGCCATCTACACGATATTTGGTAAGTTCATCTTGCTTTTCATTTTCAAAAATAAAAGTAGTTTTAGAATTTTTATCGGTAAAAGTTACAATTTTTCGCTTTTCGGCTACGAAATCATAGCATTTTACAAAAGGCTGGCAAGACATCTTTTTTATGAATTTTCAATTTGAAATAGAAAATCAAATTCCTCATTGATAACCTGCGAAATAGCATCTAATTTTTCTTGTTGTATAAAATGAAGCTCTTTATCAAGAATATCGTTTATTTTTCCCTTTTCTACTAAACCTGCATAAATAAGCGAGTTTTCTAACCAAAATTCTTTGGAAATTTTTTCAGCCACTTTTTCCGGATTGAACTTTGCGGCTCTATGTGCCAACATTAAATTATTCAAGGATGCCAAAATATAAGGACTATGCGTTGTTATGATAACTTGCGAAGCAGTCTGATTCACTAACAACGCTATTAAATTAACAATTTCCTTTTGAGTTTCAGGGAAAAGATGTGCCTCTGGCTCTTCAATAACCACAAATACACTTTTACCTTCTAAAATTGCAAGAAATAGTAAGAGCAAAATCCATAAAATTTCTTGTTGCCCTGATGAAGCAAAATTGAGCTTGACATATTGATTTTTGCTATAAAAAATTCTCTCTCCGCCAATATCCGACTGATAACGCCCTTTTAATATTTTTTCAATGGTTGCAATGGCAAGGTCTAACCTTTTAATTTGCTCCTTTTCTAATCCATAAAACTCTTTTCTTTCCATTGAAATTTCCTGCAAGGATTTTCTGAAAAAAGGTCTAATTAGACTAATTTTTTCAAGAAAATTTCGGGTAAGAAAATCTAAATTTCGGGTTTTTATATTTTGTAATTGTTCTGATAGCACTGCTAACAGACTTCTGCCCGCAGGTATAAAGATAAGTTCTCGGCTATCCTGAAAAAGTCCTTCACAAGTCTCTAGCATTTTTTTGAAAAAATAATTTTTTTGTTCTGCCATCTCCTGCAAATCTTTGCTGGAAAGCAAGGATATGTTCCGACTATGGTATTTTTGGGCAAAACTCTGTATATCTGATGATAATTCATTAAAAAAATCTCTGAAAATTTTACTGAATTGTGGGGTTATGAATTTGTTATTTTTCTCTAAATCTATTTTTATCCATACTTCTTGGCTATAAAAGTATTGCAACTCAATATTTTCAAGATACGTACTTGCTCCGTAGTAATTGAGAAATTTTTGCCGAATGGCTCTAGCAAAACTGCCTAATGGCTTATCAAAATTATTTTTTTCAAAAGATTCTACAAAAAATTTATACAAATCGTCTTTTAGGGATTTGAAAAAGAAAATTGTTTTAGCAATGGTACTTTTACCCGTAGCTTGCGAACCTATAAAAAGCATTACATCTTTGACATCAAGGTCAATTTCTTGTAAAGGACCAAACTTTTTGATGACGATTTTTTGCATCAGTTTCTCTCCATTACAATTTTGGTCAGAATTTTTGGGTTACGGCTTTGGGTATTTTTAAGGAAAATCAACTCTTCCAGCTCGCCCAAACGCCAATTTTCTACCATATTGTCGTAGTAAAAACTGCCCGGATTGCCCGACTGCCCGCCCGGATAAATCCCATAAGCCTTAGGGGTATTTGCACCTAATAGCACTACCATACGCCACGAAGGTCCGTGGTCGCTACCAGTGGCATTTACGGTACGTTTAGAGCCTGATGTAACAAGGTTCTTGATACCCAAATTCGGGATAAGCAAATGTTTCAGTTCAAAGCCTTTGTATTTGCCCCAAGCCCAATTTTCATCATTGCCCTGATGCTTACCTTGCAATGTTTGGGTGGCTTTTTCAAAACTTTCTTGTACAAGCATTTTCAAAGTTTCTTTGATATCTTTGGTGTTTTTGTTATCAATCCAATGGGAAGCTGTATCTTTCAAAACGAGCCTAATCAGCTGGTCGGTGGCAGGATAATGTGAAATACTACCCAATTCATCAGCCCAAATGGCTTTGCGAAGTTCATCATACCATACCTCAAAACAAGTAGCTCCAAGCGATTCGGCTTTGTAGAGGTAGTCCCACTTTTTTAGGATTTGCAAAACTTTTTGTCCCTCCTTTGAAACTTTTGTGCTATCTAAAAGCAAAAACAAAGCAGGAAGCAACTCGCGAGCGTGTATGCCCAAAACATCATTTTGCAATTCTCGCATTTGTTCATATTTCACTTTCGCCCAAGAACGCAAGCGTTCATTGATACGAATAGCTCTTTCGGGCGAAACATACTCGTAACCCAAGTAATACGGATACGTGAGTGTATCGGTGATAAGTTGATTTGCAGAAGCTACATATTGCTGCTCGGGGTTAAAAACTTTGGGGTTCTGACTATAAGGAATAAACTCCTGATATTCGTAAGCGGCATTAGAACCATCTAAAACATACTTGCCTTGCCCATTCCAACGTAAAGGAATTTTGCCAATCACTTGCAAAGCAATGTTTTTATCGGCATCGGCATATGCCACTACTTGAGTAGGATAGCCAAAAGTCGTAAAGCTCTCTTGAAATTCTCTGTAATTGGTAGCTCGGTTGAGTTTGTAGAAAGCAATAATTTCGTTAGTGGTAGTGTCGTGGGCTGTCCAACGTAAAGCGTGTCTGTAAGGGACTTCCAAAGAATAGAGTTTATTCGGCTCACCTGCAACCAATTTGGCGGGGGTTTCCAAAATAATAGCCCCGTGATGTGTGTAACGAATGTACTCGGGTATTTCTTTTTCTAAACCTCTTACCTTGATAGTTTCTTTGCGTGTCATTGTTTTTTTCCAAGTACCATTGTGCCAATATTCGTCCAACTTATCGTCTTTGAAACGAATTTGGAAAAAATCGGAAGCATCGGTATAAGCATTGGTAAGCGACCAAGCAATTTTTTCATTAAAGCCTATTACAATAGTAGGCGTGCCGGGTAAAGTTACCCCATACACATTACAAGTAGGGCTAACGAGTTGCATTTCGTACCAAATGGATGGCAGTTTTAGGCTCAAATGGGGGTCTCCTGCAAGAATAGGAAAGCCTGTTTCACTTTTTTTAGCTCCAATAGCCCAATTATTGCTACCTTTTACTTTTTCGCCTGTGGCTTGGGCTTGCAATAGACTTTGCAGTTCTTTCAAATTTTGATGTAAAGCCCTACTGATGGAATCATATTTGGGCGGTCTTTGGGGTTTTTTCAATGGTTTGAAATCCAAAGGTGTTTTTTGAGGAATAACAGGCTCTATGCGAAACGGCACATTAGGGAAAAGGCTATCTATGGCTTTTTCTGAATACATTGAAGCGGCAAGGCTGTTGGCAAAATCATCAGTATAAGCAATAGAAAGGTCATAAGCCATATATTTGAGCATCAACACAGATTTCAGCGGCGACCAAGTCTCGGGAGAATAGTCTAAAATTTTGTATTCCAAAGGGAGTTGATGAGGTTTCAGCGAAGCGATATAAGCATTTACCCCATCAGCATAAGCCTGCAAAACCATTCGAGAAGTGCTATCTTTCAAATTTGCAAGGGTTCTTTCGGCTGAGTACAAAATACCCATTCGGCGTTGGGAGCGGTCAATTTCAAGGGCTTTTTCACCTAAAACTTCTGATAACCTGCCTGCGGCGAAACGTGTCAGAAAGTCCATTTGCCAGAGCCTTTCAGCGGCAATCATATAGCCTTGTGCAAAATAGAGGTCATAGTCGTTTTGAGCAAAAATATGCGGCACCAGTCGGCTATCCAACCAAATCTCTACTTTATCTTTTAGTTCTGGGGCTTGTATCTTGATATCCGTAGGACGCTTTTTGGCTTCTGCATTTTGCCAAAATCCATTGAAGGGGTCTAAAAACCTCCCCAAAGGCGGAGCTGAAGCCAATTTTTCAGGTACATAATTTTTCAAAAAAGGGATTTCTGTAAGCCTAAACTGCAAGGCTGCTGTCAGAAAAGCACTCCAAAATATGAGTAGAACTGCCCGAAAAATTTTCATTGGAAAACAAACTAAGCCTGCCGCAAATTAAAGATATTTTTTAAGAACTTGTGTGTTTTTGGTAAAGAAATTTCACGCATTCATTGTTTCAAAAGGCATTTTCGTCAAAAAAAAGACATTTATCGTAAAAAAGCATAATACGAAGCCATTTTTTTTTTACAACTTGAAGCCGTATTAAACCAACAAATTTGTATGAAAAAAATAGCACTATTTCTGTTTGCCCTTGTAACTTTATGGGCTTGCAAAAAAACCGTAGAAGGTGAAACCCGTAATTGGGAAGCTAATGTTTCCAAACTTAAAAAATTACGAGCTACTTATCCTGCTTTTGCCTCTGTATTGGACGATGAACTAAAAAGAGCCGAAGCCAAATGGAAAGAAGCCCAAGGCATTGGCAATGAAGAAGAAAAAATCAAGAAAATGTCTGATGCCAACTATACTTTTACGCAAGGATTTGTGTATGAGTTGAGCAATTTGGAAACCCGTATGGAAACAATGAAACGCAAATCACGTGAATTGATAGACCTTTCTACTTCCCCCCGTGTAGAAATAGACAAGAGAGATTTGCGTGAAATCATCCGTCTCAGCGACCAAACCAAAGAAACCATTGCCCAAGTGGAAAAAATGCTGACTCGTGGCGATAAATCTTCCGACCAAGCCTACCGACTTATCAAAGATGCCAACAGCACTTTAAGTACCGCTGAAACCAATGTTGATAACGCTTTGCGAACTTTGCAAGAGGCTCAGAATGCTAAAAAGCAAACCGATACGGCTCGTAAGAAAAAACGCCCCGAAAATGCAGACTCTACCCGCAAAGCAAACCCTAAGAAAAGACCTTCGTAATAAAAATTTCCTTTGAAGCAAAGCCAGTACGAAAGTGCTGGCTTTTATGTTTTACAACAAAACCCAATACCCTTGCATAAAATTATGACGAAATTTTCGTAATTTCGTGAAAATTTTTGTGAATATTTTGAAAATTTCATAACCACAAATATATGCTCAGCTATTGGGAAAAAGAGAGTTTCACAAAATACGATTACATTGTTGTAGGTAGTGGCTTGGTGGGCTTGTCGGTAGCGGCAAGTTTGGTAGAAAAAAAGCCAAAATCCAAAGTCCTGATTTTAGAAAAAGGTGTTTTCCCTTCGGGAGCAAGCACAAAAAATGCAGGATTTGCTTGCTTTGGCAAACCTACCGAATTGCTTGCCGATATTGAAGCAGTAGGCGAAAAAGCTATGCTGGAGCTTGTAGAAAAACGTTGGAGAGGCTTGCTGGCTTTACGAAAGCGTATTGCAGATAAAAAAATGGAATACAAACAAGCGGGCAGTTATGAAATTATTTTGGAAATATCCGAAAACTTTGAGCAAAAAGTTGAGTATCTGAATAAACTTTTAAATCCTATTTTCCAAGAAAAAGTCTTTCATATTAGCCCACAGAAGCAAATTGCTCAATTTGGCTTTAACGAAAGTCTTGCCAAAATGCTCATTTACAATGGCTTTGAAGGGCAATTACATTCAGGCAAGCTCATCAGTGCCTTGATGGAATATGTGCAGAAAAAAGGAGTAAAAATTTTGAATGGTTGTAATGTAAATCAGTTCAGAGATTTTGAAAATGGTGTAGAAGTGCTTGTTAATCAGGAAATTTCTTTTTATGCAAAAAAAGTAGCTATTTGCAACAATGGTTTTGTGGGGCAGTTTTTTTCTCATTACCCCGTAAAGCCGGGCAGAGGGCAGGTTTTGGTTACCAAACCCTTGAAAAAACTTTTGTTCAAGGGGAATTTTCATTTTGACGAAGGATTTTACTATTTTCGTAATGTAGGCAAGAACCAAATTTTATTTGGAGGAGGCAGAAATTTGGATTTTGAAGGAGAAACCTCCACCGAACTCAAAAATACACCCAAAATCATCAACAATTTAATTGAAAAGTTACAAACGCTTATTATTCCTAATCAGGATTTTGAAATAGAACAAACTTGGGCTGGTATAATGGCATTTACCCCCAATCGTAAGCCGATTGTAGAATGTTGTACCAAAAATATTGCTGTTGGTGTAGCTCTGAATGGTATGGGCGTGGCAATTGGAACTACCGTAGCTGAGGAGATAGCTCAACTGCTTTTGTAAAAAATCAAGACCTTGCGAACTTGTAGGTTCGTAAGGTCTTGACAAATGAAAGAAAATCTTATGATTGTAATTCTTTGATACGAGCCGCTTTACCTGTTTTGCCACGAAGGTAGTAAATTCTTGCTCTGCGTACCTTTCCTCTACGAATAACTTCAATTTTATCTATACTTGGTGAAAAAATTGGGAAAATACGCTCCACCCCTACACCATTTGAAACTTTACGCACCGTGAAAGTTTCGTTGATGCTGTTGGTATTTTTTCTTTGAATAACTACCCCCTGATACTGCTGAATACGCTCTTTGTTTCCTTCTTTAATTTTTACATACACATTCACAGTATCACCCGCCTTAAAATCAGGTATATCGGCACGCTTGGCAAGCACTTCGGCTTCCACAGCTTGAAGCAATGCGTTTTTCATAAATATTGCTATTTTTCTGCTTTTCTAAAATGAGGTGCAAATGTATAACAATTTCTGATAAATACCAAATTTTTTTATCAATTATTTGTATCAAAATAGATTTTTCCCAAACCTTCATCAACTCTTTTTAAGCGGATTTGCTGGATTTCTTGTAGTTCTGTTCGCATTTGCGAAAATGAATACACCAGCGTTCCGTCATTTTGAGCATTGGCTTCGCCACCCCAATCAATAATCATTCTACTCATAATTTTTTCCACTTGTGCTTGGGAAAGTTTTTCCAAACCTTCGGCTTTATTTACTTCTGCAAGAATTTCATTCGTGCTCAAATCTCTCTTAGAGCCTATCTGATAAATAACTTTCGCAATACGCTTACGGATATTATTCTCGTGCCTTTGTATTCTTTTAGGAATAAGAGCAAAATATCTAAAAATTGGTACAGCAAAGAAAATAATTGAAAACGCCAAAGGCACTACTCCCAATCCATAATAAATAATATCCGGACTTATTCCCATATCCTTGCCAAAATCTTCGTAGCCTCCTAACATCAGGAGTGCAAAAAACAAATTAAAGCCGTTCATAAAGGCTATCCAAGTATTTTTTCCTGCTGTGTTGCCTGTAAGTACATATTCAGGCTCGTACTCGTCCCAATAAAAAATAATAGGAGCATCTTCGGCTTGAGTTTGACTACGAGTAAGCTCATAAAAATCTGCATACAAAACAGCATTGGGGCTAATTTCTGCGGAGCCATTGTAGCGAGCAATGCAGTCAGTCATCAAGTTTTCGGCTTCTTCATTATTCAAGCCTGTAAGAGCCTTAAATTCTGCAAGCACCATTACACCTTTGTTTTTTCTTGCATAAGCGGCGGCTTCTTTCTGATTAGCCAGCGGTTCGGGATTCAGGCGAGGCGGTCCGAATACAAAATCATAAACTGCACTAATAAAATTTTTGTTGGCTTTTGGATTATTTTCTTTTTTAGAAAAAAGATTACTTTCTTGCGGCTTATAGGTTTTGTAAGGGTAACCGTAGCGGTCTTTTTCGTAATAAGTTGCTTCTTGGATAGTTTGCCACCTGAAAATAGTGTAAAGAATATCAATCACAAGCCTAAACAACATTCCTCCACCTCTATCCGATTTTTTATTACCTTTTCCACTGCTCGAATTTCCAATAATAACTGCCAGCAGAATGATTACAAAAATGGTAAAATACACTACCAAAGTAACCGCTATCCAGGCTTTGAAAAATATCTTGAAAGCCTTCCACAAAAAGTTCTGAAAATCTTTGAAATATTCGGCAAAAGTTTTGGCATCACGACGCGTAGGTGAAGTACCAAAATCATAAATCAAATCGCCGTTTTCTGTTACTTGCAAATGGCAAAAATATTTGCTCATTAGGGCATTAAGAGCCTCGCGAGCATATTCTATAGGCACTCCCGTAATAGCAGAAGCATCTGCTAATGTAAATTTGCCTTTTACTTTGTGCAAATTTTGTTCTAATAGTTCAATTTGTTTTTCAGTGGATATATTTTCCATAGGTTTAGCAGTTACCTTTCAAATTTACACTTTTTTTGATTTTTATCATTGAAGCGTGTGAGTTTTTTCATTTCAATCTCCGTTACAACTATATTATTTTTGTAGTGCAAATAAAACAAAAGCCACTATGGACACACCCCGCACTTCCTTACGCCCTGTAAAAGAACTATTCGAAAATATTCATCAGCCTGTACTGATTGCTAACGAATTGGATAACTTGATTTATGCCAATCCTGCGGCACTCCAATTGCTCAATGCTACTTCGGTAGATGTAAAAAATGCTCCTTTGAAAAACTTTCTTACTGCTTCTTACAAAAGAGAGGAAGGTAAAGGCATTGCCAACATAAAAAAACTTGATGACGATAAAACTATTTTGGTAGAAGCCATAGAAAGCCTTGCCGAATACGAAGGCAAAATTCATAAAATTATTTTGCTTAAAGAAATGCAAACGCAATACCAAAGTTCAGAAGAAAAAATAAAACTTTTGCTCAAAACCATTCATAAAGATATAGCCCGCAGAGAGGAAGAGATTGATAAACTTTCAGCAGAAATAGAAGCACGTACTCAAATACTCAATGCCGCCGCTATTGTTTCTGAAACTGACCAGTACGGCACTATTACTTTTGTAAATGATACCTTCTGCCGAATAGCCAAATACACGCCCCAAGAACTCATTGGAAAGCCTCATAACATTGTTCGCCACCCCGATATGCCCAAAGCTGTTTTCAAAGAAATGTGGGATACTATCAAGGCGGGTAAAATCTTTCAGGGCATTGTAAAAAACCGAGCCAAAGACGGCACCCCCTACTGGGTAATTGCTACCATTGGAGGCGTGCTGGATAGCGAAGGAAAACCCTACAAATACATCGGTGTAAGAATTGATATCACCGACCTTATCAAAAGAGGTATGCAAGTAGAACAATACCTTGCTCCTTAATACAAAATTCATTTTTTTCTTGAACCTAAACTATTTTTATCCCTATGAACGCTTTTGCAACACCACAAGCGGCAAAGGATATTTTTGAAAATATCCATCAGCCTATCGTAATTACCACAGGAGACGAAAAAATTATCTATGCCAATCCTGCGGCGCTGCAACTTTTCGGTGCTACTTCGGTAGATTTGCGTAATATGCCTTTATCGCAGTATGTCATTTTGCCCTTCAAATCTGAAACCAATACCAATGTTGTCAGTATCAAAAAATTAGATGGGCAGAAAGCATTGGCAGAAATGATTGAAAGCACTTTTGAATACGAAAAAGGCAAGTTTTACAAGGTATTTCTTTTGAAAGAAATGCAAGCAAGCTATCAGAGTGCAGAAGAAAAAATGAAATTACTTTTGAAAACTATTCACAAAGACATTGCTCGCCGCGAGGAAGAAATAGATAGACTATCCGCAGAAATAGAAGCTCGCACCAATTTGCTCAATGCCGCCGCTATTGTTTCTGAAACGGATAAGTTTGGCACTATTACCTTTGTGAATGATACTTTTTGCCGCATTTCCAAATATTCTCGCGAAGAACTTATCGGCAAAGCTCATAACATTGTTCGCCACCCCGATATGCCCAAAGAAGTGTATAAAAATCTTTGGGAAACCATTAAAGCGGGTAAAATCTTTCAGGGCATAGTAAAAAACCGAGCCAAAGACGGCACTCCCTACTGGGTAATTGCTACCATTGGCGGTGTGCTGGATAGCGAAGGAAAGCCTTACAAATATATCGGTGTAAGGGTTGATATCACCGACCTTGTGAAGTCGGGTATGCAAGTGGAAATATAAAAACAAGCAACCTCAATTTTATTTGAGGTTGCTATACTTTTTCAACTTTCTTTTTGTCGTTTTCCTCTTTCATTTCTTGTTCTTTCTCCAAACACTCCTCACAGAGCCAAACGCCTTGTTGTTGAAAGAAAAAGAGTTCTTCTTGCAAAGCCAATTTGCCACAACGATAACATTGATGGGCAAATTTTTCGTGATTGAAACGAATACCACACATAAAAGGGTTAAACTACGATGATTTTCAGAATTTATAGCATTTAGAATAGCAAGAAGCGACAACGTTGATTTGAGCCAATGTTGCCGCTTATGCGTTATGCTTTTTATTGATGTTTCATCATCCATTCAGCAATTTCTTTCCAATTTTTGGAAAGCACTGCACGCCCCATAAACAACCCAATATGCCCTGCCTGAGCCAAACCTTTGGCTTGCTTTTCTTTGGGTGTACCAATGTATTTTTCCATATCAAATACTTGTTCGGGCAAGGTAATATCGTCTTTATCTCCTGCAAGCATATACACAGGACATTTGATATCTTTGGGGCTAACTTTTCTACCCAAAGCTACAAACTGCTCATTAACAAAATGATTGTTACGGAAAAGTTCATCAATGACTTGCTCGTACCACTTACCGGGCAAATTGATAGTATTTTCGTACCAAATTTCAAAATTTTCATAACGCTCCAAACCTGCCTCATCATTTTGAGCCCCTTTCACCATTTTGTAAAGGCGTTGATATTTTTCAAAATAATGTTGCATAAAGTTCATATTCTTGAAGCCTTGCACCATAAATTTTCCGTCCATTACACCTTGTCCCATTTTCACAAGGTTGCTAAAAAAGGTAGGCGAGGCATTATCTACGGTATTTTCCAAATGTCCATCGCCTGCTTTGGTATCAATCGGCGAACCTGCTACAACCAAAGTTTTTACCTTCTGAGGAAAACGAGCCGTATAGATAGCTCCAAACCAACCTCCTTGGCACAAACCTATCAAATTCACGTGGTCGCCAATATCATCTACAAATACATCTAACTGAGCCAGGTAATCATCAACGTTGTAATATTGCATTTCTTTGGTAGCACTATGGTAATCCAAGCAATATACATTCGGAACGCCATAGTCCATAAGGTGCTTTACAAGACTTTGCTTTTCAGAAAAATCGGCAATAGTAGAATAATGCCCTGCAAAAGGGGGAAGTACCAAAGTTGCTGATTTCGTTTTATCTATTTTAGGAGAAAATTGACGCAAATCAAAGCAACGCAATTTACCCACTACTACATTAGGCGTAACCCATTCAGGCTTTTTATTGAGAGCAATGGTAGCGTAATCCATAAACTCCTTGAAATCAAGGATATGCTGAGAAAGTTCTAAAAAAGTATCTGCGGCACTGATGAGCGGCTTTTGCAATTCGGCATTTACCAAAAAATCGCCAATATGTTTTTGTGCTTTTTCTACACTATCTTCTGCTACGGCACTCGCAAGCTCTTGCCACCAATTTTGCCAAGCTGTCCATTGCGAAGTAAGCCACTGAGCCGAAGGAGTTTCAGTTTCTTCTTTTTCCTTTTTTTGTCCAAAAGGGTTTTTCAAAGTTTCTTGCCACTGCTCAAACCATTGTGAGTTCATAAAATTGCCAAAAGGCGAAAGCCACTGGTTTTCGTGCTTACCATTGCCATTTCCATTACCATTTACCAAGATTTCCTTTTCTTTGGAAGCGGGGTTTTTAGTTTTTACGGTTGCCATAGACTTATCGTTTAATTTTTACAAATGTAAGATTTTTATGTTAAGGAGAAATTAATTTTTTTAGAAATGTTTGGCTCTACACCCCCATTATATGATAGCCTCCATCTACATAGAACGTATCTCCTGTAATATATTGAGCTTCGTCTGAAATGAGGAAAGCCGCCATTTTTCCTACGTCTTCAATGGTAGGCAAGCGTTTGAGCGGTGTGAGTTGTTCTGTTTTTTTCATTAGTTCATCAAAATCGCTCAAGCCACCTGCGGCACGTGTTGCAATAGTTCCGGGAGAAATCGCATTGACGTTAATGCCTTTTTCGCCCAATTCAAAAGCTAAATAGCGTACTGTACTTTCCAAAGCGGCTTTTACAGGACCCATTATAGCATAATTCTTAATCACTTTTTCCGAACCATAGTAGCTCATCGCTATCAGAGAGCCTCTACCTTGCGAAAGTAAATTCTCGGAATAATGAGCCAAACGAATAAATGAATGACAACTAATATCCATAGCTAATTTGAAGCCTTCGGCAGAGCAATCAATGAGCCTACCTTTCAGGTCTTCTAGGGGTGCAAAAGCAATGGAGTGTATGAGAAAGTCCAATTTACCCCATTTTTGAGCAATTTGCTCAAAAACTACTTTTACTTCCTCTTCATTCTGAACGTCCATTTGGGCTATGATACTTGCATTAAGCCCCTGGGCAAGAGGACGAACGAACTTTTCTGCTTTTTCATTCAGATACGTAATAGCAAGTTCGGCTCCCTGCTCGGCTAAAATTTTGGCACAACCATACGCAATAGATTTGTCGTTGGCAATACCTACAATCAGTCCTTTTTGATTAGTGAGGTTGAACATAAGATTTTCGTTTTTTCAAAGTGAGCAAAAAAATCGCTTGTAAGAAATGAGCAAAATCAGCAAAAAAACTTATTTTTGTGGCAATAGAATGGTGAGTGATAAGGAATTGTTAGAAATCGGATATAAAAAACAAGAAATTTAAACATTAGAGAAAAAAGCTCTTGAAACTATGAATTTTACCGAAGCAGATTCCAAATATCAAGATTTAGAGAAAAAGTCTATTCGTGAGATTTTGGAGAGTATCAATGCAGAAGATAAAACCGTGCCTTTGGCTGTGGAAAAGGCTATTCCTCAAATAGAACGCTTGGTGGCTGAGATTGTACCACGTATGCAAATGGGGGGCAGACTTTTTTACATTGGAGCGGGCACCAGTGGGCGTTTGGGGATTGTAGATGCTTCGGAATGTCCGCCTACCTTTGGCGTACCTGATGATTGGGTTATTGGTATTATTGCAGGAGGCGATAAAGCTATACGCAAAGCCGTAGAATTTGCCGAAGATGATACCGAGCAGGCTTGGAAAGACCTGCAAGCCTTCCGTATCAATGAATTGGACGTTTTGGTAGGTGTTGCCGCTTCGGGCAGAACGCCTTATGTGGTTGGCGGTTTGCAAAAAGCTCAAGAAAATGGCATTTTTACTGCTTGTATTACTTGTAATCCTAATACTCCTGTGGCTCAATATGCCGATATTGCTATTGAGGTAATTGTAGGAGCAGAGTTTATCACAGGTAGCACACGTATGAAAGCAGGCACTGCCCAAAAGTTGGTACTAAATATGATTTCTACTACTACAATGATACAACTCGGTAGAGTAAAAGGCAACAAAATGGTAGATATGCAACTTGCCAATACCAAACTCATTGACCGAGCTATTCGTATTATTACTGCTGAATTAAACATTACCTCTGAAAAAGCACAAGAACTCCTGCAACAATATGGAAATGTGAGAAAGGTGATTGAAAATTATCATAAGCAATGATAGTCATTTTGTTATCTTGGGTAAATATTTTCTTTTTAAGCTATACTTGGGGTAGATTTTTTATTACTGCCATTTTGGAAAAATGGTTCAAAACATCTTTTCAATCTATTGTTTTATGCAATTTTATTGGTTTAGCAATTTTGAATTGGTTAGTTGATATTTTTGCGATTTATATCCCCATCAATTATAAGTTTCAAATTGCTCTTGAGCTTTTATCTTTCATAATTTGGCTTCTCTTACTAAAAAAGAAGAAAATTTACTTACCAAGTACAATTTGTTCAAAAAAGAAAATATTTTTTTTGATAATTTTTCTGTATGCATTTTTAGCTACTTGGATAAGGTGTTTCTTTGCAACTGGTCATTATGACGAGGGTCTTTACTATATTCAGCACGTTAGATGGTTACAAAATTATGGATTTGTTAATGGATTAGCTAATTTGCATACAAGATTTGGTTTCAATAGTAATTGGCACAATTTAAGTAGCCTATTTGAATATAGTTATTTTTCAAAAAATTACTTTCATAATGATTTGAATGGCTTTTTATTTATCATATTTATAGCTACGAGTATAAAAGGTTTATATGCTATTTTCCAAAAAAATGCCAGAATTAGCCACTATTTATCAACATTTTTCGTATTGCCTTTGATATACCCAGAGGCTAACTTTTTTACTTTTGGAAGCTCTTATGTAAATACTATAAGTCCAGATTGGGCTTCATACATTTTTGTAAGCATTACTTTTATACTTTTAGCTGAAAGCATAGAAAGATACCAGCCTACAGAAAAGATTTCTTTGATTGTTGTTGCTAGTTTAATGAGTATTTATAGCTTTTCCATCAAAATCTCTAATATTCCGATGATATTGATTAGTATATTTGGCTTATTCTTGATATTGACGCTTAAATTAAAATTAAAAGAAATATTCTTTTTTATATGCATAAATTTATTATTGATTATTCCTTGGATTATCTCTAACATCATTTTATCAGGCTATATTATATTCCCTATTAAATTCCTAAATATTCCATTTGTAGATTGGGCAGTACCTAAAATTATTTGTCAGAATATAGTTCAAGACATCAAACTTTTTGCTTATACTGGAACGAATACAACTAATAAAGATTTTTATTCTCTTTTAGAGTTTTGGTTTAACAGACAAACTAATTTTATCAAATCTTTTTATCTGCTTTTTTCACTGATTTGGCTTTTTGAGCTCATCTTTTTACTTTTAATAGTTTGTAAGAAATCTTTTCAAAGATATACTTTATTGATTATCATTTACTTAATATGCAGCATAGGAGTATTATTAGGGCTATTAAATGCTCCTGATTATAGGTTTTCATTTGTGTATTTATCTGGAATATTTGTAATTGGAATAACATTTTTTGCTCAATACTTGAAAATTTATTCAATTTTCTTGAAATATGCAATTCTTATTGTATTTCTGCTCATATTCAAGTTTGAAATTACTTTTAATGATTTAAGAACTGCTTTTATCAGCAATTTACCCCATACTGAAAAAGCCAATTATGAAACACAAAATGGTATAAACATAATCACGAATGATGATAGATGCTTTGACACCCCTCTACCTTGTACCCCTTATTACGAATATTACCTTAAAGGAAAAGTTATTTACAGAGATAGTTCAAATGTTAGAAAAGGATTTAGATTGGTAATAGATAATTATTCAAGTAAATTATAATTGCTTTTTTAGCGAACAATTGCAAATTTTTTATAGGTTTAAAGAATTAACACTATATTTTTTTAGGAACATTAGTTGTTTTAGATTATCTACGTATTTTTTTCAAAAAAAATCTGTAAGGCAGAAAGACCTTACAGATTTTTAGAGGAAACTATTCAATTTTATGCTTGTTTATTTTGTTCTGCCTGCAGTGCCGCTTGTTTTTCGGCTTCGCGTTGGGCTTCTTCTATACCTTTGCGGCGAGCAAAGTCAAGCACCGCAGGAGCGGCAATGAAAATAGACGAATACGTACCAAATACAATACCTATAAACATTGAATACGAAAAGCCTCGTAATACCTCACCTGCAAAGAACAAGAGTATCAACGTGGTTACAATCGTGGTAATACCTGTAACTACGGTACGGCTCAAAGTGTCGTTGATAGCACTATTAAGCTGTAAGGCAAAATCTTTTCCTTCTATGCTTTGGCGAGCAAACTCACGGATACGGTCAAAAACTACCACGGTATCGTTGATAGAATAACCTATCACGGTAAGCACCGAAGCAATAAAGATTTGGTCAATTTCAAGATTTAAGCCTAAAAGTTTAGCAATAGGCACAAAAGCAAGCACAATGAGTACATTGTGAGCAAGTGATACCAAAGCCGCCAAACCATACTGCCAATAACGGAAACGTACAAAAATATACAAAAACATCACTATCAGAGATAAAATTACCGCAAAACGAGCTGTTGCCAAAATATCATCAGCCACCGCAGAATCTACTTTCGTAAAGCTCACTATTTCGGGCTTTGCCTCTTGAAACTTGGCAAGTCCTTCTTTGAGTTTAGCTTCTACTTTTTCATCTGCCCCCGCCTCATTGGCAAGATAGCTGGTCGTGATTTTGAGCTGGTTGCTGGTATTGTAAGTTTTTACTTCGGTGCTGGTCTGAAATACTTTGGTAAGAGCCTCACGTACCTCACTCACAGGAAGCGTTTTGTTGAAAGCCACCACATAAGAGCGTCCGCCTGTAAAATCTACACCAAAAGTAAATCCGCCTTGTACAATGGCTAAAATCAAACCTACCAAAACAATACTTGCCGAAAACAAGTAGGCTTTTTTGCGTATAGCCACAAAATTGAAGTTGGTTTTAGGGAAAATACTATTGAAAAAGGCAGATTTGAAAGAAAGTGTTTTACCACGAGCAATTACCAAACTTTCTGTAAGCAAACGAGTAATGAAAATAGCACTGAAAAGTGAAGTACAGATACCTATCATTAGGGTAATGGCAAAACCACGTACCAAACTTGCCTCACTGAACATATACAAAATTACACCAATAATGAAAGTAGTAATGTTGGAGTCCAAAATAGAACTATACGCTTTGGTATAACCAATTCTGACCGCTTCGGCAAAGGCTTTACCTTGTTGCAATTCCTCTCGGATACGTTCATTGATAAGTACGTTGGCATCAATGGACATTGCTACTGAAAGCACAAAACCTGCAATACCTGAAAGTGTCAGGATTGTACCAAAGGAAGCCATTACGCCCAGCGTAAAGAAAATATTAGCAATCAGGGCAATCCAAACTATCAGACCTGCCACGTTGTAATACACATAAATAAACAAGAATACTACTGCCAATGCCACCAGCGTAGAAATCAAACCCTGATTGATAGATTCTTTACCGAGTGAAGGTCCTACGATACCACGCTCTACCACTTCGGTAGGGATAGGCAACTTACCCGATTTGAGGATAGTCGCTAAATCTTGGGCTTCTTCCAAAGTGAAATTCCCCGTAATTGATGAATTTCCACCTGTAATTTCAGTTTGCACCACAGGAGCAGAATAAACCCCTCTATCCAAGACAATGGCAATCTGCTTACCGATATTTTCTTTGGTAATTCTTGCCCATTCCTGAGCCCCTTTGATGTTCATAATCATTGTAACGCCATAACCTTTTTGAGGGTCGTAATCGGGGAAAGCATTATCCACTACATCGCCACTCAAAAGAGCTTCGCCATCTGCACTGGCTTTCAAGAAATAAATAGGTAACTGCCCCTTGATAGGATTTTTTTGCCCATTAGAAAGCAATTCATCGGATTCCGCTTTTGCCCCCCACATCATTACCATATCGGCAGGGAAAGCATTTTTAACTTCGGGGGCATTGAAAATTTTATTTACTTTGGCAGTATCTTCCAGTTTTACGTACAAATTATTGCCAAAAGGGGTAAATAGTTTGCTAAAAGCGGCAAAGCGGTCTTGCTTTTCGTCTTTTTTCTTGGCAGTATCTTTGGTAGTTTTGCTCGTATCTTTTTTATTGTTTTTGGCTGTATCTTTGACTTCCGTTTTTTTACTTGCCGTATCTGCTTTGGCAGTAGCTGTATCTTTCTTGATAAAAGGGTTTTCATCTTTTTCGGTACTATCTTTTTTCAAGAAAGGGTTGTCGTCTTTTTTAGCATCTTTTTTATCGGATTTGTTGGAGGTTTCAAGAGTATTGGTGTAGTCAATGAGTTTTTCTATACCTCCCTGCAAAGCCGCTTGGTCGTACACTTGCCAAAACTCTAATTTAGCCTGACTTTTGAGCAGTTTCTCTGTTCTTTCGGGGTCATCTACACCGGGCAACTCAATCTGAATACGCCCCGAAGCAGGTACTTTGGAAATGCTTGGGTTGACAAGCCCTGTTTTATCAATACGGTCTTGAATGATGCGGAACGCTAAATCAACGCTTTCCTCTGTTTTCTTTTCCAAATAGGCAATTACATCATTATTAGACGATTGCAAGGTAATTTCGCTATTGGTAGAGCTTACAAAAAAGCGAGCCAGTTGTGTTCCGGGGGCAACCTCCTCTACTGCCTCGGCAAAAAGCCTTACAAAAGGGCGAGAGCTGTTTTTTTGTTTTTCTTGTGCTTTGGCAAGAGCTTTTTGGAAATTAGCCTCTTTGGCTCTTCTGCCTGCAAGAATTTTCAGTAGTTCGGCGTGAGATACCTGCAAAGTAAATTGCATACCTCCACGCAAGTCCAAACCTAAACCTAACTCGCGTTTCTTGACGCTATTGTAGTCGTATTTGGCAATGCCAATATCATACACGGTTTCGTAAGACTTATTACGCAAAATTTCTTGTTTTTTTGCATAATCTATGTCTTTGCCTTTGGTGGCTTGCTTTTCAGCATCTTCGCGTACGCGATAGCCTACCCACGTGAAAGAAAGTGAATAAATACACAAAATAGCAATGATTGCCGTTAGAAAAATAATGGCTGAACGATTTTTCATATTTTTTGAAAATTTTGGGTGAAAAATAATTTAGAAACAAGACAAGAACAGAATTTTCAAACTCATACCTTGAGCTTGAAACCTAAAAATGCAAAATTTAGGGGGCTTGGGGAGCAATCAGATGCTCAAAGATTTTTTCAAAAAAAGCTATCCGAAAAATAGGACGAGCAAACAAACAAATTTCGGTTTCAAGAACAGCAAAAGAAACCTCAAAAAGTAGAAAATAATTGGTTTGCAAACCCGCCACAGAAAAGCCTGAAAAAGTAGCTTTCACCTCATAAGCAGAAATTTGCTCCTTGAAAGGTTTTTCTTGCTTTTCAGCAGACTGACTTTTCTGCAAAAAAAAGGCGTTTGCATTTGTTCCCATTAGCCACAAGAACAAAAGCAAAAAAGTACCCAACGATATGTAAGACTTGTTTCTCATTTTGGCGGGCAAAGATAAAGAAAAATTTGTACTAAATGGCAATTTGTTTTTGTTTTTTTCAAAAAAAAGTGTAATTTTACTCTGAATCAGTCAAAATTTTTATGCAAAATATTGCACATTTTTTGTACTCCACACAAAATTATCTCCAAACATATGAAACGTTTATGTTATTTTGCTTTTTTTCTTTGCGTTTTAGCTTGCAAGAAAAAAAGTAGCAACGAGCCAAATCCCACAAACAACACTCCCCAAGCAGTTTGCGAAGCACCTCCTCTTGCCGATATGACAGGAGCCTCCTTATGGGGGGACGGAACACCCGCCTCCTGCACGCAAACTAAGCTACAAGAACTTTTAGATGCTGGTGGTAAAATAAAATGTAATTGCGGTGATGCCCCTTTCTCGCTTAGCCTTACCAGCAGTCTGATAATCCCCAACAAAGAAATTGTAATTGATGGCGGTAACAAAGTTACCTTGAACGGCAACAATCAGCATATTATTATGGATAAAGCCCCCGCCGCCAATCAAAATGCAGGTACTCTATTGGTAGTGCAAAACTTGCGTTTTATCAATGCCAAAGGGAATAAAGGAGAGCGAGGAGCGGCAATCAGAGGCAGAGCCTTCGGCTCATTGAAAGTATTTAATTGCGTTTTTGAAAATAACAATATGCCTATCCCCGATGCCGATGATTGTGGAGCAGTTCATACCATTTTATATAAAGAGGCTATTTTCGCAAATTGTACTTTCCGAAACAACAAAGCCCCCAATGGAGCCGCCGTAGGCACTATCGGAACAGCAATGACTTTTATCAACTGCGTTTTTGAAAACAACGAAGCCACAGGTACAGGCGGAACATTCGCACAGGGAGGGCAAGGCGGAGCTGTGTATGTTGATGGTATTGACCAAAACGGGGTGAATAATCAGATGTCTATGTGTGGTTGTACATTTATCAATAACAAAGCCAATCATCAGGCGGGAGCTGTAAATGTAATTTTTTATGCAGGCAAAGGTAGTTCAATGAGTATGGATAAATGCAGTTTTGAGAACAATTCCTGCCGAGATGATAAAGGTGGCGGATTTTATTTTATGAATGGTTCGCTCAATCTATCCAATACGCTTTTCTCCAAAAATTCCTCGCCTTCACAAGGCGGAGGTTTGTGGGTTGCCAATGGTACGCTCAATATTACTAATTGCACCTTTGAAGGCAATCTTGCTGTAAATGGCACCAATGGTTTGGGTGGTGCATTTGCTTTGAGTAGCGGAACTTGCAACATAATGAATTGTACCTTCGCCCAGAATAGAGCGGGAGACTTTGCCAGTGCTATCTTTAATGGTGGCAATACAACACTTGCCAATACTTTATTTTACAATAATTTGGTTGGTGGCACAAACCAAGGCAATCCTTATGGTGGAGCTGTTATCAATAAAAACTCTAATCTGACGGTAGGGGAAGGAAATATGCAATTTCCCAAAAGTTTTAGTGGGCAATTTGGAGCGACAGACGACTACTGGCTAACCCCTTCGGTTTCTACGGAAGATGCTGGCTTACTGCCCCTTGCCGATAATGGCGGCTTTACTAAAACAATGGCTCTACCACAAGGTAGCCCTGCCATAGATAGAGGCACTAATCAAAATGCCCCAAGTACTGACCAAAGAGGCTTACCACGCAAAAACAAGCCAGATTGCGGTGCATTTGAATTTCAGTAAGCACTCGCTCCTTAAAAAATGTATAATAGTTTGATAATCAAAATCTTACTTGTAAAAAA
>CAZZLW010000062.1:0-26968 GCA_964654605.1 uncultured Cytophagales bacterium | reverse complement strand
GTTTTTTAGCATAAAATCAGAAAAGGTTTGATTAAAATATAAAAGCACGTAAATCTAAAAAATTTACGTGCCTTCAAAAAAACTATTCCATTATTGTACGCTCAAACGTTTGACCGCCACGCCCTTTTCAGTATGAATTTTCAGTAGATACATACCTTTGGGCAAGCGTTCTATGTTGAAAGTAGCTACACTATTGCGGGTAGTTTGCTCACTTACCATTTGCCCCAAAGGACTGTAAAGCACTAAACGAGCCTCTTGTACCTGAATACCCTTCAAATCTACTACAAAACTACTTTGAGCTGGGTTAGGGTACAAGCCTATTTCACGAGCCAATGGCGTTTCATCAAGAGATAAAACAGCAGATTTTCTAAATTTGATTTTTCTAGTGTTCGATGAAGCTGTTTCTGTACCCCGAGTAGCTCTTACTTGGTAAATATAATCTACATTATCTTCCAAAGAAGCGTCATTATCACTGTAAGTAGTAGTGTTAGCTGGAAGTGTAGCTATATCTACGGTAGAAGATACGGGGGCACCATCTCTTCTACGAGATACTATAAAACTATTTTCATTAGGGGAGTTATCATTCCATTGAAGATCTACTCTATCTGTTGCATAGAAATTAGGACTTGTTCCCTCCTGATTAGTTACAATTAAGTTGGTAGGGGCTTGTAAAGGTGGCTGACGAACATAAATAAGCATTTCAGAAACATCAGTTTTAGAACCATTGCTCACTGTAAGTCTTACCTTATATGTACCCACATTATTGAAAGTAACCAAAGGAGGATTTGCCGCAGAAGCCGAAGTAGCTGTATAAGTAGCAGGTGAAGCTCCTCCCAAACCATCTACATCAAAATTCCAGTTCCAAGAAGTAATAGCGGGTTCTGTACCTGTTACGCCCGACCTATTGGTAAAAGTAACTTGCAAGGGAGAAAGCCCACCAATAACATTCGCAGAGAAAATTGAAAATAAAGTATTTCCAATAAGTTCTTTGCGACGAGGGGAATTGAGAAGCACTATTCTCACTCTATCTATCTGTTGACGGGTAAACATATTCATACACACATCAGCAGAGTAATCCATATAGTTTTCAATTTGGTCGGGCATATTTTGTCCCCAAGGTTCATCTATTGTAGAACAAGTGTTGCGAGTTTGTGAAGAAGCACAATTGCTTGTAAGTGGAGAATCTCCATTTTGCCAAGGTGTATCCGAACAGAAATCATCAGCGGAGCAATTTCCATCGCCCCAACTATGACGCAAGCCAAGCCAGTGTCCGATTTCGTGGGTAGCAGTACGACCTCTATCAGCACCAGCCGCTAACGGAGAAGTAATATAAGGACCTGCGGGGTCTGGATTACCGTTTGCTAAATAATTAGAACCAAAACTTCTAAAATTGATAACAACGCCATCTGTATTGCTAGGCTGAGTTCCTGTAGGCATACCAGGCAAGCCAGAACCTTCTGGAAATTGTGCATAGCCAAATAATCCAGAGTTTGTAAATCTAACACACCATATGTTAAGATAAACATTCGGATTCCATATAGTATTTGGTTTTAATATAGTTTCAATATTTCCTCCTGATCCTTCATTCCAACTTGTAACCCCCCAAGTAGTCTGTCCATTGATACGGCGTACCCCCGGCTCTGCCAATGGGTTATTAGAGGGGTCGTGTGTGGCAGGCTCAAACTCTAAATCAGGGAAAGCCCCCGCCACAGTTTGAAAAATGCTTCTAGTTTGCGAAGCATCTGCATTGGTACGCTGAAAGTCCTCATTTAGTACCCTAATCTGAGACATTGCCTGTGCATAAGGAATATTCTCACTGCCATTGGCAATAGTCGCTTGGCTGGTCTGATAAATTACGTGGATAATCACTTTGATTTTGTAAGGTCCTCCCCCTAATCTGCCATTCGGCATTTTTACAGGTTGAGAAAGATACCCATCGCCCATTTTAGATTTGAGCCAACTTTCAAAACTTTCCACAGTACCAAAATTTCCCGGATACTGCTCTCGCAACTGTTGTTCATAAATATGAGACCAACATTTCTCCTGTGCCATTGAGAACGGAATTCCTATTGTACCCCAAAAAAATAGGAGCGAAAGTAATTTTTTCAACATACGTACTAAATTTAATTTGGTGAAAAATAGTGAAAAAAAGCCTTGTAGATATTGCCATCTACAAGGCAAAAGTTAGCAATATTACTGCACACTCAAACGTTTTACAGCTACACCTTTTTCGGTGTAAATTTTCAGTAGATACATACCTTTGGGTAAGCGTTCTACACTAAAAGTAGCTTCGCTACTGCGGGTAGTTTGCTCGCTTACTATTTGTCCTAATGAGCTATAAAGTACCAAGCGAGCTTCTTGCACCTGAATACCTTTCAAATCTACTATAAAGCTATTTTGAGCAGGATTAGGATACAAGCCTATTTCACGAGCCAGCGGGGTTTCATCAAGAGCCGTAACTCTTTCAAGAATAATAGAACCTGTTACAGAGCCTTCCAAAGTGCCTTTTACAGCTTTTACACGATAGTTATATCTTTGTCCTGATTCAATAGCATTGTTATTCGCAAAATTATCGTTGTAGGTAGTGCTATTGGCAGGTAAGGTAGCAATTACAGCAAAGGCACTATTAGGTTCAGTATTTTTTTTGCGTTCAATAACATAGTTGTCCTCGCTATTAGAATTATCATTCCATTTCAATTTGGCAACATCAACAGATTTAGCATTAGGACCGGGATTTACTACATCTAAAAACTGCAAAGCACTTGGAACACGCAAACCTACATTGATTGTAATAATGTTGCTTTGAGCATTATTCGTACCATTGCTAATAGAAAGACGAACTCTATAAGTTCCTGCTCTACCAAAAGTAACCGCAGGTGGAGTAGCTCCACTGAAAGTAGCAGGAGAAACGCCTCCCAAACCATCTACATCAAAATTCCAAGTGAAAGTAGTTGCATTAGGTACTCCTTGTGCCTGATTTACTTGTACAAAACCGATACCGTCTCCTTCCAAAATTTGTGTTTTTTCGGGATAGATAGTTACATACAAACCATTAGGACGAGTAGGGGCTACTGCGGCAATATTGGCAGGAGTAGTAAGCGAAGCCCTTTGGGGAGAATTATCCATAATGGTTTCCATACGAGCTACTTGATCCATAGTAAAAATTCCCATACAAGCATCTGCTGAGTAATCCATATAGTTTTCCCGCATATCTACTACACTTGAACTTGAATAAGCAGCCTCAAAAGTGGAAGGACATTTATCAGGTGAAGGACAAGGAAATTGAGGATTGTTAGAGCTGGTGGTAAAAGGGGTATCTTGGCAGTAATCATTAAAATTTGCATTGGTACAGCCAGAGTTACTATCCCCCCAGATATGACGCAATCCAAGCCAGTGTCCTAATTCGTGCGTGGTAGTACGTCCTCTATCGCATCCTGTGCAAAGAATATTAGAGCCTGAAACATAGGGAGGAGATACAGGCGTACCTGTATCAGGGTCTACATTTGAGCCATAAGCTCTCCAAGTAATCACTACGCCGTCATTGCTGCTGGTAGCTCCACCAGGGTTTCCGGGTAAAGAGGGATACGGAGGGAAAGTTGCATAACCAAATAGTCCGCTATCTTGAAATTCTACTACCCAAACATTCAGATATCTAGTAGGGTCCCAAATTGTTTGGGGTTTCAAAATATTATCTGTATTTCCACCTGGACCGCTCCAACGAGAAATATTAAATCTTGCTTCCCCATTGATACGCTCTACGCCCGGTTCAGTTAAAATATTTCCATTAGGGTCTCTGGTTGCAGGAACAAAAGTTACATTCAAAGAAGCCGCTCTTGGGTGAAAAATAGACCTAACAACGGTAGCAAAATCTAAATTGGTTTGATTAAAGTCTCTGTTCAAAACCCGAATCTGGGAATCCGCTTGTTCAAAAGTGATGTTTCTTGTATTATTCAAAATTTGCCAACTTGCGTTGTCATAAATAACGTGAACAATAACAGGGATAGTATAAGGTCCGCTTCTTTGGCTAATACCAGCCCTCCGTTCAGCTACTTTTTGAGCCATCCAATTCTCAAACTCTTCTTGTGTCCTATAAATATTAGGGTACTGCTCTCGCAACTGCTGTTCGTAAATATGCGAGGCACATTTCTCTTGTGCCATTGCCCAATGCAAACCCCACAAGGCAATGAATGTTAGTAGTAGTTTTTTCATAAGGTCTTTTGCGTTTTGATTATTTCACAAATTTAAGCATTTTTTGGATAAAAACAAGATGTTTTTCATAAATTTTTAGAATTTTGTTTGGCTTTTCTGAAATTTCAGCAATATTTGTATGCCATCTTGCGTAAGAAACAAAAAGAAGGAAACAGAATTTTAGATAATTGATGCCATAGCCAAAAATGAGCGATAAAGTCCTTAAAATCTTAACTCCAAACATTAATTTTTTGAACGCCAATAGTTACAATTTTTGAAATTTTCGCTTTCTCAATCCCTGAATTTATTTTAATCCTTGTACAAAATTATGATGCACTGCTTTATTCATCAATATTATCTGCAAATCACTGAGAAAGAGTTGAACTATACCAACTTTCAGAATATTATTGATTTGAGCCAAATCAATTTGAGCAATGCACTGCTCAAAGGTTTGAGCGGCAATGTGCTAATACTCAATGCTAATGCTGACCTGTTTTACCAAATTATTATGTTTTTGGATAGGCAAGAAAATACTTCTATCCAAAATATTTCTTTCGTGGTAGAAAGTAAAAAGGAATTCAAAAAGAATCTAAGTAAGCATTTTGAAGTCATTAAGGCTTCGGGGGGGTTAGTAGTCAATGATGATAAAATTTTGATGATTTTCAGGCGTGGCAAATGGGATTTACCCAAAGGAAAAATTGATGAAGGTGAAAAAGCTAAAATCGCCGCTATCCGCGAAGTAGCAGAAGAGTGTAATCTGCAAACCCAAATTCAAAAAAAACTTTGCACCACTTGGCATCATTACTGGATGGGAGGCAAAATGGTTATTAAAAAAACCAAATGGTACATAATGACCACCTCCAACCCCAACCAAGCCCACCCCCAAGCCGAAGAAGATATTGAGCAAATCCTTTGGGTTTCTCCCAACGAAACTGAAAATCTACTTTCCAACAGCTTTCCTTCCATTGAGTTTGTCATCAATCAGTTTATTAGCCAAAACCAAACAAAAACTTCTTAGTTTTCTTACATCAACAGCAATGTAGCACGAAATTTGCTGATTACTTGGTATGTTTGGATTGCTTCTTTTAGAAAAAACTATCCTTCAAACCTTACATTTTGAACACAGAAAGTATTTTTGAACATCTGAATTTGAAACAATGAAAAATTATTTTGTAAAAGCTATTGTACTGCTCGGAATATTGATTTTTTCAGCTGATATGCTTTTTGCCCAATCCAGAGGTATAGAAGCTCGCAAGGAAATGAATGAAGCCGAAAGTTTTCTCAAACAAGGTGATGCCCGCAATCTGGCACGTTATTTCAACGAAACCATAGAAATCAACATTGAAGGTAAAAAGCAAAATTATAGTCGTACCCAAGCCGAATTTGTGGTAAAAGATTTTTTCAGCAAAAATCCACCTATTCCCGAGAGTTTTGAAAGCTACCACCGAGGGCAATCAGCAGGCTTGAGTTATTCTATCGTAAAATATGCCTCCTCCAATGGCAACTATCGTGTTTTTCTGAAAATTAAAACTTCTCCGCAAGGTAGAAATATCATAGATGCTCTTGATTTTATCCGAGAATAAATTTGCATAGGCTCTTGGTTTTACTTATTTTGCAAACCTTCAAAAGCCTTCGGTTTAGCTATGAATTTTCAGAAAGCAAAAGTAAGAGTTTCTCTTGCCATTTTCGCACTATTTTCCCTAATAGCTCTCACTTTTTGGTGGTGGAAAAGCCAAGCTGAGCAAGATAGCTTTGCTCCCAAGCCCAAAGGCTACAATCGTATTCTACTGCCCCCAAACGACTATCGCCCTCTGCCTGATAGCTTCCCTTACGCTTTTGAATATTCCAAAGAAGCTATTATTCGTCCTGATAGCTCGCACTTAGCAGAACGCTACTGGATACATATCATTTACCCCAAACTTGGCAAGTCCGAAATTCAAATCACTTACAAAAATATCAGTGATAATCCTACAAAAAAACTTGCCGAACTCATTGATGACTCGCATCGCCTTGCCGCCAAACATCTTTACCGAGCTGAAGCCCTCAAATACTATGAGTACAAAAATGCTCAAAACTTACCTGTACTTGCCATTGGTTTTGAAGGCGAAATACCCAGCCATTTACAATTTTACACTACCGATTCGGTAAAACATTTCTTACGAGCCGCTATTTATTTTCGCACTGCCAACGATAACGACTCTCTTGCTCCCGTTATTGATTTTGTCAAGAGAGATATGCTCCGAATGATTGCCACACAAAAGTTCAAATAAGCGAATTTTCTTACCTAAAATTGTATTTTTCCTTGAAAAATTTTAGCTTTGTATTTGCAAATTTTTTAACTTATGACAACTTCGCAATCCTCTATCCAAGAAATTCTTGCCCAACTGGGTATAAAATCTGAAAATCCTGCGTATAGCACAGGTTTGGAATGGGCAAAAATAGGTAATAGAACCAAAAAAACAATCTACTCTCCTATTGATGATGAGCCTATTGCCAGTGTAGAATTGGCAACTCCACAAGATTACGAAATCGTTGTACAAAAAGCCCAAGAGGCTTTCAAGATATGGCAAAAAATACCTGCTCCTAAACGCGGCGAAATTGTAAGGCAAATTGGTGATAAATTGCGTGCTTACAAAGAGCCTTTGGGCAAACTGGTTACCTATGAAATGGGTAAAATTTTGCAGGAAGGTTTGGGCGAGGTGCAAGAAATGATAGATATATGCGATTTTGCCGTAGGTCTTTCTCGTCAGCTTTATGGACTTACAATGCACTCGGAGCGTCCTATGCATCGTATGTACGAGCAGTGGCACCCGCTTGGCATTGTGGGTATCATTTCTGCCTTTAATTTTCCGGTGGCGGTGTGGTCTTGGAATGCAATGATTGCCGCAGTTTGCGGAGATGTATGTGTATGGAAACCCTCAGAAAAAGTACCTCTTACGGCAATTGCTTGCCAAAATATCATTGCTGATGTACTTCGTGCCAATAATCTGCCCGAAGGTGTGTTTAGTCTTATTTTGGGCGATGCTTCTATCGGTGAATTGATGAGCAACGACCGCCGCTTGCCACTCATTTCTGCGACAGGCTCTACCCGAATGGGTAAAAAAGTAGGCGAGGCTGTTGCCAAACGTTTAGGCAAAAGCATTTTGGAACTGGGTGGAAACAATGCAATCATTATTACCGAAAATGCAAATTTAGAAATGGCTATTCGGGCGGTGCTGTTTGGAGCAGTAGGCACCGCAGGGCAAAGATGTACCACTACTCGCCGCCTGATAGTACACGAAAAAGTATATGAAGAAGTAAAAAATCGTTTGGCTAAAATTTATCCTACTCTACCCATCGGCAATCCACTGGATAGCAAAACTTTGGTAGGTCCGCTTATAGATAAAGACGCTGTACAGAACTTTCTGAATGCTTTGCAAAAAGTACAAGCCGAAGGCGGAAAACTTATTGTAGGCGGTCAGGTGCTTGAAGGCAAAGGCAATTATGTAAAACCTGCCATTGTGGAAGTGGAAAACCATTACGAAATGGTGCAAGAAGAAACTTTTGCCCCTATTTTATATCTTATCAAATATCAAGGCAATGTTGAAAATGCCATAGCTATTCAGAATGATGTAAAACAAGGGCTTTCCTCTGCTATTTTCACTACCAATTTGCTGGAAGCAGAAACCTTCCTTTCTTGTGCAGGTTCGGATTGTGGTATTGCCAATGTGAATATTGGTACTTCGGGAGCAGAAATTGGAGGGGCTTTTGGGGGTGAAAAAGAAACAGGAGGAGGCAGAGAATCGGGTTCTGATGCTTGGAAAGCCTATATGCGTAGGCAAACCAATACTATCAATTATAGTACCGAACTGCCTTTGGCACAAGGTATCAAATTTGATTTTTAGCAAAAAATTTGTTTATTCAAACCTTTTTTATACATTTGCTTGCAAGCACCTTAAATCAACATACAACCTATGGCTACGCAAAAACCCTACAAAGCGATTATGCTCATTGATGATAATGAGATAGATAACCTGATAAACCAAAAAATTATTGAGGCGGCTAATATTTGCGACTATATTTTTACGCATACAGGAGGGAAAAGTGCTATTGAATTTTTGCGTAACATTGAAAAAATCGCACCTATTACAGGAAATCAGGGTTTGCCCGAACTCATTTTCTTGGATATTGATATGCCACTTATGGATGGCTTTCAATTTCTTGATGAATTTGAAACCCTAAGCCCTACTACCAAAGAATACTGCAAAATAGTAATGCTCACTTCCTCTATCAATCCACAAGATATGAGCAAATCTAAAAAGTATCAGTATGTAAAAAAATACCTCAACAAGCCACTTTCACCTGAAAGTCTGAAAAGTTTGAATGTCTGATACCACAAAGTTCAAGGCTGATATGCTTTGAACTTTGTGTTTGGGGCAAAATGAATAAAACTATGAAAGCATTGTATTGTATTGTGTTGTGTTGCTCTTTGGCTTTCGTAGCTAATGCCCAAAACGTTCAAATTTTGAAGCAACCTGCCAGCATTGCTATTCTTAAATTATCCCAACTCAATTCTGATTTTCGCGAAGTAAATCTCAATATTACCCCCGACGGCAAATATTTGTTTTTTATGTCCTCTCGTGGCGAAATGCCTTGGACTAACTCCCGTTACACTCGTTTCAAGGGTAAATGGGAAGCCGATGGCGATATTTGGTATTCTGAAAGAGCAGGTAAAACTTGGCAAAGCCCCAAGTGCCTAAGCGAAGATATCAATACCAGCTCGGGCGAAGACGAACCCAATGTATCGCCTGACGGCAAAACCGTGTATTTTCAGAGTTGGAGCAGTTGGCAAAGAAACGGCGGTCCTTACTACAAAGCTGATAGAGTTGGCAATAATCATTGGGTAAATGTAAAAGGTTTGGGAGGAGGGATTACCTCTTTTTTCAAAGATAGAGAGGATAAAGGCTTGGAACTTGCCACAGACGGAATGACTATCTCGCCTGACGGAAAAACAATGGTAGTTGCCGTAGGCAAATACGATGGCAATATGGATTTGTTCGTTAGTTTTTTCAAAAATGGGTTTTGGACTTACCCCAAAAAATTATCCATTTCCACACCTCTCGATGAACGCTCTCCCTTCATTGCCGCCGATGGCGAAACTTTGTATTTTGCTTCCAGTGGCTACAAAGGTTTTGGCGGTTTGGATATCTACAAAGTAAATCTCAACGATTTGCTGGCAGGCAAAAATCCTACCATTTACAATGTGGGTTCTCCTTTCAATACTGCCCAAGATGATTACGGCTTCATAGTTACTTCTGACGGCAAAGAGGTGTATTTTATTCGTGATAGCGATATTTATATGGCTGATATTAGCAAATCGCCCCCCGAAATGAAGCCCAATTACACTTTCATTATCAAAGGTATTGTACGCAATGCCCGTACCAAAGCCCCTTTGCGTAGAGAAATCAATTTTTATGAAAATAAAACTAACTTTGCTACCGAATGGAGCAAAGCAGGTACAGGCGAATTGATGATAATTGTCAAAAAGAAAATAGGAGATTTTGAAGCAACTTTCGGCGGTGATAGTAATTTTAAGAGCTTCAAGAAAACTTTTCAGCCCAATCCCAGCAAAAATGTTATTGAAGTTATCATTGACCTTGAACCTATTGATAAACCCACGAATCTTACTACTACCAATACACCTCCCAAAAAACAAAAAGATATAGAACTTTTACGCAAGCAAGAGGAAGAAAGAAAAAAGAGAGAGGAAGAAAAACGCAAAAAACGAGAAGATGAAAAACGCAGAAATATGGAGGCGGCTTGCCGAATGTAAATTTTTGGTAAAAGTTTGGTAAAAAGAATAAAAATCCCTACATTTGCGGTTCAAAATTCGGAAGGCAATGACAAAAATCAAACATTTTGAAGAAAAGGCTAAAAAGAAAGCCCAAGAACAAGCCGAAAATCCTCCCGTAGAATTTACCGAAGTAAAAGAAAGCGAGGTAAGTCCTGAAATTATTTGGAATAAATCAGAGGATTTCTTGAAAAGAAATCAAAAAGGTATTCTTATCATTTTAGTAGGTATTTTGGTGGGAGTTGGAGCGTATTTTGGTTGGCGTTATTATATTGGAGAGCAAGAAGAATCCGCTTCTGCCGAGTTATTCCCCGCCGAGCAGTTTTTTAGAAATGATTCTCTTTCCTTAGTTTTGAAAGGGCAAAAAAAACCGGGAGGAATTTATTGGTCTGCTCTCAAAGTCGCCAAAGAGTATTCCCTTACAAAATCTGCTGATTTGGCACATTTTTATTCAGGAATAGCCTATTTGCGAGAAGGAAAGTTCAAAGAAGCTATCAAAGAATTGGAAAGTTTCAGTTCCTCTGATAAAATTATTCAGGGAAGAGCCTATGCCTTGCTTGGCGATGCTCATATGGAGCTAAACCAACTGGATAATGCTATCAATTACTATCGCAAAGCCGCAAACTATTACACCAATCAGTTTTATTCGCCTATGTATTTGAGCAAATTGGCTTTGGCTTACGAGCTGAAAAACGACTATAAAAATGCTATTGCGGTGTATGAAGAAATCATCAAAGAACATTACAATTCTCAAGAACGTCCTAATGCCCAAAAGTACAAAGCACGCTTGGAAGCAATGATGTCAAAATAAAACTTACCTAAAACATATTCACAAAAAGCGAGAAAATTTCTCGCTTTTTTTATTGAAAAGCACCAAAAGCCCTCGTTTTATAGGCAAGGGCTTGGTTTTTGTAAGTTTTTTTGCTTATTCAAAAATACATTTGATAGCTCAAAATCTTGTTTCCTGCCTATTTGTTTTTTCTTATTTTTTATCTTTCTCTTTTTTCAAATCTTTGGGACTTGGAGGCAGTTTTTCGTCTTTTACGCGAGGTTCTTCTTCCAAACTTGGTGGGAAACCATTGAGTTGTCGCCAGATTTCATACCAAATAGGTACATCACGAAGCATAAACCAGCCATACACACCTGTACCTATACGCAATTGGTTAGGCCAAGGCTTATCAGCCTTATCGGGTATGATAAGCACACGATATTTGTTATCTTTGGTATTTACGTAATCAATCACTGCAACCTCTCCACCAAAAGTACCAATGCTCACAGCAGGCCAGCCCGAAAACTGCAAGGCAGGGAAACCATCAAATTCTAAACGAACTTTTGTACCTTTGGTGAGCAATGGCAAATCCATTGCTTTTACATACAATTCTACGGCTTTCTGAGGCTGTGCAGGTTGAATAGTAACGACTGCTTCACCTTCTTTCACCTGCTCGCCAATACCTGCTCGTAAGGCTTTCACAATATAGCCTGATTGCGGAGCTAAAATAAAATAGCGTTGGTTACGAATATTGATGCTGGCAAGTTTATTTTGCTTTTCGGCAAGCTCGCCTTTGGAATTGGCAAGATAAGACTGATAGTAGCTTTTTTCAGCTTCGGCTTTCTGTATTTTACCGAGATAGTCTGCGTAAATATTATTGTAGTCGGCTATACTTTGGTAGAGTTCATCTTTGCTGGCAAGTAATTTGTTTTTGGCAGATTGAAACTTATTAACTTTTTCTTGGTACGAAGCCTCTCGCTTCAAAAAATTGTTTTGAGCGATAACACCTGTTTTCACCATTTCCACCGCATTTTTGTACTGCTGTTCTTCCAATTCCAATTGTACTTTGGCATTGTAAAGCTCAATGCTATCAATAGCTACTTTGTTGCGGTTTTGGTCTATTTTGGCTCTGGCTTTTTCAAGGCTTGCCGCTTGTGCTTGCCTGAAAGCGGCTATTTGGTTTTCTATGGCGATAATATTTCTCTGTGTAGCCTCAATACTTTCCTCTTTGGCAAGTACTTGCTCTTCCAGACGTTTTGAAAGTTCGGGGTCAAAGTATTCGGTTTTTACTTCCTCCAAAATCAGAATGGTATCGCCTTGTGCTACAAACTGCCCTTCCTGAATTTTCCATTCTTTAATCTGCCCTGCAATGACGGCAACTACATCTTGGGGGCGGTCTTGGGGAGCAAAAGCAGTTACTCTACCCCCTCCACGAACGTTTTGTTGCCAAGGCAAAAACATACAAAAAAGAATGAAAATCAGTATGCCAATAATCCAGTAGGTAAGTATTCTTGCACTTTTGGGAGTTTGTACCAAACGCAAAGAATATACTTTCTTTTCAACCTCTTTGGCATTGATAGTTTCGTTTGAAATTCTCAGCATAACCTCCTTTTTGCTTTTCAACTATAAAGAAACGTAAAAAGTTTGAATTTGCCAAGAAAATCTTATTTTTTACGATAAGGTTTTTGCCCCACTACGTTGCCTGCGGGTTCGTAGTTGCATACCCAGATTTCCTCATCTCCGCAATAGGCTACACCACAACCCACTTTTTTAGTATTTTCCCAAATAAGTTGTGTATAATGCCCACATTTGCTCCAATGTCCGTTACATTCCAATTTTTCAAAATTGAAGTATTGCTTTTCTGCCGCCCAAGCATCAACCGCTTTTTGTGGCGAAGAACGCTTTGAACCCTTGTACCAATAGATATTTTCGCCATATTGATTGGTGCTATGCTCCATTTCACAACCCCTTTTTTTGAGTTCGTCTGCCCATTTTTGAGCTACTTTGGCAAGTTCATTAGACCATCGGAGCGGCGGCAAGCCCAATTCTGCTCGCCAATAGTTGTGCCTTTCTGTTATGCCTTTCATCACATTAGGCTCTCGGTCATCTTGCAAAACCGCAGGAAAGCGATAACTCATCAGTAGCAACAAGCAAAGGAAAAGAGCTGAAAACGAAAAAATTAGTAAATTTTTCATAAGCATATCTTTTTAACAAAAATTTCACTATTTTCGCAAGTAACAAAATCAGTACCAAAATGACAAATACTCTTTCTTTTTTTCAAAAACGAGATTTGGGCGAAGTTATTGGCTTTACATTCAAATTTATAGGCAAAAACTTTTTCCATTTTTTTACAACTATCCTCATTACCCATTTACCCTTCGTTGCTCTGATTTATTGGTTTGTAAATGTGCTTTTTACCACCAACTTTTTGGTGAATTTCTTTACGGTGGTTATGCCAAACCCTGTTCAACTTTTTACAACCATATTTATTTTGGGTTTCATCGCTTTACTGGCGTATGCGTATAGCATAAGCATTTTTCTGAATTATTACCTTTTGAGCGAAAGCAATCCCGAGAAAAAACCAAGTATCATAGAGGTATTGCAAGCTACGTTCCAAAATTATTACAAAGTTTTTGTTACTTACGCTGTTTATGGTTTGCTTTTTTTGCTTTTAATGATACTGACCACCTTTCTCAATTTTGCTCTTGTACAGTTAGGGGGTATCCTTTATATTATATTCAACTTGTTTTTTTACATTTTCACCATTTTTATTGGCAATAGCTTTGCTCTGATTGGGGCAATAAGTATAAAAGAACAAGAAGCAGGAATAGCGGCTCTTAGAAAATCTTGGAATTTAGTGAGGGGGTACTGGTGGCAAACCTTTGGTATTCGTGTAATTGTAGGAGTTTTGGCATATCTTATTTTTTATGTGCTGATGTATATTTTAGGTTTATTTTTTGTAGGGAACTCTTGGGATATTTTTTCTACGGCACTACGCAATACAAGTGCCAATGAGCAAGCAATGTTTCTGGTATTATCCTTTACAATCCTTTTTTTCTTGTTTTATTTAGTTTTTTCAATGCTATTAGAAACCGCCGCTTTCGCTCAATATGGTAACCTTTCCGAGCAGAAGTATGGCTCTACAACGCTTGCTGAAAAGGCTACGCATTTGGGCAAACAGCAAAATGAAAGTGATGAAGAAGAATTTTAGTTTCCCTGTATTAGCATAAAAAATGAATTCTCAAAACAGCCTCTTTGAGCAAAATAAGACAATTCGTTTTTTGTCTGATTTCCTAAAAAGCCATTTTTGGCACTTCTTGCTTGTGCTTTTGTTTTCACATCTGCCCATTTTGCTCTACTTATTTGGCTTTTTTGAGTTTATTATTGCCCCTTTCAAACTTAGAGTGATTCATTTTTTTAGTTTTTTTCCTGTTCAAATAGATTACGGCAATCACTCCATTTGGATTCTTATTTTTTACGTTACGAGTTTGCTACTTTATGCGTATAGCAGAAGTATTTTTACAAGTTTCTTTTTCGCAAAAACTCAAAAACTTAGACTCAATGATTGGTTAGAAGCTGTTATCAAGAGCTTTCCCCGATTTGTAGCAACCTATACGCTTTATGCTTTTATTATCATTGTTTTATTTGCCCTAAATATTTGGCTCGTCAGAGAGTTTGAAGTACACCCTTATTGGGCTGATGCTTATTTTTTATTAACCATCGCCATTCTAATATTCTTGAACATAAAATTATCGTTGATTGACTTTGTGATATTCAACGATAAATTCGCTGTTTGGAAAGCTATGGGTAGGTCTTGGTATCTGACAAAGGGTTATTTCCTACAAATATTTCTATGGAAAGCTATAATTGCGACTATATGCTTTTTTATTTTATTCTCCTCTATATTTGTATGGGAAATGCTTTCAGGCAGAAATATATCCAGTGAATTGGGAACAACCTATTTAGGCTTTGGCTCGGTGGAAATGATAAAAGATATAAGTCGCTATCTGACAATTACTTTTTTTATTTTCTACATCTGCTATTCTATCTTAATGGAAACCGCAATGTTTGCTCAATATAACCAACTTTCTCAAAAGAAATTCGGAGCAAGTCTTTTTGCTGAAAAAGCCTCACAACTGGGCAAAAAAGAGCAAGAAAACGATGAGGAAAACTTTTAGCAAGGCTACCTCAAAAATCTTTCAAATCTTGCAACTCTTTGGCGAAGCCTCCTGAAAGTATCGGGAAACGACACCAAGTTTTTGGGTCAAGATTTTTGTCGTCCAAGTGAAAACTGGGAGCATAACGCTCTCTTTTCCATTGATTTCTGCACCAAAGTTTGAAAAACTTATCAATCCATATTTTAAGTTGTGAGCGTTCAATTTGTGGGTGCTTTTGCTCCAAAAACAGCAAACACTCCACAGGCGAACGCTTATCGCGAATGGCAAGTTCTTCAATATCGTCTAAAATATGATAAGGCATCAAATCGCCTTCATCGGTTTGTTTGTGTTCTTTGGGGCGAAGCTCGGCAGTCGGTTGCTGTTCATTTATGTAATGCAATGCAGAAATTTTATACTTCCCTTCTACGCCTTCTTTTTCAAGCCAGCGAAGCCACTGACGCAAATAATCTTTATCAATACCTGCAATAGGCGAAAGCCCTCCCGAAGTATCGCCGTCCATTGTTGCATAGCCTACGGCGGCTTCGGAGCGGTTGGAAGTAGCAAGCAGTAAAGCATTTTTCAGATTTGCAAAAAACCAAATACCCGGTGCCCTTACACGTGCCTGAATATTTTGCAGAGCTACATCATCAGTTTGCCAAGATAGCTTTCTTCCAATAGCTTCCTCTACAATTCGGTGGTATTCCTTAACAATCTTATCAATGTTGAGATGATGAAATTCTACATTCAGAGCTTGGGCTAATTTTTGAGCGGCATTGAAAGTAACTTCTCCACTATTTTCGGTAGCTTGGTAAGCAGTAGTAATTAGTTTTTGGGCAATTTCATCAGCATTTTGGCAGTTCTGAATTTCTTTGAAATAGGCAAGTTTTTGTAAAAAACCTTCCAAGCCAAGTTCTTGTATGCCAAAATCAATCAGCATACGGCAAAGGCAAGTAATTGCCGAAGAATCGGCACCGCCGCTCAAAGAAATAACAAAGCCGCGAGAATAACTTTTCCGCATATAATCAAAAAGCCCCAGCATCATAGCTCGTGTAAATTCTTCTTCTTTGATGTGCCTGCTATGCTCCCAAATAGCCTCTTGTGGCTGATTGGCTTCGGGCAAAATTTCAGGAAAATCAAAATCTGTTTCTACGCAATTTCCGCCATCTTCAATGGCATCAAAGCTGTGCATCTGAATTTGCGAAAGACGCGTAAGGTTCAAATCAATAATGGCAGAAGTAACATCAAAATCCTTGAAAGAAAGCCTTTCGCCAATAGCCAGTAGTGTGCCATTGTTGGCAATCAGGGCACCACCATCGTAAATGGCTCTACCTGCTTCGTTTCCCAAAAGATTTGCATACACATAGCTTACCCCAAAAGCCCTTGAACCCTCTAAAACAAAACGTTTGCGAACCTCTAATTTGCCAAAAGCAAAATGACTGGCACTCGGATTGAGAATAAGGTCTATACCATAATGATACAAAGCCCTGCCCGGGCGATTGGCTACCCAAGCATCTTCGCAGATTTCAAAACCTATTTTTACACCTCCTACATTAAAATACAAATCGCCCACTTTGTATTCTTTTCCTGCAATATTGATAAAAGCAAAGCCCTTTTGCGTCCAAGCTGTAAACCAACGTGGCTCGTAATGAATACCATTGCCCGCCAAAAACTTTTTGGCTACAAAACCTAAAATTTCACCATTGGCAACCAAAGCGGCACAATTGAATAGTTTGTTTTGCACAAGCAAAGGCAAACCCACCGAAACCACCATATTTTTGGTGTAAGGCACAATTTTTTGCAAATACTCTACTGCTTTTTCGTGGGTATTGTTGGCGTAGAAGGCATCTTCGCAGCCGTAGCCTGTTATGCAGAGTTCGGGCAGGCACAAAATGCTGACTTTCTCTTTGCGAGCTTGCTCAATAGCTCCTATAATATGCTGAAAATTTCTTTCCCAATCTAAGGGGGTTTGGTTCAAAACTGCCGCACCTACTCTGATAAGACGTAACATTGATGTAATTTTTTAGGTTAATTCTTCTGCGTTGGTGGCATAAAAAATAAGAAACAGGATACTTTTAGAAAATTAGCAAACAATCAAATCATCAAGTTAGATTTGGCAAATCCCAAGCCCATTTCCTTAGCTTTTTCGTAAATCGGCTCGCCCAAATGCCCAAGCCCCGTAACATCGGACATACAATCTTCTAAAATCACCATTTTACGAGCCAGTTTTGGGGCAAATTCCATTGCTTGCCAGAGGCTTGTTGCTACACAATGAGATTTTGCCTCGCCTGCCACAAAAATTTTATCATATTGAGCGAGTTTATCCAAAAGTGCTTGATTGAGCTGTGTTTCGGGGATATTTTCATCAGGTATTTGTGCCGCAAAAATACCAAAATGCTCACTATAAGGATATTCCCCCTTGTGAATAGCCTCATAGTTCTTGCCTGTGGCTTTACACCAAGCCAGCACTGCTTGCATTATTTTTTCATCAATAGAAGCCCCCAAAGAACCAATAAGACAATGCGGAGGCCAAATAAAGTGTGTAAATTTCCCTTGTGCTTCTAATTTTTCAAGGTATTCAAGGCTTTTTTCAGGCTGAAAGCGAGCTTTCCACTTACCATTTTTCACCTCTTCGGCTTTGATAGGTGTAAAAGGAGCGGGAGCTTTCTTTTGGGTATCTTCCCAAAAAGCGGGGTGAGCAATATCATTCCATACGTGGTTGTCTATGCTCAAAAAAATTTGCTGAATTTGAAAAATATTATTCTGAATAAACTTGGCAAGGCGTTCCATATCTTTATCTGCTCCTTGCACGTACAAAGCCCCTTTGGGATTACAAAAATCGTATTGGGCATCAATGATGAGCAGAGCGTTTTTGGGCATATCATTAGGTGTTTTTCAAAGGTATGCTTTTTGCTCAAAAAAAGCAAAATTTTTATCAAGGAACTTTTTATATTTGAAAAGTGTTTTTTCATTGCCCAGTTTGAAGATAAATATATCAAAAAGTTTTTTCACCTTTATCTAAAAACAAATGGCAAAAACCTACAAGTTTAGAGAAATACTAAAAATCATACAAAATGATGGTTGGTATCTCACAAGACAAAAAGGAAGTCATCAGCAATACAAACACCCAAATAAAAAAGGACTCGTAACCATAGCTGGAAAGCCAAACGACGATATACCACAAGGGACACTCAATAGTATACTAAAACAAGCTAAAATAGATTTAGACGACACAATAGAGTAAGACTGAAATATACAAAGTATATCGGGATTAGGATAAAAAGGATAAAATTGATAGATTGACATATAAAGCCTCAACTGGGCAATAAAATTCAGATGTATATGAACGCTAAATATCTCGTAATTTTTGAAAAAAATCCGAATGGCGGTTATGGTGCTTATGTACCTGATTTGCCCGGCTGTGCCGCAGTTGGAGAAACTTACACAGAGGTAGCAGAACTTATTGAAGAGGCAATTAAGTTTCATATTGAAGGGCTACTGGAAGAAGGTTTAGAAATTCCTGAACCCACCTCTATTGAAATTAAATTGGTAGAAATATAAAAGACGCCCTTGCAAGGCGTCTTTCTTCATATTAGCGAGGTTTAGTATTCGTATTGGGTTTGGTATTTGGATTCGTGTTGGGAGTGGTATTGTTGGGCTTGGTATTTTGCTGATTGGCAGGAGCAGGCGTAATACCTAATTTTTTGAGGACTAAAACCGAAACATCAAGCGAAGTATCTTCGGGTTCAAAAAGCAAAACTTCCTTGCGAAGTACATACGTAAAGCCATTTTCTTTGGCAACTTCTTTGAGCGTTTTTTCTAACTTTTCATTGATAGGAGCAAGCAATTTGCTTTGTTTTTGCATAATATCGTTTTCGGCTTTTTGCTGAAACTCTTGCAATTGTTGCTGACCTGTTTCAATTTCCTTGGCGAGAGCTTCGCGTGTAGGTGCAGGCATTTTTTCGCCTTCTTTTACATATCTTTCATATTTGGCACGCAACTCTGTTTCTCGGGCTTGAAGGTCTTTTTGAAGCTTTTCAGTGTAGGCTTTCAGGTCGGCATCGGCGGCTTTGGCTTCGGGGAGCTGAGAAAGCACGTAGGCATAATCAAAATAGCCAATTTTTACAGGATTTTGAGCAAAAGTAGCAGAAGCCCAAAATAGTGTAAGTACCAACACACCAATTCGTAGATTTTTCATTGTAATTTAAGTTTTTAGGTTCAAAAAAATTTACTTGTTTCCTTTATTTTTCTTGGGGTTATCTTCTTTATCCCCCAACCCCAATTCTTCTAAAACGTAATCTGTATAATCGTGAGTGGGTTCAAGATAGATAATCACAAAATCGCTGGATTTATCAAAAATAGCTTGTAATTTTTGCTTTTTCGCAACTTTTTCCACTGCCTTGTTAAGTTCCTCTCGTACAGGATTGATAAGTTCTTGCTTTTTGAGATAAATAAGCCCCTCATAGCCAAAAGTGCGTTGTTGTAGTTCTTCTGCCTCTTTGCGTTTGGCTTCAATTTTCTTTTTTCGGTCGCGTTTCATATCATCGGTGAGCAGGAGTTCTTCAGCAATATATTTCTGCTCCATATCACGCAATTCGGCGAACTTTTTATCTACTTCTTGTTGGGCTCTTTGGGCAAAATTATCCAGTTCTTGTTGTGCCTTTTTGTAAGAAGGCATTTTTTTTAGGATAAAGTTGGCATCAATAAAGCCATATTTCTGTGCAAAAATGCCAAAAGTATTTCCAAAAAACAATAAACTGACGAAAATAAGTTGTTTCATTCTCTTGCTATCTGATTTGCTGACCAATCGTGAAAGTAAAGTTTTGGAAGCCTTGTCCTGCGGGCAAACCTTCAATTTGGTCAAAGCCGCGTCCCCAGTCCAAGCCAATCATACCGAAAGCAGGCATCAAGAATCTCACACCAATACCCGCCGAACGATACATCTTGAAGGGGTTGAACCGCTCAAAACCGAGCCAGTTATTGCCTGCCTCATAAAAGCCAAGCACAAAAACCGTAGCGGCAGGGTTCAAACTCACAGGGTAACGCAATTCCAAGACATATTTGGCAAATACCGTGCCATCTACAAAAGTACGACGACGAGGGTCCAAGGGACGTACAGCATTATCTTCGTAGCCTCGCAAGCCAATGACATCACGCCCAATGATAAAGTTTTGTCCTGCTAAGCCGCCACCACCAAGCGTAAATCTTTCAAAAGGAACAAGTCCTTTGGCACTGCGATACGCATCTAAAAATCCGAAATGTATGCGAGAAGCGAGTACCAATTTGCCTACCAAGGGCGTGTAAAAAGCTCCGTCAAACATCAACTTGTAGTATTCCAACCACTTGAAACGCTCTGCGGGTGTTTGATTTTGATAAAACTCGTCAGGTTTATTGCTAAAAAGCGAATAAGGTGGCGTAACCGATAAATTCAATGAAAGCATTGAGCCTGTACGTGGGAAGGTAGGGTTATCAATGCTATTCCGAGAAAGATTGGTACTTAATACCACAGAATTGGCATAGCCCGATGCAAAGCCATCATCAATGGTATAATTTTGGAAATCGTAATACTGAAACGAAAGCGAGTTGCTAAGTGTAAAATAATCATCAGGAATACGCAGACGCTTGCCCAAACTCACCCCTGTATTAAACATTTTCAGATAGCCCGTTCTTTCGTTGGAAATATTGAAACGATTTACTCCCAAATTCAGATTAGAGAGTGTGGCAAATACCGTAAAATTATTGGGTTTTTTGCCACCAAGCCAAGGTTCGGTAAAAGAAATAGAGTAGGTCTGAAATGCCCTACCATTGGCTTGAGCACGAATAGAAAGTCTTTGAGCATCGCCTACGGGTACAGGTCGCCAGTTAGAAAGTTTGCCTGCTTTGCGTATAGAAAAATTATTGAAAGAAACGCCCAAAGTTCCCACAAAACCAAAACCTGCCCCCCAACCACCAGACATTTCAAGCATATCGCTGGGTTTCTCTTCTACATTGTAGATAATATCCACAGTACCTGCCTCCTGATTGGGAATAGGACGGGGGTCAATTTTTTCGGGGTCTAACATTCCGAGCTGTCCAAGAGCCTGCGTAGTACGAATAATATCTCTACGGCTAAATTTCATTCCCGGTTTGGTACGAATTTCACGTAAAATCACTTTATCGCTGGTTTTGGTATTGCCATTTACGATAACCTTATCAATGGTAGCTTGCGGACCTTCGTAGATACGCATTTCTACATCTATAGAATCGCCTTCAATGGTTTTTTCAATAGGGGTTACACGGAAAAATAAATGCCCATCGTCCATATACAAAGAGGTAATATCCTCTTCGGTAAGGCTGAAATTGAGTTTTTTCTCCAAGGTTTCAGGGTCATAGACATCTCCCTTCTTGATATTGAGGATTTTAGATAGTTGCTCATCAGTGTATTTGATATTTCCCTCCCAAGTAATGTTTCGGAAATAATACTTTCTGCCTTCCTCAATTTGCATACGAATATTCATTCGGTTGTGGGAAACAAAATAGGCAGTATCAAACACTATACGGGCATCGCGATAGCCATTTTTGTTGTACATTCGCAAAATGCGTTCTTTGTCTTCCTCAAATTTTTTCACAATATACTTGGACGAGTGGAAAATACGGAAAGGTGTTCTTTCCTTGATTTTCATTTTTTTACGAATTTTCTTTTCGGAAAAAGCCGTATTACCCTCAGTAATAATATCTTTCACCTTGCTTTTTTTGCCTGTTTGCACTTTGGCGGTAATAATAATAGCATTTTTGAGCAAAGTATCAGGCTTTTGCAGAATTTCTACTTGGGTGGCGAAAAAGCCTTTTTCGGCAAAATGCTTGCGGATAGTTTCTTTGATATTTTTCAAAAGTACATCAGAAGCTACTTTACCCTTGTACTCTTTGGTTTTATCTTCCAAATTATTTTTTTGCCCTTTGCGAATACCCTCAAAAAAGATACGCGAAACTTTGGGACGCTCCTCCAAATGAATATTTAGGAAAATGGTTTTTCCCTCAATTTTAGTAACAGAAACATCAACATTCCCGAAAAGTCCTTGTTTCCAAAGTTTTTTAATGGCATAGCCAATTTCGGTACCGGGCACACGTATTTTATCGCCTACACGCAAACCTGAAAGATTGATAATAGCGTTTTGGTCTAAAAATTTGATACCACTCGTAGTAATACCTCCGATAATGTACTCATTTTCATCTTGGGCTTGGGCATATTGCCAAGCCAGAAAGGGCATTAACATAAGGACAAAAAGCAACTTTTTCATAGTTAAGCAAATGTTTTATTTTTCTTTTTTTCAGTTTGAATTTGCTCACTGGTTTTCCCGAATCTTCTTTCTCTTTGCTGAAAGCTGGCAATCGCTTCGTAAAGGTCTTTTTTGCGAAAATCGGGCCAGAGTGTTTGGGTAATGTAAATTTCGGTATAAGCAAGTTGCCAAAGCAAAAAGTTACTAATTCTAAATTCGCCGCTGGTGCGTATCATTAGTTCGGGTTCGGGAATGCCACTCGTGCTTAAATGGGCTTCTATGGTTTGAGCATTGATTTCGGCGGCTTTGAGTTCGCCTTTTTCTACTTTTTGGGCAATTTGCCTCACTGCTTGCTCAATATCCCACCTACCACTATAACTCAAAGCTAAAATAAGCGTAAGTCCTGTATTTTGGGCGGTTATCTCAATGGCTTCTCGCAATTCTTTCTGACAAATACTGGGTAGTTGCTCAGTAGCACCAATCGTAAGCAGACGAATGTTATTTTTCTGCAAAGTATCTGTTTCTTTTCTAATCGTAGAAACCAAAAGTTTCATCAAAGCATCAACTTCTTTACGAGGGCGACTCCAATTTTCAGTAGAAAAAGCGTATAAAGTGAGATACTTCACCCCTAATTCGGCACAAGTTTCGGTAGTTTCTCGTACCGATTGGATAGCGTTCTTATGTCCGAAAACTCGCATAGCACCCTTTTGCTTTGCCCATCTGCCATTGCCGTCCATAATAATAGCAATATGCTTGGGTAAATGCTCTTTATTTATTTCTTGCATAATCTTACCTTACAAAAATCTGACCCTACAACAACTTTCAAGGTTGCAAATGTAAGAAAGATTTTTGGAAAAACATAGATTGCATTGGTAAATTCACCCCAAGGAAGCTCTCAAATTTTCATTTCGTTTTAGGATTTTATTCCAAAAAAACTTATCTTTCGTCTAAATTCCCAAGTTGTATGCACTCCTCTGGAACTCAAATTTTTAGCACCTTATTGGTTGTAACTTTGCTTCTGCTCTTGGTTTTTGCCGCTTTGCGTTGGATAGCCCTCCCTGTAGGCGATTTCTTGGATTGGGTTATTGGGATTGCGGGCTTTTGGTGGCTTACGCTTATCACTACGGTACCCTGGAATATGCACTTCAAAGCCCGTGAGGTGCTTGCCGATATACAAAACTACAAAGAAAAAAATGAGGCAATCAGTGCCGCCGATGTAAGCTATGCCCGCAAGATAGCCCGTAATTATCTGATAGTTGCCATAGCTTTACATTTGCTTTCGGCTTTGGGCTTGTATTTGCTTTCGTACTATAAAATAACGCCTTTGGGCTATTGGGGAGCGGCTTTTGCATTGTTGCTTACGGGTTTGCGTCCTGCGGTGCGGCTTGTAGAGTATATCCATTATCGGCTCAATGCTATTTCTATGGATATACGCTACCCCAAACAAGATGTGCAAAAACTCATTGACGATGTAAATATCCTAAAAAATGAGGTAGCAACCCTGAATGAAACCTTACAGAACGATAATCCGAACTCTTGGCTTTCGCAGAAAAATGCTCAAATGGAGCGAATAGAAAAAACCATTTATGCGATGGAAAAGCAAATCTACAACTACCGAATGGAGCAGGAAAAATCTTTTGAGCAAATGCGAAGCCAAATGGAGCAAAAAATTTCACAACTATCCGAAGACGCCAAGTTTCTTTCGCAAGTACGCGATTTGATACGCTTTATCAAAAATGCTTAAAATTTAGCTTGTTGTTGCTTGGCAAGTTGTTCGGCTACGATTGCAAGCCCTTCCTGAAAAGAATGTGGCTCGTAGCCTAATATCTTTCTTGCCTTCTCTATAACAAACCCTGTACGAGGGGGTCTGCGAGCAGGCTGGGTAAAAGTAGTAGAATCTGCTCGCTCAATAAGTGTTTTATCCAAACCAAAAAAATCGGCAGTAGCCAATGCCATTTGGTAGGGCGTAAGTAAATCCTTACCCGAAATATTGAATATGCCTGTGGCTTGCTTTTGAGCTATCAAGAAACAGCCTTTTGCTAAATCCTCGGCAAGGGTAGGGGTTCGCCATTGGTCATCAACTACTTTTATTTTCTTGCCTTCTTCCAAAGATTTTTTCACCCACAAAATAATATTGCTTCGGCTCATATCTTGAGCAATACCATACACGAGCACGGTGCGAGCTATTGCCCATTGCAAAGAGCTACTTTGTAAGATTTTTTCAGCCTCCCATTTGCTATTGCCATAAAAGCTAATAGGATTGGGTTGTGCTTCCTCGTCATAAGGTCCTGCTGTGCCGTCAAAAATAAAATCCGTAGAGAGATGAATGAAAAAAGTGTTGTATTTTTCGGCGGCTTGTGCCAAATATTGCACTGCCTTTACATTTTGAAGCAAGCAATTTTCGTGGTCTTTTTCACAATCATCAACTTGTGTCATTGCGGCAGTATGAATGAGCAAATGAGGCTGATAGCGAGTAAAAACCTCCTGAATTTGCTCAGGATTGGTTATATCCATTGAAGCAAATTCAAAAGGTTTATCCAAAAGTACTCTATTTTGCCCACGAGCCGTTGCTACCAAACGAAACTCCTTTTGCGAGGCTAAAAGATGAATAAGTTTTTGCCCTAATAGTCCATTTGAGCCTGTAACGAGGATAGTTTTCAAGTGGTATTTTAGTTTAGGTTTAATCTATGCTTACATAAAAGCCTGTTTGATTTCGGCTTGAAATTCATCAATAAACTGCTCCACAGCTTTTGAGCCCAAATCGCCTTGTCCGTGTTTGCGAACAGCTACACTGAAACTTTCTTGCTCTTTTTCGCCTACCACAAGCATATAAGGGATTTTTTTCACTTCTGCATCACGAATTTTGCGTTGCACTTTTTCGTCTCTATCATCTACAAAGCCACGAATATCTTTTTCGGCTAAAATTTGTAAAACTTTGTGAGCATATTCATTGAAACGCTCCGAAATAGGCAAAATAGCAATTTGTTCGGGGGCAAGCCACAAAGGGAAGTTACCGCCACAATGTTCGGTAAGTACCGCTATAAAACGCTCCAAAGAGCCGAAAGGAGCTCGGTGAATCATTACAGGGCGGTGTTTTTGGTTATCTGCTCCAATGTATTCCAAATTGAACCTTTGGGGAAGTTGATAATCTACTTGCACGGTTCCAAGTTGCCATTTTCTGCCCAAGGCATCTTTTACCATAAAATCCAGTTTGGGTCCGTAAAAAGCCGCTTCACCATAGGCTACTACGGTTTGCAAGCCTTTTTCTTGGGCTACCGCCTGAATATCTGCTTCGGCTTTATCCCAATCTTCTTCTCTACCAATGTACTTTTCTCTTTCGGTTTGGTGGCGAAGCGAAATTTGAGCTGTATATTCGGTAAAGCCCAAAGACTTGAACACGTACAGCACCAAGTCAATTACTTTGCCAAACTCTTCTCGTACCTGTTCAGGCGTGCAGAATATATGAGCATCGTCTTGTGTGAAGCCCCTTACGCGTGTAAGTCCGTGAAGCTCACCACTCTGCTCGTAGCGATACACCGTACCAAACTCAGCAAGGCGTAAGGGCAATTCTTTGTAAGAACGAGGTTTAGATTTGTAAATTTCGCAATGATGCGGGCAGTTCATCGGTTTGAGCATAAATAGCTCATCTTCTTCGGGAGTATGTATGGGCTGAAACGAGTCGGCACCGTATTTTTCCCAATGTCCCGAAGTTTCATACAATTTTTTACTGCCAATATGCGGCGTAACCACAGGCGAGTAGCCTGCTTTCATTTGGGCTTTACGCAAAAATTGCTCCAAACGCTCACGCAAGAGCGTACCTTTGGGAAGCCACAAAGGCAACCCTTTCCCTACATTATCCGAAAAAGTAAAGAGTTCAAGTTCTTGTCCTAATTTGCGGTGGTCGCGTTTTTTGGCTTCTTCCAAAACCTGCAAATACTCTTTCAGCTCTTTTTCTTGCGGGAAAGTTATCGCATAGACACGTGTAAGTTGCTTGCGGTCAGTTTTTCCGAGCCAGTAAGCCCCTGCCACGTTCATCAGTTTTACGGCTTTGATAAAACCTGTATTGGGAATATGCGGACCGCGACACAAATCTACAAAATTGCCTTGTTGATAAAAGGTAATTTCGCCGTCATTGAGGCGTTCCAAGAGTTCCAACTTGTACTCGTCGCCTTTTTTGGCGAAATAGTCAATGGCATCGGCTTTGGAAATTTCCATACGTTTGTATTCGTTTTTTTGCCGAGCCAACTCCAACATTTTAGCTTCAATTTTGGCGAAATCGTCTTGGGAAAGTATTTTATCGCCTGTATCAATATCGTAATAAAAGCCGTTTTCAATCGCTGGACCAATGCCAAACTTGGTACCCGGATACAAAGCCTCAATCGCTTCAGCCATTAAGTGTGCCGAAGAATGCCAGAAAGTAGCTTTTCCTTCTGCATCTTTCCAAGTCAGCAGTTGCAAGGTGGCATCAGTTTGGATAGGTAATGTGGCATCTTGCACTTTATCATTTACTTTGGCAGAAAGAACATTTCGGGCAAGCCCTTCACTAATGCTTTGAGCTATTTCAAGAGCGGTAATGCCTTTGTTGTACTCACGAATAGCCCCATCGGGAAAGGTAATTTTGATTTTTTCCATGAGGTTGTTTAGGATTTATTTTTTTTGATAATTCTTCGGATAAAAATGACCATAAAGGATAAAATTAACAAATTTACCCACGTATCTACTCTGGTTTCATAGCGTATGATTAAAGCCTTGAATTGGTCTTGCCACGCAT
>CAZZLW010000061.1:0-38054 GCA_964654605.1 uncultured Cytophagales bacterium | reverse complement strand
CGTGGCAAGACCAATTCAAGGCTTTAATCATACGCTATGAAACCAGAGTAGATACGTGGGTAAATTTGTTAATTTTATCCTTTATGGTCATTTTTATCCGAAGAATTATCAAAAAAAATAAATCCTAAACAACCTCAAAATCTACTTTGGGAGTTACAAAAGAAAAGCGTTTATTCAGGCTTTTTTTCGCCTTCGTCTAAATCAATTACTCCACCTGAAACAATAAATTTCATAATATCTGCTCCACTGCTGGCAAGAGGTGTGATAAACTTTTTTTCCACAATAAACAAATTTCCCGAAAAATTGTAGGAGTGAGGGATATACACAGCTACAAAACTTTCGTCCAGCCCCCACTCGTTAAGGTCTTCCTGCGTGATAAAGCCCAAACGTTTGAGGTTAGAATCTTGTGAAATTTGTACGAGTACAGGTTTATCAAACTTTTTCTTTTCGCCTACAAAGGCAGAAGTTAAATCTTTGATAGAAGAATAAATGATACGTACAAAAGGTAGTTTCTCTAAGATTTTATCAAAAAATTGCAAAATAGGCTTTGTGAGCCAAGCCGAACCCAAGTAACCCAGCAAGGTTGTGCCTACTACTACTACAATTACCCCCAAACCGGGCACCTGAAAGTAGGGAAAAAGTTTGTCCAAAGCATTTACGACAAAATACAAAGCATAAGCCGTAATGCTTACAGGAACTACAAAGAGCAAGCCTCTGAAAAAATAACGTAAAAAATATTTCATATAAAGTTTGGGTTAGAGGCAAAATATACAGAAACAGGATACAGGAAGCAGGAGCAAGATATAAGCCCTAAAGAAAGCCTCTTGGGATTGAAAAAAGCTCAAAATTTTGAAGCTCTACTTCCTGTTTCCTAATATTCGTTATCCTTTCAAAACACCTAACTCTTTACCTACTTCTGTAAAGGCTTGGATAGCTTTATCCAAGTGGTGCAATTCGTGAGCGGCAGAAATCTGTACACGTATGCGAGCCTGCCCTTTGGGTACTACGGGGTAAAAGAAGCCAACAACATAAATGCCTTTATCCAAAAGCCTTTCAGCGAATTTTTGTGCAAGCACTGCATCATAAAGCATTATAGGTACAATGGGGTGTTCGCCCGGTTTTATATCAAAACCTGCTTCACTGATTTTCTGACGGAAATACTTGGTATTGCGTTCCAGTTTATCTCGCAATTCGGTAGTTTCGGAAAGCATATCCAAAACCGCAATAGAAGCCGCTACAATAGCAGGAGCAAGAGCATTAGAAAACAAATAAGGACGAGAGCGTTGGCGTAAAATATCAATGATTTCTTTTTTCCCACTCGTAAAACCGCCCATAGCACCGCCCAGAGCCTTGCCGAGTGTGCCTGTGATAATATCTATTTTCCCCATTACGCCTCTGTATTCGTGAGTGCCTCTGCCATTTTTACCCATAAATCCCGAAGCGTGGCACTCATCAATCATAATGAGTGCATTGTATTTTTCGGCAAGTTCTACGATTTTATCCAGTTGGGCAATGGTGCCGTCCATAGAAAATACGCCATCTGTAACAATAATACGGGTGCGAGCATTTTGGGCTTCTTGCAATTTAGCTTCCAAATCTGCCATATCGTTGTGTTTGTAGCGGAAGCGTTGGGCTTTGCACAAACGAATGCCGTCAATAATAGAGGCGTGATTCAGTTCATCAGAAATGATAGCATCTTGTTCGTTGAAAAGAGGCTCAAATACACCGCCATTGGCATCAAAAGCGGCTGCGTAGAGAATGGTATCTTCGGTGCCTAAAAACTCGGAAATTTTACGCTCTAATTCTTTGTGAATATCTTGCGTTCCGCAGATAAAACGCACCGAAGACATACCGAAGCCGTGTGTATCCAAGGCTTTTTTGGCGGCTTCAATCACTTTGGGGTGCGAAGAAAGCCCTAAATAATTGTTTGCACAAAAGTTGATAACTTCTTTGCCATTGGCAACAATATCCGCCCCTTGGGGGGTAGTGATGATGCGTTCTTTCTTGAAAAGACCTGCATTTTCTATTTCTTGCAGTTCTTGGGCGAGTAGTGCTTGATTGGTGTACATAGTCGTAAATATTTTACAAGCCAGAGTAATCGTAATTGTTCATATATTGCGTTGTAAAGTCTTTTCCGTTTTGGAAATTGGGGTCGTCCATTAGGCGAATAAGTAGTGGAATGGTGGTTTTAACACCATCAATGACAAACTCTTGCAAAGCTCGTTTCATTCTGACAATCACCTCCTCACGAGATTGAGCCGTTACAATGACTTTGGCAATCATTGAGTCGTAGTTGGGGGGTATCACATAGCCCGAATAAATGTGCGTATCCACTCTCACACCTGCTCCGCCAGGGATATGTAAGTTGGTAATTTTGCCTGGACAAGGTCTAAAATCTTTTCCAGGGTCTTCGGCATTGATACGACACTCCATAGAATAAGCCAAAGGATAATAATTTTTCCCTGAAATAGGTATTCCTGCCGCAACTTTAATTTGCTCTTTTACCAAATCCCAACCTGTAACGGCTTCTGTAACGGGGTGTTCTACTTGTATGCGGGTATTCATTTCCATAAAGTAGAAATCGCCATTTTTATCCAAAAGAAACTCAATAGTGCCTGCACCCTCATAATTGATAGCTTTTGCCCCTTTGATAGCGGCTTGCCCCATTTTTTCACGAAGTTTTTCGTCAAGTAGTGGCGAGGGGGTTTCTTCAATGAGTTTTTGGTTACGGCGTTGGATAGAGCAATCTCTTTCCGAAAGGTGGCAGACATTGCCGAATTGGTCGCCGAATACCTGAATTTCTATGTGTCGGGGGCTTTCGATGAATTTTTCCATATACAAGCCATCGTTCCCGAAGGCGGCACCTGCTTCCAGTTTGGCATCGTTCCAAGCTTTTTCTAAATCTTCTTCTTTGTGTACGATACGCATACCACGCCCGCCTCCGCCTGCGGTAGCTTTCAGGATAACGGGATATTTGATTTTTTTGGCAATTTTTTTAGCTTCTGCAAGGTCTTCAATAATGCCATCGGAGCCAGGCACCGTAGGCACGCCTGCGGCTTTCATTGTGGCTTTGGCGGTAGCTTTATCGCCCATTTTCTGAATTTGTTCGGGGGTAGCCCCGATGAATTTGATATTGTGTTCTTGGCAAGTTTTAGAAAAAAGAGCATTTTCAGAAAGAAATCCATATCCAGGGTGAATGGCATCGGCATTGGTAATTTCGGCGGCGGCAATGATAGCAGGAATGTTGAGGTAAGATTGTTTGCTGGGGGCGGGTCCTATGCAAACCGCTTCATCAGCAAATCTGACGTGCAAACTTTCTTTATCAGCCGTAGAATATACTGCCACGGTTTTTATGCCCATTTCTTTGCAGGTGCGTATGATACGTAAAGCTATTTCCCCACGATTGGCAATCAGGATTTTCTTGAACATACGTTTGTTTGTTTGGGTTTATTTTTGCAAATAAAAAGGTTTTTCCGAAAAAATCCGAAAAAACCTTGTGAATTTTGTGATGTTCTTGTTGCTTTATGTTTTGCGTTTTTTTACTTCTTGACGCAAATTTTGAATTTCTATTAGCGATAATCCAGTTGCTTTGGCAATAAAATCATCATCAGAACCTAACGAAATTAGATTTTTAGCAATTTCTATGCTTTTCTCTTCCACAGCCGTTTCCAAAACACTTTTCAAATCTCGGTAATAGATAAGACTTTCTTCGTATTTTTCACGTTGCTCAGGGCTTAAATTGGCAAGTTCTGCTGTTTGAAAGGCTTTCTGAAAAATAGGTTCATTCAAAATGCTTGGAATATGGTCAAAATTTTCTAAATTTTTCAAAAAATAGCACCATTTATCAAATTTGCTTTCCAGCTCGTGTTCTTTTTTCTGAAACAAAGGCATTTGCAAAAATTTGAAATGGAGTTTATCAAAGAAAAGGTCGCCGTCTTGGTCTTTGAGGGCTACATCTCGCCTAAACTTGCGTTTTTCTTCGTTTTCGTCATACTCAAAATCAAGAATGGCTACAAAATAAATGGGTTCAAGCCTGAAATTCCATTCGCCTTGTTGGGCTTGGTCGCGTATGGGAAAAGTTATGTAAAAAAGACTTCTATCTTTGAAAAATTTAACTTTGGCTTTTTGCATTTCCACAATAAACCTCTCGCCTGATACAGCTTTGCAATGAATATCAAAAATGGCTTTTCTTTCAGCAGAAACTTCGGCAAGGCTTTCGGAGTTGCGAAAATCTAAATCCGCAATTTGGTGATGAGGAGGTAAGAGCTGGTTCAAAAAATCAATGAGCAAGTCTTTATTTGCCTCTTCACCAAAAAGTTTTTTGAAACCAAAATCTGTATAAGGGTTAATGAACCTTGCCATACAAGCCATTTCCTTTATGCATACATATCCACATAGCCTTGCAGACCTTTGTTGCCGCCTATGCCTGTGGCAGTGAAAATCCATTCGCCATTTTCGCGTTTGAGCCTTCCAAATTCTACATCAGTAGAAGTGGGGTAGTCGGCATCTAAATCATAACGCAAAATTTCACGTTTGGTTTCTACATCATAAATGCGAATGTAAGCATCGGAAAGCATACCAAAGTTATGCTTACGGCTTTCGGCATCGTGTATGCTCACAATAACTAAAATTTCGCTCACCGCAGGGCTTACAGCGTCCAAATTAGCAAGAATCATTTCATCATCTTCATCGCCCACGCCAGTTCGGTTATCGCCTGTGTGCTTGATAGCCCCATCAGGAGATTGCAGATTGTTGTAGAAAACAAAATACTCGTCGCTGGGCAGTTTGCCTCTTTCATTTATCATAAATACCGAAGCGTCCAAATCTAAAGCATTGCCTGCTTTTACTTCCCAGCCCAAGCCTATCATAATTTTTTTGAGCGAGGGTTCTTTTTTGGTAAGGTTGAATGAACTACCTTTTTTGAGTGATATTGCCATAAACTATGATTTTTTGATTGATAAGTTTAGATTAGGTTCAAACATATTTATCTACATATCCTTGTAAGCCAATGGCTGTTCCTATGCCTGTTGCAATAAAATGCCAGCCGTCTTCTTCTCTTTTCAGCCTACCAAATTCAATTTCAGTAAAAGAGGCATTATTTTCATCTAAACGAAAGCGTACAACTTCTCGGCTATTTTCTACATCAACCAAGCGAATGTAGGCATTTTTGAGCAAACCAAAATGGTGCTTGCGGGCTTCGGCTTCGTGAATGCTCACTACCACAATGAGTTCTTTGATAGCTGGATTTACCGCAGGCAAATTGGCAAGAATCATTTCGTCATCATCATCGCCTATGCCCGTTCGGTTATCGCCTGTATGTTTCAGTGAGCCATCAGGCGATTGCAGATTGTTGTAAAAAATAAAATACTCATCGGCAGGGATTTTGCCATTTTCGCCAATCATAAATACCGAAGCATCTAAATCTATGGTAGAGCCGGGCAAAACTTCCCAGCCCAAGCCTATCATAATTTTTTTGAGTGAGGGTTCTTTTTTGGTAAGGTTGAGTTTGTTTCCTTTACTTAGTTCTATTCCCATAAATGCTTCGCTGATTTTTTTAGCAAAAAAAATGTTTTTATTGATTTTTGCAAAATTTTTTAGGAAAACCTTGTCTTGTATGCCGAGATTAAAACGACTATCAAGTTTTACAAGATTTGATTTTTTTTGATTTTCAAAGATTTATAGCATAAACTTCCCAAAAAGAATTTTGTTGCACTATAATTAAAGAATGGTGGGAGAAACCTTGAAACTGATTGTTTTTGGCATAAATTTTGAAATTTCATTTGGAGATTTGAGATTTTTTTAGTATTTTATGCAAGGCATTTTTTGATATTTTCCAAAAACCAAATACACAAATCTTATGAAAAGTTTAGCTCACAACTGGCTTACCGAAGGACTTATAGATTTTGAGTACAAAAAATATGTACTGCTGGCGTATCTGAAAAATGTTCAGAATGAGTTTGAGGCTACTCGGCTTTATCCTTATCTTTCGGATTTGGTTTTTCATTATCAAAATCTGCTTTCTTTCAAAGAAGGCAAACATCTTTTGCGTCAGAATTTCCCCAAACAAATCACACAAGCAGATTTTGAAAAGTTGCGTTTGCAATACGAAATTTTGGTAGATGATGACGAAATTATGCAAACGTTGGAAGAAATTGTAGAATTTGCTATTCCCAACTTTCGCAATTTGCTCAAAGAAGGCAAAAATCTTTACGATTATGTAGAAAGCCGTTTAGAACTTTCTTTGGTAGGCATTGCCCCCTTGTATCAGGAAGAAGGCTATTTGATGCTCTACGAGGAAATTTTGAAAAATATTCAAGTGTATGAGTATCAGGTTTCTATCTTTGAAAACTTGGAAAATCCTTACCGAGCCATTCATTTGCACTATTTAGAAACAATCCAAAAAAGCCTTTTTGAAACTTTTGAAAATCTAAAACTCGCTTTGCTTCGTAAGTATTCCAAACTGCCTAACCCAGCTACGTACCTGATTGTGGCAAAAGTGCCGTATCCTTTGCAAGAAACACTTTTGCCTGTGGCAAAAAGAGTGCTTGTAAGGCATCTTTCGCAGAAAGCCGCCTAAAAAATTTGCTTGCTACCAAAATGTTTGTTTAATTTACGTGCAAATATCAAGTTTTTGCAAGGTTTGGAAAAAGAAAAAACATTTTGGATAGAAAGTGAGTTGATTGTTCAACTCAAAGCCAAAAATGAAAAGGCTTTGGAGTATCTGTACGACCACTACGCTTCGTGTATGTATGGAGTTGCTCTGCAAATCCTGAAAAGCGAAGTGTTGGCTCAAGATGCTTTGCAAGAAGCTTTTGTGAAAATTTGGCAAAATATTCAAAATTATGATAGTACCAAAGGCAAACTTTTTACTTGGCTACTAAATATCTTACGAAATACTGCTATTGATAAATTGCGAGCCAAAGAAGCCAAATACAAAGCCGAAAATTTGAAAAATATTGCCAAGAAAGCAGATAATGATACGCTGAATCAATCCGAACTCATTGGCATAGGAGAGCTAACACAAAAACTAAAACCCGAACACCGAGTTATTATTGAAATGATGTATTTTGAAGGCTATTCCCAATCGGAAATTGCCGAAAAATTGGGAATACCACTGGGTACCGTAAAGACCCGAGCCAAAAACGCTTTAGATTTTTTACGCAATTTGCTGAAAGAAGATACTTTTTGAATTGAATTCAAAATATTTACTGCCTTGGAAGTGCAAAAATTTATAGAATCAGGCATATTGAGTGTGTATGTTTTGGGTATTGCCACCGAAGAAGAAAAGCAAGAAGTGGAGCGTATGGCGGCTTTGTATCCTGAAATTAGAGAGGAATTGGAAAGCCTGCAAAATGCTTTGAATGAATATGTTGCTCAATACGAAGTGCCTGTACCTGCTCATCTCAAACAAAAAGTTTTTGAAAAAATTCAGGATACTGAAAATGTACAGGCTAAATTGAAGCCAAATCATAGCTCCGATGGCTACACGGTGCCTTTTCCTTCGGTACAAAAGTGGAAGTATGGCTTGGTGGCATCTTTGATGCTACTGGCTTTCAGTGCTTTGCTGAATGTGCAGTTGTACCAAAACCTTAAAGAAACACAGAGGGAGCTATCCATTGCCCAAGCCCAAAATATGGAAGGGGAAAAAAGAATTACAGCCCTGCAAACCCAATACAAAACCATTGAGCAAGAACTTGCCTTATTGCAAAATCCTGATTATCATATTACTTACTTGGAGGGCTTGCAAGAGGTAGCTCCAAGGTCTTATGCTACGGTTTTTTGGAACGAAAAAGAAAACAAAGCCTATATTTTTACCAATTCACTGCCTCAGCCGCCCCAAGACAAACAATATCAACTTTGGGCACTGACAGATGATAATATCATCTGGGACGCAGGTGTATTTGATTGGGGCAAATTTTCGCCTGTCAAATGTTTCAAAAAGCCTCAAAAATTCATTATCACCCTTGAAAAGAAGGGGGGCGTTCCCAAAGCCGAAGGAGCGGCGTATGCTATGGGTAGCGTGAAAAGTTAGTTTTCGGACTTTACTTCTGTTTCTTGAAATTTCACCCAACTGAAACTTTCCCATTGGAGTTTTTCAAGGGCTGAAAATCTTTTTTTGTAGTCATAAAAAGAGTTTCTATCGTAAGCATAGCCCAAATAAAGATACGTTTTGCCCAATTCTTTTGCCCATTCTATTTCTTTTAGGAGTGTGAAAATTCCTAAGCTATGTTCCAAATAGTCGGTATCAAACATAGCATAAATGCTTGAAAACGCTTTGGGGGTAATATCTACAAAACTGCAAGCTACTAGCTTTTCTTTATCCCAAACTTCAATCTCATACGTAGGTAGGGGCGTACTATCGGGAGTTTCTGAAAGGAAGTTGTATAAAGACATAGGGCGGCTATGTTCTGAAAAACGCAAGGCGTGTTTTTCAAACAAGAGATGCTTTTCGGGGTTGAGGCTTACCAACTGCCTTTTGATAGAAAACTGCTCATTTTTTCTCAAAATTTTACGCTGACTTTTAGAAAGTTGGAAGTGGGGTAAAAAAATACGCAAGGGTATCACTTTTACGGGTAAAAATTCATTATTGCTTTCTAAAAATGAGCTTTCAAGACGAAAAAAGTATGTGCCAAAATGCCGCCAACCTTGCGAAAGCAAGATATCTAATTCTTCGGGGCTAATGCTCTCCAAATGAAAGTAATTATCTTTTAGTTCCAAGGCTTTGATGTTTGATTTAGAAAAATCGTGGCTTTTTGTGTTCAAAAACGTTTCCTGCTTCTTGCTTCCTGTTTCTATACAACAAACAACTACGCTATTTTTTTACTTTTTCCATATTTCGGGCAAAATCAAATCCGATAGGCTCACGTTTGTTGCTTTCCCAAGCAGTCATTTCTTGCATAAATTCCTCAATATGGCTTAAAATAAGCACTTCGCTGAAATCTTTGGGTTCAAAATTTCCAAGTACGATAGGCTCTCGTTTTTCAACCCATTGCTCAATATAAGGGAAATAGATAGTAGCGGTAATGGTTCGGTTGTAGGTTTGGGCATAGCTCAACATACCGCCATATTTGATGTAAGATTTGACACTATCAATGGTTTTGAGCAAAATACCGCTGTAAGTATTTTTGAGATGCAAAGAAACCGCTTCCAGATTGATACTTTGGGGGGCGTGGTCGTTGTACTCTTGTAAGCCTATGTACCATTCCAGAGGAACTGCCTTGATAACTTTATCCATTGCCTCAATGAGCAAGTTTTTGGTGCCTTGAAGCCAAGTTTGGTGTCTTTCCTGAATTTTGGAAAGGCTTTGCAGGTAAGCCTCTCGTTGCCTGCTAATTTTTTGAATGATTTGCTCCATAATATTTTGATACTTAAAACCTTTTCAAACTAACAAGTATTTTTCAAAAATGCAAATAAAAATCTTTGAGCAATGTCTTAAATTCATTGGTATATTCGTCTTTTTCGTTTCTGATAAATAAATTTTCGCTCACAAGATTACTTTCATAAAATCCAAAAGCCGCAATTTCACGCAGTATTGGGTGTTTGGGGCTGTGAAAAATATGTAGCTTTTTCTGCGGAAAAAGATTTTTTCTTTTTGCCCAAAGGCAAAACTTTTCCATAAAAAATGGAGGGAGTAGTATAAAGGCTCTGCCTTGTGATGCGAGTAAAAGCACTATTGCTTCGGCTAAATCTTCCAATGGAAGGCTATTTTGGTGCAGAGCCATATTGAGCTTTTCATCAGGACTTTGCAAGTAATTGGCATAAAAAGGCGGATTGCAAACTATTAGGTCGTATGTAGATGCTTTTGAACTTTGGGCAAAATCTTGAATAGAAGTATGATGAAGGTGAATAGTTGCGTAAAAAGGGCTGTGTGAAATATTCTGTTGGGCTTGCCGAAAGGCATCTTTTTCTATTTCTACGGCTTCAATTTGGCTATTAGGGAAGCGTTGGGCGAGCATCAGCGAGAGCAAGCCTGTACCTGTGCCTATGTCCAAAATTTTTTGTGGATTTTCTGTAAAAGCCCAAGCACCCAAAATGCAAGCCTCTGTGCTTACTTTCATAGCGGTATGGGCTTGGTCTATACGAAATTGCTTGAACTGAAAATAAGTGTTTTTCTGTCTTTTCACAACATTACTTTTGACAAAAAAAGTCAAAATCTGACTAATGGCATAATTTAAGGGCAAAAAAATAAAATTTTAAGCAAAATAAAATTTTGTTTATACAAAATTTTTGGTTTCTATTTCAGATTTTAATGCGAGTTTTAATATTGTATTTTGAAAAGTATATTTATTGACAAATTGACATTTTTTGAATTTACGTTTGCACTTTTTTAATCTTTTTATTGAATTTTTCCAAGTTGCAAATTTTATCATTAAAAATTTAGAACAAAATTTTGTTTGGCAAGAAATTTGTTGGTAATTTTGCGTTAGGAACGAAAAAAACGAGTTTTAGCTATGTTGAACTTTAAGGAAATTCTGACCGTATCGCTGATTTTATTTTCAGTGATTGATATTTTAGGCTCTGTGCCTGTTATTATTGATTTGAAAAAGCGTACAGGTGCATTACACGCTACGCAGGCTACTTTTGTAGCAGGCTTGATAATGATTGCTTTCCTTTTTTTGGGAGAAAGCATTTTGCGAGTTTTAGGACTGGATACCCCTTCTTTTGCTATTGCAGGGGCATTAGTTATCTTCTTTTTAGGTTTGGAAATGGTGTTGGGCATTCATTTTTTCCGTGGCGAAATGCAGGGTAATGGCTCTTCGGCTTCTATTGTACCTATTGCTTTCCCGATTATTGCAGGGGCAGGCACAATGACAACTATTCTTTCGCTTCGTGCCGAATATCAGCAGGTTTCTATTCTGATAGCCATTGTGCTGAATTTGGTTTTAGTGTATGCCGTCTTGAAGGCTTCGGGCTGGATAGAACGCAAACTCGGACAAGCAGGTACTGATGTGCTTCGCAAAGTATTTGGGGTAATTTTGCTTGCTATTGCCATCAAAATGTTTAGAGTGCATTTGGGAATAATGTAAAAGTGGATGCAGGAGGAAGGAAACAAGAAACAAAAAAAGTTGATTATTTACATTCAAAAATTTCAGCGTTCAAACCTTTAAGGATTTGAACGCTCATTTTTTTTGAATCAATTGTCAAAAATTCTGTTTCCTTACCACAAATCAGACTTAAAAGTTACTATTTTTGAGCTTTTAGCTCAATATTTACAATTACTTCATCACCAAGCACCCAACTTTTGCCTCCTAAGCCAAAATCTCTGCGATTGATGCTGAAATTACCCGAAAAAGTTGCTTCATTGCCATTGGGTACAAAACGAAAAGGCATTTGCACTTCTTGGGTTTTGTTGCGAATGGTGAGTTCAAAATAGCCTACAAATTGCTCTTTCTCTTTGATAATTTTTGTGGATTTCATTCGCAAAAACGGAAATTTCACTGCATCAAAATAATCATCTTTGCGTAAGTGTTTATCACGACTTTTGTTGCCTGTATTGATAGTTTCGGCTTTTACAGAGGCTTCCATAGTGCTTTGAGCCAAGTTTTCAGGAGAAAAGTAAATTTTCGCCTCCAAGCCACCCAAAGAGCCATTTACATAGCTTCCAAAGTTTTTAATTTTGAAATTGATTTGGGCATCTTTTACTTGCCAATTCGTTTGGGCTTTTGCTTCAAAAAAAAACAATCAGCAAGATTAAAAAAATACCTATCTGACGCATTTTCATACTTTTTTTGCTCATACTTTTTTTGCTCAAAATAACACATTCTTTGGCAAATTGTTTGGGCAATGTACTAAATTGCTTATGAAAACGTTTTGAAAAGAAACTAAAATCTTACAAAGCAATGCAAAAGAAATCGCTTATCCTCTTACTATTTTGGGGCTTGATAAATGTTTTTCAAGTTTCTGCCCAAGAAGATGTAACTTATCAGAAACCCTCTGCTCCGATATTGGCATTAGCCGACTACGAAAGACCGCCTGCTATCAGTATGGACAAGGACAAAAACTATATGCTTTTGCTCTATCGCGATACTTACAAAAGTTTAGACGAACTTAACCAAGATGAATTGAGGCTGGCAGGTTTGCGTATCAATCCCAATTTATTTGCAAGTTCTACAATGAACTATGTCAAAAATCTTAAAATCAGGAAAGTAAAAGACGTAAAAGCCGAACCAACTCCTGTAAAAGGCTTGCCCGCCAATGCCAAAATCTCTTTTATCACTTGGTCGCCTGATTACAAAAAAATAGCCTTCGCCAATACTACGGAAAAAGGTGTAGAACTTTGGTGGATAGATGTTAGCACTGCCCAAGCTCAAAAAATTACGGAAGCTACCCTGAACGCAAGTGTAGGGAATCCTTTTGTTTGGTACAAAGATAGTGAGCATTTGCTTGTAAAGTTTATCCCCGAGCCACGTCCCCAACTCATTGATAAATCGAAGGAAACCCCCAAAGGACCCATTGTTTCCGTAGCCGAAGGCAAAGCCTCACAAAATAGAACCTTTCAGGATTTGCTTAAAAATAAAGTAGATGAGCAAAATTTTGAAAGTTTGCTTAGCTCCCAACTTTTCAAAGTGCATACAAGCGGCACAAAAACCTTATTTAAGGACAAGGAACTCTATGTGGGTATGTCTTTTTCGCCTGATGGCAATTATTTAATGCTTACCAGCCTACAAAAGCCATTTTCGTATCTTGTGCCTTACAGCCGATTTCCGCAGGCAAGCAAAGTGTATGATAACAAAGGCAATTTGGTAAAAATTGTAAATGAAGTTCCTTTGAACGAAATTATCCCCAAAGGTTTTTCGGCAGTTCGTAAGGGTAAAAGAAATATGGCTTGGCGTGATGATATGCCTGCAACTTTATACTTTGTAGAGGCTCTTGACGAGGGCGACCCTGCTAAAAAAGTAGATTACCGAGATGAAATTTTTGTGTGGCAAGCTCCTTTTGATAAAGCCCCTATTTCTATTGCAAAAACTCAACAGCGTTTTGCGGGTATCATTTGGGGCAATGAGCAACTTGCCATAGTGTATGATTCTTGGTATGATAGCCGTAATCAGAAAACTTACCTTATCAATCCTTCTCAGCCAAGCCAAACGCCTCGCATCATTTCTGACCGAAACTATCAAGACCTTTACAACGACCCAGGCAGGTTCAGTACCCAAACCAATCAGTTTGGGCAAGAAGTGCTGGCTATAGAAAACAACAAATTATTTCTCATAGGCGAAGGTTTCAGCCCCAAAGGGCAGTTTCCGTTTATTGATGAACTGGATTTGAAAACACTCAAAAAGCAACGTTTGTATCAGTCGGCTTTTACTGATAAAAAAGAGGATATTATTTCCATTGAAGACCATAAAGCAGGTGTGGCTTTGGTGCAAATTCAATCCCCGACCGAGTATCCAAACTATTTTTTGAGAAACTATAAAAAGCGTATCGCTCCTATGCAAATTACTTTCACGCCCAATCCTTTTGAAAGCATCAAGAATGTCAAGAAGCAGGTAATCAAATACAAAAGAAATGATGGATTAGAGCTTTCAGGAACGCTGTATCTGCCTTTGGGTTATGATGAAAACAAAAAAGAAAAATTGCCCTTGTTGATATGGGCGTATCCACGCGAGTACAAAGATATGCAAACCGCAGGGCAATCTAACCAAAATCCAAACGAATTCACTTTCCCCAATTATGGCTCATTTATTTATTGGGTAACCAAAGGCTACGTAGTATTAGATGATGCGGCTTTTCCGATAGTAGGAGAGGGCAGTCAGGAGCCTAACGATACTTTCATTGAGCAACTGGTTGCCAATGCCAAAGCCGCCATTGATGCCGTAGATAATTTGGGCTACATAGATAGAACCAAAGTTGCCATTGGAGGGCACTCTTACGGGGCATTTATGACAGCCAACTTGCTGGCACATTCCGATTTGTTTGTGTGTGGTGTGGCTCGCAGTGGTGCGTATAATCGTACGCTTACACCTTTTGGATTTCAGAGCGAACAGCGAAACTATTGGGACGCTCCCGAAGTGTATAACAAAATGTCGCCTTTTATGAACGCTCATAAAATCAAAAAGCCTATTTTGCTCATTCACGGAGAGGCAGATAATAACCCAGGTACTTTTACTTTGCAAACAGAAAGGCTCTTTCAGGCTATAAAAGGTTTAGGCGGTACGGCAAGAATGGTGATTTTGCCTCGCGAAAGCCACGGCTACGCCGCCAAAGAAAGTATCTTACACGTATTGTGGGAACAGGAGCAGTTTCTGGATAGGTATTTGAAAGGAATGAACAAGTAAAATTTTGTAATTATTTACATCTGCATATTCGTACAAGCGACAATATCCTTAAAAGATATTGTCGCTTTTTTTATACTTGTTTTGAACTAAAAATTAACGTAGTTATTTACGTTCAAAAAGTCTAAGGTTCAAGCGTTTTAGGTGAAATTTTATTCCGCCTAAATATCCAATGCCTTAAATTCTGTTTTCTGCTTCTTATTTCCTGTTTCCATACTACAAATTAGCTCACAATACTAATTTTGATAGCATTGGTTCGCTGTTTTTCTTCAATAGGCATACTGGCAAGCTGAATAACCACATCGCCTTCGCTTACGTAGTTTTTTTCTTTGAGAATATCAATAATATCTTTGAAAGTGGTATCAGTAGAAATGAACTTATCATAAAAAAGTGTTCTGACACCCCAAACCAAGTTGAGTGTATTCATTAGTGGTTCGTTGCTGGTGAAAATAAAAATATCAGCTTCGGGACGATGGCTTGCCAAGCGATAGGCTGTATAACCCGAATTGGTCATACCTACAATGGCTTTGGCACCTGTTTGGCGAGCCAAATTGCAAGCCGCCGCAATGAGGCTATCGCTGTAAAAGGTTTTGGAGTTTCTATCTACTTCTAAATTTTTGTGATATAATTTTTTTACACGTTCTTCTACGTACTGAATGGTTTTTGCCATACTGCGAATAACCTGCATTGGGTACAAACCTGTGGCTGTTTCAGCGGAAAGCATAAGGGCGTCAGCTCCATCTACTACGGCATTGGCAATGTCGTTGGTTTCGGCACGGGTAGGGCGTGGGCTGTTTATCATACTTTCCATCATTTGCGTAGCAATGATAACAGGTTTTGCGGCTTTTTGGCACTTTTCAACAATCATTTTTTGTAAAAGAGGTACCAGCTCTGCGTCCATTTCTACGCCCAAATCGCCACGAGCTACCATAATACCATCGGCAACTTTGATGATTTCGTCAATGTTTTCAATGGCTTCGGGACGCTCAATTTTGGCAATGATTTTAGGATTTTTGCCTTTGAGCTGAACCAAATGCTTCAAGAGCAAAATATCAGTGGCAGTTCTTACGAAAGAAAGAGCAATCCATTCCAAATTACTTTCCAAGCCAAAAAGTACATCTTCGCTATCTTTTTCGGTGAGTGAAGGCGAGGATACTTCGGTTTGGGGCAAGTTCATACCCTTTTTAGATTTGAGCAAACCGCCGTGAATAACTTTCGTGAAGACTTGCTTTTCATTTTTTCCCGTAACAATGAGTTCTATTTTGCCGTCATCAAGCAAAATCGTTTCACCCACTTTGACATCTTTGGGCAAAAACTGATACACAGTGCTTACCATTTGCTTGTTGCCAAGCAATTCGTCTATGGTAATGGTGAAATCTTGCCCTTCTTCTAGCTCTATGCCATTGTTTTCTACTACTCCAATGCGAATTTTAGGACCTTGCAAATCTTGCAAACAGCACAAGTTTAAGCCATATTCTCGGTTGATTTCCCTGATATGATTGATAACTTCCTGATGCCCTTCGTGAGTGCCGTGAGAAAAATTGAGCCTGAATACATCTACGCCTGCTTGTGCGAGTTGGAGGATTTTTTCTTTGGTATTTGTAGCAGGTCCGAGAGTTGCAATGATTTTGGTTTTGTTGAAAAGAATTCCCATAGCTGTAAGAATTGTAGATTGCGAAAATTTTGCTTCAAGTTAAAACTATTCGGCTAAAAGCCCAAATGATATAAAGTTATTTGTAAAAATTTACAGTTTTCTTGCAATCATCAAACCATCTCGCAAGGGTAGAAGCAAGTTTTCTACCCTTGTATCGTTTTGTACAAGGCTATTGAAGGCTCGCAGAGCCTCTGTATCTTTATCCGTAAATTGCGTATCAGCTACCTTGCCCGACCAAAGCACATTATCAGCGATAATCCAGCCGCCTTTGCGTACTTGGGGTAAAACCATTTCGTAATATTTGGCATAATTGAGCTTATCGGCATCTATAAAAACCAAATCCCAAGTTTCTTGGAGTGTAGGGATAATTTCCAAAGCATTACCAATAAGCATTTCAATTTTTTTCTCAAAACCTGCTTTTGCAAAAAAATTTTTGGCAAAATCTTCTAACTCCTCATTTTTATCAATGGTAATGAGTTTGCCGTTTTCTTGCAAACCTTCTGCAAGGCACAAAGCCGAATAACCTGTATAAGTGCCTATTTCTAAAATTCGATTGGGAGCAAGCATTTGCGAAATCATTGCCAAAAAACGCCCCTGCAAATGCCCTGAAAGCATACGAGGCATCAAAACTTTTAGATGTGTTTGCCGATTGAGTTCCTTCAAAACATCATTTTCAGGTGAAGTATGAATTTCGGCATATTTCTGAATAAAATCAGCAAGCAGTTCCATTGAATAAAACAAAATTTAACTCAAAATTAACATTTTTTATTTGCTTTTTTGCTCAAAAATCTTAAATTTTGCAAGTATAATTCTGCAAACTCTAACACAAAAATTATGAACGCTTATGAAACACTTTTTACATCTTTTTTTGCTTGGCTTACTACTTTCCACTTGCAAACCTTTTTTGGAGCGAAAGGTGATGCTTCTTACGCTTCCTGTGGAGGAAAAAAACGATAGTACGCTTATTCTGAAAGCACATCTGATAGATTACAATCCCAAAAAGCCTATCCGAGAGTTTGGTTTTGTGGTAAGTCTTGGGGATAGCTCTCAACTGCAAACTTTTTCAAAAAAAGTATGTACTTACAACTCAGACTCTTGTAGAGCAGAGTTTCTTACCTTACATTATACCGATGAAGATTTGCTTTTCAAAAATCCCAACCCCATAAATATTGAACCCAAGAAAGTTTTTGTGAAAAGTTATGTTTTGCAGGAAAATGATGAACTTATTTGGGGTAATTTGCAAGAAATTGAACTCAATTGGGGAAGCATTGCAAATATTTCCTCAACTGTCACCAGTATTACCTTTGATTACGTGATTGATTGGGGAGAAGATTGTGATGATATTGCACTCAATAACTATGGGCTTATAGAATATGGCTTCTTTTACCACAGCCAGCCCAACCCTTCGGAAAGTAGCCATATTGGTAAAATTACTGAATTTTTAGCTGATGATTTTTTATTGGCGTGTTTGGGTGGTAATAGTCAGTTTTTAAGAACTTTTACGGTACAAAACTTACAGCCTCGTACAACATATTATTTTCGGTATTACACAAAAATAAACGGACAAATTCGCTATGGGCAAACATTTAGTGCGACAACACAATAGCAATTTATTTGCTTTTTAGTTCCACTTCATCGCCATCTTTAAGTTTTTTATCAATGGCTTGGAAGGGGGCTGTTACAATTTTTTCGCCTACTTGTAAGCCCGAAACAATCTCAATATTTTCAAAATCGCTGATGCCTGTTTTTACTTCACGTAAACTAACTTTTTTAGTTTTTTCATCATAAACAAAAACATACTCTTTCTTTTCGTTTTCAGTTTTGCCTTTCTTTTCGTCTTTGGTGTTATTTGGGGTAGTTTTGTTTTCCGAGTTGCCTTTGGTGGTTTGTTTTTTTACTTCTTCTTCGCTTTTTGCAACTACCGCCGCAAGAGGTACTACGGGGATATTTCTTTTGGTTTGCGTAATAATTTCTACGCTGGCACTTGTACCCGGACGAAAAGGCGAGAGCCTGCCACTTTTGGCTTTCAAATCTTGATACGATTCGCTTAAAATTTTCACTTTCACCTGAAATTCTGTTACCGCTTCGGCAGAAACCGTAGGATTGGCGGTATTGGCAATGGCTGTAACAATGCCTTTGAATTTGCGATTTCGGTAGGCTTCTACTTCTACATCAGCCGTATCGCCCAGCGAAACCCGAATAATATCATTTTCATTGACATCAACACGCACTTCCATTTCATTGAGGTTGGCAATGCGTAAGAGTTCCGTGCCTGCCATTTGAGCAGTTCCTACTACCCGCTCGCCTTTTTCTACGGCAAGTTTGGAAATCACTCCACTCATAGGGGCATACACAGAAGTACGCGTAAGATTTTGGATAGTTTCATTGACGGTAGCTGAAGCACTCTGAATATTGAATTGTGCCGCTACTACATTTTGCTTGGCAGATTCCAGTTCTTGCTGAGCTACTTTGTATTCGGCAGTAGCTTGTTCAAATTCTAATTCAGAAATTACTTTTTGTTCAAATAGCTTTTTTTGTCTTTCGTAATTGGCTTGGCTACGTGTAAATTGAGCTTCTGCCTGCAACCTGCGAGCTTCTGCCTGAGCCAAAGCGGCACGGCTGTTGTTGAGTGTTGCCTGAGAGCGTTGTACGGCAAGCTCATAATTATCGGGGCGAATACGCAAAAGTAATTGCCCTTGTACCACCGAATCGCCTTCTTTTACATATAGTTCTGTAATTTCACCCGAAACATCAGGGCTTAATTTCACTTCCGTAACAGGCTGAACTTTGCCCGAAGCCCCCACTTTTTCGGTTATTATTCCACTTTTGACTTCTGCAATTTCTACTTGCTCCAATTTTTTCTTATTGCCACCCAAAAAAATAGATAAAATCACTAAAACAACCACAATTCCTATCAGATACCAAATAATTTTCGCAGATTTCTTTTTCTTACTCATAGAAGTTTAAGGTTCAAGGGGTTAAAAGGTTAGGGAATAAAACTTCAAAGGTTGAATAGTTTGAATATTTGTAATGATTTAGATTTAAAAAGTTCAAAGGTTTAAGAGTTTGAAGTAAAAGTTTTACTCCGTTTAAATCCTGTTTCTTGCTTCTTGTTTCTATCCTACAAATTAGACCTAAACAATACGAAGATTTAAATTTTAGTGTTTCAAAATCTTGTTTTCTACTATGTAAATTTAGCAAGAAAACTTATTTAGGTTGAACAATAATACCGCCGCCTGCTCCTACGTACTGGGGAGTTTGTCCATTCCACTTCTTGATTTTTTCGTATTCAATCAGATTGGTTGAAATAGACTCTGCCAATTTACGATTGTATTCGGCTTCGGCTTCGGCACGAATACGCATAGCTTCGGCATAGCCTTTGGCTTTTTCTACTTCTTTTTGGGCTTCGGCACGTTCTTGAGCCACTTCTTGTTCTTTTTTGAGAGCAATCTGGCGGGCATTGATTTTGGCATTGATATTATCTACTACGCCTTGTGGCAAACGCAATTCATTAAGCAATACAACTTGCTCTACCACAAAGCCTTCTTTTTCCAGAAACCCTTTGATTTCTGCTTCCGATTCGTTCTGGAATTGGATTTTATTTTCATAGAGTTGCTCGGCGGTGTATTTGCCCGAAACTTTATTGTAAGCCTCACGCATATAGTTACGCATTACGGTTTTATCCAGTTCTTCCAGCGGCTTTCTGTATTTTCTGAAAATTTCTGCGGCTTTATTGGGGGCAACACGGTAATTCATAGAAACATCAAAAGAAACTACCAATCCGTCTTTGGTAGTTACTCTAAATTCCTCATTGCTTCTGCTACCTTCGGTGGCATCGCGAGTAAAAACTACATTCTGTACAAAAGTAGGAAATTCATAAATTTGGGTAGTAAAAGGATTGTACCACACCCAACCTGTGGCTTCTGTAACATCTTGTACGCCACGCTCCGAGCCGTAGAGTTTTACAACCAGCCCTACGTGTCCTGCATCTATACGCTTGCAAGCACTTGAAATAATCGTGATTATCAAAACAATGACAGCTACTGAAACTACAATTTTGAACAAACCACCAATACCACTTGTGTTTTTGGTTGCCATAACAAATAAAGTTTAGTTCTGAACGCAAAGATAAATTTTTTAGTACAGAAATTACAATTTTTTCTTGAAGCAATAAAAAACCCTGCTTGGGCAGGGCTTTTGGGTTAAAGAATAAGGCTTTTTTGAAACTTAGTTGGCGGCTTTGAAGGCTAAAGTTTGGTTATTGCCTTTGCCTACCATTTTGGATTTGGTGAGTTCAAGAACTTCTATTTCACTTTCTTTGTCTTCACCTTCAATTTTCATTTTCAACTTTTTACCATCATCACTGATAGACCAAGTGCCTTTGGCTTTTTGCCCCATCATACTTGCCTCCAAAGAACCATCTTTTTTGAAGTCAAAATACATATCCTTCATCATTTCTTCGGCAAGTTTCATTTCAGCATCAGAGATTTTTTTACCTTCTTTTTCACTTTCTTTTTTCAAAGCCTCAACATCAATTACCCATTTTCTAGCAATTAAATCTTTGGGGCTTCCTTTGCAGGCTACCATAGCAATAGCTACCACTAAAAGCAAAATTTGGGATAGTCTTTTCATAAAAACAAAATTAAATTGTGAAAGAATTGAACATTTTTTTTCAAAGAACTTGTTTTTTTTTCTCAAAAACAAAAAAAAATCAAAAAAAATATTCAAAATCTTACAAAATGCAAGTAATAAGAGTAAAATGTGGGATATTGTTTTGAGTAGCCAACAACAAGCATAAAAATAGAAAGGGTTTTGTCCATAATGCCAACTGAATAAATATTTTTGCAGAATGTTCAACAAAACGTTATTTTTGAACGTTTTTTAGGTGGTTTAGGAAACTAAATTTTTGTAAATCTTGAAAATCATTTTAATCTTAGCAAAAAAATGCGTGTAGTTGTCGGAATGTCGGGGGGAGTAGATTCCAGTGTGGCGGCGTATTTGCTCAAAGAGCAAGGCTATGAAGTAATTGGAATTTTTATGAAAAACTGGCACGATGAAAGCGTTGTCATCAACAATGAATGTCCTTGGGTAGAAGATAGCAACGATGCCCTCATTGTAGCCGAAAAGCTAAATATTCCCTTTCGGGTACTAGATTTGAGCAAAGAATACAAACAGCGAATTGTAGATTATATGTTCGCCGAATACGAGGCAGGTAGAACCCCTAACCCTGATGTACTCTGTAACCGAGAAATAAAATTTGATGTATTTCTGAACGCCGCTCTCCAACTGGGAGCAGATTTTGTAGCCACAGGACATTACGCACAGAAAGATAGTTTTGGCAAAGACGGAAAAACGATTTATCGTTTGCTGGCGGGCAGAGATGAAAACAAAGACCAAAGCTATTTTCTCTGCCAACTTACCCAAGAGCAACTCGCCAAAGCTCTTTTCCCGATAGGACATTTGAAAAAAAGTGAGGTGAGAGCTATTGCCAAAAAAGCAGATTTGATTACCGCCGAAAAAAAGGACTCACAAGGCTTGTGTTTTGTAGGTAAAATTCGCCTGCCCGACTTCTTGCAACAACAACTTGCTCCTAAAAAAGGTAGAATTATTGAAATTGACGCAAATAGTCCTATTTTTAAGCAGAACGGCAAAACCGATGATTTACATACACTTACCGAAGCCTATCATTTTCATTCCTCTGATGGCAAGTTTGTGGGGGAGCATATTGGGGCACACTTTTTTACTATTGGGCAAAGAAAAGGCTTAAATGTAGGTGGTAAGCCCAAACCTTTGTTCGTCTTGGCTACTGATGTTGCAGAAAATATTGTTTATGTAGGGCAAGGACACGACCACCCTGCCCTCAACCGAAAAGGTTTGCGGGTACGAAATGCAGATGTACATTGGGTTCGTGAAGATTTGCGTATGCAAGTAGGCGAAAAAAGGGAGTACTTAGCTCGTATTCGTTACCGACAACCATTGAGCAAGGCTACACTTTATCAAGAAGCAGATTTTCTGTATATCCTTTTTCAAGAGGCTCAGCAAGCCATTACGCCCGGACAATTTGTAGTTTGGTATGAAAAAAACGAACTAATCGGTTCGGGAGTGATAGCCTGAAACTAAATTTTATGGAAAAAGATTTTTTTGAAATCGTTCAATTGATAAAAAAAGCACAGAAAAATGCTCTCAAAGCAGTCAATGCTGAATTGATAAATCTATATTGGAATATAGGAGAGTATGTAAGTAAAAAGGTTTCAAGCTCTCAGTGGGGTGATGGTGTGGTAACTGAATTGGCAAAATACATCTTGACCAACGAGCCAAGCATAAAAGGATTTTCAGATAAAAATATTTGGCGAATGAAGCAGTTTTATGAGGCATACAAAGAAACACCTCAACTCTCAACGCTGTTGAGAGAAATAAGTTGGTCACACAATTTAATAATCATTTCAAGGTGTAAAACCATAGAGGAGAGAGAATTTTATTTGAAACTTGCTAAACAAGAAAATTATAGTGTTAGAGAGTTAGATAGGCAAATATCAGCAAGCCTATTTGAAAGAACGATGCTGAGTAATTCCTCAAATTTATTCAATTTGCCAGAAAAAAATTTCACTAACACTCTCAAAGATAGTTATGTGTTTGAATTCTTAAACTTATCGGAAAAGCATAGCGAAAAAGATTTGCAAAAAGAGCTTGTCAAGCAAATGAAAAATTTTATCCTTGAGCTTGGAAGAGATTTTTTATTTATTGGGGAAGAGTATAAATTACAGGTAGGTTTTTCTGATTTTTTTGTAGATTTACTTTTCTATCATCGTTCTCTGCAATGTTTGGTTGCTATTGAATTGAAAGCAGATAAGTTTCAGCCAGAGCATCTGGGAAAGCTTAATTTTTATTTAGAAGCACTTGACCGAAATATTAAAAAACCTCACGAAAATCCGAGCATAGGCATATTGCTTTGCAAAGATAAGGACAGCGAAGTTGTTGAATATGCTTTGAGTAGAAGTTTATCACCAACAATGGTGGCAGAATATCAAACCCAACTACCCGATAAAAGACTCTTGCAACAAAAGTTGAGAGAATTATTCAATGAATAAATACCAAGGGCTTGGCTAATTTACTTCATTCAAAAAAATATTGAAACAAACCTGTTTTGGGGAGGTTTCATCATAAATATTTGAAAATCAAACAAAAAACAAATTTCTAAACTTAAAAGATTTTACTTATGCACACACAAGGAATGTTACGCGAAAATGCTCTTTCGGGCAAAACCATAGTAGTTACAGGCGGCGGTACAGGTCTGGGCTATTCTATGAGTAAGTATTTTTTAGAACTTGGGGCAAATGTAGTGATTACAAGCCGAAAAATAGAGGTTTTACAAGAAGCCGCTCAAAAACTCGCTTCCGAAACCAACAATACCAATATTGCTTATTTTGCTTGTGATGTGCGTAAATATGAGGAAGTAGAAGCAATGCTTACCCAAAGTGTTGAACGTTTTGGTAAAGTCAATGGACTTGTGAATAACGCCGCAGGAAATTTTATCAGTCCTACCGAAAGGCTTTCGGCAAAGGCTTTTGATACCGTTGTAGATATTGTGCTAAAAGGAACATACTACTGCACCCTTGCTTTTGGCAAGTATTGGATTAAAGAGCAAATTCCTGCAAGTGTTTTAAGCATTGTAACTACCTATGCTTGGACAGGTTCGGGCTTTGTAGTACCTTCGGCTTGTGCCAAGGCGGGTGTGCTGGCTCTTACACGTTCGCTTGCTGTTGAGTGGGCAAGACATAAAATTCGCTTCAATGCCATTGCACCCGGTCCTTTTCCTACGCCTGGGGCTTGGGAACGTTTGTTTCCGCCTGCACTTGCCGAAACAGATTTGGGTAAAAAACTTTCGCCTGAGCATCGTATTCCTTTGGGTAGAGTAGGAGAGCATCAGGAACTTGCCAATTTAGCCGCTTATTTGATGTCTGACTTTTCTGCTTACATCAATGGCGAAGTAATTACCATAGATGGCGGTGAATGGATTAGAGGAGCAGGCGAATTTAATGACCTTGTCGCTTTACCCGAACAAATGTGGGATTTCTTGGAGCAAATGCGTAAAAAAGGATAGATTTTCCACTTCATAGCAAAACATTTTTGTTGCAAAAGTAGTATAAAGTAAAAATTTACTTTGTACTACTTATGCTTTATCAATTGTATCGTAAGCAGGTTTTGCCAATAACTTTGGAAGAGGCTTGGGAGTTTTTTTCTTCACCCTTCAATCTGAAAAAAATAACGCCTCCCGATATGGGCTTTGAGGTGAAACTCATTAGCCCCGAACAGAAAATGTATGCAGGAATGATTATTGCCTACAAAGTGCGTCCTTTGTTGGGTATTCCGATGAACTGGGTAACTGAAATTACTCACGTAAGAGAACCTTATTTCTTTGTAGATGAACAGCGATTTGGTCCGTATAGCTTTTGGCATCATCAGCACCATTTTCGCGAGGTTCGTGAAGGCGTAGAAATGGAAGACTTGGTAAGCTATAAAATTCCTTTGGGGCTTTTAGGCAAAGTAGCCAATGCTCTTTTTGTGCGTAAGCGTTTGGAATATATTTTTGACTACCGATACAAGATTTTAGAAGAAATATTCCCCCAAACGGCGGTTTTGCAGTAATAAAATAAAAAGGGACGCATATTTCTGCGTCCCTTTTTATTTTATTAGCCTCTGCCGTGCATCATTTTTACGAGCTTGCGAGAGATAGCAAAAAGTACAAGTCCTGCAAGTATGGCAAAGCCTCCAATAGCCGCAAATATTTCTAAAGCTCCTAATCTTTCTACATAGCTGGCAATATAACCGCCCACAATTTGTGCCAAAAATGGAGCTAAAAACCAAACGCCCATTAGCATTGAAGCAAGTTTTACAGGAGCAAGACGCGTAACCATTGAAAGCCCAATAGGCGAAAGACATAGCTCGCCAATGGTATGAAACAGATAAGTAAGCACCAACCACATCAAACTTGCTTTGATATTGACATCTGCACTATTGCCGCCACGCTCCATTACTGCCCCAACCATAAAGAAAAAGCCGATACCCAATAGTACCATTCCCAAGCTCATTTTTACAGGTATGCTCAAATCTTTGCCTTTTTTGGCTAAACTCAACCAAAGTATAGAAAAAAGCGGACCCAAAAAGACAATAAAAAGCGGATTGACAGACTGAAACCAAGAAGTAGGTATGATAAAATCTCCAATTTGGCGATTGATGTAGCTATCGGTGTAAAGGGTTAGCGAACTGCCTGCCTGCTCAAAACCTGCCCAAAAGAACACAGTAAAGATAGTAAGTGTCAGAATAACTGCCATTCTATCGCGTTCTTCCTCAGTAAGCGGCTGATTATGTAGCTCTTGCTCCTCTTTACTTTGAATTTTTATGCCTTTCCCAATGCTTCCGAGCAAGCGAGGTGCCAGCGTATTGAATACAATCTGTCCTAGTAGCATTCCTATACCCGCCGCCAAAAATCCATACTCAAAAGCATAGCGTTCAATAACTTCTTTGCCATCAACTACTTTTTTTACTGCAAATAAATCCTCTGCTAAATAGCCACATACCAAAGGTGCAAAAAATGCTCCTAAATTGATACCCATATAAAAAATGGTAAAAGCACTATCGCGGCGGGGGTCGCCTTGTGGATACAATGCCCCTACAATGGTTGAAATGTTAGGTTTGAAAAAGCCATTTCCAATAATAAGCAGTGCAAGCCCCAGCCAAGTAGCCCAAACCCCTAATTGAGGTGTAGAAGCCAAACTAAATTGCCCAAACATCATCGTAACACCACCTATGAGAATGGCTTTTCTTTGTCCTATGTACCTATCGGCAATGTAACCTCCAATAATGGGTGTCAGATACACAAGCCCTGTGAACCAGCCATAAATAATAGAGGCGTCATCTTTGGCAAATCCCAAACCGCCTTGCATTGCAGTTTTGGAAAGATAAAGCGTAAGAATACCTCGCATACCATAATAACTGAAACGTTCCCACATTTCAGTAAAAAAAAGCAAGAACAGCCCTGGTGGGTGTGCGTTTTTAGAAGTAGTTGTTTCCTGCATATTTTTTGTAGTTTTTTCAGTGTTTAACCCTTCAAAATACAAGGAAAAATTACTTTAATCCAAATTTTTTTGGAAAAATTTGTGCAAAAGCAAACTTTATCTGCCTTTTTGGGTTTTTGAATTGAAAAAAATAAGCAGTCAAATCAGACTTTTATGATAACCATTGTTGTGAGCACCAACCGAAGCGATTCTACTTCTGAAATCATTGCCGAGTATTACCAAAAAGTTTTACAAAGTAAGCAAGCCCAAGCCGAAATCATCAATTTGAAAGATTTACCTCCCGATTTTATTGTTTCGGCTCTCTATGAAAACGAAGGCAAAAATCCAGTTTTTAATGCTTTGCGTGAAAAGGTTTTGGCTTCCGAAAAGCTCATTTTTATCGTTCCCGAGTATAATGGCTCGTTTCCCGGTGTTTTGAAGGCTTTTATAGACGGAATGCCTTATCCCAATGCTTTTATGGATAAAAAAATTGCTCTTGTGGGGCTTTCGGCAGGGGTACAAGGAGGGGCTTTGGCTCTTAGTCATCTCAACGATATTTTTTCTTACCTCAATGCACACGTCTTGGGCTATAAGGTGAAACTTATTCAGATTGAAAAAAATATGCAAAATGAGCAAATAATCAATAATTTTTATTTGCAACTCATTGATAATCAGATTGAAAAATTTATCAATTTTTAAAAATTCACCAATAGCTTAGGGCTACGAATATGTTTCAGACACTTCGGCTTATTCTTGGCGACCAGCTCAATAGCAATCATTCTTGGCTCAAAGAAAAAAATGATAAAAGACTCTACGTGCTGATGGAAATTCGCCAAGAAACTGACTACGTGGTGCATCACGTTCAAAAAATTCTTGCTTTTTTCGCCGCTATGCGAAATTTTGCCCAAGAACTGCAAAATGCAGGTCATAAGGTTTTTTATTTTGCATTAGATAATCCTGAAAATAGGCAAGATTTATGCAAAAATTTAGAATTTCTCTTTCAAAAATTTCAAATTCAGCAGTTTGAATACCAACTGCCCGATGAGTATCGTTTGGATAAGCAACTGATAGAATTTTGCCAGAGAATTTCTATTCCGAGCCAAGCCTTTGATACGGAGCATTTTTTGAGCCAAAGGGAAGAAGTAGCCAAGCATTTTGGGGCAAAAAATTATCTTTTGGAAAGTTTTTATCGCAAAATGCGAAAAAAGTACAATATCCTTATGGAAGGTGATGAGCCTCTTACAGGACGCTGGAACTATGACGCTGAAAATCGCAAGAAGTATAACTACCAAGTTCCACTGCCCCAAGAGCCGTATTTCCAAAATGATGTAAGCGATTTGATTGAACTGCTACAAAAGGAGAATGTTCAGACAATTGGTTTTTTGCCCGCTGGCAATATTTTGAACACGCCTATTTCACGCCAGCAAGCCTTGAAACTTTTGGAACACTTTGTAAGCAATCTGCTTCCACATTTTGGTACTTATGAAGACGCTATGCATACGCAAGAGCCGCATTTGTTTCATTCGCAACTTTCTTTTGTTTTGAATGTAAAAATTTTACATCCTTTGGAAGTTTTACAGAAAGCGATGGAGGCTTGGCAAAGTAATTCCCACAAAATTTCTATAGCTCAAATTGAGGGTTTTGTCCGACAAATTTTGGGCTGGCGTGAGTATATGCGTGGTGTGTATTGGGCTAAAATGCCCGAATATGCTCAAAATAACTATTTTGAACATTCCGCTCCTTTGCCTTCTTGGTACTGGACGGGCAAAACCCGTATGAATTGTGCCCGATACGCTATTACGCAATCTTTGCAAGAGGCATTTGCTCATCATATCCAAAGACTTATGGTTACGGGGAATATAGCTTTGCTTTTGGGCGTTTCGCCTGACGAAGTGGATAAATGGTACTTGGGAATTTACCGAGACGCTATTGAATGGGTTGAAATCACCAACACCAGAGGTATGAGCCAATATGCCGATGGCGGCTTGGTAGCAAGCAAACCTTATGTGGCTTCGGCAAATTATATGGATAAAATGAGCAACTACTGCGAAAATTGCTACTACGACAAGAAAAAAAGACACGGCGAAAAAGCCTGTCCCTTGAATAGCCTGTATTGGGAGTTTCATTATCGGCACCGAGAAAAACTTGCTAAAAACCAGCGTATCGGAATGGTGTATCAGATGCTTGCCAAAATGGATAGCACAGAATTGCAGAAAACCATAGAGCAAGCTCAATCCTATAAAAATAACGCCGAAAACTTGTAAAGCCAGAAAAGGTAAAGTAGGCATTCAAACTTCAATATGCAATCAGTTCTGAATAATTGCAGAAAAATTTAGAAACCTTGTTTTGTTTTTACAAGAAAACCTTGCATATTTGAGGCACTTTGCAAAAGAGTATTTTCACCAAAATTTTTTCGCAATGAAAGCCAAAGAAATCCGTGATTTGATAGATTTTATCGCTCAATCGCCGCTTGATGAAGTACATATTGAAACCGATGAGTTCAAAATTAGTGTAAAAAGGCATAGCGGCGTAGCTAAAATGGAACTGCCTACGGCTTCAACACCTGTTGTAGTGCCTACGGCGGTGGCTACTACGCCTGCTGTGGTAGCTCCGCAAACAGAAACGCAACCTGCAAGCACCGAAAGCAAACCTACCTCATCAGGCAACTACCTGACTATCAAATCGCCTATGATTGGAACGTTTTACAGGGCTCCCAAACCCGATGCTCCTAATTTCGTGAATGTCGGTGATGAAATTAAGCCCGGACAAGTAGTCTGTATTGTAGAGGCAATGAAACTTTTCAATGAAATTGAATCGGAAGTAGCAGGGCGTATTGTAAAAGTTTTGGTAGAAAATGCCAGCCCTGTGGAATACGACCAACCTCTGTTTTTAGTTGAACCACTCTGAAAAGAAAACCTTCCGCTTGGGAAGGTTTTTTGCTTATTTGAAAAAAAGCTGAATAATTTTACTTACTCTTTCTGCCGAGCTTGCTTTGCCTGAAAGTATGCTTTCAAATTCTTCGCTTTCGGCGGCACTCATTTGCGATTTGAAATCTACCTTGTTCAAATCTACGGATTTGCCTGCCATTTGCCAACTTGGAAAATTTCGCTCTTTTACAGGCACTAAACCCAGCATAATAGCCTCTGAATGACGCGAATCTAACTTGATTTTGTCGTAAAGGGCTAATAAGTGGCTCAATTCGCCTTCAATACATTGTAAAAACTTTTCTTTGGAATACAACAGAACGCCAGTAATGTTCTTTTTGGCGTTGTTTTCTACACTGACTTGTAAAATCTTTTCAATATCCGCGTCGCTACACTTCGGCGACCGTTTGCTTACATAAAATAATTGTGCTAACATAGCTTTTTCTTTTTTTCATCTAAAACTGCCAAAAAGTAAAATTGTTTGCGTACCTTTCTGCTTTCAAACAGAAAAGATATGTTTTACATTCTTTCCAAAACGCTATTTTATTTCCTAATGCCACTCACTTGGGTACTGATTTGCTTTGCGATAAGTATTTTTGCAAAAAGTTCTAAACGCAAACAAAAGTTTTTTTATTGGGGAGTGGGCTTGCTTTTATTTTTTACCAACCCTTTTTTTATCAACGAGGCTCTTTTGGCTTGGGAAGTACCTGCTACGCCTTGGGAAAAAGTGGGAAATTATGAGGTAGGCATTTTACTTACGGGCATTTCAAACGCACAGAAACAGCCTGCTGATAGGCTTTATTTGAACAAAGGGGGCGACCGCCTCACGCATACGCTTATGCTCTACAAAATGGGTAAAATCAAGAAAATTTTGATTTCAGGCGGACATTTTTTTGAAAAAGATATTCAAGAGGGTAAAGAAATTAAGAAAATCTTATTGCTGGCGGGTGTACCTGAAAGTGATATTATTTTGGAAGAAAAATCGCTGAATACTCGTGAAAATGCCCTTTTTTCCGCCAAAATTTTACAAAAGCAGTTTCCTAATCAAAAATATTTGCTAATAACTTCGGCTTTTCATTTACGGCGAGCCAAAGGTTGTTTTGAAAAGGCAGGCGTTCAGGTGGAAGTGTTCTCGGTAGATTTTTATAGCCAAAACCGCAGTTGGCTACCTGCGGCTTGGCTGGTACCTAATGAAAAATCGCTTTACTATTGGTATGTACTTTTGCACGAAATCGTGGGCTTTGCAGTCTATAAAATCGTGGGATATGCCTAAATTATTTTGTTTTTTGGTGATTTTTTGCTTATATTTGGAAAATTAGTTTCTTATGCTTACCACCGAACAACACCGCAAATTAGAGCAACTCAAAACGGAGTTTGGGCTTTCAAGTTATGAAGCCTTGCACATTCTTTTGCAAATGGAACAAAATGAGGCTTTACGCAATCTTACAGCCTTGCTAATGGTAGGAGATAACCCGATTAGAATGGCTTATCAGCAATTTTCGCAACAAGACTTTTCTAAAATGAGTGAGGCTATCGGTAGTATGATTAGCAATATTTTCAAAAAAGTTGAGGTTACCAAAAACAAAGAAAACCCTGATAGCAAGGAAAAACCTTGAAGTTTAGAGTTCAAGCGTTTAAGGACTTTACTGCTCACACTCTTTGTGTCAGAAATCAATTATCTAAAAACCTGTTTCCAGTTTCTCTACTGCAAATTGTGGAAATACTTATAGGCTACATATACTCAATACTCTGTACTCAATACTCAATACTCAAAAATCAGGCTTCTATCAACTTTCTGATAGCTTGTAGAAACTCGTGATTGGTTTTGTAGTGTTGGTTTTCAATTTGCTCAATGGCTTCAATACCTGCTACATTACTTGTAAAGATAGTTGTTGCCATTAACATTTCTTCTTTGCAAAAAAAACTTTCCTTAGCCTCTATGCCATTTTCATCGCAAAAATCTAAAATCACACTTCGCATAATTCCTTTTTTGCCGCCACAAAAGAGGGCGGGAGTATAAACACGCTCATCTGTAAGCCAGAAAATATTGGAAACCAAAGCATCGGCAATATTTCCGTGGCAATCCAGCAAAATAACTTCATCGGCTTTTTGTCTGTTTTTTTCTATGCCTGCTAGTACGTAAGGTAAGGCACTACAAGTTTTATAGGGCGAAATAGAGGAATTTACGAGAGGAACTTGGTCAAAAAAAATAGCTTTGGATTTGATGAGAGGCTTGGGCGTATGAGGAAAAGCACGCACTAGCCACGATATTTCGTTTTTTTCGGGGGCATACCAGCCTGCACTATCCCTCCAGATATTGATTTTGATACGAAAAGTGTCTGTAAAACCATTTTTTTTGGCTACTTGCCAAATGGATTTTTCCAGAAAATCCATTGTGAAAAAAGCAGGCTTTTCCAGCGAAAGAGCCTGCATTGCTTCACAAAGCCTTTGGTAATGTTTTTCCCAAAAGAAAATTTTGCTTTTCCTTACTATAAGGGTTTCAAAAATGCCATCGCCGTACTCAAAAGCACGATTGGAGGCGAAATTTTCAGCAAAAACGCCATTGAGTAAAGCAAAATTCATTGTAAATGATTTATCCGTATTGCTCCAAATAAAGGCTAATGCCACCAATTAAGTTTCTGACATTCTGAAAACCTTTGCTTTGCAAAAATCTTTTAGCATTTTCGCTTCTGGCACCCGAACGACAATGCACAATGATTTCTTTTTCTTTCCAATCTTCAATTTCTGCAAGGCGTTGGGGCAATTCGCCCAAAGGAATGAGCTTACCATTGAGGTTTTCTTCTTCGTATTCCCAAGTTTCGCGTACATCTAAAATTTGTAAATTCTCTCCTTTTAAGAGCCTTTCGTTGAGTTCTTTGGCTTCAATATCTTGCATATCCTTACATTTTGGTTGTGGCTTTGATAGTATTATCCAATTTCATTTCCATACCTTGCATTTGCATATTCATTACTTGCTTAACATTACTTTCTGTGGCAAGACCTGTCTTGATATTTACTTTTATAGTTCCATTGGTTTCGCCTTGCTCTTTGTTATCAATGTAAATTTTTCCTTTTACTTCTAATTCTGCAATTTCGTTGTTAATGGAAATGAGTTTGTAGGTGGTTTTGGTTTTGATTTCACCCACTTGTTCATTTTTATTAGAAGTTTCTCCTGTCCAAGAGTCGCCTATGCCTATTGGATTTTCGGGGTATTCTATGTTTTGTTGCGAACTTGCATCAGGCAGATTTTTATCCATTTTTACTTCAATGATTTTACCCCTTGGGCTAATTATCATCTTAAATTTAGAACCTTTTATATCTTTCAAATTTCCAAGTTCAGCGGGTTGCTTGGCAGGATTATCAGAATCAAACTCCATATCGCCCATTGGTGAGGATTGCTTCATATAAATTTTTTCATAAGTAGCCTCGTGAGTTTGGTTGCCATTGGAGGCTATATCAGTAACAAGCACTTTCATAGTTAAACTTTGTTTTTGAGGTATTTGCATACCCATAGCTTCTATGTTCATATCCATATCAAGGGATTGGGTATAGGAAGTTCCTTTGGGCAAATTGTAGCGTAAAAGAACTTTACCCACCGCTTGCGGAGCAGTATTTTCAGAGGTTTCTTGATTTTTTTTCTTTTTCTTTTGAGCAAAACTTTCGTTGAAGTTTGTCAAAACTACAAAAGCGAGCAGAAAGATGAATAAACGTTTCATAAAATTGTACTTTTTAGGTTTATGAATTGAGCTTGATTAAATCTAAAAGCACTTGAATAGCATTTTTCTTGTACAAATCTTTGATATTTTTGTACTGCTCCACAGGTTTAATTTTGGGCTTGCTTTCGGTATTTTCTTCGTTATTTTCGCTATCTTTTTTCTCTTCGGGTTTGTTTTCTTCGTCTTCTAAATTGCTGGTTTGCTCTTCAAGTTCTTTGCGTTCTTTTTCAAGTTTTTCTTTTTCGGCTTTGCGTTTGGCTTCATTGAGAGAAATTAGGGTTTCTTTGCGTCTTTGGCGTGCCTTTTCGGTACTTGCAATGAGTTTTTTCAAGTCTTCATCTGTTTTTAGACGTTTTTGGAAATTGTTTTGCAAAGCAACCAAAGTTTTACTTTTTACTTCATTGGTAGGTTTGAAAGAACTTGCAGGACTGATTTCGTCCCAAGGCAAAGACGTAGGATAAGAGGCTTCGCTAAGCTCGTTGGCTTCAAAAGGACTGGGTAAAAGAATATCAGGCGTTACGCCTTTATTTTGTACACTGCTACCCGAAGCCCGATAATATTTGGAAACGGTGAGATTGAGCTGTCCTATTCCAGTGCTATTGGGGTTCGGGTTGCTTTCATTAGGCAAAAAGCGAGCTAAATCTACAACATTTTGCACCGTACCTTTGCCATAGGTGCTTTCCCCAACAATTACACCTCTTTTATAGTCTTGAATAGCCCCTGAAAAAATTTCGGAAGCCGAAGCACTGAAGCGATTGGTCATTACCACCAAAGGACCCGCATACACTTGCGTAAAATCATCTGTATCGCCAACGCTTATTCTGCCGTTGGCATCTTTAATTTGCACTACTGCACCACCTTTGATAAACAAACTGGTCAAATCAATAGCTTCTTTGAGCGAGCCACCGCCGTTGTAGCGTAAATCTACAATGATACCTTCTACTTTTTCGGCTTTTAGTTCCTCTAAAAGTTTCTTGACATCGTTGGTGGTGCTTTTGTAATCTTTTTTACCTTCGCGATATTCATCAAAATTGATATAAAAAGCAGGAATACTAATGATGCCGATACGGCGTTTCTTTTTACCCTCTTCAATTTCAATGATTTGTTTGGTGGCAGATTGTTCCTCAAAAGTGATTTTTTCGCGTATCATACGCACTTCAATAGGTTTGGCGGCGGCACCATCGCGAGCAGGCAAAATTTTTAATCTTACTACGGTACCTTTTTTGCCACGAATAAGCTGAACGGCTTCATCTACTCGCCAACCTACAATATCTACCATTTCGCCATCATCACCTTGGGCTACGGCAATAATTCTATCATTTTTGAAAATCTTTTTACTCTTGAAAGCAGGACCGCCCGGTCTTACTTCTCTGATAACAATATAATCATTTTCGCTGGATAGTACTGCTCCAATTCCTTCCAGAGAGCGTTTCATTGAATTGTTGAAATTATCGGCATTGAGCGGCGAAAAATAATTGGTATGAGGGTCATAAGCCATAGCAAGAGCGTTCATATACGTCTGGAAAACGTCTTCTACGGTGGTTTTTAGCAAGTTTTTCTTGAAATTTTCATAGCGTTTTTCTAGTTTGCTTATACTTTCTTCTACTTTTTCGCCTGAAAGTTTTCCTTCTAAAATACTATTTTTGAGCAGTTTTCGCCATTCATTATCGGCTTCCTGCATATTTTTGGGAAAAGGCAGTTTTTTGCGGTCAGTTTCAAAATATTCGTCTTGGCTGAAATCAAATTTTTCTTTCAGCAGAGCTTTGTTACGCTCCAAACGCTCCAAAACTCGCTTCATATAACGATTGTAAATGAAGTAAGCCGTATTCAGATTGTTTTTTTCCTGACGCAACTCGTCATCAAGCGTATATTTGAACTTACTGAACTCATCAATATCGCTTTGGAGCAAATACAAACGATTTTCGTCTAAATCTTTGATGAAATTATCCCAAATCATTTCTGAAACCTTGTCGTCAAGGTTCATTCGTTTGTAATGTCTATTGACAATCAGGGCTACAATAGTAGTAGCTTTTCTTTCGTAATGAGCAGTAGGTTTGAGCTGAAAAGTATCTAAACTAACAAAAACTTTATTTTCTTTGGAAAGAACAAACAAATCAGCCGAGGGCATATCTTCTGCTTGCTTGTATTTTTGAATACCCCATTGTACCGCCCAAGCTGTCAGAATGGCAACAGGTAGAGCTATTAAGAATTTACGCATAAGAAACATTTTGGCAAGAATTAAATGAAAAACGTTTTTGCAAAGTATGCAAATAACGTGCAAATTAAATTTTTGTTGCAAACAAATTTTCTATGCAAATTTACGAAAAAATTTCACTTTGCCAATGAATTTGCTCAAAGACTTGCAGGCGTATATTATCCGGGAAAATTTGTTTGTAAAGCAAGATAAAATTCTTGTGGCAGTGAGCGGCGGCGTGGATTCGGTGGCTTTGCTTCATTTGTTACATCTTTTGGGTTATGAGATAGGAGTAGTACATTGTCATTTTGCTCTACGAGTCGAAGCCGATAAAGAGGCTGAACTTGTCAGAAATTTAGCTGAAAAACTGCAAGTCCCTTTTTATTTCCAAAAGTTTGAAACGGCACGTTTTGCCCAAACAGAAGGCATTTCTATTCAAATGGCGGCTCGCAGACTTCGTTACGATTTTTTTGAGCAAATTCGTCAGCAAGAGCATTACAAGTATATTGCTACGGCACACCACCTCAACGATAGCTTGGAAACGGCTATTTTCAATTTTTCCAAAGGTACGGGCATTGCAGGTTTGCGAGGCATACTGCCAAAAAATGGTTTTATTGTTCGTCCTTTGCTTTTTGCAAGCAAGGCAGAAATTATGCAGTATGCTCAAAAACAAGGTTGGCAGTGGTTGGAAGATAGCTCTAATGCGTCTTGCGATTATACACGAAATTTTATTCGGCACAACATTTTACCACTTTTAGAGCAAATCAACCCGAATATTTTGCAAAACTTTTCCGAAACCGCTCAAAGACTGCTTTCTACCGAAAAAATTTGGCAAAATAAACTGCAAGAAATTCAACAAAAATACATTCAGGAGCAAGGGGAAATTTGCCAAATATGTTTTTCAGATGAGATTGATGTGGTGATTTTACATCATTTTTTGGAAAAATGGGGGTTTTCGTTTCGGCAGTGCCAAGATATTTACGAAAGCAAGCAGGTAGGAGCAGAATTTTTTTCTCAAACCCATTGGCTTGTAAGAGATAGAAAGGCTTGGATAATTGTACCGATAAGTTTTTATCAAGACGAAAATAGTTCGTTTGAATTGATAGAAAATAATATTTTGAAAACAAAATACTTTGAATTACAAAGTAAAACTTTTGAAAATTCCAACTTTATTGCAAAGAATGAGCCAAACGAGGCTTATTTTGATGCTGAGAAGTTAGAATTTCCTTTGTGTGTGCGTGTATGGCGTATGGGGGATAGGTTTCAGCCTTTGGGAATGAAAGGTAAAAAGAAAATCAGTGATTTTTTAGTAGATTGTAAAATTCCTAAAAACTTGAAAAAGCGAATCTTTGTAGTAGAAAGCGGCAAAGAAATTATCTATGTAGCGGGTTTACGAAGCAGTGAATATGCCAAAGTAAGCCCCGAAACACAAAAAATATGCAAACTCACTTTCCGATTTATTTGATACCTTTTTCGCTAAGAGCCTTTTGGTAAAGACGAGCATTTCGGTTATGTTCGGCAAGGGTTTGAGCAAAATTGTGATAACCCGAAAAGTCTTCTCTGGCACAAAAATAATAGTAATCGTGCTTTTCGGCATTGAGAACAGCCTCAATAGAGCTAATATCGGGGAAATTGATAGCTCCCGGCGGCAGCCCCGTGTATTTGTAGGTATTGTAAGGCGAATCAATGCTTAAATGGCTATTTAAGAGGCGTTTGATAGTAAAATCTTGATGAGCAAAAATTACGGTAGGGTCTGCTTGAAGTAAATCGTTTTTTGCCAAACGATTCAGATATACGCCTGCTATGCGTGGTTTTTCATCGTTTTTGGTTGTTTCAGCTTGTACAATAGAAGCTAAAATCATCACTTGTGTAGGCGAAAGACCAAGATTTTGGGCTTTTTGCTTGCGTTCTGTGTTCCAAAATTTTTGATATTCCTTGTACATTCTGTCCAAGAGTTCTTGGGCGGTGGTTGTCCAATAGACTTCGTAAGTGTTGGGAATGAAAATAGTGCCAATGGTATAAGTATTTAGTCCGTATTTTTGGGCAACGGCTTCACTTTGTAAAAGAGCCAGCAGTGTATCTTTGGGGATAGGCAACTGCTCGCTGATACGCTCTGCCAAATCTTCTTTGGTGCGTAAGTTGTTGAAAGTAAGCCTTATGGATATTTGCTGACCGCTACGCAATTTACGAATTACAGAAACATTGCTTTCGTTGGGTTCAATGAGATAAGCACCTGCTTTTACGTGTTGCTGATAGTTCATTAGTTTGGCAATGAAAGCAAAAGAAACTACATTGTTGATGAGTTGCTCACGTTTTAGAATTTGAATAAGACCTTGAAAGTCAGTGCCTTTGGGAATATACAAAATTTTATTTTGTTTGTTTTCGCCCGATTGAATATTCAAATTTCCACTATAAAGGGCTTGATAAGCATAAAAAGCAAATGAGGCAAGCAAAATAGCAAGTACCACGAAGGTAATCATCAAAAATTTGGGTAGCTTTTTCATAGTTTATGATAAAACTTGGTTCTAAAAGAGTTAGGCGATATGGGTTTCTATGATATTTTCGCCCGATTTGAGAATTTTTGAAACAGGACAGGCATCGGCAATGTGTTTGAGCCGTTCTCTTTGCTCATTGCTCAACGATTTTTCAAAACGAATATGGCGAAGAAAATGAGCTTTTTTTGTGCCATTTTCGTTGATTTCTTTGATATTTACTTCAATGAGAATAGTACCCAATTGCCAATTTTTGCGTTCTGCGTACATACGCAGTGTAGCCAGCGTACAAGAAGCCAGACTCGCACAAAGCAATTCGTGGGGATTCATTCCCTTATCTTTGCCACCTATGCTTTCGGGTTCATCAGAAATAAGGGTGTGTTTGCCATTTTGAATGGTAACTACATAATTCTCGTTTTCTAAAATAGCTTGTACTTTTTCCATATATTTTGGAGTTTTGAGTTTTGTGAAGGTTTGAGGTTCAAGGTTTGAGGTTCAAGGGTTTGAAGTTTGAGGTTGAACTTTTGAACTTTGAACTTTTGAACTTTGAACTTTGAACTTTTGAACTTTGAACTTTTGAACTTTTGAACTTTTGAACTTTGAACTTTTGAACTTTGAACTTTTGAACTTTGAACTTTTTAACTTTTAAATTTTGAACTTTGAACTTTGTAATTTTGAACTTTTGTACTTTGATCTTTTGAAATTTGAACCTTTTAATTTTGATCTTTTTAATTTTGAACTTTTGT
>CAZZLW010000060.1:0-20908 GCA_964654605.1 uncultured Cytophagales bacterium | reverse complement strand
CGAGGACGCAAATACACCAAAAAACGTTCCCGCATAGTTTCCAGTAGTTCTATGTAGGAAGTCTTATCTACATACACATACTCGCTGACTACTTGGGGGAAATTGCTCAATCCATAAGGGAAAAAAACCGCCATAGCTTTTGATTTTTAGCAAAATTACGCAAAAAAAGCTATGGATAAAATAAAAGCCCCTGATTTTCGTCAAGGGCTTTGAGCATTTATCATTTCTTTTTGAGTATTTCTTGGTAACGCTTGGGTTCTTTCAATATTTTGATAGCTTCTGCCAATTCTTTATCATCATCAAAACGAGCTTCTACTTGTCCTTTTTCATAAAAATAGCGGGTGCAGATTTCCATTTCCAGCAGTTCTCTGATTTCATTTTTGAAGGTAATAAGGTCTGCTTCTTTGTTTTTGGCTATTTTGTTTTTCAGCAGGTTGAAATCGTTTTGCAAGTTTTCATAAACTTTTTCTTTTTTAGCTGTTTCTACAAGATTTTGGAAGTTTTTTTCCAAGTCGGTAGTATAAGCATAATCTTTGTTTTTCACCCAAGCAACAAAATTTTGATAATCGGCATCTGAAAGGCTGAACTCTTTGGCAGATTTTACGTTGGGTTGTGGATTTTTCAGCACATACTCGTTGGCATACTCAAATAACAAGTTTTTGGCAATCAGATTTTGAGCAATAGGGCTTAATTCCTCTTTTTCCAAGATGATGTCAGGTTCAAGTCCTGCCCCATCATAGACGGTTCTGCCTGCACGCGTCTTAAAGGCACGGCGAAGCGAATCAGGAATTTTACCTGCTTTTCCTTCTTTATCTTTATGGCTATAATCAATTGCCTGAATACATCTGCCGCTGGGAGTATAGTATTTGGCTACTGTAATTTTTACTTGACAATTGTAGGCAAGCAAGCGTGTGCTTTGCACCAACCCTTTGCCAAAACTTCTTTGCCCCACCAAAACGCCCCTATCATAATCTTGCACTACCCCTGCCACAATTTCAGAAGCAGAGGCACTATTGCCATTGATAAGCACCACCAAAGGAATATCCATATCCAAAGGGCTTTTCAAGGTTTTATAGGTTTTATTCCATTCGCCAATCTTGCCTTTGGTAGAAACCACCTCAACATCTTTGGGCAAAAACAAATTCGCAAGATTGATAGATTCGTGCAAAAGCCCACCAGGGTTGCCACGCAAATCTAAAATAACGCTTTTTGCCCCTTTGCTTTTTAACTCTTCTACGGCTTTCTGAATAGAATGTGCCGCTCCTGCGGTAAATTCAGTAAGTTGTACATAGCCAATATCTCCCTCAAAAATATCGTAATAAGGCAAATGATTGATTTTGATACGCTCACGTTTGATTTTAACTTTTTCGGTTTGGGTTGCTCCATAACGCTTTATGATTAGCTCTACTTCTGTTCCCGGTTGTCCTTTGAGCAACTTACTCACATCATTATAGTTTTTAGCATTTACTTTTACTTCGTTGATTTGCAAAATCTCGTCTCCGATTTTAAGTCCTGCTCTTTTTGCGGGGGTATCTTCGTGAGGCATTATGACCAGCACTTTGCCATTTCTTGTGCCAATGGTTGCCCCTATTCCACCGTATTCGCCTGTGGTACGGGTGCGATAATCTTCAATTTCATCTTCGGAAATAAAAACCGTGTAAGGGTCTAAGGATTTCATCATCGCATCTATGCTGGTACGCATTGTTTTGGAAGGATTTAGCTCATCAACATAGTAATTATTCACTTCCTTATAGAGTGTTGTAAAAATCTGTACGTTTTTAGCAATCTCGAAGGCATTATCTTGGGGTTCTTTGTTGAAGGCAAAAAGAACAAAAGCCAAAGCCGCAACCCCTATCGTTCCAGAAAGAAATATAAGTCTTTTTTTCATTGTTGCATTTATTTTCATTACCAAACGTAAATGTATCAAAAATAGTGCAGAAAACCTAATTTTTTGAGTTTTTTTGTAATTTTGCAGAAATTTAGCTATGCAGTATCAGAGTATCCGAAATTTTACGCAAGCCATTTACAAAGAAAAAGGCAGTAAATTTTTAGCCTTTGCCTATCCTGTAAGTACAGAGATAGAAATCAGAAGCATTTTAGAAAAAGTGCGTAAAGAGTATTCTGATGCCTCTCACCATTGCTACGCCTATATTTTGGGAGCCAATGGCGAAAAATGGCGAGCCAATGACGATGGCGAACCTCATCATTCGGCAGGCACGCCTATTTTACAACAAATCAAGTCTAAAAACTTAAAAGATGTGTTGGTGATTGTAGTGAGATACTTCGGAGGCATAAAACTTGGTGTAAGTGGCTTGATAAATGCCTACAAAACCGCAACTGCTTTGGCTCTTGAAAGTGCTGAAATTTGCGAAAAAACTGAAACCTGCCCCCTATCTATCACCTATAATTATGATGAAACAAGCGAAGTAATGCAACTCATTCACCAACACAAACTTACCATTGCCCAACAAAGTTTTGATTTATTCTGCCACGCTACTATTTTAGTAGCCAAAACCGACTATGAAAATATTTTTCCAATTTTTGCAAAATGGCAAAAAAACTATGAAACGAGTAGCGATAATTAGTTCCTGCCTTTTATGGCTGTTTTTCTTGTTTGCTTGCAGTCCGAAAGACTGCCTAAAAAGCACAGGCTCAATCCGAAAAGAGTTCAGGGCTGTTCCTTTTTTCAATAAAGTTTACACCTACGACAACATTAGCATAGTTTTACAAGAAAGTGATAGCCTTTTTGTAGAAGCAGGAGAAAATCTGCTGGAAAAAATTATTTTAGAAGTACGTGGAGATAGTTCTTTGCATATTCGCAACCAAAATACTTGCAATTTTACTCGCGATTTCAATACGCCTGTACGCGTGTATGTAGGCGTGAAAAATTTGTTTTATATCAAATGGCAAAGTTTTGGCAATTTGGAAAGTAATGGAAAAATACAATTTTCCCATTTACAAATGGATTTTACAGAAACCAGCCCCAAAATTAGTTTGGAAGTGCAGTCTTTAGGCTTATATCTTTTCAGCAATGCAGGAGCGGAGTTCTCGCTGAAAGGTCAAAGTGATTTTTTTAGCTTTTATCATTTAGGCTACGGCAAAGTAGATGCCTCTGAAATGCTCACCAAAAATGCAGGCATCATCAACGAAGGGCAAAATCATATTTGGGTGCGAGTAAGCGATACACTCAGAGCAGAAATCAGGAGTTCGGGGAATATTATTTTGAGGCAAAGTCCGCAAAGACAAGAAGTAAAAATCACAGGAACAGGGAAAATTTGGCTACAACCTTAAAAATTTAGGGGTAATTTTTTCAAGCTACCCCTATCCATTTAGCCTACAAGTAAGCTGAAAGCCTTACAGTTTTACCGCACATACTATCATCAATGGTAAAAATGAGTTTTCCTTTTTTAGAACCATCGCTGGTGTAAATGCCTTTTCCTGCCTCACAACTTACAGAAGTTGAACCGCCATTGTGATACAGCGTTACGTGTGCCGAACCTGTATAGATACGAATATCTTGTTTGGTATCATTGACGATTTTTACAAAACCGCCCAATTTTACATTTTCAATGGGATCAGTTGCGGGCTTCAAAGTAGTGAATGAAGCACCTACCAAAGCCAAAACAGCAAAGCCGAAAGGAATGAGCATTTTTTTCATAAAATTTAGTTTTTTAGGGTTAAACAATGGTTCAAAGTTAAGTGCTATTCTGCCTTTTTTTGTGAATAAATTCACCAAACATACATTTTTCTTTACGAATAATGAATTCTGCTTAACAAAAGGTGATTTATTTCTTGCAAAACAAGAATTTTGTCGCTACCTTTCTGCTGAAATTCATCAAAGCAATGAAAAACGCTATTTTAGTTTTTTGTTGGGGTATTATGCTTCAAGGCGTTTTAGCTCAAAATCCTTCTGTTTCAGGAGTTTCGGGGGCAAGTAATGCGGCAATGGCAGGCGTTGGAGCGTCAGTAGCGAATGAGTGGGCAATTTTTAACAATATAGGAGCTTTATCTGCTTACCAAGACATTTTGCCAAGTGCTATGCTTACTTTTGAAAATCGCTTTGGTATCAAAGCTCTCAATAGCTACCATTTCGGAATAGTAAGTCCTTTTGCATTTGGAGGGGTAGGTGGAATGACTTTCCAACGCTTTGGAGATAAGCATTTTAATCAAACCCAAGTAGGGATAGGTTATAGCCACCAAATAAGTTTGGTGAGTGTAGGAGCAAAAATAAATTATTTTCAAATTGCCGTAGATGACCAAATTGGCATTACACAAGGGGCAAGAAGTAATTTTCTATTAGAATTGGGCGGTATGGCTCAACTTTCTAAAAAGTGGGCAGTAGGAATTTATGGCTACAATTTTACGCAAGCCAAACTGCGAGTATTGGACGCAGGCGAAGACCGTATTCCTGTAATTCTAAAAGCAGGTTTGAGCTACAAACCCATTGAGGCAGTATTTTTGAGTGTTGAAACCGAAAAGCATATAGACTACCCCGCTACGTTCCGAGCAGGCTTAAACTACCAGATACACAAATACTTCTACGTACGCACAGGTATTTCTACCGAACCTTTTCTTTCATCTTTTGGCATAGGTTTTCACCCCAAAGACTTTGCTTTTGACTATGCTTTGAGCAACCAAACAGCACTGGGCTGGGTGCATCAAATTTCCATTCGTTATGCCTTGCGAAAACTACGTTTGCGTGAAGAAAAGGTAAGCGAATGATAAAGCAAAGTGCAAAAATTTGCTTTCACAAATTTTTGAGAAAATCTTGAACATTTGAACCTCACGCTCTTTTAAGGCTTCAACCTAAATTCGCACCCCTATAATCATCATATCATCACGTTGTTCTGTACCTTCCATATATTTATTCATAATTTCTGCAATAACTTTTTCCTGTTGTGAGCAAGGCATTGAAGCAATTTTTTCAAAAAGTCTTTTTAGTTTTTCCTCGGAAAATTTTTTCCTATGGAGGTCATTTTGGTCGGTATAGCCATCAGAAAAAAGATAAAGCATACTATCAGAGGGCAAAGTTAAGGTCTGGTTTTCAAAATGGATATTTTCATTCTGCTCGCCCCCAATGGAACGTCTTTGCCCTTTTATTTCAATAACTTCTTTGGTAAGGCTATTAAACACCACAAGAGGTCTTTTTGCTCCTGCAAAGGCAATTTGATTTTGCTCATCAAGGCTTACTAAGGCTACGTCCATACCATCTCGGTTGCCTGTTTCGTCTTGTAAAAGGGCGTGTTTGACTTCCTCGTGCATTTTTTCTAAAATATCCGCGGGGCTGGTAATTTTATAGACGTGTACAATGCGGTCTAAAATACTATACGCAAGCATAGTCATCATTGCCCCCGAAACGCCGTGTCCTGTGCAATCAATAGCGGCAATAATTCTACAACTACCCTCTTTATCAATCCAATACAAATCACCCGAAACTACATCTTTGGGCTGATAAAATACGAAAGCCTCTTTCAGAAGCAGTTGAATACGTGTCTGATAGGGTAAAATGGTATTCTGAATAAGTCTTGCGGCACGAATACTCGCCTGAATTTGCTCATTTTTGAAAGAGAGCAATTTATTTTGCTCTTCAATGGCATCTCTTTGAGCCAAAATTTCTTCTTTTTGCTGTTCAAGCATTACATTTTTTTGGGAAATGTCTTCATTAGCGGCGGCAAGCTCTTCGGCTTGTTGTTTGAGCAGTTGATTGGTACGCTGTTTTTCCTGATTGTTTCTGTAAAGAATAATAGCCAAAGCTCCTAATAGCACCAACACCGCAACCGAAGCAAGCAGAAAAATATTTTTTCTTTCATTTTCAGAGTCTTTCAAGGCATTTTCCTTGCGTAGCAATTCATTTTCAGCCTCTTTTTTATCACTTTCGTAGATTTCACGCATTTTAGCAATCGCTTTACTCTGACTTTCAGTAAATAAACTATCTTTCAAACTTTTGAACTGCTTATGATAATAAAGAGCCTCTTTGTAATTGCCCTGTAATTCGTAATAAAGCACCATTCCGTCATACACCTTGCTAATTTCGTTTCGGGCACCTGTTTCTCGCAAAAGGTCTAAACCTTTTTTCAGATTATCATAAGCCTCGCCAAAGCGTTGCAAGCGTGCCAAAGCATTGCCCCTACTGGCATAAAGCAACCCCAAGAGAATTTTATCATTGATTTTTTCGGCAATGGGTAAGGCTTTATTGTACGACTCCAAAGCCTTATTAAAGTCTTGGGCATCTAAATACACATCACCCAAGTTGAGGTCGGTAATAAGCACTCCACGTGGGTTTCCAATTTTTTCAAATATTTCTGCCGATTTGCTAAAAACTTCTATAGCTTTGGTGGTTTTTTTCTGACGCTTGTAGATATTTCCCATATTGTTGTAGTTGTTGGCTAAATCTACAAGCAAATTGATTTTTTCACAGATTTGAGCACTTTTTTCATAATAAATTAGAGCTTCTTCCAAATTCTCCTGATTGAGATATACATTACCAATATTGAGCAAACTTTTAGCAATCCCCTTTTCATCTTTAATTTCCTCTCTCAATTTGAGCGTTTTCAGATGAAACTTCATAGCCTTTTCGTAGTCGCCCATATCGTTATACACCAAACCAATGTTGTTTTCACAGCTGGCTACTCCGTCGATGTTATTGATACTGACGTATTCTTGCAGACCTTGCTCATAGTAAGTAATGGCTTCTTTCAAAGCCCCCTGCATATATTGAGTATTACCAAGCGTTTTATAGCTTAAGCCTTTGCCTTTTACATAATCCAATTTTTCAGCTAATTTCAGAGCTTCTACGGCTATTTCATACCCTTGCTTGGGGTTTATACCCATTGCCATAGCCGCTACCTCATTTAGCTTTAGCACCTTACTGGTATCATCGGGCATTTTCTGAGCTATTTGTAGCAAGCTATCTATTTGGGGAACTTGTGCCTGAACTTGTCCAAGCAAAATCATTAGGCAAAAAAATACTCTCAGCATAGTTGTAGAAGTTTGTGTTTTAGCTTTACAAAATAATCAAGAAAAAAAACTAAACCAAATGTTCAAAGAACTATTTTTCGGAAAAAACTTGCTTTTTTCATTTTTTTTACTAATTTGGCAAAAATGAAATCAAATTTGCTATGGTTGAAATGAATGAAATTGCTTTGGAGCAAGAAAGAAAAGAAATTTTGAAACGCTATCGGAAACTTCTGCGACTTGCCAAACCTTTCTTGAAAGATGGCGATGCAAAACTTATCAAAAAAGCCTTTAATCTTTCCGTAGAAGCTCATAAAGATATGCGGCGTAAGTCGGGGGAACCGTATATTTATCACCCTTTGGCAGTGGCTCAAATTTGTGTAGAAGAAATTGGTTTGGGAACAACCGCTATTGTTACCGCCCTCTTGCACGATGTCGTAGAAGATACACATATTAGCCTTGCAGAAATTGAAAAACAATTTGGCTCTAAGATTGCTAAAATTATTGACGGCTTAACCAAAATCTCTAATATTACGGATACTAACTCGGTTTCGGTGCAAGCCGAAAATTTCAGAAAGGTACTGCTCACCCTTGCCGAAGATGTGCGAGTAATTCTTATCAAGATTGCCGATAGGCTTCATAATATGCGTACTTTGGCGGATATGCCTCGCAACAAACAGCTCAAAATAGCCTACGAAACCAGCTATTTGTACGCTCCGCTGGCTCACAGACTTGGGCTTTATACAATCAAATCCGAGCTGGAAGACCTTTATCTCAAATATACCGAAACCGAAGTATATGAAGAAATCGCCCGCAAATTGCAAGCTACCAAAGCGGCAAGAGAAAAATTTATTAAGGATTTCACTGCTCCTATTGAAAAGGCTCTGCAAGAAGAGGGATTTCATTTTGTTATCAAGGGCAGACCCAAATCTATTCATTCCATTTATACCAAAATGAAAAAGCAACAAATCCCTTTTGAGAAAATCTATGATTTGTTTGCTATACGTATAATTCTTGATGATGTACCCTTTGAAGAGGAAAAAGCCGCCTGCTGGAAAGTGTATTCTATCATCACCGACTACTATCGCCCCAGCCCCGAAAGGCTTCGCGATTGGATTAGTACCCCCAGAGCCAATGGCTACGAATCTTTGCATACTACCGTAATGAGTACCACAGGGCAGTGGGTTGAAGTACAAATCCGTACCCGCCGAATGGACGATATTGCTGAAAAAGGTTATGCGGCTCATTGGAAATATAAAGAAACTGGTGCCGCCAAAACACAAAGCCAAGAAAGTGGCTTAGAAATTTGGCTCAATAAGGTTCGCGATATGCTTGAAAATCAGGATACCTCTACCATTGAGTTTCTTGATGAGTTCAGAAGTAACCTGTTCAGCGATGAAGTATTTGTTTTCACTCCCAAAGGGGATTTGAAAGTGCTACCACAGGGAGCTACTGCCTTAGATTTTGCTTTTGAAATTCATTCGGAAGTAGGCAATAAATGTATTGGGGCAAAAATCAATAATAAACTTGTACCCATTAGCTACAAGCTCCAAAACGGCGACCAAATAGAAATTCTGACCTCCTCCAAACAAACGCCCAGCGAGGATTGGCTTCGCTTTGTAGTTACTTCCAAAGCCAAATCTAAAATTCGTGAGGCTTTGCGAGATGAAAAAAGGCAGTTTATCAAGAAAGGTAAAGAAATTGTAGATAAAAAACTTCATCAGTTTGGCATTGAACCAAATGATAACGTCTATAACGATATTCGGGCTTTATTCAACGATAAAAGCGTAGCAGACCTATTCTATCGTTTTGGGAAAGAATATATCCAAGCCTCCGAGCTCAAGAAGTACAAAGAAATCGTACAGAAACGCCGTAATAGTACCCGCGAAAATATCAAAGATGTAAAAAGTTTTGAAAAAGTTATTCAGAAAATTCACCCCGACCAGAAAGATGTCCTTCTCATCGGCGAGGATATGGATAAAATTGACTACAAACTGGCTACTTGTTGCAATCCTATTCCCGGTGATGACGTATTTGGCTTTGTAACTATCAATGAAGGTATAAAAATTCACCGAACCAATTGCCCCAATGCTGCCGAGCTGATGTCGCATTATGGGCATCGTATTTTGAAAGCCCAATGGGCTTCAAAAGTGGAAGAATCGTATATGGTGGGCTTACGCATCACAGGCACCGACCGTGTAGGTATTATCAATGATGTAACCAAGATTATTTCCAACGAACTCAAAGTCAATATGCGTTCAATGGCTTTTGATACCATTGAAAACGTTTTTGAGGGTAATTGCACCGTGCTTGTTCACGATACCCGCCACTTAAATCTACTCATAGAAAAGCTCAAGCAAGTTCCAGGGGTAGAGCAAGTAGTAAGGTATGACTCATAAATGCCTGAACAGGTGTTCAATGGTTTTCATTGGTAAAAACATTTTTTTGCTATCAGGAAGCAAAATAAAGCCATATTTTTGATAAAACGCTTGTGCTTGCTCACTAATTGGTTCTACTACAACAGCCCAAGCACCAATACTATTAGAAGTTTCATAACTTCTTTTGAGGGCATCTATAAGCAATTTTCCTCCCAAACCTAATTTTTGAGCATTTCTATCAACAGCTAATCTGCCTAAAAGTATTACAGGAATATGCCTGTAAGCAGATGGCAGTTTTTTTCTATATGCTTCTGGTATAGTATCCCAAAATATACTACTACTTGATAAGGTGTAATATCCCTTTATTTCAGCATTTTCCACAAAGACATAACAAGCGGCGAGTTTTCTTCTAATATCCTGCCCAGCTATTTTTTTCAAGTATTCATTTAATACTTCTATTCCACAATCAAAGAAACTTTTTTGATGTAAATTTGATAGGATTTCAGTAAGGTACATTTCTATTATTTCAGGGTTTCTTGGTATCCCTTCAAGGCTTTAATTAAATGATCATTAGGTTGAGGAGTATTCATTAAGGCTTCAAAAAAAACTTCACAATCACGCTCAGAGGCTAAAATTTCATCTTGTCTTTGTAATATTTTATTTGCTTTCTCCTGTATAGCTTCTAATACAAAATCCGTTAAAGATTTGTAGTTTCCTCGTTTCTTAGCTTGAAGCATTAGCTCCTTTTGCTCTTGTGAGAGTCTGAAATCAAATCTAACTTGCAAGTTTTTAGTTTTCATAACAAAGCATTTTTAATGCAATTTATGCAAAAATCTTGCAAAAGTCAAATTAGTTTTCCATAAAAAAAAACCGCAGATAAGTTACCTGCGGTTTTAGAAATCCTATGAACAAAAGTGTTTAATCCACCACTAATTTTTTCGTTATTTTTCCTTTTTCAGAAGCCATTTGTATAATGTAAATACCTTTACTGAACTCGCTGGTATTTACTTCATAGCTTGTACCTTCAAAGGTATTTTGTTTTACCACTCTACCCGACATATCGAAGATTTGTACGCTCACGCTTCCTACTTCATTGGGCAATTCAATTTTTACCAAGTTACCTTTCAAAACAGGATTAGGATAAAGGTTGGCTTCAAATTGAGTATCTTCCAGTCTATCGTCAGAAGTAAGCGTACGCGTAGTAGAACTTACTATGTTGATGGTGTAATCTTCTACTTCACCATACGTAAATGTACCACAGCTATTTTGATTAGCATCGCTCATAGATACACGCATACGTGTAGCACCCAAAACTGCGGTAGTTGGTACGGTGAAAGTAGTAGAGAGTGTTCCACTACTGCTGGAAGTACGATTGACAATCTGCTCACCAGCATCTAAGAAATCTCCATCTCTGTTCCAATCTATCCAAACTTTCCAGTATTCGGTATAGGCAGTTGAGGAGAAACCTGCACTATAATTGATAGTATAAGAAACGCCTCTTGTCAGGTTGGTTGAAAGCCCTGTATTGATGTATCCTCCCGATTCTCGGCTGGAAGTGCGATTGATAGAACCCAATTGTACCAAGTCTATCCATTCAAAAGAATTGTTGCTTCCATTAGAGGCACACCAAGAAACCGAAGCGGCAGAAGTAGTAAAATTCACACTTGCCGAATAGGCACTAGAACTGCCTGAGCAATTGGTACGAATTTGCCACTCGTAGTTGGTAGAGGCTGTAAGTCCTGTAAGGCTCAAAGAAGTACCTGTTCTACCCAAAAAGTCTGTCCAAGTGCTTGACCCCACGGTTCTGATACGTACATCATAAGAACTTGCACCTGTTACGGCACCCCAATTCAAGGTAGCTGTGTTTGCTGTAATAGCTGAAGTAGTGAGGCTACCGGGTACGGCACAAGTAGGAGCAGGAGGAGCAACATTTACACCTGTAACAATGAGAGAGTAAGCTTGTGAGCTACCCGAAAGCGTACCTTTGTGAGAAACGGTAATAGTATAGGTTGCACCTGCTACGGGAGCGTCAATAGTGATTTTTTCAACATTATCTCGGATATTATCTCCACGTGTAGCGGCACTAGCAGGCGAAGCAGGGTCTAAACGCCAAGGGAAGAAAGTTGATGAACCTTGTGTTACACGCACATCTAAATCATTTACCAAACGAGGTGAAGTAGAGTTCAGCGTTCCACTTGCCAAAGGTGTGCCTCTGGGGTCATTCCAAGCGATAGTAACTTCCAAAGGTCCGCTACCTGATGCCACAACATTTAGTGTATAAGTAGTACCATTGTTTAGCGTTCTTTCATCAATGATTGCAGATGAACCTCTATTGGTAATAGTTTGCACTGCTCTTTGAGCATTCAAAAGTCCCCAACCAAAGCGATAATCAGGACCAGGGGCGGCACCTGCTTCATCGGCGGTGTGTATTACTAACCCTCTAAGTGTAGCCGAACGCATTGTGGCACCGCTATTGAGGTTTCTGTAATGTTGCTGAATAAGTACCAAAGAACCTGTTACATTAGGACTTGCCATAGAGGTTCCCGACTTTGTAGTGTAAGAGGCATTTCCACTACTTGAAGCAGAATATACATTCACACCACAACCTGAAATATCAGGCTTGATACGTCCATCATCAGTAGGTCCCCAAGAGCTAAATGAAGACATTGTTACACTGCTGGGACCCGTATAGTTTGTTACAGCACTTACAGCGGCAACAACAAGCACATTTTTAGAAGTTGCTGAACCTGTAATCAGGTTATAGCCTGTTGTTCCAAATACACCACCGGGGTTATATCCTGCTCCTCTATCGTTTCCTGCGGCTTTTACTATGGTATAAAAAGGAGCATTTATGGCAATCTGGTCCCAATCGGCGGCTTCGGCATCATAAAAACCAAACTGCCAATGGCTTAATAGGCTTGAATTGTACCCGTAGGAGTGATTGGACAAGATAAGCCCTTCGGCGGCTTGGGCAGCCATTTCAGTTTTATCATTGTTCCACTCGTTTGCCCAAAGCGTAGCTTGGTGAGCCATACCTTTGGCATTAGCCGTAACACCTGAAGCTACCAAAGTTCCTGCTACGTGAGTAGCGTGGTCAGTATTTCCGTTGTGTGAAGTAAAAGTAACTCCATCTTTTTGAGTAACACGGCTTCCAAATTCTTGGTGGGTTCTGCGTACAGGTCCGCCGTCCCACTCTCCTACTATCATTCCTTGTCCGTTGAGGTTCAAGCCCATACTACCACCCGTCCAGAGCCTATCAGCACGAGTAGTTTGAGCGGCGGCAAGGTTACTTTGTGTTACATAATAAACAGGTTTGCCTGTAAATTCATCTACTCTTTGCAATTCCGCAACCGTACCATTAGGCATTGGCACAAATACCTGCCAGCCATTGCGGCGAGCCAGTTCCAAAGCCTTTTTCTTTTCTGCCAATTGCTTTTTTTGCCATTGTTGGCTCAATTTCTGCAATTCGGCAACATTGGTTTCCTGTAAAATTTTGTTTTTTTCTTGCTCGTTCTGAGCCACAGCCCAAGAGGTAAGTCCAAAGAGGGCGAGTGAGAGTAGTGATTTTCTTTTCATTTTTTAAGTTGATTTTAATTGCGTTTTTTGCATAAAAATTACGTCTGCAATTTTAATATATCAAATCCAAACTTGCAAATTTTTTGCAAAAAAAATTTGGCAAAAAATACTTTTTGCCAAATCATTCCTCGTTTTTACAGCCATACAGCAAATTACTGCTCAATAGCTTTTAGCAATTCTTCGCCCATTGGGCTTACTCCCGAACCAAAAAATTTTACTAGTTCCCCCTTTTCATTCACCAAATACTTACAAAAATTCCAAGTAGGAGCTTGGTCGTTCCAGCCATTTTGGTTTTTATCCGAAAGCCATTTGTAAAGTGGGTGCATATCGCTACCTTTTACAGAAATCTTCTTAAACATCTGAAAAGTTACACCATAATTTTTCTTACAGAATTGGGCAATCTCCTCGTTAGTACCCGGCTCTTGCGAGCCAAAATTATTAGCAGGAAAGCCCAAAACAACCACTTTGTTGCCATATTTTTCGTGAAGGGCTTGCAGTTGCTCATACTGGGGCGTGTAGCCACATTGCGAAGCAACATTTACCAAAAGCACTTTTTTGCCTTTGTAGGTAGCAAAATCAATCATTTTGCCATCAATAGCTTCCATTTTGAAATCGTAAAACGATTTTTTTGCAGTTTCTTGGGTCATAAGATTTACGTTTTGAAGGTTTTCGGGTTTGGATTTGATAGTATTTGCTCCCAAGCAAGTAGAAAGCAAAATTACAGGAATAAGTGTTGCCTTGAACATAACAAATTTTTTTAGTTTCACAATCTAAAAACCATTATCTTGCCAAAAAGTTTTTTTGAAAATCCCATAAAAATCTATGAAAAAAAAATCAAACACGCGAAAGCCCACCACCTCGCGTAAAAGTCGCAATTCTGCTACCCCTACGTATGAAACGCTTTTAGAAAAAATCAAAAATCTGCTCAAACGCCCCAAGCTATGGGGATACTCCTCGCGTACTATTGTCAGAGAATTGAAACTGGAAGGCAAACAAGCCAAAAAGCAAGTAGAGCGTATTTTAGAAGAACTACTTGAAGATGGCTTTATTTACCTCAATGAACAAGGTCGTTACAAATCGCAAGAAGAACACCCTGAAACTTACATAGGCACTATTGATTACGTAAATAGCCGCTATGCTTATTTTGTTTCTGATAAACTCGCCGAAGATGTACGCATTTCCTCCGATGACCTCGGCAATGCCCTTGATGGCGATACTGTGAAGGTTGCCATTTACGAAAGTCCTTATGGAAAGCTGGAAGGCGAAGTTTTGGAAGTTATCAAACGCAAAACCGATGAATTTGGAGGTATTATCCAGATTTCTAAAACCCACGCCTTTGTTATTACTGATAACAAAAAGATGTATCTGGATATCTACATACCTTTTGATGAAATCGGTAATGCTAAAAATGGCGATAAGGTACTTGTCAAAATTTTGGAATGGCATAAAATTGGTAAAAAACCCGTTGGTAGAGTTGTAAAAGTTTTAGGAAAACCCGGCGAACACGAAACCGAAATGCACGCCATTATGGCTGAATATGGCTTACCTTATGAATTTCCTAAAAGCGTTTTGCAATATGTAAAAAAACTCCCTGATGAAATTTCAGAAGATGAAATCAAAAAAAGACGCGATTTCAGACAAATTACCACTTTTACCATAGACCCCGATAATGCCAAAGATTTTGACGATGCTCTTTCGCTTCGAAGGCTTGAAAACGGCAACTGGGAAGTAGGTGTGCATATTGCTGATGTGAGCCATTATGTAAAACCTAATACCGCCTTGGATAAAGAAGCCTATAACCGAGCTACTTCGGTGTATTTGGTAGATAGAACTATCCCTATGCTACCCGAAAGACTTTCCAATGAACTCTGCTCGCTCAACCCTCACGTGGATAGACTTACTTTTTCGGCTGTTTTTGAATTAGACGAAAATGCCAATCTGATTAGCGAATGGTTCGGAAAAACAATTATTCATTCCCACAGACGCTTTACGTATGAAGAAGCCCAAGAACGCATAGAAACAGGTACAGGCGATTTTGCCAAAGAAATTCAAATCCTTAATAACTTGGCAAAAAAACTTTCAGAAAGACGTTTTAAGGCAGGTGCAATTGCTTTTGAAACTCCCGAAGTAAAATTTGTTTTGGACGAGAAAGGTACCCCCCTTGCCGTAAAACCCAAAATACGCAAAGAGGCTCATAAACTTATTGAGGAATTTATGTTGCTTGCCAATAAACGAGTAGCTGAATTTGTTTTCAGCAAAGGTAAAAGCAAAAAGCAAGCTCCTACAATGGTGTATCGAATACACGAGCCGCCCAATCAGGAAAAATTAGAAACTTTTGCCAAATTTGTAGCAAGATTAGGCTATAAAATCGCGACACAAGGCAAAAAAATGTCGGAGTCGTTTAATAAAATGACTGCCCAATCCGAAGGCAAGCCCGAACAGAGTGTTTTGCAAAATTTAGCAGTCCGTACAATGTCAAAAGCCAAATACAGCACCGAAGCCATTGGGCATTTTGGTCTTGCTTTTGAGCATTACACGCATTTTACCTCTCCTATTCGCCGATACCCCGACCTTATGGTGCATAGACTTTTAGAGCATTACTTGCAAAGCAATAAAAGTGTTCCGAAAGATACTTACGAAGAAAAGTGCAAACACGCCTCCGACCGAGAGAAACGTGCTACCGAAGCCGAAAGAGCCTCTATCAAATACAAACAAGTGGAATTTATGAAACTCAAAGATGATGGCAGAGTTTGGGAAGGCATTGTTACGGGGGTTACGGATTTTGGTATTTACGTTGAAATTATTGAAACCAAATGTGAGGGAATGGTGCGACTTTCAGATTTAGACGATTTCTATGAACTTGATGAGCAAAACTATCGCGTGATTGGCAAATATACAAAAAAAATCATTGCTTTTGGCGATTTAGTAAAAGTGCGAGTTCTGCAAGCCGATTTGCTCAAACGCACCTTGGATTTGATGCTCGTACAAGAAAGACCCAACAACAACAGCAAAAATGAAAAAAAGAAAAGAAAGCGTTAAATTTTCAGCAATTACACTTTTTACAATTTTATTTCATACCTCTTTCGCCCAATTTTACACCGATAGTCTGAAAAATTGGAAAATAGAAACTTCGGCGTATGTAGAAGCGTATTATGTATTTGATTTTGCCCGCCCCGAAAACAATGAAAGAGCCGCTTATATTTTTAATCATAAAAGGCACAATGAATTTAACGTAAATCACGGCATCATTGAGACGCTCATTCATTCAGAAAAAGTACGTGGGCATATAGCCCTAATGATTGGCACCTACTCGCAATACAATCTAGCAAATGAGCAAGAACTTATCCGTAACATTTACGAAGGCAATGTAGGTTTCAAACTTTCTCAAAAACACAACCTATGGCTTGATGCAGGTATTTTTAGCTCGCATATTGGCTTTGAAAGTGCTATTTCCAAAGATTGCTGGACACTTACTCGCAGTTTGCTTGCCGATAATACACCTTACTACGAAGCAGGAATGAAGTTCTCTTATACCTCTCCAAACGAAAAATGGGTTTTTAAGGGTTTATTGCTCAATGGTTGGCAAAGAATTAAGCGTTTGGAACATAATTCTATGCCCTCTTGGGGTACGCAACTGCAATTTTTGCCGAATAAAAAAATTACGCTTAATTCCAGCACTTACTTGGGTAACGAAGGCACTGATACACTCAAAAAGATGCGTTTTTTTCATAACTTCTACGGCATCTTTGAATTTTCAGAAAAATGGGGGCTTATTGTAGGTTTTGATATAGGCTTGGAAAATGATGAAAGCACACAGAAAAACCGCTCTTGGCACGCTTCCTCTACTATGCTACGCTACAAATGGCATAAAAAATGGACTATATGCAGTAGAATAGAGCATTATTGGGATAAAGAGAGCATTTTTATTGCTTCGCCCAACCCTGCTGTAAGTGGCTTTCGGGCTTGGGGCTTTTCGGTAAATATAGATTACGCCCCTGCCGAAAATATGCTCGTACGCATAGAAGGCAGAAATTTTAGCAGTGCAGATAAAATATTTGTTTTAGACAGGAATTTTAGCCAAGTTAATTTTCTCCTTGCCAGCTCTATGGCAGTTGCTTTCTGATTTTTTGGTAATATTCACGTTCAGAAGTTTTCATAGTTTGAAGTTTCAGCGTTTGATGTTCAAGCTTTTAAGGGATTTATCTCTCATTTTTTCTGTCTGAGGTCTATTTTCTAAAATCCTGTTCTTGTGTCTTGTGTCTTGTTTCCTGTTTCCTTATTGCAAACTATACCTAAACAATTACCTACAAACAATTACATTTTTTGAAACTTTGTCAGTCTTTTTCGTGTTTTTGCTAAAAAATATTCATTCACCTAAACTTTTGTGTAAAATATGTATCCCGAAGCTTTAGTAGCTCCTATGCGTGAAGACCTCGTACAAGTAGGTTTTCAGGAACTCAAAACACCCCAAGAAGTAGAAAACCTGATGAATAGCCACACAGATAAAAGCATTTTCGTAGTAATCAATTCGGTGTGTGGCTGTGCGGCAGGAACAGCCCGCCCAGGTGCCAAGTTAGCACTACAAATTTCAAATAAAAAGCCTGATTTACTAGTTACGGTATTTGCAGGAATGGAAAAAGAGGCTGTAAATAAAATGAGAGAATACACGTTGCCCTATCCGCCTTCATCGCCTTCTATGGCACTTTTCAAAAATGGCAAATTGGTGCATTTTGTAGAAAGACACCACATTGAAGGACGTTCTGCCCAGATGATTGCCGAACACCTGAAAGCAGTTTTTGAAGAATATTGCTAAAAAACAAAGCGATAACGCCTAAAACGTTATCGCTTTTGATTTACAAATGCCGAAAGTTTTACGATGATAAGGGCTTATGCCGTACTCTTCAATCGCTTTTTTGTGCTGGGCAGTAGGATAACCTACGTTTTTTTCCCAAGCATATTGCGGAAACTCTTGGGCAAGTTCTCGCATTTGAGCATCTCGGTAATTTTTGGCAAGCACCGAAGCGGCGGCAATAGAAAAAAATTTCGCATCTCCTTTTACAATACACTCATAAGGTACAAAGCCATAAGGCTTAAAATATTTCCCATCTACCAAAATAAGCTCGGGTGAAATTTGGGTGAAAATTTTATCCAAAGCTCTGTGCATAGCCAGTACAGAAGCAGAGGCTATGTTGTACTTATCAATTTCCTCTACACTTGCCTCTGCTATTGCCCAAGCCAAAGCATTTTCTTTGATATAGATTTCTATTTCTAATCGTACTTTTTCAGATAGTTGCTTGGAATCGGTAAGTGTAGAGTGATGAAAATTTTTTGGTAAAATCACTGCCGCCGCTACTACCGAACCCGCTAAACAGCCTCTACCCACTTCATCTACGCCTACTTCTATGTAGTTTTTTGTAAAATAGGCTCGCATTGGCATTTTCTATTTGTTATCTAATAAACCTTTGCCACTTTTACGAACAACACCTTCTTGCAACAACTCTTTTGAGATTTTATCCAAAAGCCCATTGACAAAAATCTTACTTTTGGGGGTGCTGTATTGCTTGGCAAGTTCTACGTATTCGTTGATAGTAACTTTTACAGGTATGCTGGGGCAATGAATCATCTCGGTAAGCCCCATCAGAATTAAAATTTTATCTGTCTGAAAAAGTCGGTCGCTTTCCCAATTTTCAGTTTTTTGGGCAATACGCTTTTCCAACTGCTCGCTTTCTTGCAAAGTTTTTTCAAATAAATCTTTGAAAAACTCTTTATCCTCTTGCCAATTAGGCGAAAGCGTAAGCAGTTCAAATTGTTCAGGATTTTCTTTGGCTTTTTTGAGGGTTTTGAGAATAAGGCTTTTCAAGATTTCTCGGTTTTCAATCCAATTCAAGTCATTTTCCTCAAAAAATGCTTTGAAAACATTTTTCTGTTCGGGATTATCTTCGTCAGCTTCTTTATGAAACAAATAGTGCCTGTACAAATAATCGGTTATTTGCCAATCTTGTTCCCAAGAAGCCGAGTAGTTTTGGCAATAATTCAGATAGGTTTCGTCTTCTTTCCACTCTTGCCAAAAAGTTTTAAGCGTTTCGTCGTCAATGCTAATTTTTCTGCGAATGATAAAATCCTGAAAAGTTTTATTTTGGGCAATCAAGTTCAAAATTTTATTTTCAGAGAGTTGGTATATGCTCAAATCTTTGGGAATAAAAGCCGTAAGTTGTCGTTTTTCTTTGAGTTGTGCAGTAAAACGCATCAGTTCTACCCCAAAAAGCAAAGCCTGCAAATAACTATCATAGATTTGCTCGGCTTCGGCAATCATATTTTGCAGATAGTTTTTTTGTTCGTTTTGTAGGGCGGTGTAATAGTATTGAATAGCGTCAAAAACTGCTTTTCGGATTTTCTCATCAGTTTGGGGCTGGGCTTTCAATTCTTTTTCGGTATAGCTTTTCAAAAACCAGTCCAAAGCGATTTGAGCTTGCTTTTTGAGTAGTTGCGTATCTTGTTTTTCCATTGCGTTGAGGTCAGGCAGAAATTTCTGTTTAATTTTATCTTGGGCAATTTCAAGATGAGCTTGTTTTGCCTGCTGATACGCATACAAGGCTTGCATCGCCTTGATTCGCAATAATCTACGGTTGAGCATAATTTCAAAGAAACTTTTTCAAAATGAAAACGCAAAATAAATACATTATCGCCTGATAAGCAAATTTTTCAAAAATAAAGTCTTTGCATTTGCATATTTTTTGCTGTAAATTTGCCGAAAATCATCATCAACTATGAGCATAGTAATTCGCACCCATTCGCTTGGGCAATTTTTTATTCATATTCTCATTGCTCTAACGCTTTTAGCCCTGCTAATCATTCTTTTTTTCTACAACGTTTTGCCCATTGTTACTCGCCACAACGAAAGCATTACGGTTCCTAATTTGGTGGGGGTAAATCTGGACGGATTGGAAGAAAAACTCAGACAATCGGGCTTTCAGTTGGTTGTACAAGATACGGTATATGACAAAAACTACAAGCTCAATACTATCATTGAACAAAGACCTATCGCAGGAACAGCCGTAAAAGAAGGCAGAAAAATTTACGTAATAATTACGCCCAAAACCACCCCCAAAGTAAAAATGCCCGATTTGAAAGGTATGTCTTACCAAATGGCTATGGCAAAAATCAGAACCTTGCAACTGGAAGTGGGAGCTATCCGATTCAAGCCCGATATTGCTGCCGATGCTGTATTGGGGCAAGAAATTGAGGGCAAGCCGCTCAAACCCGGCGAATACGTAACCGTTGGCACTCGCATAGACCTTGTTATTGGCAGTGGCGTGGGTGATGAAGAATTTGATATGCCAGAATTAGAAGGTCTTACTTTGGAAGAAGCAAAAGAAATTTTGGAAGCCAATAACCTACAACTTGGACACGTTACCGAAGACCCCGATGCCGATGAACCCGCTGGTATTGTGGTTCAACAAACGCCTCCTGCACGCCTTGAAGCCGATAAAGTACCCTTATATGATAAAGACGGCAAACCCCTTACCAAAGCCGAAAGAGAGAAAATCCGAAAAGAATTAGAGGCTAAAAACCCTACCAATCCTGATGAAAAGAATAAAAAGAAAAAATACAAAAAAGGTGAATTTGACCCTCGCCCCCGCAACAAAGCTCGTGCAGGCGAAATCATTGACCTAAAAGTTTCTGCCAATAAAAAAATCAAACCCGAACAGAAAAAGGAAGAGTAACTTGCTATGTAAGTTCAAGGGTTTAAGGGTTAAGAGTTTAAGGGTTCAAAGGTTTAAGGGTTCAAAGTATCAAACTTCAAACTCCAATCTTCAAACTACAAACTTCAAACTTCAAACTCCAAGCTTCAAACTCAAAACTTCAAACTCCAAACTACTAAAATAATTATGCCTAAAAGAAACTTACTGAAAACAAACGCTCTGCCACTCGTATATATAGCTCAGTATATTCTCTAGCAGTATTTTGTTTTCGGTATTGACACCACCGAAGAAAATCGA
>CAZZLW010000059.1:0-8560 GCA_964654605.1 uncultured Cytophagales bacterium | reverse complement strand
CTTCCTACTTGTAAATGTGGTATTATATACCTTTTTATATTATCTTTGCTTAAGATTTCCATGAAAAGTAATATTTTAGTTTCAGCACCTAAATATACAACTTTCATTGGAAATCTTTTTCAATCCTAAACAACTTCTTTGAAAAAACTCTTGTCAGCAATAAACCTCAAAAAAAATTTTTGAAAAACCCCGAATATATCAAAATTAAAGTGATGTGTTATTCGGTAGATGAACAGAAACGACCATATTTGCCACTTACAGAAAAAGAAATGATTTTTACCATAAATGATTATAAATCTCAATGGCTTGACATATCCACCTTTCAAGTACCTTTTCCCGAAAATGGGGCGTTTGTAGGTATGCAAGTTATAGAAGTTAAAGGCGAAGAGGGTTGGGGAAATGTTTATGTACCTCTTTTATACACAAAGAACGAAAACAGCGATATGTTTTACCTAGCCAATGGAATGTGGCTATTACAAGGAAATAAAGGCAGTGTAATGGGTAAAGATAAATATTATACCTATGGTTTTGGAGCAGAAATAGCTTATTGACTGCACCCTTATTAAAAAGTCTGTTTACAAAAAATCAATGAGTAACAATAGAAATTTCCTTGCAAAAAAATAAAATTTAAGATGTTTTTTCAGGCTTATAGCGATGATGTTGCTCTAAGCGACATCATCACTTGCTACGTTTGATAAAATTCAATATTCTTGCTAGAAAAAACACTTTCAATAATTTCTAATCTTAGTTTTATGAAACACCTTGCTTTACTTTCCTTGTTTGGGTTAATTTTTACCAATCTGCAAGCCCAAAAAAAATTTGAAGGTTACATTTTTTATCGTTTCTCTCCTACACAACCTTTTATTGCTGATACTAATAGCAATATTAAAGTCAATTTTAATTTTTCAATAGGAAAGAGAAAAGATTCAACACTTGTACTAAAATTGACATATAAGGAGAGAGTTATCATATCAGAATCTTTACAAAATGATACTACGTTCATTTCAAGTTATTATGACTTTGATAAAGCAAACTTTCTAACTTATTGTGATAGTGAGCATTGCCAAAAGCTATCTCTGAAAAATATCAACTATAGCGATTTCAAAATTATGCGAACCAACGAAAAAAAGAAGATAGCTGGCTATCAGTGCGAAAAGTATCTGGTGCAGAAGGTCAATTCTAAAACAAAGACAATAATGACCCAACAAATTTGGGTAACTCAAGAAATAGAGAACGTACCACAATTCCCACTTTTTGACTTATTATTTGCGATACCTGATAATTTTCTATGGTTTTACCCTTCTATCAAAGGTTTTCCTGTACGAATAGAATTTCCATTTTGTTTGGAAGATAAACCAGAGTTTTCATTTTTGAGCATAAATCCTTGTGAATTTATAGCTTTTGCTTGGGAATTGGAAAAAATAACCCCACAAAAAATCTCTAAAAAAGAAATTGATGAAAAAATAGAAAAGCTGAAAAATACGAAACAAAAGTAAAAAAAATGTTTTTAACAAACGAGGGCTTTATCCAAATTCAGCCCTCGTTTGTGGTTTATTAGGCGTCCAGTTCGCCTGCAATTACATTGAGGCTACTCATAATCATAATGGCATCAGAGATTTGCTGTCCTTTGCACATTTCGGTATAAGCCTGGTAGTAAATAAAGCAAGGACGGCGGAAATGCAAACGATAGGGCGTTCTGCCACCATCAGAAATCAGATAAAAGCCTAATTCGCCATTGCCCCCTTCTACACAATGATATACCTCACCCACAGGAGCATCAATTTCTCCCATTACAATTTTGAAGTGGTAAATGAGAGCTTCCATATTTTTATAGACTTCCTGCTTGGGCGGTAGGTAATAGCGAGGGTCATCGGCGTGGTAACTACCTTCGGCTTTGGGGAGTTTATCCATTGCTTGCTGAATAATACGCAAACTTTGCCACATTTCTTCGTTGCGTACCATAAAGCGGTCGTAAGTATCGCCATTTTCACCTACGGGAATATCAAATTCAAAATCCTGATAACCCGAATAAGGCTCATTGACACGCACATCGTAATCTACGCCGCAAGCTCGCAAATTAGGTCCCGTAAAACCATAGTTCAAGGCTCTTTCCGCAGAAATAGCTCCAACGCCTATGGTTCTATCCATAAAAATACGATTACGATTGAAAAGTGTTTCAAACTCTTTGAGTACAGCAGGAAATTCTTTGAGCAGTTTCTTGATGCCTGCAATAGCTTTTTCAGAAAAATCTCTTTCCAGACCGCCAATTCTGCCCATATTGGTAGTGAGCCTTGCCCCACAAACTTCTTCATAAATGTCGTAAATATGCTCACGCCATTGGTAAATATACAAAAATCCTGAAAAAGCCCCGCTATCTACCCCCAAAATACCATTACAAATGATGTGGTCGGCTATGCGAGCCAGTTCCATTAAGATTACTCGCATATATTGAGCCTTTTGGGGTACTTCTACACCCAAAAGTTTCTCTACGGTCATCCACCAGCCCATATTGTTGATAGGCGAGGAGCAGTAGTTCATTCTATCGGTAAGGGTAGTAATCTGGTAAAAAGGTCTTTGCTCGGCGATTTTTTCAAAAGCTCTGTGAATATACCCTACGGTAGATTCGCCTGCTACGATTTTTTCGCCGTCCATTAGTAATACATTCTGAAAAATGCCGTGTGTGGCAGGGTGCGTAGGACCCAAGTTGAGCGTGGTTAGCTCGTTCATATACATTGCGTCCTCAATTTTGGTGCTTTTGTAGCCAATGCTATCCAAGAGTTGAGGGTCTTTTTCCACAGGAACTATGTTAGCCATATTTTTTCAGATATGAGTACGAAATACAAAAACAAGAGAATTTTCCTATTCAACCTCAATATTAGTAAATATGTTTGTAGTAGCCAAAATAAATTTAGATTTTTAGCATTTTGGAGTGGCAGATAAAAAGCGGGGGGCAAGAAACAAGGAACAAGCTATAATGAATTTTTTGGTAATTATCTACGCTCAAAAAGTTGAAATATTTAAGCGTTTGAGGTAAAAGTTTTACTCCGTCTAAATTTCTAAATCCTGTTTTCTGTTTCAATATTAACTTTTAGGCTTGAATTTAGGTTTGAAAACGACTTTGGCTTTATTTTCAGTTGTATTTTCAGTTTCGTTTTTAAGAATTTCTTGTTCTGCTTTTTCTTTGGCGGCTTGCTTTTTGGCTTCTTCTTTTTCTTTGAGATACTGCTCGTAAAGGGCTTTCTTTTCGGCAATTTCCGCTTCGCTCATATTGGCAAAATGAAAGTTGTGCAAAGTAATATCTGAAACGGTGTAATCGTACTCGTCTGTCATAGTAAGACATTCCGTAGGGCAAACCGTAGTGCAAAGTCCGCAGAAACAGCACTTTGCCATATCAATATCAAATTTGGCGGCGTAAATACGTTTGCTTGTGCCGTCAGAGGTTTTGCCAAACTCTTCGGTAGCCTTGATAGCCTCAATTTCAATACAATTTACAGGGCAAATTTTGGCACATTTATCGCAAACAATGCAATCGTCAATTTCATTGTGTAGTTTGTAACGTCCTATTTCAGGGGTTGGGAGTTTTTCTTTGGGGTATTCTAGGGTTACTTTGCCTGTATTTTGCTCAAAGTAGGTTTTTTCAGTGATAAAAATAGGCTTTTGCTTGCGAAAAGCCTTGCGAAAATGCCTAAAAGTAACCTGAAAGCCTTTCCAAGTAGTTTTTATAGACTGAACGATATTTGTAAGGTAGGAATTCATTGCATCATATACACAAAACCCAGCCAAGCCCCCGTAATGATAATTGCCAAAATCACGATGCCCATTGCCAAATACAAGGCAAAACGAATACTATTCGCTTCTTTGATAGATTCTTTTCGCAACTCTTCGCCTATTTTGAGCTGTACATCAGTAATGCGATGAATAGGCTCGATGATTTTCTTAAACTCTTCCGAGGCTTCGGTGCTAAACAAGGTTTTTGCACTTTCGGCATCGGTAGCAAAAAGTTTAACAATTTCGCTCTCTAATTGTTTGTATTTGAAAATTTCTTTTCGGTAGGTTATCAGAAACCGATTTTCTTCCTCAACCAAATGACTTTCGGCATATTTGGAGGCAAGCGAGTCAATGCTTTTGTGGTTTCTTTCAATTTTTTCAAGGATTTTTTTTCGCATCAGCGAGTCATCAAGATAGAGATATTCTTCTAAAAGCAGGCGATTTTCGTACAATTTCTCGGTCAGATTAGCCATTTCTACGGCAGGCAAAAGACGGTCGTAATAAAGTCCGTTTATATCTTCTGCTACCCGATTGATACCCATAATGCCAATCAGGGAGATGGTCATAATGATACCCGTGATAATAGAAAAAATTACAAAAACTTGCCTACGAATACCTGTTTTCTTGTACCAATTGGTTGCAAAAGCCATTGTTCAGAGATTTTCAGCCAAAACTACTAAAAAGTTTGAAAGTTCAAAAGTCCAATGCTTCAAAAGTTTGTAAGCGTGGGGTTGGAGCTATCCTTCATTATGGGCAATCAAGGGTAATTCAATAAAAAAGCAAGTACCCATATCTTTTTCGGTTTCAAACCAAATTTTTCCGCCTGCGTGTTCTATGCCTTGTTTGGCAAGAGCCAGTCCTATGCCTGAGCCTGTAAATTTGGTACTAAAATTGGGTTGAAATATTTTGGGTTGAGCTTCATCAGGAATACCACTGCCATTATCGCGAATTTCTATGCGTACAAAGTTATTTTCATTTTTGTAGAGAGCTACTAAAATTTCAGGGGTTCTATCGTTGGGTACAGCTTGTTTGGCATTGAGCAGAAGATTGGTAAATATTTGCATTGTTAGCTGATTATCACCTTTTACAATGAACTTACCTTTGGCAATATGCCGAATTAAGCGTATGTCTTCATCATTTTCATAAAGTAGAAGGGTTTGTTTGAGTGTGTGAGCTATGTCAAATTCTTTACTTTCAGGCTCTTTCATACGAGCAAAAGCACCAAAGGAGGAGGCAATATCGCTGAGCAAATCAATTTGTGTAAGTACGGTTTCAAAAGGTTTTTCAATAATTTCTTTCATTTCGGGGTGATTTTTGTAGATTTTATACCTCAAATGCTCCAAAGTGAGCTTCATAGGTGTCAGTGGGTTTTTGATTTCGTGAGCTACTTGCTTTGCCATTTGCCGCCAAGCCGCTTCTTTTTCCGATTGGGCGAGAGCCTTTTTGCTGGCTTCCAACTTGATAAGCATTTTGTTGTACTCATTTACCAGCAAACCTATTTCATCATCAGAATCCCATTGCAGAGGTTCATTGGTGGTTTGTAGGGTTGTACGGCGAATTTTTTGGGTAATAATCGCCAAAGGCTCGGTGAGCAAGTTGGAAGTAAAGTAGGAAGTAATTACAAAAATGAGGAAAATAATCGTGAAAATATTGATGATAGTGGTAAAGATACCTGTTAGCTTTTTATCTCTTTCGTCTTCGGCATCAAAGAATGGAATGTTCAGGATAGCAAGAAGTTGGTTGTTTTCAAAGGAGCGAATTGCCCAATAAACAGCCTTGTAGTTCAGGTTACCAATATTTTCGGCAAGCATTGTGCTGGTTTCTTTCCGTTCCACAATTTGCCACAAGGCTTCGGGAGCTATGTTTTTAGAAAGCAAACGACTATCATAAATGGCAGGTTGGCTGGTTACGAGCAGTCTGCCTTGGGTATCAAAAACATTCAAATCCGACTGAGCATATAGAGCCACGCTATTTACCTCGCCCAGCAATTCCTCTTTAGTTTTCATCTGTTCAGTATAGCTTTGCATTACGCTCAAAAGGCTATTGGAGGCATTTTCTGCTTTTTGTAAAAATTTTTGGTTCAAATCATTTTCATAAGTACTGCTTACCACTTGCAAAGTAGTGATACTGAAAATAACCAAAGGAAAGAAAAAGGCAAGATTCAGAAATATCTGAATACGTGTTGCAAGAGTAATTTTTTTACGTTGATAATAATTGATAAGCCCATACACCGAAAGAATGAGAGCTACCAGCGTAATAAGTAAAAGAAACAAAAGCGAAAAGTTGGCAAAAGTATTTTTGAAGGCATATTCGGGCAAGGAAATCACTACTACTTTTCCGTTTTCGCCTCGGAAGGCAAAATGCTTGTAGCCCTGAAATTCATAGCCCTGTTGGTATAATTTTTGGATACGAAAAAGCCCTTCTTTGAAATTTTTGTAGTAATTGCAATCTCCTTGCGAGTAAATCAGCTCACTATTTTTTTGGGGGTCGCTACCCGTTTTGAAAATGGCATAAGATACATTACTGATTTTAGTATTTTCCTCAATTTTTTCGTTGCGAAGCAATACAGGATACACTTTGAAAGAGGTAGCTTTTCGTTTTTTGAGTGTAAGAATTACATAGCCCAAAATTTGCCCTGATTGCTTGATTTCTATGAAATCAATATACATTCTGAAAAGATTAAGGTCAATTTTTTGCTCTATGGCTTGGGTTTCGCTGATAAAAAAGCGGTCGGTTTTATCGGTACGGAATTGTGGTTTTTGATAGGTTTCTACCCAATCGGCATAACGTATTTGTGTATTCTTGCTGATAGGAAGCCCTGCGTTATCAAATACTAAAACTTCCACTTCATAATCAGGAAATTCATTTTTTACATATTGCTTGCGGATACGCTTTTCAATGATGTTTTTATCTACTACCGATAGCGAAGCCTTGAAAAAAAGTTTGAGTGGCAAATCCAACTGAATTTCCTCAACAATATTATCCAAAGTGAGTTCCGTTTTGAAATCTTTGGATAAAAGCAAATTTTCGGCAAATCTGCCAATTTCTTTGTTTTGTGTTTGTGTTGAAAAATAGCGTAAGGCATACGTTCCTGTTACGGCACACCAAAGCGAGCCTATGAGCAAATACAAAATGGAAATATTACGAAAGCGATATAAAAATTGAGGCAGGCGGAAAAAGTACAAAATCAGTAGGTATATGCCATTGAGTAGGCTTAAAAATAACTCAAAATTGCCCGTAAAGTAGGCAATAGAAGAGTGTAAAATAGTTGCCAGCCCAAAAAGGAGAGCAAATTTGGGGTAGTCGTTATCCAGAAAGCGTATGAGTAGGCGTCCTACAAGGTGCAAGAGCAGAAAGCAAATCGTAGAAAGCACAACAAACACCCCAAAAGCCGCCCAATGAGGTAAGCGAAAGTGAATATTTTGTGAAATGTCTAATACAAGTTGCGAATTGGTAAAAATGGTGCTAAATATGCCAAAAATTTCATAAAAGGAAACATAACTCAAAAAGATAAGCAGTAGCGAAGCCCCATATTTAGCCCCAATTTTTTTCTTTGGACTGATTTTCTGAAAAATAAGAGTTTTTGGAAAATTTCTTTGTAATAGAAACACTATCCACAAGCCTAAAAATAAGTTGATGAGTAAATCTCCCAACGAGGGCGACCAAAACGAGGAAGCGTAGAGTTGTGGGTTGAATAAATCGGTTTCCCAAAAGCTATAAGGAATTAGGTTTTTAAGCATCAGCCAACGTACCAATAGCCAATAAAGCACGAAAAAGGCAATAAAAAACTCATATAATTTTTTTTGTTGGAAAAAAGCTTGCCATTTCCAAATAAAAATAAAAAGCATTACAAAAGCTCCAGCATTACAAATGAGTGATAGAGCAAACCAGTACAAGTGAGGGGCTTCTTTTCGGGTAGAATATGATAATGAAAAAAGGTATTCGCCTTTTTCTATTTCTGTGAAAATTTGCTTGGAAGTAGGGGTTTTGCTAATTTCAAGCTGTTCGGAAGGAAAAATATGAGGATTGACTTGCGAAGTAAGGTATTTATTTTGCAAGCTGTAACGCACTTGTAGGGGTAGATAAGTGAAAATTTCAATTTTATTGCCTTCGTTGGTTTTGAAAAAATCTCTGTGAAAAATGTAGTAGCCATTTTGTAGCTCAAAGAATTTGATAGTGTAATTTCCGTCAATCAAATCGTATTCGGGAATAAAGCGGTTATCCGACCAAAAGAGAAGTTGCTCATTTCTGAAAATGACACAAGGGTATTGATGTTTTTTTTTGACCTCAACGAGGCTGATGACATTGTTTTCCTGAAAGAGTTCTTCGGTTTCCTTGCTTTCTTGTCTTAAAATTTCTATCTCACGGATAATGTTACTTTGAATACTTGTTTGGTATTTTTCATCAATACTGATAGGGGCTTGATTTTGGTGGATAAGAAAAGCCACCTCGCCAAGCAAAAATAAACCCACTGCCCACAAAAGGCTATATAAGTAATAGCGAGTGAGGAAATTTTGCATTATCAGTTTTAGAATATGCGATTTTTTGGTGTATTTTAACGTGAGTTAAGCGGCCATATCTTGAAAACGTTCAAAATTTTTAAGTAGATTTTTTTCTTGCAAATCTCTAATAGTTGGCTTTTTATCTAGGACTTTGTAGGCAATAATTCCATACCACCACTTAACCAGACAGTTTTTAGGACTTCTATGCCTTGTGTGTTCACTTTGACACCGGTTTTGTAGCTTTTCAATCACTGCTTCAATTCCACCTCTTTTCGCGAGTCAGTATGTCT
>CAZZLW010000058.1:0-9068 GCA_964654605.1 uncultured Cytophagales bacterium | reverse complement strand
CATCAAAATATTGATAAGCTCTGCTTTCTATCTCTTTTTTATTTCTCGGATTATGGGGAATATTGGCTATGACCTCTTTTTGCTCACAGGCTTTTCTAAATTCTTTACTATCAAAACCAGCATCCGCATTCAGGAATAATCCTTTTACATCAATTCCTGCTTTTGTTAAAAAATTACAAATTTCATCAAAGAGTGTCTGTAACTCAAACAAATCGTTATGTTGCCCTTCTTGCGGACTAGCACAGCAGAGTATCTGACCTTGATTATCACATAAATAGAGTGTATTACTCGTCTTACTTGCTTTGCGTCCCTGATACCCCACCGCAGCACCGCCTCGCTTACAAGGTGTATGACTGCCATCTAACTGCACACAAGACAAGTCCAAATCTCGGCGATGTTCAAGCAATAAATTTATCCATACCTGTGTCCAAGAACCGTCTTTTATCCACTCCCGAAAATGATAATAAACCCCTTGCCAAGTCAAACTTTTTGAACTAAAAAAAGACTTTACAGGTAAAAAACGCCATTGCACCCCTGTTTTCAACCGATAAAGACTGGCTGATACTATTTCAACCATAAATTCAGGCTCTAAAGCTTTCCCGAAACTTCCTACTTGTAAATGTGGTATTATATACCTTTTTATATTATCTTTGCTTAAGATTTCCATGAATAGTAATATTTTAGTTTCAGCACCTAAATATACAACTTTCATTGGAAATCTTTTTCAATCCTAAACAACTTCATTTATAAAAGCCTTTGTATTTTAGCAAAGATTCTTTTATTTTTACCAAGTAAGGAGCAACCCTCTGCCTGTAAGTGAGGGAGAAATAAACCAACAAATATTTTATGCAAACACTAAAAATTTTAGGCTTTTTAGCCACGATTGGGCTGATAGCCGCCAGCACTGCTTGCAACAAAAAATCCCCCAACCCGCAAGAGGAGTGCATTGAGGGAGTGGTTATCGCTGAAGCAAGAAAAATGAATGAAAATCCTGACCTTTCAATGATATGTTTTACGGTAGTTCAAATTAAAAATAGAAATATTGGGGTCAATTGGAAGGGTTTTAATAATTGTGTGGTAATAGAGAACCTAGACAAGAGTAAGCAAGTGGTTGGTACAAAAATTTTCTTTAAAAACTACTCTGTAATAGATGAGTGGGGTTATCACACAGATTGTTTTCCTCCACCTAATGTTCTCATAAGTATTCAAAACCAATGTAATTTATTTAATCAATAATATTTAAGGATTATGAAGATATCTCTATTATTTGCTGTATTTTTTTCTTTTACATTTACATTAGCCCAGTCTGTTTTTTATCGTTATGAAAACAGAATAATAACTTTGGAGTCAGATACTACCACCATAGTTATTTTTCATAATGAAAAAATGCAAATTGGGGGGGGTAAAAGTTTGATTATCAGAAATTTATCTACAAAACCTTTTACTCTTTATTTGCGAAACCTATCACCAAATAGTTTTTTGTTGAAATTAAAAAATGGTTCATTATTTAATACTTTAATATCCGAGCTAAACTCTCTGAAGAATACCTTTCCTGATTTGCAATTTTTGATAGCTTTCAAATACAAAGGAGAGCAAGTATATCCAACCAATCAAATAGTCCTCGCCCTAAAACCAAATTCTACTATTATACAAGTAGAGCAACTTTTTGGAAGCAAATTCAATAAGACAAGTTACCAAGAGTTGTTAGGTACCTACCTCATAGATATAAAGGAAGTTAGTGAACTTTTTGCACTCACAGAAGCTATTTACGGAAGTGGTCTTGTTGAATGGGTAGAACCAAACCTCATATCTGGTAGTCCTTGTAATCCTTTGTACCCACTACAATATTATCTGAATAACACAGGACAAGGAGGAGGCAGACCAAATATAGATATCAACGCCCCTGAGGCTTGGGACTTAATAAATACTTGTGCAAGTACAAATCAAAAGGTAAGAGTAGCTGTGCTAGATGATGGTATAGAGCCACACGAAGATTTAAGTTGCTTGTTACTGAATGGTTTAGATGTCCGTAATCGGGATAATCCTGGAAGACCTACAACATTTTTTGACTTTCACGGACAGGCTTGTGCTGGTATAATTGGTGCAAATAATGACACCATTGGTATCATTGGAATTGCTACAAATTTGGAAATACTTTCTGTAAGAATGATAAGTGAAGGTCTTGCATACTCAAATGTGGAAATAGCTAATAGTATAGTATGGTCTTGGCATATTGGTAAAGCAGATATATTAAGTTGTTCTTGGAAATTGGATACTCCTTCAAACTTAATTACCAATTCAATCCAAAATGCTTTAACTATGGGTAGAAATGGGAAAGGCTGTGTTGTAGTATTTGCCTCTGGTAATAGTTTTGGAAATGTACTTTATCCAGGTAACCTACCCGGTGTAATAACAGTAGGAGCAATTGATAAAAATGGAAATTTACATGACTATAGCAGTCGCGGTCCCGAGATTGATTTAGTAGCTCCAAGTGGTGGTATTATTGGAGACATTGTAACGCTTGGTAGGAATAATCAGTACATATTTAACTTCAATGGCACATCAGCGGCTTGCCCTCAGGTAGCAGGGGTAGCGGCATTGTTATTGCAAGTAAATCCTAATCTTACAGAAGCCCAAGTGCGTACTATTCTGCAAGAAACAGCCCAAGATTTAGGAGAGCCAGGGTTTGATAACAATTATGGTTATGGCTTGGTAGATGCCTATGCGGCGGTGTTAAGGGCTATTTCGAGTAATGCTCAAATTGTAGGTCCGAGTGTGTTTTGCCAAACGGCTACTTTTACGCTCACTAATGCACCTACTTGTATGAGTGTTACTTGGTCAGTGGGTCCTAATCTTAGCATTGTAAGCAGTAATACGAATACACTTGTAGTATCTACCAATGTATCGAGTAACACGAGTAGTTTTATTCAGGCTCAAGTAGGAGGCACTACAATTACCTACAATGTATTGCTCACGCCTTCGGCGGCGGCACAAATACAAAACATCATTGGACCTACTCAGGTATGGCGGGGACAAATCGTAAATTATCGTATCAATCCTGTACCAGGTGCTACGGGGTATCGTTGGTGGGTGGTGCCCGTAGATCCTGCTACATCACAGCCTATTGTGCCATACAATTGTACGGGATATTTCTGTTGAGGCTATGCACCTGGTCATAATGGTACGGGCTTGTCTTGTAGTTTTAGAGTAGGGGAGACCGATGGACAAATCTACGTAGAGGCACTAGGGACAAACCCTTGCAATAGTGGCATAGGCACGATTAGAGCCGTATATCAGGCAACGGGTTGCCCGCCCAATGGGGAAAAGTGCTACAATTTACGCATATCCAATCCTTATCCAAACCCTACGGGTAATGTGTTGCAGGTAAAAATAGAGCATAGTGAAAATGATGAAGAGGTACTGGCAATGTTTGCCCAAACACCTTACGAAATCAGGCTCTATAATGCCCAAGGGGAGCAAAAAATAAGATTGGAGAATGTTCAGGGTATAGAAACACAATTCATGGTATCACATCTGCCACAAGGTTTGTATTACCTGAAAGTATTGCACCCTGAATTTGGGATATTAGAAAAAATGATTGTGAAAGAGTAATTTCTAATCTACTCTTTCAGATAGCGATACTATTCACCCCGAGAGTAGTATCGCTTTTTTACAGAAAACTCACAAAAACTCTTTCAATTCGCCAAGGCAACTAATTTCATAAGAGGGCTTTCTATTGTGTGGGAGTTTTTTGGGATTGTAAAAAACGCAATCCAGACCTATTTGCAAAGCTCCTTCAATATCGGTGAGTAAATTATCTCCAATCATCAGGCAATTTTCTTTGGGACATTGTACTTTTTGCAAAAGATATTCAAAAATGCCTTTTTGGGGCTTTTTACAGCCTGCTTCTTGCGAGGTTACAATTTCCTGAAAGTACGACAATATGCCTGCACTTTCCATTTTTATCCGCTGAATTTCAGGAAAGCCATTAGTAATGATGTGTAACTTATATTTTTGAGAAAGATAATCCAGCATTTCTTTGGCTTGGGGCAAAAGATGAGGCTTGCGGGGTGTTTTTTCCAAATAGATTTGCGAGAAAGCAATAGATAAATCGGGGTTATGAAAATCAAACTCCTGAAAAACCATAGTAAAACGCTTTTCTCGCAACTCTTGGGCAGTAATTTGTTCGGTATCGTGTAGATGCCATAAATGAGCATTTACTTCGTGAAAAACCGCCAAAAACTGCTCTTTGGGAATAATTCGTTCATCTAAAAAGTCTTTATGCAGTTCTAAAAGGGTTTCGTTAGAATTTTTTTCAAAATCCCAAAGGGTGTGGTCTAAATCAAAGAAAATATGCTGATAACAAGCGATTTTATGCTCGGTAAAGTTCATTTTTCGCTTTTTAATGAAAAAACATTTTCACTAAACAAAGTTAAAAAATTTTACGAGCTTTTCCCAAAAGTTTGCGTATGATTTTTGCTTATATTTGCGAAAAAAGAAAATGCAAAAGTTTGTAATCGGACTTTTTTTAATGAGTTTTATGACTTGCCAAAGCAAAAAAACAATGTCCCAAAGTGCTTCTCAAGCCAAAATTTATGGTAAATGGCAACTCGTGAGCATTACTGAAAAAAACACAGGCAAAAAGCAAGATTTTTCGGATAAAAGTTTCTTTGCCACTTTTACCCAAGATGGGCGTTTGCAATACAATTTAGACGTAAATGGTTGTGAAGGGAAATTCAGCCTTGTAGGAAAAGGTGAAATTCAGATGAACGCCACCGATTTTGTATGTACGCAAGCCTGTTGCGATACGGTGCGTATCAATTATGTAGCTGTAAAACGCTATGAAATTCAAGGTAAAACCCTTAAATTATTTTCTGAGAACGAAATTTTGGAAATGAAAGCCTTGTAAGCCAGTTGGGGCATAACTGCGAAAACACAAGGTTTCCAAAAGGTGCTTTCGCAGTTGTGTAAATCATAAGCCTATTTTTGGAAGTTGAATTTGGCAAAATCTACAAGGCTATCCAAAAAGGTTCTTCCTGCAAGGTCAAAAAAGAGATTGACAGCCTTTTCTACGGCGGCATCGGTACGTTCAAAGCCTTGCGAGGTGTCTTTTAGCCAAAAATTGAGCAGATACATCACCTGCCACCACAAAATCTCGGGATAGCTTTGGTTCAGAATATTGCGGTTTTGTACTTCGCCTGTTTCAAGGGCTTCGTTGAGTAGCTCTTGGGCAAAGATTTTGAAACTCTCTTTGAAAGCCTTGTATTGCTCCTGTGAGCAAAGATTTTTGGTTTGCATTGCAATTTCTACAAAACTGCGATAGCCTTTGAGATTTTCAAGCCAAGTATAATAGAAAGCGAGTAGTTTTTCGCGTACCGAAAAACTCTGATATTGCTCATCTGTTTGTATTTGGCTTTTGGTAGTTTCAAACCAACCTTTCCAAATCTCTTGTGCCAAAGCACCTACACTGCTGTAATTTTCGTAGAAACTTTCTTCGCTGATTTCTAAAAATTTGCAAAGTTCGTAAGCACTCTGAGGCAGGCGATTGTTTTCCAAAGAAAAACGCACCAAGCCTTCACGCCAATCAATGCTTTGGGTATTTTCGGATTTATTTTTGCTTTGCTTTGCCATATTTTTTGGTTTTTCAAAATTTTTAACTATGTTTGAAGCAAGAAAGTTTGTTTTTGTGGTAAAGTTTTTATTTTTTTGCTAAAAAAACAACTCTTGCATTATTTTTGTATTGCAAAAACCTAAATTTTAGCCCAAAATAAAAAAAGTGTTATGAAAGTAGTTAGAATTTTCTTGCTTGTATTGCTAACGGTAGCTTTTGGTATGAGTGTAAATGCTCAAAAAGCTAAACCCAAAAAAGGGGTACAACCTCGCAAAGTGAATGTGCCTGCGGTGTACAGAGTGGATAGCGATAACGACGGTGTACCTGATGTACGCGACCAGTGCCCTAATACGCCCAAAGAAATGGAAATAGAAAAGGACGGGAAAAAAAACAAAGTAAAGATAGAAGTTGATGATTATGGCTGTCCCAAAGATACTGATAAAGATGGCGTGTATGATTATGAAGACAAATGCCCTGGCACTCCTGGTGATGCCCAAGCCAATATGGGAACGATGGGACCTCGTGAAAACAATGGCTGTCCTTGGGGCGATAAAGATGGCGATGGTTTTCTGGATAACGAAGATAAATGCCCCGATGTTCCGGGTGTAGCTCGTTATTTTGGCTGTCCTGCTCCTGATTTTGACGGAGACGGTGTGCCTGATGAAGAAGATGATTGTAAAGACAAAAAAGGACCTAAACACAACAGAGGATGCCCTGAAATGAAAGACTCTGATGGTGATGGCTTAATGGATTATGAAGATGGCTGCCCTGATAAACCCGGACCTCGTGAAACCAAAGGTTGCCCTAAAATTGTTTCTGCCGCCGAAGAGGCTATCTTGAAGCAGGCAAGTAAAATAGAATTTGAGTCTGGTAAGGCTACTATCAACGAAAAACTACAAAAGAAATGGTATCCTATTTTGGATAAAGTAGTTGATATTCTCAAAAGCAAACCTGAAACCTTTATGCTCATAGAAGGACATACGGATAACGTAACTCCTCAAAAATCTTCTTTCAAAGACAATAAAGCCCTTTCAGAAGCAAGAGCAAAATTTGTGATGGATTATATGATTTCCAAGGGTATCAGTGCTACTCGCTTGAAGGCTGTGGGTTATGGCGATACCAAACCTTTTGAAATAGATTCTCCTGATGCCAAGCCTCTTTCTAAACCCGAAGAAATTGCTGAGTACAACAAAACCAAACAGCAAAAAGAAATGAACCGCCGCGTGAAGATGACTATCTCTTCGGTAAAACTTTGGTAAAAAATACAATTCCCCAAAAAAACCTACAAGATTTAGTCTTGTAGGTTTTTTATGCTTTGTGCTTATATCTTGTCTTGCTTTCTGTTTCTAATCAAAGATAGTAAATTTCAAACTGCTACTTCTTGGCTGTAAATTTCGTTGATGTAGCTTTCGTATTTTTGCAAAATATTTTTGCGTTTGAGCTTGAGCGTGGGGGTAAGTTCTCCGCCTTCAATGCTCCAAGTAGCAGGCAATAGCACAAACTTTTTGATTTTCTCGTATTGAGCCAATCCTTCATTTACTTTGTCAATTTCTTGCTGATAAAGCATTTGAACTTCTGCTAAATCTACAGCTTGAGCAAGATTTTCATAGGGCAAACCCTGTTCCAAACACCAGTTTTTGAGGGCTTCTTCAAAAGGACTGATTAGCACAGCAGGAAACTTCTGATTTTCGCCAATCACCATAGCTTGCTCAATGTAAAGCGAAAGTTTAAGGTTATTTTCAATAGGTTGCGGAGCTATGTACTTTCCGCCTGAGGTTTTGAAAATTTCTTTCTTGCGGTCGGTGATTTTGAGATATTTTCCTTGTACCCACTCGCCAATGTCGCCTGTTTTGAGCCAGCCATCTTCGGTAAAAGTTTCGGCGGTGCGTTCGGGGTCTTTGTAGTAGCCCATCATTACATTATCACCTTTTACTAAAATTTCTCCATCTTCTGCAATCTTTACCTGCACGCCTTCAATTACTTTACCCACCGTACCAATTACGTAATCTTCTTTGTTGGGTGAGCCAGCAGTGATAACAGGCGAAGTTTCTGTCATTCCATAACCCTCTAAAATAGGTATGCAAGCTCCCCAAAAAATCCGTGCCAGTTTAGGATTGAGTGCCGCACTACCACAAATTACATATTTCACATAGCCGCCCAGTGCCTCACGCCATTTATCAAAAACTAAATTGTTGGCAATACTGAGTTGAACGTTGTAAAGCAAACCTTTCTTTTCTTGGGTATCGTACTGCTCGGCAAGTTCTAAAGCCCAATAAAACAGCTTTTGGGCAACAGGCGAGAGTGTTTTGGCTTTGGCAAGAATTTTCTCATAAACTTTCTCTAAAATACGAGGAACAGCCGTAAAAACGTGAGGCTGAACTTCTTTTAAGTTATCGCCAATGGTATCTAAACTTTCGGCATAATAAATAGAAATGCCTTTGTAGATATAGGCACAAGTAACGGTTCGTTCAAAAATATGGCATAAAGGCAAAAAACTCAAAGCCTTATGTTCGTGAGTGAGTACCAAACTGCTAATAGCAGATTTTACATTGCTTACTACGTTTTTATGCGAAAGCATTACCCCTTTGGGCTTACCCGTAGTGCCAGAAGTGTAAATGATTGTAAAAAGGTCGTTGGGCTGAATAGCGTTTTGGATTTGTGATAGTTCTTTTAACCTTTCACTGCTTGCTTTTTTGAGTAAAGTTCGCCAGTGTTGAGCATTAGGCAGTTGGTCAAAGGTGAAAATTTTTTCAGGGGAGAGGATTTCACTTCCTTCAATAGCTTTCAATAGTTTTTCATAAATTTCCTGATTGCCTGCAAAAACCAGTTTCGCTTCCGAGTGGTCTAAAATATAGCGATAGTCTTCTGCGGTAATAGTAGGATACATTGGAACGCTTACAGCTCCTATTTTTTGGATAGCAAAATCTACAAAATTCCATTCGGGACGATTGTTGCTGATAATAGCGATTTTATCTCCCTTTTGTACCCCAAGCTCCAGAAAGGCGGTTGCAAGCTGATTGGTGGTACTAATAAAATCTTGGGTGCTATAATGTACCCAACCACCATATTCTTTACAAGCCAAGGCATCTTTTTTAGGGAAATTTTGAGCTTGGTATTCTAGAAGGTCAAAAACACGAGTAATTTGCATAAGCATAAAGTTTTGTTCAAAAAAGAAAAGATTGGGCAAAACGAAAAATTGCCTACGTACAAATGTAGATAAAAATTATCAAACTTCAAAAATAACACCTTAAATCAAACTTTTACCAAGCCAGAGTATTTTAGAAGGTTCGTAAAAAGTCATCAAACAATATTACTTTTACGTGAATTATAAGTCTAACTTATTGTTTTCAAGGGATTTAAATAAAAAAACTTAGGGTAATTGAAAAAATGATTAACTTTGAGTTGTACTTTTTAAATATTTAATCATATGAGTCAATTACCTCTAAGTCCGCTAAAA
>CAZZLW010000057.1:0-32140 GCA_964654605.1 uncultured Cytophagales bacterium | reverse complement strand
TTTATTTTCTCCTCCGCTTCCAACTTGGTATTCATTGCTTCACTGGCTTTCCAGTGCAAGTAGTCCAGATATCGGTTGTAGCTGTACTGATTTTCTTTATCCAAACGCATAATATCCAAGGCTTCTCTTGCCTCTTTCAAGCCTTTTGCACGAAATTCGTCTTTCACTTCGCTATTTTTCAGGAAATAAATCCACTCATCAAGGGTATCTTTCGCTACATCATTGAACTGATTGACCTTGATGAGGTAATATTCAGGAAAAATATCGGAAACCAAAGTTTTGGCAAAGGTATTTTTCTGCTTTTCGGAAAGTTGCAGAGTATCGTTGAAATGCAAACCTTGAAAAGTAGTAGTGCCTTTGTAGATGTAGTCTTGCCCTTGCCCTAAATCAAAATAGACAATGTTTATAGAAATAACTTTTTTGACTTCCGAGTAGGCTTGCCCCAAACGCAAATGCTCGGCAACGGCTTTGCTTGTGCCATAGACCATTCGGTGAAAATAGTCAATTTCGTAGGTATTCTGAATTTCAATGATAATGAGTTCGTTTTTGGAGTTTTCGGTGAGAATATCTACTCGGTTGTATTTATCCTCCCAACTATCCTGATTGCCCTCGCTTTCTAAAATCTCTTTGATTTTGATGTCCTCAAACAAAAGTTCCGACAAAAACCCTTCCAACACAACAAAATTAGCCTTGTTGCGTAGCAAGCGTTTAATTGCCCAATCAAAACGAATTAACTTTTTGCTCATCTTTTTTATTCATAAAACTTCCCGAAAGTTCAACTCTCGGGAAGTGGGTTTAGTTCCTTTTAGGCATTGCTTTTTAGATGAACGTAATGTTTGTAAAAAAGCGGTATAGTTTCAATTCCTTTGAAAAAGTTAAAAATTCCATAGTGTTCATTAGGCGAGTGAATTGCGTCAGAATCAAGTCCAAAACCCAAAAGCACCGATTTCAAGCCTAACTCTTTTTCAAAAAGAGCTACAATTGGAATGCTTCCGCCACCACGTGTAGGTATAGGCTTTTTGCCAAAAGTTTCTTCCAAAGCCAAACTGGCGGCTTGATATTCTATGGAATTGGTAGGCATTACATAAGGAAAACCGCCGTGATGAAAGCGAACATCAACCTTTACAGATTTTGGAGCAATGGCTCGGAAATGCTTTTCAAAAAGTTCGGCAATTTCATCAGGGTGCTGGTTTGGCACAAGTCGCATACTGATTTTGGCGAAAGCCTTGGAAGGAAGTACCGTTTTAGCCCCTGCTTGGGTGTATCCGCCCCAAATACCATTTACATCAAGCGTAGGACGAATAGAAGTGCGTTCAATTGTAGAGTATCCTTCTTCGCCTGCCACATCATCAATCCCTAAATCATTTTTATAGGTTTCCAAATCAAAAGGTGTTTTTGCCATTTCGGCACGCTCCTCGGCGGAAAGTTCTTGCACTTTGTCGTAAAAATGAGGAATAGTGATTCTGCCTTTTTCATCTTTGAGCGAGGCTATCATTTGGCAAAGCACATTGATAGGGTTGGCTACTGCTCCACCATACACGCCTGAATGAAGGTCGCGATTGGGTCCTGTAACTTCTACTTCAACATAACACAAACCACGCAAACCTGTTTCTACCGAAGGAATATCGTTGGCAATAATACCCGTATCGGAAATAAGAATAACATCAGCTTGCAGACGTTCTTTGTTTTGCTTGATAAAAGGTTCTAAATTTCCTGAACCACACTCTTCTTCGCCCTCTATCATAAACTTAACATTGCAAGGCAATGTATTGGTTTTTAGCATTATTTCTAATGCCTTGACGTGCATATAGGTTTGACCTTTATCGTCGCAGGCACCGCGAGCAAAGATAGCTCCTTGGGGGTGCAGGGGAGTAGATTTGATAACAGGCTCAAAAGGAGGGGAGTCCCAAAGTTCGTAAGGGTCGGCAGGCTGAACATCATAATGCCCATACACAAGCACTGTGGGCAAGTTTTTATCTATAATTTTTTCACCATACACAATGGGGTGTCCTTCGGTTTGGTAGAGTTCGGCGGTATCGGCACCTGCTTCTAAAAGTTTTTTTTGCAGAAATTCAGCGGCACGCCTCACTTCATCTTTTTTGCTTTCATCGGTACTTACCGAAGGGATTTTGAGCCATTCTATAAGTTCAGCCAAAAAACGCTCTCGGTTGGCTTCCAGGTAGGTTTGATAGGTTTGCATAAACAACAAAATTTGGATTACAACAATTTGAAAAAAATCAACTTTTGTAAATCAGTGCTACAGCGGTAGCCGTGATGCCTTCTTTTCGCCCCACGAAGCCTAATTTTTCAGAGGTAGTAGCTTTGATGGAAACATCTTCGGGGCTGATGTTCATAATTTCGGCAAGAATTTTCTGCATTTCAGGGATATACGGATTGATTTTAGGCTCTTCAAGGCATACCATAGCATCTATGTTCCCAATTTGGTAACCTTTTTCGTGAAGCATAGCTACTACTTGGGCAAGTAGTTTTTTGCTATCAATGTCTTTGTAGCGGGGGTCTTTGTTGGGGAAATGATAGCCAATATCACGCAGAGCCAAAGCTCCGAGTAGGGCATCGCAAATGGCGTGAATAAGCACATCTGCGTCAGAATGTCCTACGGCTCCGTGTGTGTGTGCTATTTGTAAGCCACCGAGCCAAAAAGGGCGATTTTCGGCTAATTGATGAACATCATAGCCCTGTCCAATACGAAATTTCATAGTTTAAGAGTTCAAAGTTTCAAAGCATTATCCTAAAATCCACATAGCCATCATACACGCAATAAAATAAGGTACAAGTCCTGCCGCACCTACATAATCTTTGGCGATACGTTGTCCGAAAAATAGCATTACAATATTTGCTACGGCAAGCACCGCACCGTAGTAGGCAAAAATACTTTTTCTTTCAAACAAAATTTGCAAAAAACCTACTGCTGAAAAAGCCCCTGAAGCCACTTCGGTAAGGGTGATAATTCCCAAAAGCAAAGGAACAGCGTTTTTGAGAAAAGTTTTTCCAAAATGCCCTTTGAGCCAAGAAAGGTTGCCCTTCCAATCCAATACTTTATCCAATCCAGATTGCAAGAACAAAATTGCTAAAAAAGCACTGCAAAAGAGTTTTGAAAGAAAGTTGATTTGCAAGAATTGTTCCATAAAAATTATGAGTTTTGCGTTGTAGTTCAAAGATAGCAAATAAGTATCAGTTGGAAAAATTACACAAATTTTTCACGCAAAATAGCAATTTCTTTGGCAGGTGAGGCTTTCTCGTACAAAATTCTATACACGGCTTTGGTAATGGGCATATCTACTTTGTACTTTTGCTCATTGATGGTATAAACACTTTTTACGGCATAATAGCCTTCTGCAATCATATTCATTTCCATTTGAGCCGATTTTACGCTATATCCTCTGCCAATCATATTGCCAAAAGTTCGGTTTCGGCTAAATTGTGAGTAAGCCGTAACAAGTAAATCGCCTAAATACGCTGTATGGCTCAAATCTCTGTGTTGCGGGTAGATAGCATCTAAAAAGTCTTTGATTTCCCGAACGGAGTTGGTAACCAAAACCGCCTGAAAATTATCGCCATATCCCAAGCCGTGGCAAATACCACTGGCAAGAGCAATGATATTTTTCATTACGGCACTATATTCTACACCAATCATATCGTCGTAGGGAGTGGCTTTGATATAGCGGCAAGTAAGCATTTGAGCAATTTCTTGGGCAAGTTCTTCGTTAGATGTGCCAATTGTTAGGTAAGATTGCCTTTCCAAAGCCACTTCCTCGGCGTGGCAAGGTCCTCCAATCACTGCCATTTGCTTGAATTTTACGCCTTTTTCTTCGTGAAACAAATCAGTTACCAAGTAGTTTTTGCTGGGTATCATTCCTTTTACAGCGGAAATAATCTTTTTGCCTTGCAAATCTTCTGCACTAATATTCTGAATAGCTTGTTCTACGAAAGCGGCAGGTACAGCTACAAGCACATATTCGGCTTGTGCAATTGCTTGCTTAGGATTGAGCCAAACTTTTACTTTGTTTTCATCAATATACACATCGCTCAAATAATTCGGATTGAGGTGAAAACGGCGAATAAAAGCGGCAGTACGGCTATTACGCATCCACCAGTGCAAGCGTATGTTCTCTTTTTCGGTGAGAATTTTCACAAGTGCCGTAGCCCAACTTCCACCTCCTAAAACGGCTATAGTGTTTGTTTTTTCCATTTCTACTATGTTTTTTCAACGAATAATTTGGCTAATTTGCAAAGATGTTTCTAAAAAAACAATTTTTGGGTTGGCATTTCTTTCCAAATAAAAAATGGCATTGTTGAGCAGTTCGTAGAATTTGGCAATATTTTCTGTGTGAATGGTTTTGGCAAACCCCTGTACGAAGGTCATACCTTCTTCGGAAAGGCGATTGAGTTTGCCTTCGGCAAAACGATACACCAAAGTTTCCTGACACATATTTAAGCCGTATTGCAAAAGGTTTCTTTGGGCTTCTTTGGGCATTTTGGCGAAGTCTTCTGTCATTTTATAGAGGTCGGCATATTTGCGAGAGTAGCAAAGTCGCATCCAGTTCCGAAAAAGGCTGTGGTTATCATCAGCAATTTCTTGGGCTAAATATTGTGCTTTTAGCAAATTGCCTTCCGCCAAATGGGCAATTTGTTCGGCTCGGAGTGGCTCGGTTTGCATTTTTTCTTGTAAAAATGCTTTTATTTCATCATCTTTGAAGTTACGTATGCGTACAGGTTGCAGGCGAGAAAGAATGGTAATCAGCAGTTTTTCAGGTTCTTGACTTACAAGAAAAAAAAGCGTTTGGGGTGGTGGTTCTTCCAAAATTTTAAGCAAAGCATTGGCGGCGGTAGGGTGCATTAGTTCGGGAAGCCAAATAAGTATTACTTTGAAATCGCTTTCAAAAGGCATTAGCGAAAGTGTAGTGATGATTTTACGGCTTTCTTCGGCACTAATATTAGGCATTTTGCTTTCTGCCCCAATATGTTCCAGCCACTCGGTTATGCCTGCATACGTTTTTTGCAAAGCAAATTCTCGCCACTCTTTGAGTAAATCTTGGCTTAAAGGTTTTGTAATTTTGGGAGTGGAACTGGTTGGAAAAACAAAATGCAAGTCGGGGTGTGTGAGTTTATCCAATTTTCGGCAGGCAGAGCAAGAGCCACAACTATCGTATTCGCCTTTGTTATGGCAAAAAATGTAACGAATATAAGCTAGTGCCATTGCCAAGCTCGCCGAACCTTCTGCCCCTGCAAAAAGTTGGGCGTGAGCCACGTGATTTTGCCTAACAGCTGTTATAAGCGTTCTTTTGATTTCTTCTAAACCGAAAATATCCCTGAAATACATTGGAAAACGTATGGGGTAGTGGGTGGATTGAGCAAAAAAATCCCTCTTTACTAAATAACTTGTAAAGAGGGGCAGTAGCAATTAGCCCATTAAGCCAATGTCAATCAAATCTTGTACGTCCAACATTCCTTTGAGTTTGCCTTTTTCGGTAACAATCAGGTTATCTACATTTTTTTGCTTGATAAGTTGAACGGCATCATTCAAAAGTGCCTCACTTTCAATGGTAAGCGGAGTTTTGAACTCAAATTCGCTCATTTTCTTTTTGAGCAAATCTTTTCCATTTTCTTTGAGTTTTCTACGCAAATCGCCATCGGTGAAAACTCCCACGAGGTTTTTCTTGCTATCTACTACCGAAACTGCACCAAAACCAGACTCGGTCATTTGTACTATGGCATCCAGTACTGTTTCGGTGAGCTTGACGGTGGGGTTTTCCTGACGAATAATATCTTTGACACGTTTGGTCATTAGTTTGGTATGCTCTTCAAATTGTTGCGTACCAATAGCCGTGAAGTGGTTTTCGGTGAGTTGTTTCATTATTTTCCAAGGCACAGTAACGGTATGTACGCCTATATTGATAGCATTTCTGACGTGTTCTACATTACGCACCGAAGAAAACATAATTTTGGAGCGATAGCCATAATAATTTACGGCATCTACGCATTGCTGTACAAGAGCCAAAGCATCGTGTCCTTGGTCTTGCAGTCTACCTACCAGCGGGCATACGTAGGTAGCACCTGCCGCCATAGCCATATAGGCTTGTTGGAGCGTATAAACCAAATGGATATTTACTTGATAACCTTCGTCTGTGAGTTTTTTACAGGCTTTTACACCTTCCAAAGATACAGGTATTTTGAAAACGGTTTTTTCTTTGCTCAAGCCTAATTTTACAAGTCTTTTGGCTTCTTTTACAATTTCATCTGCATTATCGCCGAGTGCTTCTACTTGCAAAATAGGCACCATTTTAGAAAGTTTGAGGATAATTTCATCTACATTTTTTACGCCTTCGCGGTGCATAAAAGTAGGAGTGGTGGTCAGTCCTGTGAGAAATCCGAGTTTGAAGGCTTCTTCAATTTCTTTGATGTCAGCTGAATCAAGATAGAGTTCCATTGCGTACAAAAGTTTATTTTTCAAATTACGCCCCAAAGTAAAGATTTTTCTTGTAAATCTCAAAATGGATTTTACAGCAAGGCAAAATTTTCTGTAATTTGCGGCTGAGTACAGAGTGTATTGAGTACAGAGTATTGAGTACCAACTACCAACTACTAATTACTAACTACTAACTACTAACTACTAACTACCCAACTATGCTATATCATCAGGAATTAGGCAATCAAGGCAAAGAAATCGTAATTATTCACGGGCTTTTCGGCTCTTCGGATAATTGGCTCACGATTGGCAGGGCACTAGCAGATGAGTACAAGATTTATCTCATAGACCAACGCAATCACGGAAAGTCTTTTCATAGCTCTGAATGGACTTACGAGGCTATGGCAAAAGATTTACACGAATTTGTTGAGGCTAAAAACTTGCAAAACCCTATTCTTTTAGGACATTCTATGGGTGGAAAAACCGCTATGTATTATGCTTGTACGTACTTTCCGACCAAAATTGAAAAACTCATCGTAGCAGATATTGCCCCCAAGAGCTATCCGCTTCATCATCAGCATATTTTGGAAGGTTTGCAAGCGATTGATTCGCAAAAGCTGACCTCTCGCAAAGAAGCCGAAGATATTTTAAGCCATTACGTAAAAGAAGCCTCTACCAAAGCCTTTTTGCTCAAAAATCTATACCGAGAAGGAGAGAAATGGGCTTGGCGTATCAATTTACCCGTTATTGCCGAACAAATTGCTAATGTAGGAGAGGGCTTGCATACCAACCTTACATTTGACGAGCCAACGCTTTTTATTCGGGGTGAAAAATCTCATTATATTCTTGACGAAGATTTTGAGCTTATCCGTTATTATTTCCCCAAGGCTATTATTGAAACCGTAGCTGAGGCAGGGCATTGGCTTCACGCCGAAAAACCACAAGAATTTTTGGAGGTCGTGAAAAATTTTTTGAAAAATTGACTTTAAGTTATTTGTAGGTTCAAGCGTTTGAAGTTCAAAGATGCAATGAGCAAATGGAGCATTTTAATTTTTTTATTTCGGTTCTTTGTGCAATTGCTTTGTTCATTTACAGCCTGAAAGGTTTTAGCAAGGAGTTGGAAAGCATTGCCTCGGATACGCTTCGCAATCGTTTGGAAAAACTGACCGAAAATCGTTTTAGTGGCTTTCTGATAGGGGCTATTTTTACGGCTATCATACAATCCAGTAGTGCGGTTTCTTCTATGGCAGTAGCACTCATCAATAGTGGTATTTTGCCTTTCAAAAATAGTTTGGCTATACTTTTTGGAACAAATGTAGGCACTACCTCTACGGCTTGGATAGCTTCTTTTGATACTCGCTATATGGGACCTGTACTTATTGTTTTGGGGTGGCTGGTAGGAGCAGTGCCGCATCGTATTCATTTACTTGGAAAGGCAATTTTTTACTTTGGCTTTATTTTTTTTAGCTTAAATCTGATAGGCAGTGCTTTGGCAGGTGTAAAAAACAATCCTGAATTGCTCAAAACCATTCAATCGGTAGAAGGGCATTTGGAAGGCATAGCCGTAGGGCTGATTGTTACGGCTTTGGTGCAGTCAAGTTCGGTAGTGAGTGGTTTGTGTATTTTACTCGTAAGTCAAAATATTATTAGCTTATCCACGGGCATTGCAATTATTATTGGGGCAAATACAGGAACAACCAGCACTGCTTTGCTGGCAAGTTCGCAATTCAGTCGCCCTGCCAAAATGGGAGCAGTAGCCAATTTTTTGTTCAATTTTACAGGAACTATTTTATTTTTTCCTTTTATCAATTTGTTGAGCCAAGTGGTAAGTTCTTTGATGAATAACCCTGCCCAACAACTTGCAATGGCTCATCTTTTGTTCAATCTGATTACCTCTGCTTTGTTTTTGGTTTTTCTCAACCCCTTCCATAATTTTTTACTGAAAATGTATGAGAGGGGGAAATAGTTTTTAATTAAAAAGCAAAAGTACTTTGTTTTTCAAATAATAAAGAAACGAAAATAACCACATCAAAATATGATGTGGTTTGCAAATTTTATGGGGTGTTATTTGCCGAAATATTTTTCACGGAGTTTATCATCGTACAAATCGGCATAGTAGCCAATTCTATCCAGCATAGCGGCGGCTTCGGTTTTATCCAGCCCTTGTGCTTCGCGTATCATTTTGATATAGGCGTAGTTATCTTTAATGGTAAAAGCTACGCCATACAAAGTATGATTGATTTGCAAAAGTTCTTGGTAAAAAGCCTCACGATTGGTAGGGGGTACGCCCACCACAGGCGAGAGCAGTTGGAAATAAATTTGCTTGTTGCTTTCCATTTCCCAAACATCTACCCAAACACTTGCCGAGCCTCTTTTCAAGTTCCATTGCCCTTCTAATTCGCCTCTGCAAGCTACGGGGTCTTCGCCCATATCACGGATACAACTTTCAATAATTTCGTAATAGTATTTGATAGGTTGTTGCATAATTTTTAGAATTTTTGAGGCTAACGCAAATCAAAACAAATACAATTTGGGCAAATATGCAAAAAAACTTTGAAAAATATTTTTTTTGCCTCAAAAATTTTTCAAACAAAGAGCAGGAAATGGCAAAGTAGAATTATTGAGTTTCAAATCATCATAGCATTTGACTGCCCAATTTTAATGTTTATTGACTTCATCAGTTTCTATTAAGCCATCTCGTAGGCGTATGATACGATGAGCGTGGCGGGCAATATCTTCTTCGTGAGTAACCATAATAATTGTATTGCCTTTTTGATGCAAAGCGTCAAAAAGAGCCATTATTTCGTGAGAGGTTTTTGTATCTAAGTTTCCTGTGGGTTCATCTGCCAAAATAATACTCGGATTATTTACCAAAGCCCTTGCAATAGCAACCCGCTGGCGTTGCCCTCCTGAAAGCTCATTGGGGCGATGTTTGGCTCTGTTTTCTAAACCTACATTTTTTAGTGCCTCCATAGCTCTTTCTATGCGTTCTTTTTTGCCTACACCTGCATAGATGAGTGGTAAAGCGACATTTTCCAAAGCCGTAGAGCGAGGCAAAAGATTGAAAGTTTGGAACACAAATCCAATTTCTTTGTTGCGAATTTCCGCCAATTCATTATCGCTCATATCGCTTACTTCTGTACCATTGAGAATGTAAGAGCCTTCGTTGGGGGTATCCAGACAGCCAATAATATTCATCAGTGTAGATTTCCCCGAACCCGAAGGTCCCATAAAAGCTACATATTCACCCTTACGAATAGTGATGCTAATATCTTTTAAGGCGTGAATTACCTCACTGCCCATTTCATATCTGCGTGCTAAATGATGAGTTTCTATGATAATTTTGCTCATAAGGGTTCGGATTTTGAAAGTTCAAAAGTTTGAGGTTCAAAGGTTTTGTTTTAATAATCTCCTGCTTCTTGCCTCCTGTTTCCTGCCTCTTATTTTGTACTAATCAACGTTTTTTTTCTGCAAGAATTGTTTGGTAACGAGGAAAATCTTGTGGAGCAAGGCTTTGTATTTTGGAAAGAGCCTCTTTGGCATACTCCAAAAATTCTGCTTTAAGGCACTGTTCAAAGTATAATTTCCAAGCAATAGGGTGCAGTTCGGCGAAACGAGTTGCCTGTACTGCCCAATCATAAGCCCTGCCCTGCGGATTTTTATCTAATTCATTTGCAAGAGCAATCATACTGGGGTAAAACATTATTTCAAACGGATTGCCCCAAATAGCTTCTTGATACCATTTGTAGGCACTATCAGGCTGATTTTTTTCTACAAGAACTCCTCTGAAAAACTTCTGATAAGGCTCGTACATAGCATTGAGTTTGTAGTTTTCTACTAAATTTTTCAGCGTGCTGAAATCGTTTCTGTAAAAAGCCACCTTCATTTTTACCCAAATAAGTTCGCTTTGAGCATTTTGTGAAATAGCAAGATTGTTAGGGATTTTCTGTAAAAATTTATCGGCTTCTTCTGTTTTCCCTTCTTTTAGGAGCAAATTGGCGGTTTCGGCAAAGGCTTTGGCTTTGAGGGTTTCATTCTGAATACTTTCTGCAATTTGCATTTTGAGCGTTATATCAAGGTCGTTTCGGTAGTAAATCATTCCATAACGCACCGAATCGGAGTATTCTTGCCACTTATTTTTTTCTGCATAATGGACTTTGAATAGCACTTCTGCTACTTTTTTGCGTTGGGGCTTCAAGCTATCCAAAGCAACCAATTGCCATAGTCCTACACATTCTTCCAAATTTCTATCTTCGCTCAGAGCTACTGCCCATAAATAATTGATTTCGTTTTTGTTTTGCGAAGCAAACTCATTTTTGTATATTTTTTCTACTGCTTGCACAGCTTGCCAAGATTGCCCTAACCTTATGAGATGTTTTACGAGGTTGTATTGGTAGTCGGAAGCAGAAATATAAGCCAAAAAGCGACTGGCTTCAATAGCTTGTTGTTGGAAATTTTTCTTAAAAAAATGATTTCGTTTGGCTTGCAAGAGAAAATCGTTCAAAGATATATTCTGACTGCTATTGAGCAAACGATTGACTACGTATAAGGCATTGGTATCTTGGGTATTTGCTGATAGAAAATTATACAAATAAACTGCCTGATTTTTATTCAGAAGAGTGGTATCGTCAAGACTTTTTCTTGCAAAGCTCACATTAAAGGGAATGTTAGCGTTTTTTTGGTAAGCATTAAAAGTAGCCAAAAGATTGCTGGTAAAGGTGGCATCATTTTGGGGGGCGATTTTACTCAAAGTATCTTGTTTGAGAAAAGGTTTGCGAGCCAAAAGCCCCAGCAAATTGGTTTGAATTTCAAGGGGATTTTGGGTGTAATTTTGAGCCTTTTGCAGGTAAAAGTAGGCAGAGTCAATCTTATTTTCCAAAGAGTACATTATACCCAAATTGCTGTAAAGAAAAGCATTTTGAGGAAACTTCTGAACGCCTTGCAAATAATAGCTGATAGCTTGTGGAATTTGATTTTTATCAATGTATTCTTGTGCGATAATGGCATAAGTAAAGGCTTGTGGGTCGCGAAGAAGGGCTTGTTTGAGCAATTTGATACGCTTTTCGGTTTGCTCTTCGCTTACATTTTCTTTTTTTCCTATTATGGAAGCCTTTGCAAGCCATAAACGATGGCTGGCAGGGTCGCGGGAAAGAGCCGTTTCGTAGAAATCATCTGCAAGCAAATGTTCGGTTTCACGAGGACTTTCTAAATACAAATCGCCTACCCCATTGAAATACGCTGCAATAGCCTGATTGAGAGCAATGGCATTTTCTTTGTAAATCACCAGCCCCATCAGCAAAAAACCTAAGCCTCTTGTCAGATACCAAGGAATGGGTTTGGCTTCTTGATTTCCATAAAATGTTTGTGAAAAGTTTTGACTGGCTTCCTGAAAGTTAATTTTTCGGAAATTGAAAGTAACATACACCCATAAAGCCACAGTAAAACCAGCGTGGGAATATGTGATAAAATCTTCGCTTGCGGCGATAGCGTCTTCATTGGCAGTGGCATTGAAGTAGAAAAGTGTGCTATTGGTAATAATTACCATTGCCAAATACACCCAAATACGCATTCTTTCGGGGACAATCAGTTGGAATAAAGGGTTGTGTCTTACCCCCCAAAAGCCTGCGATTTGCGAAATAGCCAGAATGTAAAAGTCATCAATGAGGAAAAAATCTGTATTGTACTGCTTGCTATTGCGTAAGTAAAGCAAAAATAAATTGGTGAGATACAAAGCGATAAACAAATGAAAACCTAATTTTTTGGGTTGTGTAGCGGTAAGCGAAGCTACCAAATAAGGTATTTCGGAAGCAAGTAGAAAAATGGTGCTAATCGTAATGATGGCAGGCAAAATAATTCCATAACTTGATAGGTAAAGTGTGGGATTGCTTTCTTTGGCAAAAAGAAAAACGAGTAAATCAAGCAGAAGCCAAAGAATGAAGTTAATACCAAAGCGTTGTAAAAACGAATATTTTTGCCCAAAAGCGTGAAAATAATAATTTGTCCCTATCATCAGCACAATCCAAATACCGCTCCATAGCCATTTGGCATAAATTCCTAAAATCCCAAGTAAATTAATTTGCAAGGTAATTATAAAGATTATCATTAGCGTTGCAGAAAGCAAAAAATAGGTTCTTTTGAAAAAGCTGGTACTCGCACCAAGTAAGCTGACAGCAAGCGAAACAACTATCCACCAGACTTGCGAAGCCCAAAAAGGGATTTTTAGGTCGGTAGCAACATACAAATATTGCTGAAAGTAAGAAGGAACAAGGAAATCCACTTGCAAAAGTCCTTTTTCAAAGGTTTCCAAGGGGATTTCTTGGGTTTGAGTGGTAATAAGCGTTTTCCATTCATAAAGCCACTGGTAGCCCCAGTGTCTGCTAATGAGCATTGCTACAAGGCTTATTGCGGCAAAAATCATAAACCAATATACAAGCCATTTATTTGAATAGTTACGCCAAAAAAGAAAATGTTTTTTTTGCATAGATTACCTTACTCTAAATTATTTTCCTGCAAAAATATTTGTATTTCTTGAAAAATGTGTAATTTTGGTTAAAGTTTATTTTTGCGTTAATCAAAAATCAAAATTTTACAGAAAAATGTTAAATTTAGTCATTTTCGGTCCGCCGGGTGCAGGCAAAGGCACACAAAGCGATAAACTTATCGCCAAATACAATTTGTTTCATATTTCCACAGGAGATTTGTTCCGAAAGCATATCAAAGAGCAAACCGAACTCGGAAAAAAAGTTGTTGAATACACCAACAACGGCATTTTAGTACCTGATGAGATTACAATTGCAATGCTGAAAGAAGTCTTGGATACACACTCAGAGGTAAATGGTTTTATTTTTGACGGATTTCCACGTACCGTAGTGCAAGCTGAAATGCTGGATAAATTTATGAAGGAACGTGGCACTGCCATTCACGCCGTAGTAGCTCTTGACGTAAGTGAAAACGAAGTAAGGGAGCGTTTGGCAAAACGCAAACTTATAGAAGGACGCTCTGACGATGAAGAAGAGAAAATCAACAAACGCATTTTTGAATACTACAACAAAACGATGCACGTTTTGCCTTATTATCATAGCAAAGGCAAACTCTGCAAAATCAATGGCATTGGCGATATAGAAGAGATTTTTCAGAACATCTGCCAAGCTATTGAACAAGTAAAAGAAAAAATATAAAATGAAGGCAAGTGAATAACTTGCCTATTTTTTACTAACTTCATCACTTGTACCCAGCCATTAACTTACTCTTGGAGCAAGCAACAGCCCTGTAATCTATCAACCCTGATTTTTTTCTTTTCTTGAAACATTTTTCCGCTTGCATACGTAATACTAGTAGAAGCCTTTGTATTTTAGCAAAGATTCTTTTATTTTTACCAAGTAAGGAGCAACCCTCTGCCTGTAAGTGAGTGAGGAATAAACCAACAAATATTTTATGCAAACACTAAAAGTTTTAGGCTTTTTAGCCACGATTGGGCTGATAGCCGCCAGCACTGCTTGTAACAAAAAATCCCCCAACCCGCAAGAGGAGTGCTATAAAGGTGTAGTTATTGGGAAGATTCGCTCCTGGGGTGGAGGTTTGGCTGTTAGTATGGAAAAAAACACATTTAGTAATCATCAATGGCGTGGTTATAATAATGTAGTAGAAGCACTAGGAATTGATATGAGCTTAGCACCTAATACGGTAATTTATTTTAATGCCAGATTTGCAACAGAGGAAGAGAAATATTACCCTTTCTCTGCTGACGGCGATGAATCAAATAAACCCATAATTGTAGTTTCAAATGTTTCGTTTATTTCTTGTAATCCTTCAAATTAAAGTTTTATGAAAAAACTGGTATTACTCTTAATTAGCTTTTTTGTTTTCTTGTCGGCAAAAACTCAAAACTATTATTACTCTGGCGGGAAACAAATATTCTTGCAAGTGGACACCACCCAAGTTGTTTTGTACTTTTTTAGCAAAACTTCCGTACAAACCGTTCAACAAAAAGTAGCTAATATTGATAAATCATTGAATATTAGCGGATTACAATTAACAGGTGGGGGGGGAAACATTCATTATCAATAATTTAAATAAAAGGCAAGCTTTTCAAGATATACAAAACGCACTTGGTAATGAAGTTGAATTTACAAGTTTTACTTACAAATTGGCAAATACTCCCTTCTATCCAACCAATCACATTATTTTAGAATTAAAAGAAAATATCTCTATTTCACAAGTCTTACAGATGAGTGCAAGCGATGATGTCGCTCATAGCGACATCATCGCTCTAAGCCCGAAAAAAACATCTTAAAATTCACTTTTTTGGAAGGAAATTTCTATTGTTGTTCTTTAATTTTTTCTAAACGGACTTTTTAAGGGACGACTAAATAATTACTTTTAATTTTTACTTCATCACTTGCACCCAGCCATTACAACTTACTCCCGAAGGGCTTTCTAGATAGTAATAGTATACCCCTGCGGTAAGGTTCTTGTCGCTACCCCAGTCGTTCTGATAGTTATCAGATTTGAATACCAATTTTCCCCAACGATTCCAAATTTGTATTTTCGTATTTTTTTCAGCAATTTCAAAGTTATCGTTAATGCCATCGCCATTAGGGGTGATAACATTCGGTGGGAAAATAGGGGGCTTGGGAATAGTTACTGACTTGATAGATTTTGAAATACAACCATTCGGATTTTCTGCAAGCAAGGTAATGGTGTAAGTTTTGTTGTTTTCAGTATAGGTGTAATCATCGGGCTTTGTACCTTCCAAAAGAGTGCCATCACCCATATCCCAACGAATTTTTACAAACTTGGTGGTATCAACATTATCTGCCAGACGCAAACGCACTCGGTAGGGGGTGTTACATTCTTTGAGTAGTGTAAAGTTAAAGTCGGCAGGGGTGGCAGGTACTACTTCTACTCTTATGTTTCTTACTCTTTCACAAATGCCATCACGCATTGTAAGGGTGTAAGTAATGCTCTGCGTAGGCGAAGCGATAGGGTTGGGGATATTAGCATTGTTTAGCCCTGTGGTAGGTCGCCACTGATAAAAAGTTGCTCCACTGGCTTGCAATTGCACACTTTCGCCACGGCACAAACGCACCGTATCGGGTGGGAAAGTGAAATTAGGAAAAATCACTTTCAAATCTTTTATGGCTTGGCTGATTTGGTTACAATTCGTAACAGTGAGGCGAACTTTATAGTCGCCGGGAGCAGTGAAGGTGTAGGTAAAGTTTCTATCGGTATTTTGCGAATAGATAACATTGAAATTGACATCTAAAATTTCCCAAAGAAACTCATCGGCATCAATGGCATTGAATACGAATTGCACCCTTTGTTCGCAAGTAGTAGAGCCATCGCCTATGATTTGCAAATTACGTGGATTGACCATTTGAAAATCGGCAGTTACGTTGAGCCGAAACTTAAAAACGGCATTGTTGCAGTTGGTGCTGTTGTTGGTATTAGACCAAGCTCCCGCAGTAGTAGGAAAGCCATTCGTGCCTCCGCAAGAGGCACAAGTAGAGTGGTAAATGATACCATTTTTGGAAAAGCGGCTTGTTCCTCCATCAACGTGGTCGCCTGTTTCGTTAGAAGCATTTTCACCAAAAAAAGTAGCATACAAGAGCCGCTCCATATTGCGTTTATAGACAGCAATGTAGAAATCTCTGCCATTTACGGTAGTACGTCTGAAAGCATCTTCGGTAGTAGGCATATTGGTTACGCTACTACCCGAACCATTCAAACTGCCTCCCCAGCCCGCAATATAAATATTATTGCAATTATTTTCAGTAACTACCAAAAAAGCAGTAGGGGATATGTCAGGGTTACCATCGCCTGCTCCTATACGCGTACTCCAGCGAGAAGTAGCCAAATCAGGGCTTATTTTATGAATGAATTGCCCGCTATTGGGGTTATTATACACGCCTGTACTTACAGGATAATTACCAAAAGTTTGCCCAAAGGCATAAATCTCTTCATCGGAATCCAAATCAATAAAAAAGGAAACATCTGCGGCGGAAGTACCCAAATAAGTGGTGCGAATGATATTCCCCGAAGCATCTAAACGCATAATAAAGCCATCATCACTGCCCAAAGCCGAAGGGTTCATAGCTCCTGTGGTATTGGGCAAGTTAGTGCTATTCGTGCCTCCGCCAATATATACTTCGCCTGCTTGATTGGTCTTTACTGAAAGGGCGTAATCTATCCCCGAACCGCCAACATATCTGCCCCACAAGATACCCAAACTATTATTCATTTTTACCACCAATCCATCGGCTATTCCGCTCAATGTGCCTGTAATGCCTGAGATACTAGCAGAGCGGGTAGTAGAGGCAATGTAAATGTTATCATTGGCATCGGCATAAATATCTCCTCTAAATTCATCGCCATAATTATTGATAACCATTCCCCCCGATGGCTTGATGCCGTCGTTACCACTGCCGCCAATCAGACGAGAAGCATTGAGCGTACCCGTAGGGTTCAGTTTTACTACAAAAATATCACTGCCATTGCTGTAAGAAATGCCTGAAATAGGCGTAAGACTTGAACCACCTGCAAAAGAGCCAAAAGTTGCAGGGAAATTGGTTGAACTGGTTGTTCCTAAAATCCAAAGATTATTTTGGCTATCTACTACCAAGCTATGAGGCACTTCCGAAGCCGAGCCACCAATGAAAGTGAGTTGTTGCAAAGTGGTACCTGTGGCATTGTACTTGAAAATACCAACGTCTGTGATAGTTCCTCCCGAACCTGTTGTACCAATGGTAATGGCTCCTGTAAAATTAGGAAAACTCAAACCGAATAGCGTAGCTCCCGAATACAGGTTGCCTGCGTTATCAAAAGTAGCGGTATTGCCCCAATTATCAGAAACCCCACCCGAATAGGTTGAAAACACAAGTTCAGGGTCTATGACAAGGTCGTAGTTTTTATGGTAACCTTTGGGAAAATGGAAAGAAAGCACATTGCCTTGCAGGCGAAATTCGGTAGGTACTTCCACTTTTTTACCCCTGATGATTTGGTAACTGATAGGTTTTTTCTCATAAATATTGCCTACGGAAGTTTGAATAAGCAAAGTGCCGTCAGGTAAGATTTTTACACTTTCAGCGTGTTTGTATTCCATTTGAATAACTTGGGGATTTGCTCCTGCTTTAATATAAAACTCATATTTCAGGTGGTTAGCCCCTTGAAATATGGCATAATCAATCCCTGTATAGAGATTTTTGTATAAAATACCCTCATACCCTCTTACATTTTCAGCCCAATGGCTTTTTTCGCCAATGTAATAATGATAAAGGGTAGGTTTGGCTTTGCCCAAAGATTGCACCTGTACAGGATTTGCTCCCAAAAAATCTATCACAAAGCTATGAGCCTTAATGCCGTCTTGTTTTTCGTAAATGGCAAATTCAGGGCTATCTTGATGAGCAGGCTTGTGGCGTATGTATTCAAGGGCTTTGCTATCATAGAAACTGAATTGCAGAGCATTGTTGTAGGCAAAAAGAAAGCCACTTGGCAAATCGGCACGAAAGGCAATAGATTTTTCCCATTGATTTTTATTTTCAATGAAAGTAATGCCTTGTGAAGAGGTTTTTGCCCAAACCTTCTTGCGTAATTCGTTTGCATTTTGGGAAAAAGCGATACCCCCAATCAGCCATAAATGCAGAGAAACAAGTAAAATTTTTTTCATAAGCACTTGTTTTGTAATATTTATGGCAAATTTAGGCAAAATATTGAAATATGCAAGTTTTTTGGAATGAAAGTTTTTCAGTAGATTTTTTCTATAAAGTGCAAAAACTCCGTGGTATGCCGAGCTTTGTAAGAGCGTTGCGAGGGCTTATCAGCCATAAAGCGATTGTAAGTTTGTGTGAATACTTCGTAATTTCCGTATTTACGCATAATCTTTTGAATAGTTGGCAAAGGAATAATGCCCTCGTTGTTGTAACTGAGAAAAATATATTTGAATTGAGCTTTGGAAATGATTTTTTCCAGCATTTCAGGGGCTTTTTGCTTGGAACAAAATAAAGATTTGTAATAATGAGGACGTAATCCTGTTTTGCCTTGCGGCTCAAAGTTGTTGTCGTAGAGAGCTATGGTATTGAGCAAATGATAGTTGCTCCCATACTGGCGAGCATTGTAGGGCGGGTCTAAATACAAAATATCTCCCGAAATCTTTTCTATCAACTTTTCAGCTTCGCCGTGATAAACTTCGTGTGTATGGTGATTGACTTCAAAATGAGCAGGTTCTAAAAAAAGTGGTTTTTGAGCAGTTTTTTTGAGATTTTTCAGATAGGCTCCATACACAGAAGCAGTATTAGCTACTTTATCGGCACTTTCTAAAAGAGAGCATAGCAAGAAAAAATATTCATCTTCGGAAATGTTTTTTCTCAAATATTCAATTTCGCTACGTACAGCATCTATTTTTTTTCCATTTTCTGCTGAAAAATACTTGCGAAAGCTCCCTTTTTCAGCATAATGTTTGTAAATAAATCCTTCCTTTCCTTTAAGGGAATTTAGATAGAGCAAATTTTGAAATGAAATTTCTTGGTGGTTTTGAATATAATTTCTGTTGAGTACAAAAGCATAATATTCGGTATCACTGGCAATGATTTTTTTTACTTTATTCTTAAAAATTCGCCCTACAATGCCCGTTCCTGCAAAAGCATCATAAAAAATAGCCTTTGATAATTTTTCTTGACCAACAACTTCTAAAATAGTTTCACGTATAAATGGAATAAGTGTATATTTTGAGCCAATGTAGTTCATAATTCAAAAATCTAGCCCTTTTCCCCAACAAGTGGATATTTATTTTCCTTGAAAATTGGGCTTGCGTTTTTGCAAAAAGGCTTGTACGCCCTCGGCAAAGTCTTGGGTTTTGAAGTTTTTACCCTGATTTTCGGCTTCTATTTCCAAAGTCTTTTCCAAACTTCCTTTGAAACCCTCACGCAAATTTGCTTTGGTATGCTTGATAGCCACCCAAGGACCCGAAGCCAAGCGTTCTGCCATTTCTCTGACAACCTTATCCAGTGTTTCTTCTTCGCAAATTTTATTGAGCAAGCGTAAATGATAAGCCTCTTCGGCTGTGAAAATGCTTGCCATTGTCATTAGCTCAAAGGCTTTGTAATACCCTATGCGGCGGGGCAGGAAAAACGCACCACCACCATCACTTGAAAGAGCAATATTCGTAAAAATTTCGCTGAAGCGGGCATCTTCTGCGGCAAAAAGCATATCGCAAGCAAGAGCCAGATTAAAGCCCAAACCTACACAAACACCACGAATTTTCGCAATAATGGGTATATCGGTGTAGTGCATTGCCAAAATAAGCGGATTGACGCAGGTTTTTAAGTATTCTGTAACCCCAGCCATTAACTCTGCTCCGCCTGCTACCAAATCGGCACCACTACAAAAATCTTTTCCTGCTCCTGTAAGAATAATAACTCTTGTGCCATCTGTTTCACTTTCCTTGATAGCTTCGTGGATTTGCAAAACCATTTGTTTGGTAAGAGCATTTTTGCGTGTTGGGTTATTGAGTGTTATGGTCTTGATATGATTTTCAAGATGTACCAAAACAGGATTTTCGTTCATAAAAAAGGTTATTTTTTGAATTTTACGTAAATTTTACTAATAGCTTCTGCCATTTTTCTGTCTTTTTCGGTAACGGTATTGCCCGCATCGTGTGTGGTGAGGGCAATTTCTACTTTATTATACACGTTTGCCCACCAAGGATGATGGTTCATTTGTTCTGCAAGCAAGGCAACTTGCGTCATAAAGGCGAAGGCTTCCGAGAAATCAGAAAACTCAAATTTTGCCCGCAATTCGTTGTTTTGTTCTTGCCACATAAGATTTTGAAATTTTTTAGGTCAAAATTTTCTAATTGTCAAATCTTTAATAAACGTCTTATTACCTCTTTCCTGCCTCTTGCTTCCTAATTTATCCAAGCCACGAAGCGACTTCTTCTTTGGTTGGGTTTTTCACGTTTTCCAGTTTCATTTTCTTTCTCATTCCACAAATATCGTTGAAAAGTTTATTTACGTCCCATTTTTTTAGCTCCTCAATGGTAAGAATTCCCATTTTTTGCAAAATAGGTACGAGTTCTTCTCTAATCCCCAAAGCAGTATAATCTTCCATTTTAGCCATTTGAGGCTTCTTTTCAGGACGCATTTGTGGGAAAAATATCACTTCTTGAATGGAAGGCTGGTTGGTCATAATCATTGTGAGCCTATCAATACCAATACCAATACCTGCCGTAGGTGGCATACCATATTCCAAAGCTCGCAAGAAATCTTCGTCCATTGCCATAGCTTCTTCATCGCCGCGTTCGGCGAGGCGAAGTTGTTCTTCAAAGCGTTCTCGCTGGTCAATAGGGTCATTTAGCTCGGAATAGGCATTGCAAATTTCTTTGCCGTTGCAAATGACTTCAAAACGTTCTACCAGCCCTGGTTTATTGCGATGCTTTTTGGTAAGGGGCGACATTTCCACAGGATAATCCATAATAAAAGTAGGCTGAATGAGGTGAGGCTCAACTTTTTCACCAAAAATTTCATCAATGAGTTTGGCTTTTCCCATAGAGCTATCCACTTCAATACCCATTTTTTGAGCTTCTTGGGCAAGTTCACTTTCGGAAAGTTTGTCAATATCCAACCCTGTAAATTGCAAGATAATTTCTTGCATTGTATAACGTTTCCAAGGGCGTTTGAAATCAATCGTATGCTCTCCTACACGTACCTGTGTAGAGCCGTGCAAATCCAAGGCAACTTTTTCAATCATTGCCTCTACGGTATCAGCCATCCAGTGGTAATCTTTGTAAGCTACATAAATTTCCACTTGTGTAAATTCAGGATTATGGAAACGGCTCATACCTTCGTTGCGGAAGTCTTTGGCAAACTCAAAAACCCCTTCAAAACCTCCTACAATAAGCCTTTTGAGGTAAAGTTCGTTGGCAATACGCAAATAAAGTGTCATATCCAGCGTATTGTGGTGGGTGATAAAAGGACGAGCCGCCGCTCCGCCGTGTATGGGTTGCAGAATGGGCGTTTCAACCTCCAAATAACCTCTTTCTTGCAAAAACTGACGAATAGAATTGACAAGTTTGGAGCGTTTGATGAAAATATCCTTTACGTGAGGATTGACAATCAAATCTACATAACGCTGGCGGTAGCGTTGTTCGGGGTCGGTGAAGGCATCATAAGTTTTTACATTGCCTTGCTCATCTTTTACCTCTTTTACGATAGGTAAGGGGTGTAAAGATTTGCAGAGCAATTTGAAACTTTTTACGTGTAGGGTTATTTCGCCTGTTTTGGTGGTAAAAACAAAACCTTGCACACCTATAATATCGCCAATATCCAAAAGTTTTTTGAATACCGTATTGTAAAGCGTTTTGTCTTCGGTAGGGCAAATATCGTCCCTTTGCACGTAAATTTGTATCCTGCCTGTGGAATCTTGCAGTTCGGCAAAAGAAGCTGAACCCATAATCCGGAAGCTCATTAGCCTACCAGCCAAAGATACAGCTTGGTATTTTTCAGGATTGTGAGGGAAATCTCGTAAAATCTCTTGGGCATACGCCGTAACTTCAAAAGTTTCGGCAGGGTAGGGGTCTATGCCCATTTTCATCAATTCCTCACGTTTTTGGCGTCGTAGAATTTCTTGTTCGCTTAAATTTTGCATAGCTTGATTTACAAATTAAGTGTTGCTCTTGTTTTTATTTGCAAAAACAAGACTGCAAATTTTGGAAAAATGTTTGGAAAAAGCAAAATCTATTGCATTGAAGGCAAAAGTAAAGAAGAATCGCCGTAGCTTAAAAAGCGGTAGTTATGCTGTAAGGCGTGATTGTAGATTTTTCGCCAATCTTCACCCACAAAAGCCGCAATGAGCAGAACAAGCGTAGTTTGTGGCAGGTGAAAGTTGGTTATCAAGCCTTTACATACCTTAAATTGGTAGCGTGGGTAAATGAAAATTTCAGTACTGCCTTGCAATTCGGTGAGTTTATGTTTTTGCAATAGTTCTTTAATTGCCTGCAAAGCCTCTGATAGGGAAGGTTGCTTGCTTGCAGGAATTTCGTAAGGAATTTGCTGTTTAACTTGCAAGATAGGCGAGTTTTGCCTACCTAAAGCAATTTCTGCTCCAAACCAATACAAACTTTCAAGCGTACGCATTGAAGTTGTACCTACGGGTATAATGGTCTTATGAACATTGTTTATCAAGTTTTCAATGTTTTGTAAAGAAACCAATAAACGCTCTGCGTGCATTGTATGGTCTTGAAAATTAGCTACTTTGATGGGTTGAAATGTGCCTGCTCCTACGTGTAGCGTGAGAAAATCGTAAGAAATACTTTGATTTTTCAAATTTTCAAAAACACCTTCCGTAAAATGCAGACTTGCCGTTGGGGCGGCGACTGCTCCTTCTTTCTGAGCAAAAATAGTTTGGTAACGTTCCTTATCTTTTTCGCTTACTTCTCTCTTGATGTAGGGGGGCAAAGGAATTTTTCCCAGTTGCTCAATGATTTCAGCGAAACTGATATGCTCGTTATTCCATTCAAAAAGCACTTGGGTTTCGTTTTGTAGCGTTGCTTTGAGCTGTATCGGCTCATTTTTGAGCGTAAATTCGTACCAAATAGGCTCTTTGAAACGCTTTTTATTCCCTATCATACATTCCCATACGCATTGCTTACGAGCTTGCATTGCACTGGCAACTATGCGAGAAGGTAAAAGAGGTTCAAGCAAGAAAATTTCAATCCAAGCACCCGAAGACTTTTGCAAAAGCAAGCGTGCGGGAATAACTTTGGTGTCGTTGAAAACTAAAAAACTATCTTGGGGTAAAATTTGAGGCAATTCGTAGAAAATATGGTCGGAAATTGTGCCTTTATTGTAGAAAAGAAGTTTGGCGTGGTCGCGTTGGGGTAAAGGCTCTTGGGCAATACGCTCAGCAGGCAAATGATAATCAAAATCTGATAGTTGCATTGATAAATTTAGCGTTCAAGGGTTTGAGGTTGGGAAGGTTCTGAAATTTGCCAAAACAAGGTCTTTGAGTGCAACCCAAAGACCTTGTTTTCAGAAATCATCATTTTAAGCCTCTTCACCGATTTTTTTCAGCCCTCTCTTACGAGTAGTTTTCTCTTCGGTAACTTGTTGTACTTCTTCTACTCCCGCAAGTATTCTCCCGCAATGCTCACAAACGATGATTTTTTTCTTTTCACGAATATCTACTTGCCTTTGAGGAGGCACCATACTATAACAGCCACCACAAGCATCTCTGCGTACAAGCACTACGGCTAATCCATTAGAAGAGTTTTTGCGGATTTTCTCGTAAGAAACAAGCAAACGCTCATCAATCTGATTTTTCTGCTTTTCTCTTTGGGCTAAAAGATTTTTCTCGTCCTCCTCACTTTCTTCAATGAGTTGGGCAAGTTCTTTTTGTTTTTCTTCTAAAAACTTTTTACGCTCGGTAAGCGTCTTTCTTACATTTTCAATTTCGGCTTTTTTGGCATCAATTTTATCTTTGGCTTCTTTGGTTTTTTTGTCGCAAAGCACTATTTCCAACTCTTCCGATTCAATTTCTTTGGCGAGGGCTTCGTATTCACGATTGTTTTTCACGTTCATTTGTTGCCCTTTGTATTTATCAATGAGCTTTTCAGCTTCTTTTTTTCGGTTTTTCATTTCATTGATTACCTGCTCCCATTCTTTGATTTGCTCTTCAAATCGCTGAATACGCGTCTGATAGCCGGCGATTTCATCTTCAAGGTCTTGTACTTCATTGGGCAAATCTCCACGCAAGCGTTTTATACTATCCAGTTCGCTATCAATTTTTTGCAACTTCAAAAGAGCCTCTAATTTTTGCTCAATGCTTTTTTCTGCTATTTGTGCCATAAAAATTGGGATTTCGTTTCAAAACGCAAAATTAGTAAAAATAATTGACAGGATTGGTAGAAATTTGAGAAATTTTTAGAGGAGCGGTACAATTTTTTTCTTTCAGTAATTGAGCAAGTAAGTTTTTGGTAAAATTTTCACTTTCGTAATGTCCTATATCAGCAAGGAGAATTTGCCTATCGGCATCAAAAAATTCGTGATATTTTACATCTGCCGTAATGAAAACATCAGCTTTTTGTGCGATAGCCTTTTTGAGCAAAAAAAAGCCACTTCCTCCACATAAAGCTACCTTACGAATGGGCTTATGCAACAGGGCTGTATGCCTAATAACCCTAAGTTGCATTTTTTCTTTTAGAAACTGCAAAAACGCTTGCTCACTCATTTCTGTTTCTAAAACACCCATAGCACCTGCCCCTACTTCTTGGTTTTCATTTTCCAAGTTATGTAAATAGTAGGCAATTTCCTCGTAAGGGTGGGCTTTGCGTAATGCTTTGAAAATATCATTTTTGACGTGAGCGGGGAAAATTACTTCCAATCTTGTTTCGGGGGCTTGTTCCAAGTACCCTTGCGTGCCTGAAAAGGGATTGGCTTTTTCGTTGGGGCGATATGTGCCAATGCCTTCCAAGCGAAAACTGCAATCTTGATAGTTGCCGATTTGACCTGCCCCTGCTTGCCAAAGTGCCTCTAAAACTTGCTGTGCGTACTCGTGTGGGCAAAAGGTGGTGAGTTTGTAGAGATTTTGTGTAGTAGGTGCTAAAACTCTGACGTCTCGCAAGCCTAAAACAGAAGCTATCTGAAAATTTACACCTCCCATTACGTTATCCAAATTGGTATGAATAGCGTATAAGGCAATATTGTGCTGAATGGCTTTGATAAGCACGCGTTCCACATAATTTTTTCCTGTGAGTGTTTTGAGCGGCTTGAATACAATGGGGTGATGAGCAACAATGAGGTTGCAATTTTCACGAATAGCTTCGTCCAAAATGGCTTCTGTGATGTCTAAACTTATCAAGATACCTGTAATGTTTTCCTCTAAATTACCATAAATCAAACCTGCATTATCATAGCTTTCTTGATAAATAGTGGGTGCAAAACCTTCCAAGAGGCTTATTACTTCTCTGATTTGCATAAAGCGAAACTTTAAGTTTTGAAAAAAGATGTAATTTTTCTTTGCTTTTTGCAGTTGCCTGAAAGTATAATTTTATTAGCTTTGCAAAAATAGAAAATTTTACTTCTGCAAATTGCCTTGCTATGGAAAACTTAATAATTAAGGCTACCGAACAAACCGCTGATGTAGTGCTTAATGCGAATGAGGGGAAAATTGAATTTTCAGGAGTTTCTATACCCGAAGATTCTTATTCCTTCTTTACGCCTATTTTGCGATGGCTTGATGCATATACCGAAAAAGCACCTGCTAAAACAATAGCAACCTTCAATATAATGTATTGCAACACGAGCTCTTCAATGTATATTTCCGAAATTTTGCGAAAACTTCGCAAGCTCAAATCCACGGGCAAAGAAGTGGAAATTCATTGGTACTACGAAGAAGATGATGATGATATGCGTTTGCTCGGAGAGGATTTCAAACGCATTAGCCAACTGAATTTTAAGATTTTAGTTGCTCCTTCTGCTATTTGAGTAACTTTTTGAGTTCGGGCTTTACTACTTTCCCCATAGCGTTACGAGGAAAATCCTCTACAAAAAGAATTTTGGAAGGGATTTTGTAGTAGGCAAGTATTTCTTTCAGCCAATTTTTAAGGGCAACTTCATCAAGTTCTTTGCTTTTGGCTATTACAAAAGCAACAATTCTCTCGCCTTTATCCTCATCATCAATACCTACCACTGCACAATCGTTTATTTGTGGGTGTTGGCGTAAGGTTTCCTCAATTTCAATCGCTGAAACTTTGTAGCCAGCAGTTTTGATAATATCCGTAGATTTTCTACCTAAAATTTTGAAGTATCCTTCTTCATCTTGTAGAGCTATATCACCTGTTTTGAAAAAGCTATCAGGGGTAAAACTTTCTTGGGTGGCTTCTGCTCTGTTCCAATAGCCTATGAAAACATTATCGCCTTTTACCTGAATTTCGCCTGCTTCGCCCTGTGGTACAGGTTGGTTGGTTTCATCAACCAAACGCACTTGAATATTGGGCAAAGGCACACCCACAAAACCTGCTTTTCTTTTGCCGTGCAATGGGTTACTGATAGCCATACCGATTTCACTCATTCCATAACGTTCTAATAGAAAATGCCCACTGATTTTTTCCCATTCCTCTAAAATACTTACAGGTAAAGCCGCCGAGCCCGAAATCATTAGTCGCATAGATTTGCAAGCATTTTGCATAGCAATTTTTTCAGCTTCGCTGGCTTTGTGCCATTCATCAATGAGGCGTTTGTAAATAGTAGGCACTGCCATAAACACAGAAAAAGGCTCATTCTGCCACATTTGCCAAACTTTTTGGGCATCAAACTTGGGCAAAAATACGACTTCGGCTTTTGCGTACAAAGCACAATGCAGAGCATTCACAATGCCGTGAATATGATGTAAGGGAAGTACGTGTAAGATTTTATCTGTTTTTTGCCATTCCCAAGCCTTGACTAATGTTTCAATTTGAAATCGTAAATTTTTGTGTGTAAGTACAACCCCTTTGGGCTTACCTGTGGTGCCAGAGGTGTAAATCATCAAAGCCGGATTTTCTAAATCTACTTTGGGCAGATCGGGAAAACTTTGTAAATTTTCTAAACATTGTTCAATTTTTTGCCAAATAATACTTGGTACAGAAAATTCTTCAGAAGCGAAATCGTTGTGTGAAATCACAAGAGAAGCCTCACTATCTTGAATAAAATATTCCATTTCGGCTTTGGGGTGTAGGGGCGAAAGAGGTACAGATATTCCTCCTGCAAGCCATATACCCCATTGTACGGCAACATACTCGCAACAAGAAGGAAACAAATGGGCAATTCTCGCTCCTTGCAAATGCTTTACTCCTTGATTTGCAAGTAAGAAAAGAGCTACTTTTTGGGCTTTTTCCAAAAGTTCTTGATAGGTGTATTGCCCTTTTTCGTCGCGAATGGCAACACTTTTACAAAAACGATTTGTTTCAATCCAAAGCATTGATAAATGTAGTAAAAAACTTTTCGCAAAAATAGCAGTTTTGTGTAGAAAGTTTCAAAAAATCAATTTGTTTGTTTCTGACGCTTTTTTCTGCTATCTTTGGCACTTAAATTTTTTTACTTAAAGTTAAAGTATGGACAAAATCATCATTTTAGACTTTGGCTCGCAATATACGCAACTCATTGCCCGCAGAATACGAGAATTTAACGTTTTTTGCGAAATTTATCCTTTTCACCATTTACCAACACTTAGCCCCGAAATAAAAGGAATTATTCTTTCAGGTAGTCCTTGCTCTGTAAGAGATAATAACTCGCCTGATATAGATTTGCAGACTATCCGTAAAAAAGTGCCTATTTTAGGAATTTGCTACGGAGCCCAACTGCTCGCTCAAAAATTTGGCGGTAATGTAGAACCTTCGGCTACACGCGAGTATGGACGAGCCAATCTTACTGAATTTGATGCAGAAAATCCGCTTTTTCATCATATTTCGCCTCATTCGCAAGTATGGATGAGCCACGGCGATACAATTACACAAATACCCACTGATTTTACAACCATTGCCCGCACCGAAAGCATACCCGTTGCGGCTTTTCAGGTACAAAACGAAGCAACTTTTGGCTTACAATTTCACCCCGAAGTTACACACTCTCTGGAAGGAAAGCAGATTTTACAGAACTTTGTTTTAGAAATTTGTGGCTGTCAGCCTACTTGGACACCTACGTCTTTCATTCAGAGCAGTGTGGAGGCTCTAAAACAGGAATTAGGAAATGATAAAGTGGTATTAGGTCTTTCAGGCGGAGTAGATTCCAGCGTAGCGGCTTTGCTTTTGCACAAAGCTATCGGAAAAAATCTTTACTGCATTTTTGTAGATAATGGGCTTTTGCGTAAAAATGAATTTGAAAGCGTGTTACATTCTTACCAAGATTTAGGCTTGAACGTAAAAGGCGTTGATGCCAAAGCTGAATTTTACCAAGCCCTCGCAGGACTCACCGACCCCGAAGCCAAACGTAAAGCTATTGGAAAAACATTTATTGATGTCTTTGAGCGTGAAGCCCATCAAATAAAAGACGTAAAATGGCTCGCACAAGGTACAATTTACCCTGATGTAATTGAAAGCGTAAGCGTTTCAGGACCTTCGGTAACTATCAAATCACATCATAATGTAGGCGGTTTGCCCGAAAAAATGAACTTGAAAGTCGTAGAACCGCTTAAAATGCTGTTCAAAGATGAAGTTAGAAATATTGGCAAAGAATTAGGCTTGCCTATCAATATTTTGCATCGCCACCCTTTCCCCGGACCAGGGCTTGCTATTCGTATTTTAGGAGAGGTTACCGCTGAAAAAGTGAGCCTTTTGCAAGAGGTTGATGCTATTTTTATTGAAGGGCTGAAAAAAGCGGAACTCTATGATGCCGTATGGCAAGCAGGAGCTATTTTGTTACCTATTCAGAGCGTAGGTGTAATGGGCGATGAACGTACTTATGAGCGAGTAGTGGCTTTGCGTGCTGTTACGAGTACAGACGGAATGACCGCCGATTGGGCAAGATTGCCTTATGAATTTTTAGCTCAAATTTCCAACCAAATCATCAATCAGGTGAAAGGGGTGAATAGAGTAGTATTGGATATTTCTTCCAAACCACCTGCTACTATTGAGTGGGAATAAAACTCGGAAGCGTGGGATAGAAAACAGAATGAGATATTAACAAGTTCTTAAACTTTACTTGGAATTTTTTGAAAATAAACATTTTATCCAAAGTGGAACATATTGCCGTAGAATCCTCAATGCTAATTTCCGTAGCTTACGATGCCAAAGAGCAAATTTTAGAAGTAAAATTCAAACAGTGGGAGGTGTATCAATATTTTGAAGTACCTTCAAACGTATTTGAGGAATTGCTCAAAGCCGAATCAAAAGGTAGGTATATGAGAAGTTACGTGATTGATTGCTATCCGTATGTACGTGTGCGATAAAAACTTTGCCAATTAAGAAATGTCTGAGAAATTTGATTACATATTTGCAGAAAATCCATTTTTAGCTAAACTGGCTCAAATTATCCAAGAAATTGGCACAGAAGCCTACTTGGTAGGCGGTTTTGTGAGAGATTTGCTTTTGGGGCGTACAGGTAAAGATATTGATATTGTTTGTGTAGGAAGTGGGGTTGAGTTTGCTTTGAAAGTGGCTCAAAAGTTAGACGAAAATATTTCTGTTACCACCTACCGCAATTTTGGGACAGCAATGTTTCGCTACAATGAATGGACTTTGGAGTTTGTAGGAGCAAGAAAAGAATCTTACAATCGTCATTCACGTAAGCCTGTGGTGGAAGACGGCACTCTGCAAGACGACCAAAATCGCAGAGATTTCACTATCAATGCCCTTGCTATTTCGCTGAATAAGCAAAATTTTGCTCTACTCATAGACCCCTTTGGTGGGGTAGAGCATTTGCGTAAAAAGATTATCCAAACACCTCTCAATCCTGATATTACTTTTTCCGATGACCCTTTGCGAATGATGAGGGCTATTCGTTTTGCCTCAAAACTTGCCTTTGATATTGCCCCTGAAACCTTTGAAGCAATTATACGAAATAAAGAACGCATACAAATTGTTTCCCAAGAGCGTATCACTGATGAACTCAATAAAATTATTCTTTCCGATAAGCCCTCTTATGGTTTTAAGCTACTTTTTCATTCAGGACTTTTGCATTATATTTTTCCTGAAATGGTAGAACTGCAAGGAGTAGAAGCCGTAGGCGATAAAAGGCATAAGGATAATTTTTATCATACTTTGCAGGTATTAGATAATTTGAGCGAAAAAACAGAAGATTTATGGCTTCGTTGGGCGGCTATTTTACACGATATAGCCAAACCTGCTACCAAACGCTTTGATGAAAAAGTAGGTTGGACTTTTCACGGACACGAGGAAAAAGGAGCTAAAATGGTGCCGCATATTTTCCGAAAACTCAAATTACCTATGGGCGAAAATATGCGTTTTGTACAAAAATTGGTTCGCTTGCATCTAAGACCCATTGCTTTGGTGAAAGATAATATCACGGATTCTGCTTTACGCCGATTGCTTTTTGAGGCAGGAAGCGATTTGGAGGCTCTTATGCAACTATGTCGTGCTGATATTACTTCCAAAGACCACCAAAAAGTAAAAAAGTATTTAGCCAACTTTGATAAAGTAGAGCAAAGACTCAAAGAAATTGAGGAAAAAGACCGCTTGCGTAACTTTCAGCCTGTTATTACAGGAGAGCTGATAATGGAAACTTTTGGCTTGAAGCCTTGTCCGGAGGTGGGGCTTATAAAAACAGAAATACGAGAGGCTATTTTAGAGGGTGAAATTCCCAATACCTTGCCTCAAGCCTATGAATTTATGCTTCAGGTGGGTAGAAAACACGGCTTGAAGCCTTTGAAAAATGATATTCCTACGCAGTAGCTTACTTCCTTGTACTCTTTTTCTAAATTTGTGTAAAATATCCTATGAATGAAAACACAGGTTTTTTTCCCTTACGGCATCAGCAATTTTGCACAGATAGCCACACAAAACTATGTGTATGTAGATAAAACTGCCTATCTTGAATTATTTGAGGAAAGGCAGGAAAAGTTTGTGAGCTATCTGCGTCCTCGCCGTTTTGGGAAAAGTTTGTTTGTTTCGCTCTTGGAGCATTATTACGATATAAACCGAAAAGCAGATTTTCAGAAATTATTTGCTAATTATTATATTGGAAAAAATCCTACCTCAAATGCAAATAGCTATCGGATACTACTTTTCAATTTCAGTGCCATAGATACCCGTACAGCGGAAAGTAGCTATCGCGACTTTGCAAAGAGCGTACGCATATCGGTCAGGGGGTTTTTGATGGGGTACAAACTGCTTAGCTATCAAGAAGCTGAGAGATTTGTTGCAGAAGATCCTCCCGAAATAGTTTTGAGAAACTTTTTCGACTTTTACGAAAAGAGATTTTTAGAGAACAAGATTTACTTGCTTATTGACGAATACGACCACTTTACGAATGAAATCCTTGCCCGCAGTATTCAAGAGTTCAAAGAAACGGTATCTTTGAATGGCTATGTGCGAAAATTTTACGAGGCTATCAAAAACGCTACCCAGCAGGGCATTGTAGATAGGTTTTTCATTACAGGGGTTTCACCAATTACAATGGATAGCCTGACGAGTGGCTTTAATATCGTCAAGCATCTTACTCACGAAGAAGAGTTTGAGGCAATGCTGGGCTTTTCGGAGGCAGAAGTAAGAGAACTATTAAATTTGGTGCTAACTGATAAAACTCGTGAGGAGCAAATAATGCAAGATTTGCGAGATTACTACAATGGCTATCGTTTTTATCCATTGAGCGAGCAGAATATTTACAATTCGGATATGGTGCTGTATTTTCTTGACCATTTCAAACACGACCAAACTTATCCTCGTCAGATGTTAGACCCGAACATAGCTCCTGATTATGGCAAGCTCAAACAGATGTTCAAGGTGGCAAATTTGCAGGCAAACTTACAGGTTTTAGAGGAGGTACTTGAAAAAGGCAGTGTGGAAAGTGAGCAAATCTACCAATTCCATTTTGAAAAAAACTTTGGCAAGAAGGAATTTGTGAATTTTCTGTTTTACTTGGGTAATTTGACGATTAAAGAAACCTTGCCAAGTGGCTTTATTTCTTTCAAAGTACCCAACAAAGTAATAGGCGATTTGTATTGGCAGTATTATTCGGAGATTTTGCAGAATTATGGCGAGCTAAAAGGCTTGCAAGATGATACGCAACA
>CAZZLW010000056.1:0-29458 GCA_964654605.1 uncultured Cytophagales bacterium | reverse complement strand
GGCATTTTGGTCAAGTTTGAACTCAAAGAGATAAATTCTGTTTTCGTAGGTAAGTACGGCATCAATTCTGCCTTTGGAGGTTCTAATTTCGGCTTGTACGTGGAAACCTGCAAGTTTGAGGGCAAGAAATAGAACTGAATGATAATAGGCTTCTTTATTGGCAAGGAAAATTTCGGCAGGAATATCGGCAAAAAGGATATTGATGGTTTCTTTGAGCAGTTCCAAATCGTTTTTACGGATAGCGGCGGCAATTTGATTGGCAGTAGAAGCGTGCCGCATTTGGAATGAGTACGCACCCATAAGGTATTGTGTCATAGAGAGTTCTACTTCATAGTTGGGGTAATTGAGTACAAAATCGCCAAATTCATCAATGCTGTCAATCGTGAGGTATCCTGTTTGGAAGAGTAGCGTTTCGGGATTGAGGTTATCTATATCAAAATTGCTAATGAGGCTCATAGAGGCTTTGAGGTTACGCAGGTCGTAGAGCCATTCTTTTCTGAGTAGGTTGATAAGCATTTTGGGGGTGCCACTTTCAAACCAATAATTCATAAACTTTCCGCTATCCAAGAATCGTAGAATGGAAAAAGGGTTATAGACCTTATCAGAGCCATTCCAAGAATATCCATTGTACCAAGATTTGATTGTAGTAAGAAGCTGAGAGGTAGAGATATTTTGTTTTTGGGCAATAGCGTGGATATGTTCTTGGAAGTAGCTTTCTAATTCGTTTTGGGTATATCCTAAAAGGTTATGAAAATTATCATCAAAGGTAATATCCACGAGGTTATTGAGGTCAGAAAAGAGAGAAACTTTGGTAAAGCGAGTAATACCCGTGAGGAACATAAAACGGATATAAGCGGAACTACCCTTGACGATGCTATAAAACATACGCAAGACTTCTCTATTTTCGTGAGCTTGTTTGTTATCGCCTTGTTCCAGCACATCAGTAATAGGCTTATCGTACTCATCAACTAAGATAACGACTTTCAAATTCGTTTTTTCAAAGAGTTTTTTGATAAGTTCAGCGAATAGCAAGCCGAGAGCATTTTCATTGAGTTGGATTTGATATTCTTTAGCAATCTCTTTCAATCTATTTTCCAGAGCATACTTCATTCCTAATTCCTTAAAGCCAAGTTTGCTACAATCAATGTGAATAATGGGGTAGGTTATCCAATCTATTTTATCATAGATGTAAAGGTTTTGGAATAGTTCTTTTCTACCTGCAAAGAGTTCTTTGAAGGTATTGATAAGCAGGCTTTTGCCAAAACGGCGAGGACGAGAAAGGAAGAAGAAAGGTACTTGCTTGGTGAGGAGTTTGTAAATAAATTCAGTTTTATCTACATATACCAAATTTTCGGTACGTAATGTACTAAAATCTTGCTGTCCCGTGGGGAGTAGTGGCAAAGCAGACATAGCAGTTTCCGAAGTTTTATGAGGTTTGAGGTTCAGGTTTTTCTATTTTCGAGCTTTCTAATTTCTAACAAAAGTAACAAATTTTTCTGCAAAATTGCAATTAGTGGGCTTCTAACCAATTTTTACCAATGCCTACTTCTACTACCAGTGGTACAGGTAAAGATATAGCAGTCTGCATTAATCTGATGATGTTTTCTTTCAAAAAGTCTATTTCAGCTTTATGCACTTCAAAAACCAGTTCATCGTGAACTTGCAAAATCATTTTGCTTTGCAGATTATTTTTTTGCAAAAAATCGTGAATGCGAACCATTGCAACTTTTATCAGGTCGGCGGCAGAACCTTGCAAAGGCGTATTGACGGCATTGCGTTCGGCGTGTCCTGCTACCACTTGGTTGTTTTCGTTGATAGTAGGCAAATATCGCCTTCTACCCAAAATAGTAGTTACATATTCTTGCTCACGGGCTTTTTGTATCATTGTATCTTTATATTTCTTGATAGCTGAAAACTCTTTGTAATACATTTCCACGAGTTTGCTTGCCTCTGAAACTGAAATTTTGAGTTGTCGGGCAAGGTTGAATCCTGTACTACCATACAAAATGGCAAAATTGGCGGTTTTGGCATTTCTACGCATTTCAGGGGTAACTTCTTCCAAAGGCACTTTATAGATTTTGGAGGCGGTGGCGGCGTGAATATCTTGCCCTTGGGCAAAAGCATCGAGCATTGTTTCATCTTGGCTGAAAGCCGCCATTAAGCGAAGTTCAATCTGCGAATAATCGGCAGAAAGAATAAGAAATTCATCATTGCTTGGCACAAAGGCTTTGCGAATTTCTCGTCCTTTGGCAGTTTTGATGGGTATATTTTGCAAGTTTGGATTAGATGAGCTCAGCCTACCTGTGGCTGTTACGGCTTGATTGAAAGTAGTATGAATTTTTTTATCCAAAGGACTGATAAGTTCGGGTAGGGCATCAATATAAGTAGATTTTAGTTTCTGTAACTCTCTGATTTCTAAAATATTGGCAACTATGGGGTGTTCGTCTGCGAGTTTGCTCAAAATATCCTCGCCTGTGGCATACTGACCTGTTTTGGTTTTTTTAGGGTTTTTAATGAGTTTGAGTTCGTCAAAAAGCACCTCACCGAGCTGTCTGGGTGAGGCAATATTGAACTCTCTGCCCGCTTGATTATAGATTTCTTGCTCTAATATTTGAATTTCCTTTTCCAAACTTATAGAACTTTCGCGTAAAGTTTCTACATCTATGCTTACACCATTGCGTTCCATTGTACAAAGTACCTGAATAAGTGGAGTTTCTACTTCGTAGAAAAGTTTTTCATTTTGAATTTTTTGCAGTTCGGGGCGAAGTTTTTCGGCAAGCTGAAAGGTTATATCGGCATCTTCGGCAGCGTACTCTGCTACTATTTCCAAAGAAACATCACGCATATTTCCCTGACTGGCACCTTTTTTACCAATCAGCGTTTCAATACTTATAGGCTGATATTGCAAGTATTTTTCAGCCAAAAAATCCATACTATGTTTGCTTTCGGCATTGATAAGATAGTGAGCAATCATTGTGTCAAAGAGTTTGCCCTTTACGCTGATGTCATAATTTTGCAAAACGCTTATATCATATTTGAGGTTCTGACCAATTTTTTCAATGTTTTCGTTTTCAAAAACTGCTCGGAACTCTTCTAAAATGGCTTGTGCTTGACTTTTTTCGGCAGGGAATGGCACATAATAGGCTTCATTGGGATAGTAAGCAAAAGAAATACCTACCAGCTCGGCTTGAAGGTGGTCTAAGGAAGTGGTTTCTGTATCAAAACAGAAAGCCTTTTGCAGATGCAAAAACTCAATAAGTTTCTGACGTAATAGGGGGGTATCTACGATGTGGTAATGGTGCAACTTGGTTCGTATATTTTGCAGTTCAGTAGGAATAACTTCCGTTTTTTCTGCATTTGGATTGCTCTTTTCGCCTTGTGTAGTAGCACCAAATAGGTCTAATTGTGGTGTAGCGGCTTGTTTTTTGGCAGATTTTTGCTGTTGTTTCTCTTCTTCGGTCAAGCCGATAAGTTTCGTTTTCAGCGTTTTGAACTCTAATTCATCTAAAATTTTTGCAAGGGCGGTTTTATCATACTCTTTCAGACGAAAATCCTCTATATTGTATTGAATAGGCACTTGCAGATGAATAGTAGCAAGTTCTTTGGAAAGCAAAGCCTGCTGTGCGTGATTTTTGACAATTTCAGCAATTTTTCCTGTTAGTTTATCGGCATTGGCAATAAGATTTTCTACGCTTCCGTATTCGGCAATGAGCTTTTGGGCAGTTTTTTCGCCTACACCAGGCAAACCGGGTATATTATCAGAAGCATCGCCTTGCAAGCCTAAAATATCAATAACTTGCTCAATGCGTTGTACGCCAAACTTTTCAAGAGCTTTGGCTTCGTCAAGAATTTCGGCAGGGGCAAATTTGGTAGCGGGGCGATAGATGAATATTTTTTGGTTTTCAATAAGTTGGCAAAAGTCTTTATCGGGGGTCATCATATACACGGGGAAATCTTCACGGGCTACTTGTTTGGCGATAGTGCCGATAATATCATCAGCTTCGTAGCCGGGCATAGCCAAAATAGGAATACGCATTGCCTCTAATATTTGCTTGATATAAGGCACTGCAATAGTGATGCCTTCGGGTTGTTCTTCTCGGTGGGCTTTATAGTTTTGGAAATTTTCGTGGCGAAAGGTAGCTTCGGCGGTATCAAAGGCAACCGCCAAATGAGTAGGTTTTTCTTTCTTGATAACCTCTAAAAGCGTATTGAGAAAGCCAAAAATAGCACTGGTTTCCACTCCTTTGCTGGTGCGGCGAGGGTTATTGATAAAAGCATAATAAGCCCTGTATATGAGAGCGAAAGCGTCTAAAAGAAAGAGTTTTTGCATAAACAATCATTTTTAAGGCAAATAAGTAAATTTTGGGTTGTTATCAAAACAAAATAAAAACCCTTGAATTTTACTTCAAGGGTTTGAAAGCCAGAAAGTGGTTTTATTAGGGTTTAAGCAACTTTTTGAACTCATCTATTGCTTTTTTGCTTTTGAAATCACCAACGGTTGTGCCATTGTACTCTTTTACTTCTTTTTTTACATTAAATTGGGAAATAGATTCGCATTTGTATTTGCTGTACATATTATCAAGACTCAATTCGCCTTTGCCACCAAAATCGCTAATTTCTAAATCCTCCAAAAAGTCTTTGGTAAGATAGTGATAGCTTATGTCAGTGGCTTCTTGCTCAGGATTGAGTGCCACAATGGTAAGTAATACATCTCTACCTTTTTTAGCAACAAAATGCAGAGCTTTTCCGCCATCATCTCCTACGAGGCGTTCGGCGACTAATTTGCCTTCTATATTGAAGGTTTTACCTTTGGCTTCACAGCCCTCGTTGGCAGGCTTTTGAGTAAATTTGAAACTATTTTGTGCCCAGCCACTTACTACCAGTAAGCTACAAAACAAGAGAGTAAATAGTGCAACTTTTTTCATTTTTGTATAAATTTAGAGGTTAAGGATTGCTTAAAAATTCTTTCTTAAACTTTTCAAAATCTGCTTTTGATTTGAACTTCTTAATCTGAAACATTTGTATTCCCATTAGCAGATAGCCATCTTCATCTTTCTCGCCAAAGCCCCCACGTTTGATTTTTATTTTCTTTTCACTAATTTCTTCATACGGAACGCTATCGTCTATGGCAGAAATGTTGTATTCGCCCTCTTCATATTTACTGGGTTCAAATTGTATCTTTTTTAGCAGTTCAGGTGTGAAGTGATAATACACTACTTCATCTACGTATTTGGGAGCATCTCTATCAAAGTAATCTCCCTTATTGCTTACGTGGATAAGCAAGGTTTTATTGGGTTTTTTATCTAAAAAAAAGTAGTCATCACCTCCTCTACCTTCAGAGACGGCTACGAGTTTGCCCTGAATAGTGAGCTTTTTGCCACGTAGTTCGGGATTTGCCATATTTTCAGAGAAGGTGAAATCGGGAACTTTTTGAGCCCAAAGTGTACTGCATAGCAGTAGTAGCGGAATAATTGCGATTCTTTTCATAAGTTCTATATTTTTGTGGGTGAAACTTGCTCCAAAGATGAACAACTCTTGCCAAAGGAGAGTGGTAATTTTTGGGAAACCTTTTTCCTATTTTACGAAAGTTTATTTTGCTTTTATTTTCCCTTTACAAAACTGCCAAAATCTACGGAAACAAAAAGAAAAGATAATTATTTGCGTTCAAAAAGTTTGAAGGTTCAAAAGTTTTGGGAAAAATTTACTCCCTCTAAATGTCCAGCGTTCTAAATCTTGTTTCCTGTTTCTATACTACAAATGAGACCTAATCAATTACAAGAAAAGTAAGATTTTAGACCAAAATAAAACTACTCAAAATTTTAAGACTTCCCCAAAATTACACTTTTGAGAGGAACAAAGTATTTACACTTTTGTAAAAACAAATCCGCTTTTCATACATTGAAAAGTGTGTTTGGTATAAATTAGTAAAGATATTTGGGCAAAATTTATTATCTTTGTGTAAAAAAGCTAAAATCTTGAAAGCATTACTGACAATTATTTTCTTATCGCTGAAAGTTTTGGGTGCATTTGCCCAAATGCCATATAGTATTTGGCTCAATCAGACAAACGGACTGCCTTCCAATTCGGTGTATGATGTAATGCAAGATAGCAAGGGATTTATCTGGTTTGCTACCGATGCGGGTTTGTTTCGCTACGATGGGCACGAGTATCAGGCATATTATTCCAATGAGCAAACTTCTTTATCAGGGAGTAGTATCCGAGAAGATAGCAAAGGACGGATTTGGTACGAAAATTTTGATGGCTATCTGTATTATGTGGAAAATGATAGCTTGCATAGTTTAAGCCAAAATAAACCTATTGCCTATATACCTATTAGCCTTACAGAAAAGTATTTGCTTATTCTGCAAAAAGATGGCATAGATGTATATGATATTGCAACGCTCAAACACCTAAAAACCCTGACGTTATCCAATCAGTTTGCAGTTATTGAGTGTGCCAGTAGCTTGCAAGAAAATTTTTTCATACTTGATGGTATTATCTACAAAATAGATAAGGATTTGAAGGTAAAGCATACCACTTACCTACAAGAAAAATCCAAAGAACTCAAACAGATTTTTTTTCATCAAGGAAAGATATATGTTTTAGGACGCTACAATCAGCAAAAAAAAATATGGGTTTTTGATACAGATTTGCAGTTTTTAGAAACCTTACCCATTCCCGAAATTACAACTTCTATCAATTATGCGAATTTTCTCAAAGACGAACTTTGGATTCATACCCCCAAAGGAACTTTCTGTTATACACTTGTTCCTAATTTTCGTTTTTTTAAGGTTTATTTTGAAGATAAAAGCATTTCAGCTGTGCTGAAGGATAGGCAAAACAATTATTGGTTTTCTACCACCAATCAAGGAGTTTTGCTCGTGGCTGATTTGGAACATTTGTTTTTGCCTTTGAACACCTATCTGCCTTATCGTATTACCAACATAGGGAAAGATTTTCTCATAGCAACCAAAAAAGGTGAATTGATTTTGTATGATGAAAATTTTAGCATAAAAAAAATCCTAAAAAAACTTACAGATAATACAGAAATTTACTACCTGCATTACGATACGTTATCAGGAGATATATTTTTCTCGTCCAAAGGTTTTACACATTTGCCTCAAAAAGAATATAAGCAAAAACGCTTTTTTGAGATTGCTATCAAAGATATGGTTCGCATAGATGAAAAGTATTATGCTTTTGTCGCCAGCGGGTATTGTGGTTTAATTAGTTTTGGGGATAATTCAAGCACTTCCGAATGGGATAAAGGTGATGTTTATACCAAAGCAATGCCCTCGTATTCGGTAATTCAAATGGTTGGCAGGAGTAGGGGAAAGGGAGTTGCATACAATCCCGAAAAAAATACCATTTATTTTGCTACGAATTTAGGTTTATTTAAGGTTAGCCCCGAAAAAGTGCAAGAACTTATCTTTGATGATAATTCTTTTTATGCATCCAAACTTTTCTTTGCTCATCAAACCTTGTATGCTTTAAGCACCAAAGGAAATTTTTATGCCATAGAAAACGAAACGCAACTCAAAAACCTCAACCATTTATTTGAAGCGGGTAATAATGAAATCAGGATTGTGAAAAAATTTGATAGCAACTTGTATATTCTCACAAATAGGGGTCTATTTATATGGGATTTGCTTCGTGATAAAATAAAAATGATAGATGTGCATATCAACGCCTATGAGGTGAATGATTTTACGGTGAGTGGCGATTTTATTATATTACTCAATGGCGAAGGAGTTACACGCATTAGTTTTTTGAAGAAAAGTCCTGAACGCGTCAGTCCTATTTTGCAACTACGCAATTTTATTGTGAATGATATACCTCGCCGTATTCAAGAAAAAATTTATTTGAAGTACAATGAAAATAACATCAACATTGGAGTTTCTGTTTTAGATTTTGGTTCTGCTCGCACCAATAATTTGTATTATCGGCTCAATAAAGGTGCTTGGAAAGAATTGAGCGAAAGAAATTTGAATTTTGAAGCCTTGCAGGCGGGAAATTATTTTTTGGAGTTTAAGTTGAACGAAGGAATTACGCCTCAGAGCATCAATTTTATTATTAGTGCCCCTTTTTGGAAAACAGGTTGGTTTTGGGCTTTTGTAGCTTTCTTGGTAATGACAGCAGGCTTCTTTTATTATCGCTTAAAAATCAAAGATTTGCGAAAACAAAATTTTCTTTTGCAAGAAAAAATTATTTTAGAGCAACAACTCAACAAATCGGTGCTTAAATCTATCAAATCACAGATGAACCCGCATTTTTTCTACAATGCCCTCAATACCATTCAGGCGTATATCTTTACCAACGATAAAATGAAAGCCAATAGCTATCTGGCAAAATTTTCAAAACTTACTCGTTTGGTTTTAGAGCAGTCTGAAAAAGAAACCATTAGCATTGTAGAAGAAATTGAAACCTTACAACTCTATTTGGAGCTTGAAAAAATGCGTTTCAAAGATAATTTTACTTATTCTATTGATACCGAAGCTCTTACGCATCGCGATACCATAGAATTGCCCCCAATGATTATTCAGCCTTACGTAGAAAATGCTATCAAGCACGGCTTATTACACAAAGAAACGGATAGAAGTTTGGAAATAACTTTTCAGGAAAAAGTGCAAGAAAAAGAACTTTGTGTAATTATTGAAGATAACGGCATAGGCAGAAAGCGTTCTCAAGAGCTTAATCAAATCAAAAGTGAGAAGCATAAGTCTTTTGCAACCCAAGCCAACGAAAAACGCTTGGAAATCTTGAATAGAGCCACCACTAAAAAATTGGGGGTTGAAATTATTGACAAATACGAGGGAGATATGCCTACGGGCACTAAGGTCATTCTTTCTATACCTTTTTAGTTGTTTTTTTCAGAAATGTTACAATTATGTTCAGAGCTATTATTATTGATGATGAAGAAATGGCAAGAGTCCTTTTGCAAGGTTTGCTTGCTGAGTGTGCTACTGATATAGAAGTAGTAGATTTGTGTAAAGATTTGCCTTCGGGGGTAAAATCTATTCATAAGCACAAGCCTGATTTGGTATTTTTGGATATAGAAATGCCCGGACATAGCGGCTTGGAACTGCTGGATTTTTTTGATGAGAGCGAGGTTAATTTTTCTATCATTTTTGTTACGGCTTACAATCGTTATGCTATTCAGGCTTTCAAACTTTCGGCAGTAGATTATTTGCTCAAACCCATTGAAATAGAGGACTTGCTTCAATCTCTTGAATTGTTCCGCAAAAATCAGCACCGAAAGCAAGAAAATTTGAGTATTCTCAAACATAACCTCAAGCAAAATGCCAATAAAAAAATTGCCCTGCATACTTTGGGCAACATCAGTTTTGTAGATATAAGTGAAATCTTATTTTTTCAGGGGGAAGGTTCTTACACGAAAGTATTTCTAAAAAACGCCAAACCTGTTACGCTGAGCAAGAGGCTAAAAAATTTTGAAACAATGCTTGCCGATATACCTGAATTTTTCAGATGCCACAAGTCTTATATTGTCAATTTACAGCATATCACCGATTATGTAAAAGCTGATGGCGGCTATCTGATTATAGATAAAGAGCATCATATTGGCGTTTCTACTGATAAAGTTGATGAACTTCTGCGGAAGTTGCTACCATAATCTTTTTTATGGGCGAAAACGTTGCTAAAAGCAATGTTTTCGCTTTTTAGTACGAAGTGGCACGTTTCTTTTACTCTTCTTGTATTTGGCGTTCAATATGGGCGAGTTTTCGGTACATTTCGGGCAATTTTTTGAAAACAGCGTAAGCTCGGTAAAACTCTTTCAAATCCATAGCGGGTGAGCCTTGCCAATTGGTATTTTCTTGGGTAATATCTGTTCCCAAGCCCGATTGTGCCCCAATATTAACTTTATTAGTGATTTTCAGATGCCCTGCAATTCCTACTTGCCCTCCGAACATACAATTGGCTCCTACTTCCGTAGAGCCAGCTATGCCAGTTTGGGCGGCTATGACGGTGTTTTCGCCTACAATTACATTGTGAGCAATTTGCACCAAGTTATCAATTTTTACACCTTTTTTGATGATAGTAGCTCCCAGAGTAGCTCGGTCTATGGTGGTATTAGCTCCAATACTTACGTTGTCTTCAATAATTACATTGCCAAGTTGTGGAATAGTTTTGAAAGAGCCATCGGCTTGGGGGGCAAAGCCGAAACCATCGCTACCTATCACTGCCCCTGAATGAATTACGCAGTTATCACCAATAACGCAATTTTTGTAAATTTTAGCTCCTGCATAAATAATGGTATTTTTGCCAATTTTCACATTTTCGCCTATAAAAACATTTGGATAAATTTGCGTATGATTTCCTATTTGGGCATTTTCACCAATGTATGCAAATGCTCCAATGTAGAGGTTTTCGCCTAAAATGGCTTTTTCGCTAATAAAGCAAGGTTGTTCAATGCCTTTTTTGGGCAAATTGATGATTTTTTCATATTCTAAAAGAAGAGTTGAAAAAGCAGTGTAGGCGTCTTCTACGATTAAAAGAGTAGTGGAAATAGCTTGTTTAGGCTCAAAATCTTTACTGACAATTACAGCGGAGGCTTGGGTAGTATAAATATAAGGTTCGTATTTAGGATTTGCCAAAAAGGCAATATCGCCTGCTTGGGCTTCTTGGATTTTGGCAACATTTGAAATTTCAATATCTGAATTGCCTTCTATGCGAGCCGAAAGCAATTGGGCTATTTGTATAAGCGGAAACTTCATAGGGTTATGAATATTATGTTTTGGTACAAATTTAAGCAAGCATCGTTGCTTTCTTGATTTGATTGATGTATTTTGTAAGTTTGTGTAAATCGTCTTCCGAAATTGCGGGTTTTGCTTTTATTTCCTGAATAATCGTAAAAGTTTCTTTGACCTTTTCCTCGCTTACTGCTAATTTAGAGGCTATTTTATGGATAGTGGCTTCATCGGGATTTTCGGAAATGTTGATGAAATAATTGGAACGCAAAAATTCTAAAAAGTATAAAATTTTCTTTTCTGCAAGGTTTCTGTGGTCTTGGTAGTTGAAGTATAGCCTACCAATGGTTTGGGCAAACTCTAAACTGGTGTTGGTATTTTTTTCCAAAATAGGGATAATTCTTTGCTCTCTTTTGGCTTTGAACAAAATAAACAAGGCTATCCCTGCGAGTGTAAGCCAAAATGCCCACCAAAGCGGCGGATTTTTCCGCAGAAAAGCTAATTCTTTAATGCCTTCGGGGGTTTCGTCCTCTCTTTTGGTGTACTGATACCGCCACTTGATTTCGTCTTCCCAAAGCACATCGCGTACAGGCAGATGCGAAATCACTCTGGCGATAAAATCACGTTGGTTATCGTCTAAAATGCCATAATTCGTAAAAATGAGAGGAAGTGAGCAAGCATACAGCGTACCCGAGCCTTTCTTGATTTTAATGAAAACAGGATTTTCGTACTGATCTACGGCTAAAATTTCGGCTTGTGGTTCATCTGAAAGGTTGTTTTCGGAGGCGTGTTCGCTTGAAAGATTGTTTTCAGAGGCGAGTCCGTTTTCGTCATCATCTATTTGTGCTTGTTTAGTATCATTTGGAGTAAAGTTTTTAATCCCATACACTTGAAATGCCGAATAATGTGTGAGATTGGGAAACAGGTAGGTTTTGCCAGCGAGTTTAGGGTGCAAAAATCTAATTTCTAATGCGTTGGAAGTTGTGTATCCGCGTGTAATAAGTGCTTTCCCGAATTCATTTTCTAAAAGATAAGAAAAATACTCTGCCGCCATAAATGCCTCTCCACCATAATATACAAAGCTATTCAGGGCATTAGCAAATTCTTGGTCGGCATCTGCTTTCAAATGGGCATAAAACAAATTATATTTGGAAGCTACTTCTTTGGATTTGTACAAAAAAAGCGAATCGTTCGGGAAAACATCAAGGCGAAGTTTGATTTTCTTTTTAGGAAATAAATCTTCAAGCAATAAATAAAAAGCCTTGCTGGCGTAAGGTTTGTTTTCTATTTTTTTGAAAGTGGGTGTCCAATCTAACTTGCGTTTTTTCTGAGAAGGTTCATTTTTGGGAAGCCAAAATGGCAACGAGGCTAAAAAAACGACAAGAACACTTCCAATAATCCAATCTGATTTTTTTATTTTCAAGGCAGTGGCAATTTTTCTGCTAATTTACAAAAAATGTTACAATTCCACTGCTAATAGGCTCAATTTTTACATTTTTTCTTTCAATACAGCTTTCTAGGTCCATTTCCAAGGTTGTCTTGAAACTTTGTATGCTTTCTTCGGAAAGGGTAGAAAGGTTATCAATCACTTCCAGAGCTACCAGTTTGCCTTTTTCGTTTATTTTCACTTTGAAAGTAACTTTTCCTCTTTCTTGGCTATTGAGCAGAGGCTCTACATTGGGGCAAAACATATTCCAGCCATCTACTTCCCACTGAAAAGTAACTTTGCGTTTGAGTAAATCGGCAGGTTTTTCTTGCTCGGTATGAATGGGCGTAGCAACTTTGTTCAGAGAGGTAGCGGGAGAAGGTATGGGATAGTTGTTTTCTTCGGTAGTAGCTTTGCTTTCTTTTTGCTGATTTTCGCTTGCAAAATGAAAAAACACGATAAGCGTTGCGAAAAGCATTAAAAGTGTTGCTGAGAAGTACAAAAATTTATGATTAGTAAATGAATAGTTTTTCATAATTTTTTCATCAATCAATAAAGTCCAACAATTGTAAAATATGGAGCAAATTTCTTGCCAATTTTAGGGAATTGTTAGGTGAATTTTATCTATCGCTAAAATGGTCGTCTTGATAGTGGGTATTGCCCGAGTTTTTCTCATAAAAATCTTTGAGTTGGCTTTTGATATTTTCCCAAGAACTTTCGGGAATACCATAGGAAAGAACCGCCTCTTTGTCTATATCAAAATCATTGCTAAAATTTTCCCAAGAGCCATAAGGTGCAACAGCTATTTTGTAATGTTTGAAAGCCTCATCAATTTTTTGGGAGCAAAGCCAAATATGCCCTGCAATAATACGAAAATAAGGCTCATCATCTATTTGGAGCGAGTCCATAATGTAGGTTTGGGCTTGGTCTAAATTTTTCAGTGCCAGATACGATTGTGCAATTCTACCCAAATTCCAAGCAGGTTCGGAGGTGTTGTTTTCTTGTGCTTTGAGGTGATATTCCAAAGATTTTTGATAGTTGCCCAGTTTGTAGTAGCACCAGCCAATTTTGCCCAAAGTCCAGCCATCAGCAGGATTGATTTGAGAGGCTTTCAAAAAGTATTCAATAGCTTTGGAATAATCTTTGAGTTTGAGATAACACCAGCCCGTATTGCTCAAATTCCAAGAATCCTGTGGGGTAAGTTCTACTACTTTTTCGTGGTAAAGCAGAGCTTCCTGATAATTTTCCAATGACGAATAGCACCAGCCTATATTTTTGAGTATCCAAGCGTTGTTGGGTTTGAGCTTATCAACTTTTTGATAGTAAGCCAGAGAGTTCTGGAATGCCCCCATTTCGCGATAGCAAAAGGCAATTTCAAGCAGTGTATTGATGTGTTCGGGATTGATTTTTTCAGCTTTCAGATAAAAATCAAGGGCTTTTTCATAATCTTCTTCTCGGGCATAAAAATCGGCAATTTCATAGATAGCCGCAAAATTGTTAGGGTTTTGGCTATGAATTTGGAGAAGCTGGTCAATATCATTATTTTCGGCGGCACGGATGATTTTATCATTTTCTCTGCGATATTCAATAGCTTGTTCCAAAATTTTTTGAAAGTCTTTTTTGCTAATGCCATACTTTTGCAAAAAGATATAGTCTTCGTTGGCATCTCTTACAAAAGTAGCCTCATCAGGAGCCAGTACAACGCTTTCCAGATAGGTTTGCTCCGCCTTTTTTTTATCGCCTTGTGCAAGGTAGGCGTGTGCAAGGTAGAGCAGGTTGATACCATTGCTATTGAGGTCTTCGGCTTGTTCTAAATAGAAAACGGCTTTGCTCAAATCACCTAAAACAAAATTGACCCAGCCCAGCTGTCTGAGATTCCAACTATCAGTGGGGTTGAGCTGATGAGCTTTGAGGTGATATTCAAGAGCTTTTGTATAATCGCCCAATTTTTGATAAGCAAAGCCAATATTTGCCAAGTTCCAACTATCAACGGGGTTGATTTGTTCGGTTTTTAGATGCCATTCCAAAGATTTTTGGAAATTCCCAATTTTCCCATAGCACCAAGCCAAAGTACCTGTATTCCAAGAGTCGTAAGGGTTAAGCTCATAGCATTTTTCGTGCCAAGTAATGGCTTCCTGATATTTACCCAAAGAAGAGTAGCACCAACCTATTTGGCTTATGTTCCAAGCATCACTGGGTTCTAACTCGTAGGCTTTCAGATGATATTTGAGAGCTTCTTCATAGTTTCGCATAGATGAATATACCCAACCTGCATTGCTCAAATTCCACGCATCGGTAGGGTCTAATTCTGCTACTTTGAGATGATAAGAAAGGGCATTTTCAAAATCGCCTAATTGTCCGTAGCAGTAGCCTATTTTACCCAAATTCCAAGGGTTATTAGGTTCGTATTTATCCGATTCCAAATGATATTGCAAGGCATTTTCATAATCACGGATTTTCAGATAGCACCAGCCCAAGTTTCGTAAGTTCCAAGCATCATAAGGCTCTGTTCTATGCACGCGTAAATGATAGTCTATGGCTTCTTCGTATCTGCCCAGTCCTGCCAAACACCAAGCCAAATTCTTCATTACCCAATTTTCGTTGGGATATTTTTTATCAATGAGCTGATAAATTTTTAAGGCTTGCGGATAGTCTTGTAGCTCACGATAAGCGAAAGCAAGTGTATCTAAAAAACCATAATCCTCCGACCACTCTTCCAAGTGGCTACCCAGATATTGAATAGTTTGCTGATATTCACCTTTGTTATTGAAATATCTGCCCAAAGCAGAGAAGGCTTGTGGGTCTTTGGGATTTTTTTGGATAGCTTCTAAAAGTTCCTCAAGGCTTTTTTTATCGTCCTCATCAAAGTTGTCGTCTTCAAACATAGTTGTAATTTTTGGTGGGGCAAAATAGTCAATTTTGAAAACTACAACAAAAATTAAGCCTAAAAATCACGCTTTTTTGAGAAAATTACGAAAATACTTGATTGCCTCTAAAAGGCGGCTACCATACCAAGAAAACATTTCTCCATCAACTAATTTTACTTGGCTATCGGGGAAAAACGTCTGCATTTCTTGTAAGTGTTTTTCTTGGAAAGGGTAAGGCTCGGAAGAAAGAAAAATGTAATCGGGTTCTTTTTCGGCAATTTCGGGAAGAGAAACCTGTGGATAGCGAGATTTTTCTGCAAAAATATTCTCAAAACCTAATCTTTGCAGAATATCATTGATAAAAGTATGACTGCCAGCCACCATATACGGATTTTTCCAAATCAGGTAAGCCACTTTGCCTTTGTACGTTTTAGTAAGCAAGCTGAAATTGGATTGGATAAATGCGGCAACCATTTGAGCTTCCATTTTTTTGGCACATATTTCGCCAATACTAACAATCATTTTGAGGGCATCTTCCAGCGTGTAAATATCGCTTATCCAAACGGGGTATTTTTCTGCGAGGCGTTCAATGCCTTCTTTATAGTTTTCTTCTTTGTTGGCAATGATAAGGTCGGGGGCTAATTCATCAATTTTTTCAAAATGAAAATTTTTTGTTCCACCTATTTTGGGAATATTTTGTACATGCTCGTGGGGATGCACACAAAATTTGGTGATACCTACAATTTTTTCTGCTAAACCCAAATGAAAAAGCAGTTCGGTTTGTGAAGGTACAAGCGAAATGATACGTTGGGGCAGGTAGGGTAATTTTATGGTACGGTGAAGTTGGTCGGTGAAAAGCATACAGCTTTGTTTCTGTTTATCAAGTAAAATATTAGATGTTCAAGCCTTGCTATACTGCAAAAATACAAAAAAGTGTTCTTAAAATTCAAAAAAAGAAGTAATTGTTTAGGTATAGTTTGCAGTAAAGGAACAGGAAAAAAGAGACAGGGAACAGGATTTTAGAAAATAGACGTCAGACAGAAAATGGGAGATAAAACTCTTAAAGGTTTGAACATCAAACGCTGAATTTTTTGAACATAAATACTTACAAAAAGAAAACAATTTGTATTTTTATAGCGTTTGAAAGGGGAAAATCCAAACAGGTTCGTTTATGAGAAATTTTATTCTATTGCTTGTATTGCTTTGTGCTTTTTCTGTCAATGCCCAAGAGGTAACCAGTTTCAATGCTTCCAAAGGCAGAACTTTTGATTTTTACAGCGGTCTGAGTCTGTATGATTTCAGAAATTTAAGCGATTTGCTCGCTGAAAATGGATTTAGACGAGTATCGGGTGCGGTTTTGCCTTTTGGTGTATATTTTTCAAGTTGGAATAAAAAAATTGCCACAGAAAGTGATTTTGCCATAGAAACCAATTTTTCTTCGGCAAGTAGTTGGACAAACTTTTATTTTTCCTTTTTGGTGGGTTATGATGTGTTGAATAAAGACCGCTGGCGGGTAGTGCCTGGGCTTGGGGGTAGTTTTGTAGGGGCAAGCGTAGTAGCTGAAAGAAATATAGGACAAACTTCTATGAGTAATTTGTTGCAAAATGCCAATGCAGTAAGATTTAATGCAAGACCTTTTTTATTGGACTTGGCTGTTTCTTCCTATTGGATTAGTCGCCCCAGTGAAGGTGGTATTCTTCGCTTAAAACTGGGCTATCGTTGGGATATAGGCAGACCCACAGAATGGACTTCTAATGTAGTACAAATTTCAGACCCTATCCGAGATAATTTGAGCCATTTTTACTTTCAACTTGGAATAGGCTTTGCTCGGAGTAGAAATTAACCCAGCAGTCTATTTTTGCCAACCATTTTTACCCAAGAGAGGTACAAAGCTGAAATAATCAAACTCTTCTTGGGTAAATTGTTTTTCGCCTTTGCGAGTAATACGCATCATTTTTTGGGTTTGGTGGTCGCCTACGGGAATAACAAGTCTGCCGCCAATTTTCAACTGAAAAAGCAAACTTTCAGGCACGGCGGGTGCCCCTGCGGTTACGATAATGGCATCATAAGGGGCAAAATGAGGCAAGCCCTGTGAGCCATCGCCGTGAAAGCATTGTACTTTTTTGTCGTAGCGTAAAATATCAATCATTCGGCGGGCTTTGCGGAAAAGCGTTTCGTTGTATTCAATGGTATAAACTTTTGCCCCAAGCTCTGCCAAAATACAAGCCTGATATGCCGAACCTGTACCAATTTCCAAAACACTCTGCAAAGGTTGAATTTGTAAAAGTTCGGTCTGAAAGGCTACGGTATAGGGCTGAGAAATGGTTTGTCCTTCTTCAATAGGGAAAGCCTTGTCTTGGTAAGCGTGTTGCAGAAAAACAGAATCCAGAAACCAATGCCTTGGCACAGCCATTAGGGCATTTAATACATTCTCATCTCTGATACCCTTTCGGCGAATTTCCTCAACTAATTTTTTTCGCAAACCTTTATGTTGAAAATTGTCTTCTAACACAGAACAAAAGTTTTAGTAAAGTGCTTTTTTAGGCAAAAATAGTGATTTTTTCATTTGCCTTGCACAATTCTTTGCAATTTTTCAGAACCTTTTTTATCTTTGTGGTTTGAAAAATTTTCATTTTTTTCTTTATAGTTATTTTATCGCTTCAAAAATTGTAGAAATATGGCTTGCACTTCTTGCTCGTCAGGAGGTTGCTCTACGGATACATCAGCGGTGGGTTGTGGGGGAGGTTGCAAAAGTGGTTCTTGTAATAAAATGAATAGCTACGACTGGCTTTCCAATATGGAATTGCCCGCAGACCAAAAGTTTGATGTCGTAGAAGTACGTTTCAAAAATGGCTTTAAGGCATTTTTTAGGAATACACAAAAGTTTGACCTCCTTACAGGCGATGCCGTAGTAGTAGAAGCAACTTCGGGCTATCATATCGGAAAAGTAGCTTTGCAAGGTGAATTGGTACGCTTGCAAATGCTCAAAAAAAAGGTAGATGAAAACGCCGAACTGCCTACTATTTTGCGTATTCCCACAGAAAAGGACTTGGCAAAATGGAAAGAGGCTCAGGCTCGTGAAATGCCTACAATGTTCCGAACTCGGCAAATCATTCAAGAACTGGCTTTGGAAATGAAACTGACTGATGTGGAATTTCAAGCAGATAATACCAAAGCTACATTTTACTATTCTGCCGAAAGCCGTGTAGATTTCAGAGAGCTTATCAAGATACTTGCCGCAGAGTTCAAGATAAGGGTAGAAATGCGACAAATCAGTTTGCGTGAGGAAGCAGGCAGGCTCGGAGGTATAGGGGTATGTGGGCGTGAACTTTGCTGTTCTACTTGGCTCACAGATTTCAAAAGTGTGAATACTTCGGCGGCACGCTACCAGAACCTTTCACTCAATCCTGCTAAACTTTCGGGACAATGCGGTAGGCTCAAATGTTGCCTCAACTACGAATTGGAAACTTATATGGAGGCTCTGAAAGATTTTCCAACCATAGAAAAGCCTCTGAAAACTCAACAAGGTATTGTTGAACTGAAAAAAACTGATATTTTCCGTAAGTTGATGTGGTTTGGCTATGAAAATGATAGCAATTGGTATTCGCTTTCAGTGGAAAAAGTAAGAGCATTTATTGAAATGAACGAAAAGGGTATTTTCCCTGAAACGCTTGCCCAACTTACCGATGAGGGAAATAATGCCCAAGAACAGAAAAAGCAGGCTTTAGAGCAAAGTAAGATGGTTACACAAGCCCTTGAACAAAAACTCAAGGCAAAAGAGAAACAAGAAAAACACGAAAAGAATAAGCAAACGCACCACAAAAAACATAAACCCAAAAGAAAACCTAAACCCAATAGATGAGGTTGCTTGTGCTGTAACATTTTTGTCAGTATCAGGATTTTGAGGATTTTAGGATTAGCAGGATTATTTTTCTACTTTTATCTTGTCAATCCTTCAATCCTATAAATTCTGATACAGACAATTTTTCGTTATTATCAAGGTTTTGAGGATTTTAGGATTAGCAGGATTATTTTTTCCCACTTTTATCTTGTAAATCCTGCAAATCCTGATGCAGACAATTTTTCGTTATTATCAAGGTTTTGAGGATTTTAGGATTAGCAGGATTATTTTTCTACTTTTATCTTGTCAATCCTTCAATCCTATAAATTCTGATGCAGACAATTTTTCGTTATTATCAAGGTTTTGAGGATTTTAGGATTAGCAGGATTATTTTTCCCACTTTTATCTTGTAAATTCTTCAATCCTGTAAATCCTGATACAGACACATTTAGCTACTTCAGCTTTTCTTTGAATACCTTTTGCAATTTTTCAATTTTGGGGCGGATAACAAAATAACAATAGCCCTGCGTAGGATTGTTGTTGTAATAGTTTTGGTGGTAATCTTCTGCTTTGTAAAACTTGGTGAATGGTGTAACTTCGGTTACAATAGGTTTTTCAAAAACCTTTTCCGCTGTAAGTGTTTGAATAACTTTTTCAGCAGTTTTTCGTTGCTCTTCATTGTGATAAAAAATAGCCGAGCGGTACTGAGTGCCTACATCGTTACCTTGTCGGTTGAGGGTGGTGGGGTCGTGAGTGCCGAAGAAAACTTCTAAAATTTCAGTAAAACTGATTTGGTTTTTATCAAAAGTGATTTGGCAGACTTCGGCGTGCCCTGTAATACCTTCACAAACAGCTTTGTAAGTAGGATTTTCAGTTTTACCCCCTGAATAACCCGATTCCACTTTTACAACGCCTTTTATTCGCTGAAAAACAGCTTCAACACACCAAAAACAGCCCGCTCCCAGCGTGGCAACTTCCAATTTCGCATTCTGAGATATTTCCATATTGCTATTAGATTTAGCAGACTTTTTTTGTCCGCAAGTTGGTAAAGAAAACAAGAATATTCCTATAAAAGCCCAAGAAAAAATTTTAGAAAGCATAATCTTTTTTCAATACAAACGAAAGAGGTATGACTTTGGTTTTGAAAATCAGTTTTTTTCTGTTCAAACATCATTTTTTTCAAAATTTTAAGTATCCGTGCCGTGATTTTTCGTAAATTTGAAGCTAAAATTAAGGAGATAGGAGATAAAACAAGGAGTTTGGTTAAATATTTTGAATATAGGCTATTTTGTAATTGTTTAGGTCTTATTTGTAGTATAGAAAAATGAAGAAAACTTTTTCTCAAACTCTTGAACTTTTAAACTTTTGAACGTAAATAATCACGATATTTTTAGGCTTAAAAAGTGCAAAATTCAACAGCAAAAACCTTAAACCTCAAACCCTAAACTTCAAACCTTAAATTTCAAACCTCAAACCCAACATTTATGCCATCTCAGAAAAGAAACGCTCAGCCACATTTGCTCAAAGAAATTTTAGAGGGAGTTGTTAGTCAGTTTCCTCAGAAAGTTCGTTTTGATGAACTCAACATCAAAGATATTTGGCAAAGTGTAATGGGGAAACCTATTGCGGAGCAAACTCAAAATATTTATCTCAAAAATAACATTCTGCACATAAAGATTGTTTCCTCTGTACTGCGTCAGGAATTGATGATGCACAAAAGCAAAATTCGTAATCTTATCAACGAAAAATTCAATTACGAAATGGTAAAGGATATACACTTTGTTTAGACATTTATGGAAATAGGCATCAAGAAGCAAGATGCCGGATTTTAGGTATTTATGCAAGTAAAAAACTTCAACACGACACTATGATACAATACGAGAAATTTACACTATCCAATGGATTAAGGGTTTTAGTTCATCAAAATAAAAATGTAGGCATTGCGGCGTTTAATTTGCTTTATAATGTAGGAGCAAAAGATGAAAACGAAACGAAAACAGGCTTTGCACATCTTTTTGAGCATTTGATGTTTGGTGGCTCAAAGCATATACCCAATTTTGATGAGCATTTGCAAAGAGTAGGCGGCGAATGTAATGCTTTTACCTCTAATGATATAACTAACTATTACATCACCTTGCCCGCAAGCAATTTGGAAACGGCTTTTTGGCTGGAATCCGATAGAATGTTATCGCTCTCTTTTGATGAAAAAGTTCTGGAAGTGCAGAGAAATGTAGTGATTGAGGAATTTAAGCAACGCTATCTCAATCAGCCTTATGGTGATGTATGGCTAAAACTGCGTCCTTTGGCATACGAGAAACACCCCTACCGATGGGCTACAATTGGCAAAGACATCAGCCACATAGAGCAGGCTACAATGCAAGATGTGAAAGACTTTTTCTTTCGTTTTTATCGCCCTAATAATGCCATTTTGTGTGTTGCGGGTAATGTTTCGGTAGCAGAAGTTGAGCGTTTGGCTCGCAAATGGTTTGAGCCTATTGAAGCAGGAAAGCCCTATCACAGAAATTTACCTACCGAACCTATGCAAACAGAGGCTCGTTGGTTAGAAGTTTCGGCTCCTGTACCTTTGAATGCCTTGTACAAAGCCTATAAAATGCCTGCTCGCTTGCACCCCGACTTTGAAACCGCTGACTTGATAAGCGATGTTTTGGGGCGTGGCAAATCATCAAGGCTTTTTGAAAACTTGGTGAGGAAAAAACAGATTTTTACAGATATTTCGGCTTATATTACTAACTCTGTTGATGAAGGTTTGCTTGTAGTTCAAGGAATGTTGAACCCTAATATTTCTCTGCAAGAAGCCAACCAAGCCGTAGAAAATGAAATTTTCGAGCTTATAGAAAAGGGCGTAAGCGAAAGAGAGTTGCGTAAGGTACAGAATAAGGCAGTTTCTACGCATCTTTTTGCCAAAATGGAAGAATTGGATATTGCTATGAACTTGTGCTTTTTTGAAATGCTCCAAGATGCTGAAAAGTACAATCGCTATGAACAAGATATTTTCAACATTACGACACAAAAAGTTCAGGCAGTAGCCCAAGAAATATTACAACCGCAGAAATGTTCAACGCTGTTTTACAGAGCAGAACATATTTGAAAAGCAAACTCTCATATCTTTGAAGTGTTGGAAAGCAGAAAGTAAAAGAAGCAATATTCGTATTTTCCTTCAACTAACTAATTTTTAGCAATTTTTTATGTACACACTTACACCTACGGTCAGGACATTACTTATTTTGAACATAGTGGCTTTTATTCTGATGTCAATGAATTTTGAGTATGCCATAGAAAATTTTGCCTTGTGGGATATTCAGACACCATATTTTATGCCATATCAACTGCTTACGCATATGTTTATGCACGCCAATTTTTTTCATATTTTTAGCAATATGCTGGGTTTGGTATTTTTTGGCAGTGTTTTGGAACAAGTTTTAGGAACAAATCGTTTTTTATTATTGTATATGATTTGCGGAATTGGAGCAGGTGCATTATCTTTGGGTGTAGATTACTACAATGGCGATATAATTCCTTCCATTGGGGCTTCGGGGGCAGTTTTTGGGGTGGTTACGAGCTTTGCCTTGATATTTCCTAATTTGGTTTTGCAATTACTTTTTCCGCCTATTCCTCTGAAAGCAAAGTATTTGGTACTTTTGTATTTGGTTTTTGAAGTTTCGTATATGTGGCAAAATTTACCCGGCGATAGAGTAGGGCATTTGGCTCATTTGGCAGGAATGTTGTTAGGATTTATTATGATAAAACTTGTTTGGAAAATTCCTAAAAGATACTGAAATGACCGATATTTTTGCAGATTTTCGCAATGCTTTCAAGCGAGATAATAATGGGGTGGTACAACTCATTATTATCAATGTGGTTGCTTTTCTGCTGATAGGATTTTTGAGGGTAATTTTCTGGTTGGCGGGAAGTGATAGAATTATTGTAAGTGCTTTGGAGTGGCTAGTTTTAAGCCCTGATTTGCTTACGTTTGTTACACGCCCCTGGACGGCTCTTTCCTATGGATTTTTGCACGATTTCACAGGTATTTTACATATCTTGTTCAATATGCTGATGCTCTATTGGATGGGGCGTTTGGTACAAGATTACATTGGTAGTCAGCGAGTAGTAGCTATTTATGTGTGGGGGGTACTTATGGGAGCTTTGTTTTTCCTGATAATCTATAATGCTGTACCTCGTTTGTTTGCCGCTCGGCAGATGGTACATCTTTTGGGAGCTTCGGGAGGTGTGTATGCCGTAATGGTTGCCGCCGCAACAATTGCCCCTAATGCTATGGTGTTGCTTTTTGGTATTTTCCCCGTGAGGCTCAAATACATCGCTTGGTTCATGGTGATTGTTTCATTTTTGTTTTTGGCAAGCCCTAATACAGGGGGAAATGCCGCCCATTTAGGAGGGGCTTTGCTGGGCTATTTGTTTGTTGTGCAACTTCGCAAAGGGAACGATTGGAGCAAGCCTATTGCTTGGGTACTTGCCTTTTTTAGAAATTTTGGAGTACGCAGAAAGCCAAAAATGAAAGTACGTTATGTGAAAGAAGAGAAAGTTCGCATTAAAACCAATGTCAAATCTGAACAGAAAAAAGCCGATAGCTCTCAAAATACTGATTATGTACCTACCCAAGAAGAAATAGATGCTATTTTAGATAAAATTTCTGCCAAAGGCTATGATAGCCTCACCAAAGAAGAAAAGCAAAAACTCTTTATGGCAAGCAGAAAAGATTGAAGGCTCAAAAGGTTGAAAAGTCTGAAGTTTGAGGTTTGAAGTTTGTGTTTTTTTGAACCCTCAAACCCTTAAACCTTTGAACCCTTAAACCCTTGAACTTAAAACGCTCAAACCTTTGAACCCATAAACCTAACAATAAACTTACTTTCAAAATATTCAGACAAGCTCTATGTCCAAAATAAATTTTGAAGATTTAATACTATTTGAAAACGAAGATTATATCCTGCTCAATAAGCCGCCGCTAATGGCTACGCTTGATGAACGCACCCAAGACCGCAAGCATACCAGTATTATTGCTCTTTTACGCAAACACAATCCCGACTATCAACTTTGCCACCGTTTGGATAAAGAGACTTCGGGCATACTGGCTATTGCCAAGCACCCCGAAGCTTATCGCCATCTTTCTATTGCTTTCGAACGCCGAAAAGTTACCAAAATTTATCACGCTGTTTCCGAAGGCGTGCATCATTTTGAACAAACAGAGGCAACTTTTCCTATTCTCAAACTTTCCAAAAAAGGTATGGTAACCATTGATTTCCAAGAAGGGCAGAAAGCTCATACAACCTTTCAGACTTTAAGGCATATTGGTAATTTTACGCTCATAGAAGCTCGCCCCCACACAGGGCGTATGCACCAAATTCGTATTCATCTCAAAGCCCTGAAAGCTCCTATCATAGCCGATGAAATGTATGGAGGCAGTTGGGTGTTTCTTTCGCAATTGAAAAGAAAGTTTAAGTTAGCTCAAGATAAAGAGGAGCAACCTATAATGCAAAGAGTTGCCTTACACGCTTTTGCTTTACAATTTGAAGGTTTGAAAGGTGAATTGATTTACGGACAAGCCCCCTATCCGAAAGATTTTGCAGTTTTACTGAAAATTTTGGAAAAAAATGCCTCATAAGTTTGATTGTTTTCTTTTCAGTTTTTACTTTGTAAAGTCTTTATGCTCAAACTACTTTGTTTATGAAAAAAAATTGTATTGCTTTTCTACTTTTTTCCGTTTTTACCTCTTTTTTTCAAAAACTTTTGCACAAGATACTCTTAATAGAACAAAGGTGGATACTGCCAGTGCAAAAATGATAATATTCCATACGCACCATTTTTTAAGAAACCACCGATTAGATGATGTTTATTCGCTTAAAGGATTCAATCAGTTTGGAGTAGGATTTCTGTTTGGGAAAAATAGAGGAAAATTTGGTTTTCAACTTGGTACAGCCATTCTTACGTTAGATTCTTTGGGAAGAGGTATCTTGAAAAAACATTCGCAGATGTGCATATCATTCAATTATGTAAGGCATACCTATCTGCATAAAAGTGTTGGTTTGAGAGCCCGTGTAGGTATGCAATTACTTTTTGATTCACCTAATTCAACAGAGAATATACATAATTCTATAGGTACAGTTACAGCACTTGGATTGGTTTTCAGGGGGCAGAAGTATAATTCTTTTTTCTTTATTGATGTAGGCTATAATTCTCAAAAAAATAACTTTGAACGTCAAAAACCTATTTTCAGGGATTTTTCGGCTTGGTTGCTTACTTCGGGCTTTGTGTTTTGAACTTAGCGATAGCATTATTAAAAGTGATGCTATCGCTTTGTATAAATTGCTAATTCCGAAATTATACTTTTATTCCCATAATGAGAATATCGTCCATTTGTTCGTTATGCGGCTGGGCTTGCATCCACTCTTGCAAGAAGGCTTCTAAAAGAACTTTTTGCTCGTACATTGGTTTATGGTGAATAGAGGCAAAAAGTTCTTTGAGTCTTTTAGAGCCAATTTTTCGGTTCAGTTCGCCTCCAAATTGGTCTTGAAATCCGTCTGAAAACAGATAAAAGGTGCTTTCTGCTTGCAAAGGAATAGTATGTAGTGTAAAACTTTCATTGGCATACACCGAACCACCGATATTCGCTTTATCTGCTTTAATTTCTTTCATTTCTCCATTTTCAAAATATACCAAATCTCGGCGGGAACTGGCAAACTCTACCACACGGCTGTAAGGGTGATATGCCAATACACCTACTTCCATACCGTCTTGGTTTTGGGTATCTTCCTGACGAAGGGCATTGGCAACCCCTTCTCTCAAAAAATTCAAGATTTTTTCGGGGCTATGTTCTTCTTTGTAGTCAATGACAGAGCGAAGTAGTGTATCGCCAAGCATACTCATCAGGGCACCGGGTACGCCGTGTCCTGTGCAGTCGCCTACGGCTACGATAATTTTATCTTCTTTATCAAATACAGAATAAAAATCGCCACCTACAATATCTTTGGGTTTGTAGAGAATGAAAGAATCTTTGAATAGCTTTTCAATACTTTGCTCGGTGGGCAAGACACTTTTTTGAATTCTTTTGGCATAATTGATACTATCCAGCAGTTTGCGAGTGGTATATTCTAATTCGGCGGTTCTTTCGGCTACTTTTTCTTCCAAATGCTCATTTGCTTCTTTGAGCTGTTCTACAAGGTCTTTACGTTCTTTGGCGAGATTATAGCTTTCTATGGCTTTATCAATGATATTTTTCATTTCACCATTTTCGTAGGGCTTGGTAACGTATTGGTGAATATGGCAATCGTTGATAGCCTGAATAATATCTTGAATATCAGCAAAGCCCGTGAGTACAATCCGAATTACATCAGGGTATTCGTTGATGATAGATTTTAGAAAATCTGTTCCCGACATTTCAGGCATTTTCTGGTCGGTAATAATAAGGCTTATGGGGTTTTCTCGCAAAATTTGATAAGCCTCCTGAATACTGCTGGTTGTGAAAACTTTATAGTATCTTTTGAAATTGATTCTAAAAATACGAAGGTTAGACTCTTCGTCATCAATGTACAAAATGTTAGGAATATGATTTTCGTTCATAAAACCCTTGTTTTTTTAGTGTTCTTGTGCAAAAATAATTGTTTGAATAAAGTTTTTGTTTGAACTTTTGTAAAATATCAATTTTTCTCGGCGAAATCAATTGTAGACTCGGTAAAATTTTTGTGAAAAAATAGCAAAAAAAGTACTTTTGTGAAAAAATTTTTCATATATTTCTCTTGCAAAACTATGTTGTCTTTTCTATGCGTTTGGGATTGTTATTGATGCTTTTGGGGTGCTTCGCTTCTGGCTCTCTTGCACAAACCGTGCCTGCAAGTTTGGAAAAAAAGGATTTGCGTGATGTAGCAAAAATAGTAAGAAAAACAAAAGATATTGAAAAACAGCTCTTTGCCGCTATTCCTGAAAAAAGGTATCAGATTTTAGATAGCCTCGAAAGTTCGGAAAAAGAAGAAATATACAAAGCCGCTGTGCTTTTAGAGAAAATTTTGTATGAGGAAAAAGATGCCTCAAATGTAAAAATTTTAGAAAGAAAAATACTTTTCTATTTGAGCAAACATAGCAATCCTTGTTTGGAGATTTATTTCAGGGCTATGATAGCTGAAAATTTAGGGTTACACCACGAAAATCAACTTTCTTACGCCAAACAAGAACTTACTAAGCTCAAAGAACTGACTACTCAATTTGCTTGTACCAATTACGAAATTTATGTTTTGTATTTAGAGCACAAACTATTACAAAAAGAGCTTAAAAACGATTTAGCCTTAGCTAAACTTTTGGAAGCTATTGATTTCTACAAGAAAAATGACTTACAAGAGGATAAAGAGCAGTGGATTAAGTTGAATACAGAATTAGTAATTTTTTACTACAAAACAGAGGAATTTAGAAAAATTATTGAAACTTTGAAAGAAAATTTATCAAATATAAGTGAAGAAGAAAGTTTGGATAGGCGAGTAATAAATTTTTACAACACATTAGCTATGGCTTACAAAAAGCTGAATAACTTTCCCGAAGCAGAAACCAATTTTCTCAAAGCCATAGAACTTGCCAAAAAAGCTCAAGATAGCATTTGGATAGCTATTCCCAAAGGTAATTTGGCTGAAATTTATGTTGAAACAGGAAAATTTGATATTGCAGAAAAACTTCTTGAAGAATATATCAATTATTCATTGAAATATAAAGAGTTTGGTATTACGGTGGCTGGATATACCAAAATGGCAAAACTGCATAGACTAAAAAAAGACTTTGCTAAATCCGAAGCAAATCTACACTGGGCAGAAGATTTTCTCAATAAACATCGGGAAGCTATCAAGAGTAATGATTTTTGGCATTATATCAACTATTACGTGAGGCTATACAGAGAATACACAGAATTTTATTTGGCTACTAAAAATTCTGAAAAAGCTTCAGTATACCTAAAAAAATATGACGAGTTCAGAGATTCACTTACTAAAATTACACTGAATGAGCAAATCGTAAATTTGGAGGCTCGTCATCGTCTAAAGGTGCAAGAACAAGAGAATGAACTGCTCAAAGCCACCAATGAAAAACAACAATCTCAAATTCGTAATAACCAAATTTTTCAATGGGCAACTGTTACTATCATAACACTTTTACTTTCACTTGTATTTTTGGGGTATAAATTCTGGAAAAAGCAAAAAGAGTATTCCAAAAGTTTAGAGGGACTGGATTTATTCAAAAATAAGCTCTTTTCTATTATTTCCCACGGTTTGCGTAATTATATGAGTAGCCTGAAAGGTTATGTGTATCTCATAAATAACCAAGAAATGACTATGAGCGAGCTTAAACCGCTTTCAGAGGAACTTGCTAAAAATACAGAATACACTTTCGGACTTTTGGATAATGTCCTGATTTGGGCAAAATCGCAAATGCAAGGACAAACGTTAGAATTACAAACCTTTGAAGCCAAAGAACTTGTACAAAAAGCAGTTTTTGAAATAGGCTGGTTTGCAAAAATTAAAAATATTGCCATCAATTGTCATTTTCAAGAAAATTTGTGGGTAGAAGTGGATTTTAATATTTTTTTGATAGCTTTGCGTAATATCATCAGTAATGCAGTAAAATTCAGTAAGCCCAACGGAATAATTGATATTATTGTACAAAAAAACAACAATTACTGCGATTTTATCGTTAAGGATTATGGAGTAGGCATCAAACCTGAGAATTTGGAAAAAATTAGGCAGGAGGTAAGTTTTAATGAACTGGGTACATCGTTAGAAAAGGGTACAGGTTTAGGTTTGATGCTTATTAAAAGTGCCGTAAAAGATTTAAAGGGGCAGTTACTCATTGAAAGCAAATTGAACGAGGGTACTTCGGTAACCCTATCGCTTCCAATTACAAAAAACACAAACATTAACACAAAAATTTGAAGCATTATGAAAGTTTTGGTAGTAGATGATGATTTGGTTTTGCAAAATTTGTTTTTGCACCACTTAAAAAATATGGGTTTGGAAGATACACTTACAGCTCAATCGGGTGAGGAGGCTATTGAAAAGGCGGAAGAACATCAGCCTGCGGTAGCTTTTATGGACATAAACCTGCTTACGCAGATGGACGGCATTGAGGCGGCTAAATTTATCAAAGAAAAATCGCCTAATACGCAAATTGTGTTTGTTTCTGCCAACGAAGCCCCTTCGCTAATGGAAAGAGCGAGTGCAGTTGAAAATTTAGGTTTCTTGAATAAGCCCTACAATCCCGAATTGATTGAGCAGTATATTAAAATGGTAAAAATGCGTTTAAGACACCTCAATCGTAACCGATAATTTTATTTTGGCACTTCAATAACCTCAAAATCTTCAATTTCCTTTTTTACACTACTAAAATTGATACCCACGAGGAATAACTCTTTGTCTGTTTGGAGGTATTTTTTGAAATAATCTTTGTTTCGGATTTGCTCAAGGGCGATGGTGGCATTTTGGTCAAGTTTGAACTCAAAGAGATAAATTCTGTTTTCGTAGGTAAGTACGGCATCAATTCTGCCTTTGGAGGTTCTAATTTCGGCTTGTACGTGGAAACCTGCAAGTTTGAGGGCAAGAAATAGAACTGAATG
>CAZZLW010000055.1:0-8736 GCA_964654605.1 uncultured Cytophagales bacterium | reverse complement strand
CAAAAAACAGAAAAAAACGTAAAAATTGATACTATTCGCCGAAAAAATGAAAAACCTTACTATGCTGTTTCTTACAAATCTACTAAAACCAACGTGCCTTTTTTCAAAAACAATGAATTTGATTACAACGTACTCAATATTTTAGAGGCTAATTGGCTGGAGGCTCTTATTTATGTAGGAATGGTCATTTTTATCATTACGGCAGTTTCTAACGGAGCAAATATCACTGATGGCATAGATGGGCTTGCCGCAGGAACTTCGGGCATTATCGGGCTGACACTGGCTATTTTTGCCTATCTTTCAGGAAATCTCATTTTCGCCGATTATCTCAATATTCTCTACATTCCTCATATGGGCGAAGTTGTAATTTTTGCTACGGCTTTTGCGGGGGCGTGTGCAGGCTTTTTATGGTATAATGCTTATCCTGCACAAGTTTTTATGGGCGATACGGGCAGTTTGGCTTTGGGGGGAGTTATTGCTGTTCTTGCTATTGCTGTACGAAAAGAACTGATGATACCTGTCTTGTGTGGTATCTTTTTTGCTGAAAATCTTTCTGTTATTTTGCAGGTAGCTTATTTTAAGTATCAGAAAAAGAAAAGAGGTTTAGAGTATGCACAAAAGCACCGACTTTTCCTAATGGCACCGCTTCATCATCATTACCAAAAAAAAGGTTATCACGAAACAAAAATTGTAGTACGTTTCTGGATTGTGGGAATCTTACTTGCTATTTTCTGTCTTGTAACTTTGAAGTTACGTTAGAAAATACCAAAAAACTTATTTTTCCGTTTCTTGAAAAACATTTCTATGAATTTTCTTGAAAACATTAAAGTAGCTCTTGGGGCAATACGCGAAAATTTGCTTCGTACAGTACTTACGGCTCTTATTATCGCCATAGGCATAATGGCATTAGTAGGCATTCTGACAGCAGTTGATGGCATACAGTCCTCTATCAATGATAGTTTTTCCGATTTAGGAGCCAATTCTTTTAATATTGGGCAAAAATTTGCCAAAGGAGGCAGAAATAGAGGTATGCGTGAAAGTGTTTCTACACCTATTACCTACTATCAAGCCCAAGAACTTAGAAAGAAGTTGAGCTTTTCGGGGGTAATGGGTATTTCGGTAGGAGTTTCGTTCAATACGGAAGTAAAGCACGGTTCACAAACTACCAATCCCAACTCACAAGTAATAGGAGTTGATGAAAACTATTTGGGTTTGAACGGCTTGGAGCTAAAAACAGGCAGAAATTTTATTACTTCCGAAGTAGAAAATGGAATACCTGTGGTGATTATTGGCAACGAAATTGCCGAAAAACTTTTTGGCAAAACCAATCCTTTGAATCGTTTTGTAAATTTCTTGGGCAAAAGGTATCAGGTAATAGGCGTTTTGAGTAGCCAAGGGGGCAATATGGGGGGCAATGCAGGCGATAGAAGTGTGCTTGTACCTTTGGAAAATGCTCGTACTTTGCTGAAAAGCGAAAACACAAATTTTGACATCAAAGTAAAAGTGAGCAATCCTGCGGAAATAGACCAAGTAATGAGTGAGGCTCGTGGGCTAATGCGTAAAATTCGCCACGATTTACCCGGCAAAGAAGATTCTTTTGAAATTAGCAAAAGCGAAACCCTTGCCGAAAGATTGGAGGAAATTAGCAAATACCTGAAAATTGGTGGTTTTATTATTGGTTTTATTACACTTTTGGGGGCTTCGGTAGGGCTGATGAATATAATGCTGGTTTCGGTAACAGAGCGGACGCGTGAAATTGGTATCCGAAAGGCTCTGGGAGCTACGCCTCGCCGTATTCAGGAGCAGTTTTTAGTGGAGGCAATTGTGATTTGTCAGATTGGGGGTATCGCGGGCATTATTTTGGGTATTTTGGCGGGCAATGGCGTTGCCTATCTGCTGGGTTCGCAGAAATTTCTTGTGCCTTGGCTTTGGATGCTTTTGGGAGTAATTATTTGCATAGTAGTGGGAGTTATTTCAGGTTTTTACCCTTCTTACAAAGCCTCTCGTTTGGACCCCATTGAGGCTTTAAGATTTGAGTAATCAAGCCATTACCCACCACCAAAAACTTACCGTGAGCAAAGAAATAGGAATACCTATCCGAATGAGCAAATTGGCTAATTGCGGAGCTAAACCATATTCTACGGCAATGATAGAAGCCGTTATCATTGGAGCCATAGAAGCCTGTAAAATCACTACTTTTTCAGGTAAATTTAAGTTTTGAGGCAGAAACAGCCAAAACAAAAAAGGGATAAGCAAAAGTTTGTAAAAAAGCCCCCAAAAGGTTTCTTGCCAAAAGTTTTTTTCTTTTTGCAAAGAGATTTGCCAACCCACCGAAAACAAAGCCAGTGGCGAAAGCGTATCGGCAAAGCGTTTCCAAGTAGTTTGCAAGGCTTCAGGAAAATCTATTTGCATTAAGTTGAAAAGCAGTGCTACCAAAAAAGCCGAAAAAGCAGGAAAGGAAAGCAACTTTACCCCAATAGCTTTCCAAGAGGCTTTCTTGCCCGCTTGCAAGTTGGCAAGCAAAATGCCCAGCGTAGAAAGCACCAAAAAAGTGCCTTGGTCGCAAAGTACAGCGGTTTTGATGCCTTCTTTTCCATAAAAAGCCTCTACCAAAGGATAGCCCATAAACGATACATTTCCAAAGCCACAACACAAAACCAAACAACCCAAAACATTTTTGCTGAAATGTAATATTTTTTGCAAAATTGTAAAAAATAGTACCGCGACTGCAAGCACTATCAAGCCCATTGAAAGGGGCAAAAGGGCTTTTGCTGAAAAGCTAATTTTAGGAATATAGTAAAGAGCCATCGCAGGGAGCGAAACATACAGCACAAAAGCATTGATACCTTGCGGAGTGCTTGCAGGCAAGCGGAGGCGTTTGTGTTGCGTTTTGAGCAGAAAGCCCGCCACAAAGCAGAAAAGAATAAGCAAGAAATTACTCATTTCGGCTAATCCCAAATGGAATATTTGCGTATGCGAAAGCGTATGAAAATATACGCCAGCGATAAAAGAATGATAGCAAGACCAATCAGCCAGAAAATAGTCATATCTACGGTGTCTTGTATCATTACATTGATTTCCCAAACCTTAAAAATCAGAAACGAAGCATACAAATTCACAAGAGCCGTAAAAGTATAAAACCAGGCTTTCAGGACATTGTAAAACTCTTCCTTACTCAATTCGTTTTCTTTCCAGAAGTCTGCTTGTGGAATTTGAAGTTTTTCGATAGGGATATTTCTCAAAAATTTTTCAAAAAATACCATTATCAGGTTGAATGTTCCGACAAAGCCCAGAGCCACATACAAAAACCAGTGTTTAGAAATGAGGTTGTAAGGATAATGCAAAGAAATTTCGGCGGGTAAATTGGTATTTGTTATCAGCCATACCGCCGCAAAAACTACTACCGAAAAGTATTTGAAAAAAGCAATAAATAAGTTCATAGGTGGCAGATTTGTTTGTATCTATAAACCAACGCAAGTTGCAGAAGTTTTTTAGTTTTTCAAAAAATTCTGATGCAATCTTTGATAAATATAGAAATATGGAGAAAAGACTTTGATTCTTACAAATGATATTTTTTTAATTTCTGAAAAAAATTTTTGACAAAAAATTTGCTTCTTTCTTTCTTTCTTTCTTTCTTTCTTTGCCCAACTAAACTTCGGGCCCGTAAAAGTTTAGGAGTTTTTTTGTCAAACCCTTAAATTCCAAATTTTTATGAGAAAAGTAATGTTTGTTTTGTTAATGTTCTTTGCGGTTCTTAATTTTGTAAAGGCAAGCACATCAGAAACTCCTCAAGTTTCAAATAATTATCAGCAAGAGGTTACAAAAAGTGAAACTAAACCTCTTAATTGCGTGGAATTTCCTGCAACTTTAAGCTGTGGCATTAGTGTTTGGGTAACAGCTTGCGATGCTAATGTTTATCAAATTGTAACAGCTTTACTTATTGCTGATGTTAATATATGTGGTTTTGGTGTAGATGAAGTTATAGTAACGTTTTAGTAAAAACTGTACCCTAAACAATAAGTGTCTTGTTTGGGGTACTATCAATCTATAAGAGATAACTCTTAAACTTTTTAATTTATGAAAAAAATACTTGCTTTCATTTTTCTGTTTATCAATGCATACACATTTTCCCAAGTACGTTTAGGAAAAGGCGAGTTTAGAGCTATTTATACAGCCAAAGTTGTAGTTGATACCACAAAACCTGCTCAAATAACAACTGATACGATGTTTTTAGAATTCTCTAAAATTCGTTCTGTTTTTTACAATCCCTCTCGCCGAATATCTGATTCGGTGGCATATATGCAGATGCAGAAATCAATGAAAACAGGAGCAACCTTAAATTTTGGAAATATTTCAGCAGGTTTGAAAAAGAATAGTACCGTAATTGTTCATCAATATCCCAACAATCAGAAACTAACACTTTACTCCCAAAACTTGATAGGTAAGAATTTTATGTATGAAGAAGAATATCCTCTGTTTCAGTGGCAAATGAGCGAGGAAACACAAACTATAAAGGGGTATCTATGCAAAAAGGCTATCACTACATTTAGAGGCAGAACTTGGGAAGTGTGGTACACTTTGGATATCCCCACACCTTTTGGGGTTTGGAAATTTTACGGCTTGCCCGGACTTGTTGTTTTAGCCAAAGATAGCAAAAATCACTTCACTTTTGAACTTTTAGGCTTAAAACGATTGCCCGCAGGTTATGAAATGCTAACACATTATGAAGGTGAGCCTATTGCTTTTTCTAAAATTACGCACAAAAGATTTATGGAGGAACTAAAAAAGTATATTGAAGACCCTATTGCGTATATGTCTGCCGCTCTGATGAATTCGCCTGTAAAAGTAGAAGTAAGCGATAGACAGGGCAGACCAAAGCCAAAACCCAAAATAATTCATAACCCCATAGAATACGAATAGAATGCGTTTGTATTGGTATGTATTGAGCTTACAACTTTTTTTCCAAATTTCTTTTGCTCAAATCGTTGTAGAAGGCTCATTACAAGATAGTAAAGAAGCCGTAGTCAATGCTACGGTACTTTTATATGCTTCGGGTAGTGATAAAATTTTAGCCTATGGCTTCTCAGATGCCAAAGGGTTGTTTCGTCTTTCGCTTTCTGCTAGCACAGATAGCTTAGAAATAGAAATTAGGCATATCTCTTACGAAAAAATCCGCCAAAAAATCCCTGCTACCTCTCAAAAACTTCACTTCACACTCAAAGAAAGTTCCACAGAAATCAAAGAAATTGAAGTGAAAGTCAATCCCGTAACAATTCGTAGCGATACAGCCGTCTATAATGTAAAGAGCTTTGCCAGCAAAGCCGATAGAAATATCAAAGACGTACTTGCCAAAATGCCGGGAGTAGAAGTAAGTGATAATGGACTTATCAAATACAAAGGAAAACCTATCAGCAAGTTTTACATAGAAAACTTGGATATGCTTGGCAAACGCTACAATATGGCATCGGAAAATGTGCCTTGGGAAATGGTAGATGAGGTTGAGTTTTACGAAAATCATCAGGATATAAAACTCTTGGATAGTTTGGGCATCAAAGGCTCAAATCCTGCTCTCAATTTGCGTCTTACTGAAAAAGCCAAAAAAAGTATTGCCTTGAACGGAGAAACAGGCTTGGGTTTGCCCTTTCTGCTTTGGGATAGCAAAATAGTTGCTCTCAAATTTTTTCGTAATCATCAGTTTATCAATATTTTACAAAGTGATAATATTGGCAAAGATTCAGAGAAGAGTCTCACCGAACACGCCATTTCTTTGGAGCAACTTTTATTACGCCGTTTTCCGCAACGCCGTAGCGATTTGTTGCAATTGTCGCAAATTGCTAACCCGCCGCTGGAACGCAATCGCTATCTTTTCAACCAATCAGCAAGTACCAATTTGAATGGAGTTGTAAAAATGTCCCATTCTGCTCAAATGCGTTATCATTTTACGTATTTACTGCAAAACAATCAAACTCGCTCCCAACTGCGTCAGCAGGTTTTTTTCCCCACAGATACCATTGCCTTTACCGAAAAACAAATTTTTACTCAAAGACAGCATCTTCTGCAAAGCGAAATAGAGTATGAAAAAAATCTCAAAAACATTTACACAAAAAATGTTCTTACAGCTAAAAAGTATTGGGAAAGTCAAGAAGCGAATGTTAATTTTTTCGGCATTCTGAACGTTAGTCAGAAATTAAACAACCCTTATTTTCAGGTAGCAAACGAATATCAAAACTATCGTTTGCAAGCAGGCAAGATAGTGCAGTGGGTTTCTAATTCTTATTTCAAACTTTTGCCACAGCATTTGCAAGTTAGTCCTACTTTATGGCAAATAGGCGGGCAAAATCGCTCTACGCAATTTGTAAAAGGGGCAACTTTGCAAACCGAAAATTTTAGAACCAGCTCGCAAGAATGGAAAAAATTTCGTTTCCGAAGCCAAACAGGTCTGCGAGTCGCTTATAGAAATTTGGAAAGTTATTTGCTTTTGCAGAATAACGAGGAGAACAAAGATACCCTTCAAAACAATTTACAAGACTTTGCTTATCAGCTTTTTGCAAATTTCAATACCGAAAGAAAAATAGGCAAACAACTTACGCTCAATGCAAGTGCCGAGTACGCACCGCTTGCCTTATGGCAAAATACTGAAAAGGGGGTACGCAATAATTTTTTTCATCAATACTTTTGGCGATTAAACTTTTCGCAACGTCTGCAAGGTTGGCTTTTTTCGGGTGGAGGTAGTTATAGCAGTGAGGTAGAAGACGAAACGCATTGGTTTAATACAGAAGGGATTTTTCAAAGCTATCGGAGTGTTTTTCGTAATGGCTTGCTTGTACCTGAACGAAAAGGTTGGCAATGGGTGGGTAATATTTTTTACAACAATATTTTGGGCGGTTGGAGTTGGAACTCTGATATAAGTTTTCTGCAAGGTTTTTACAACTACCGCTACGACCTGAAATTCATAGGTATTGTAGAAAGCAGGGAAATGATAGCTCTGCAAACACCTTTTCAGAATTTAATGGCAAATACACGTTTCAATAAATACTTTTACAAGGCTCGCACCAATTTGGCAATTTCCGGAACTTTTATGCAAAATCAGTTTTTGCAAAGACAAAATAATCAGGATTTTACTTCGGTTTTTCAGAATTGGCAAGCTGAAGGGAAAATAGTTTGCAATTATTGGTCTTTTTTGAACTTGCAGGTACAAAGCCGCTTCAATGTGTTGCAAACCGAGCTTAATACACAAAAAATACCACAAACTTTACAACTGCGTCATCAATTGTATGCTAATTTTATTATCAAGCAATGGATATTTACTGCTAAATGGTATAGTTTTCAGTCCTTTCAGCAGGGGCAAAGTTTGAGTAACCACTTTATAGACATTTCTTTACAAAGAAAATTTGCTCAATGGGAAACTGAACTGCAAATTTTTAACCTCACTAATCAGCAAAATTTTATTTTGGCTCAAATACAAGAAAACACTTTCCGTGAAACCTTGTTTGAACTTCGTCCTCTCAACATTTTGCTAAAAGCAAGTTGGAAAATGGGGAAAGTTAGATAAAATCATTACAAATGATATTTTTTTAATTTTTTGAAAAAATTTGACAGAAAATTTGCTTTTTTTTTCTTTCTTTCTTTCTTTGCCCAACTAAACTTCGGGGCCCGTAAAAGTTTAGGAGTTTTTTGTCAAACCCTTAAATTCCAAATTTTTATGAAATTTTTCTTAAATGCTACTTTTTCTGTTATACTTGTCATTTGTGGGGCTTTTATTTTTAATACTGGTGCTCAAAAGTGCAATGAATGTGGTAATGATTTGCAAAAAGTAATATCACAAATTAAACAAAGGGCAAAGCTAAAAGATGTCTTGCTTATTCAAGAGCAATACTTCAATTCTGATACGAATAGTAATGAGCGTAAAATTTTGTGGCAGGGAGGTTTTTCGTATTGTGATGGGAAGTGTTTTGCTGTTGTTACAGTAACTGGGCACTGCTTTTTAGGATATTGTTAGGGATTTCAGGCAACTTCATCTGGCGATGAAGATTGTGAATGTGGTACGTTTTGTCCTTGTACCGTAACAACTGATTAACTTTATGGTAAAATTCAAACTTGTATTTTGCATTTTATTGTTTTTACCAATTTCCCAAACTTTTGCACAAATCAAAGGATTTGTCTATGAAAAAAACACCCAAACCCCTATAAATGAGGTTTGGGTGTTTGAAAGAAGAGAAGGTAAAACAGCCAAAACTAATGAAAAAGGTTACTTTTATCTTGATGCTCAGCTAAAATGGGGTGATACAATATTTTTTACAAAGACCAATCATAGTAGTTCTTACATAGTTTTCAGAGATGAAAAAACTCCCCAAATAATTTTTCTTGAAAATTATGAAACAATTGAGGAGATTGAAATTAGTAGCCCAAGGTTTAACCATAGAAAAAAAGTAGGTGATTTACGAAGCCCATTTTCAGGGATATTAGGCATCGGGAGTAATACTAACATTTTTGTTCAGCCCAAAAACCCAATAGTTAGCTATATTCCCAACAAAACGGGTAAAAAAGGACAAATTACAAAAGTATATGTGAAATTTACTACTAAGAGTATAGGTTATTTTGAGGTTGTTTAGGATTTATTTTTTTTGATAATTCTTCGGATAAAAATGACCATAAAGGATAAAATTAACAAATTTACCCACGTATCTACTCTGGTTTCATAGCGTATGATTAAAGCCTTGAATTGGTCTTGCCACG
>CAZZLW010000054.1:0-18491 GCA_964654605.1 uncultured Cytophagales bacterium | reverse complement strand
CAAAAAAGGTGAATTTGACCCTCGCCCCCGCAACAAAGCTCGTGCAGGCGAAATCATTGACCTAAAAGTTTCTGCCAATAAAAAAATCAACCACGAACAGAAAAAGGAAGAGTAACTTGCTATTTAAGTGCAAGGGTTTAAGGGTTAAGCGTTTAAGGGTTCAAAGGTTTAAGGGTTCAAAGGTTCAAACTTCAAACTCCAAACTTCAAACTCCAAACTTCAAACTTCAAACTCCAAACTTCAAACTCCAAACTCCTAAAATAATTATGCCTAAACGAAACTTACTGAAAACAATCGCTCTGCCACTTGTACTGATAGCTCTGTATTTTCTTTCGCAGTCTTTTGTTTTCCGTATTGACCTCACCGAAGACAAGCGTTACACCATTTCAGATGCCACCAAAACCATTTTAGATAATTTAGATGAAGAAATTTTTGTGAAAATTTATTTAGAAGGCGAAAATTTGCCTGCCAGCTACCGAATGTTCCGTAATGCTATTGAAGAGCATTTGCAGGAGTTTAAGCGATATGCGGGCAAAAAACTCAAATTCAAATTCATTGACCCGCTGGCTATCAAAAGCAAAGCCGAAAAAGATACACTTTTTAAGCATTTTCAGCAAAATGGTATCAATCCTACGCCTGTGGCAGTGTATAAAGAAGGCGAAAGAAGCGAAAAATATATCTTTCCCGCCGCCGAAATTATCGGAAATCAAGGCTCTCTGTTTGTTTCTTTACTCAATAGCGATATGCGAGCCGTTGCCGTAAATGAGGATTTAGAAGCCCGATTACTCAATAATGCCATTGAAAACATTGAATACACTCTTATTGAAGGTATTTATCAAATTACTCAAATAGAACCCAAACGCATTGGCTTTATCTACGGGCACGGCGAACTTGCTCCTATATTTGTTGCTGATGTAGCCCAAACTTTAAGCCAAAAATACGAAATCTTCCCTGTGGATTTACCCCAAAGCCCTACCCTTGACGGATTGGACGCTATTATTGTTGCCAAACCCACACAAGGATTTTCTGATGAAGACAAATTCAAATTAGACCAATTCATAATGAAAGGTGGCAAGGCTCTTTTCTTTGTTGATGCTTTGGATATTCGTGAGGATAGCATCAATACGCCACGTGGGGCGGTTTCTATTCCCTATACCGAGTTTGTAGAAAGTATGACAGAGTTTTTTTTCAATTACGGCGTAAGGTTCAATATGAATTTTATTGAAGATGTACAAAATTTTGGTATTATCGGTTTAGTAGTTGGCGAATACGGCGGCAAACCCAAAGTAGAAACCTTGCCTTGGCGGCATTATTTAGCTATTCGCAATTTTTACTCGCACCCTACTACCAAAAATTTAGAAGCACTTTGGGGAAGATATGTGAGCAGTTTGGATACAGTTGCCTCCGCAGGAAAAATTAAGAAAATTCCACTTGCCAGCTCTTCGCCGTATTCGCTGGTAGTGCCTTATCCTGTAATTATCAAATATGATGAGGCTCGCCAAACGCCCGATATGGAAAAATACAAACAAGGCAAACCCTTTACTCTGATGTATCTTTTAGAAGGAAAATTTGCTTCATTATATCAAAAAAGAATTCTGCCATCAGACCCTCGCTACAAAAACTTTATCCCTGAAAGCAAACCTACCAAAATTTTGGTTTGTGCCGATGGCGACTTTCTACGTAATGGTGTCAATGCCAAGACCAAGCAGGTATTACCATTGGGCTACGATAAATTTACAGGCGTTCAGTTTGCCAATAAGCAATTCTTACAAAATATTTTGAGCTATATGCTTGATGAAAACGGAATTATCCTTTCACGTAATAAAGAAATTATGCTTCGCCCTCTGGACAAGAAAAAACTACAAAATCAGCGAGTTTTTTGGCAGTGGCTCAATGTAGGTTTGCCTGTGGTGTTTTTAATCATTTTTGGAATTGCGTGGAATGCGTGGCGAAAAGGGAAGTATGCTGTTCCTTTCAAATAAACAAAGACAGCAACATTACAAGATATAATGTTGCCGCTTGTAGTGCTATGAAGCAAATGTTAAATGCAATTCTAATTTACTTTTGTGAGGCGTACAGGCAGGGTTCTCTTTTTATCCAAACTTGTCCAAGTACCTGTAAGCACATCATAAAACTTCTGTGAATCTCCTTTTAGACTAAAATAGCCCGTAACTGCCTCTCCATCACCTACCTCTATGAGTTCAATGGTTTCTAAACGTGCCAGCCAAATGCCTCGCAAGGTAAGGTCTTTTCTGACATTATCGTAATAGTAAGTTCCTGTGTAAGTCGTCAGATAATTGCTCCAATCAGAGGAAATGGTCATTGTAATTTTTACATTACCTACGGTGCCTTTGTAAGTCATAGGCATATTATTCACCTGTGCAAAGCCTCCGATTGCAAGAAAACAGGCAAAAAAAGCCGAAAACAATACTTTTTTGAGCATAATGTTGGGATTAGTTTTGGGTTAAAATTTATTTTTTTCCTGAAAAAAGCAAGGTTACAGAATTAGCATAGCATCTCCATAGGTATGAAAGCGATACTCTTCTTGTATAGCAATTTCATAAGCCTTCATAATGAGGTCATAACCGCCGAAGGTGCAGGCAGTCATAAATAAGGTACTTTCGGGCAAATGAAAATTGGTAATATAGGCATTAGGAATTTTGAACTCGTAAGGAATGAAAATAAACTTATCTGTCCAAGCATCGGCGGGTTTCACCCTACCCGAAGCTGAAACGGAAGACTCCAAAGAACGCATCACACTTGAACCCACAGCACAAACTTTCTTTTTGGCATCAAGGGCTTCGTTGATTCTTTGAGCAGTTTTTTCGGGGATACGAAACTGCTCAGAATCGGGTTTGTGTTTGGTAAGGTCTTCCACTTCTACGGTTTTGAAAGTTCCCAAGCTAATGTGCATTGTAAGCGTTACAATATCTACCCCTTTGATAGCCAACCTTTTGACAAGCTGTTTGGTAAAATGCAAGCAAGCCATTGGTGCGGCTACTGCCCCAGTTTCTTTGGCAAAAATACTCTGAAAACGCTCCTCATCTTCTTTTTCTACTTTTCGCCTCTTGATGATTTCTTTGGGCAGAGGCGTTTGCCCAAGTTGATGAACGGTTTTGTAAAACTCCTCGTCTTCGCCGTCCCAAAGAAAGCGAATGGTTCTACCACGATTGGTCGTGTTATCAATCACTTCGGCAACCAGCTCGCCATCGCCAAAATAGAGCTTATTACCCACCCTAATTTTACGAGCAGGATCTACAAGCACGTCCCAGAGATGATATTGAGGATTTAGCTCACGCAGTAAAAAGACTTCAATATCGGCACCTGTTTTTTCTTTGTTGCCATACAGACGAGCAGGGAATACCTTGGTGTCATTGACCACCATTACATCTCCGTCATCAAAATAATCCAGTACGTCTTTGAATATACGATGTTCAATTTTGCCTGTTTTTCGGTGAACAACCATCAAGCGAGATTCATCTCGATTGGGTGTAGGGTGTAGAGCAATGAGTTTGGTAGGTAAATCAAAGGCATAATCTGATAATTTCATAGGCATTGAGAGATTTTAATTTTTGCAAGCTCGCAAATATAATATCAAACACCCCCCGAAAGCAAGTATTTCGTAAGAAAAAATCAGAAAATCAGGTGATTGCTATAAATTTCCTGTCATTTTTTTTACTATGCCCACGAGCAAATCAAAATTGATAGGCTTCGGAATGAAATCGTTAAAACCCAATTCCTTAAATTCTTGGATAGTATAGTTGGGGGCATTGCCCGTAATAGCGATAATAGGCACTTTTGCCTTTTGCTCATCTGGTAGCTCCCGAATGGCTTTTGCACAAGCCTCGCCATTCATTACAGGCATATTGAGGTCTAAAAGTATCAAATCAATAGGTTCGTTCTGTAAAATTTCTAAAACCTTTTCCCCATTTTTGGCAGTAAGAATTCTAAAATTTTGGTATTCCAAAACTTTTTTTGCCATATTTTGCACCACAGAACTATCTTCGCCAATGAGAATAGTTTTCATTTGAGGTCAAGGGTTTGAAGTTTTACCTATGTTTTTTAACCTCACCCCCAGCCCCTCTCCAAAAGGAGAAGGGGGTATTCACCTGAAAATCAAAATATTAGGTGTAATTATCTCCCCTCCTTTTCAAGGAACAAGAGGTGGTTAAAAAATAAAGAACAGAAATTTTTAATCTTGCAACTCACGTTACGAAACTAATAACTTTCATTCAAAAAAGCAAATCTTATTTCAAACTTTCCACTGCCTTTCGGAACTGCTCCCCTCTATCCTCATAATTTTTGAATAAATCAAAACTGGCACAAGCAGGTGAAAGCAAGACGATATCGCCTTTTTTTGCCAATTTATAGGCTTTCTTGACCGCCTCCTCAATGCTATCGGTTTTGGTAATATCTACAATATTTTCAAAGAAATGGCAAAGTTTGCTGTTATCTTTGCCGAGTGCAATCAGGTGTTTTACCCTGCCCGCTACTAAATCTTTGATTTGCTCATAGTTGTTGCCTTTATCAACGCCGCCTGCAATCCAAATTATTTTTTTCTCCTCCTCAAAGCTATCCAAAGCATAAAAAACTGAATCTACATTGGTAGCCTTAGAGTCGTTGATAAATTTTACGCCACGCACCTCTCTGACTTGCTCCAAGCGGTGTGGCACGCCTTTGAAAGTAGCCAAGCCCTCCTTGATTTTTTCGGTATCTACCCCTAAAATTTGAGCTACTAAAATGGCTACCATTGCATTGAAAACATTGTGTTTGCCTTGCAAGGCTATATCGCTTTCTTGGAAAGTGAGTTGCGAAGGACGATTGTAGGGCAATCGTGTGATTATCTTTCCATTCTGAAAGTAAGAAACCTTGGAAATAGCCTTCAAATCGTCTTTGGCGGCAAGAGTTATAGCGAGTTGTTGAACAGAAGGTTTAAGTTTAAGGATTTTTTTCTCAATAATTTCGCTATCAGCGTTGTAAATAAAGTAATCATTTTCGTTCTGACTGCGAATGATACGAAATTTGGCATCTGCATACGCATCAAAACTCTCGTAGCGGTCTAAATGGTCGGGGGTGATATTTAAGATAGCCGAAATATAAGGCTTAAACAAAAAACAACCATCCAGTTGAAAGCTACTCACTTCCAGCACATAATAGTCGTGATGATTTTCAATAACTTTTTGGGCAAAACTTTCGCCTACATTCCCTGCAAGCCCTACATTCAAACCTGCATTTTTGAGGATATGATAGGTAAGCAGTGTGGTAGTTGTTTTGCCATTACTCCCCGTGATAGCAATAATTTTGGCTTTGGTATGCCTGAAACCAAATTCAATTTCTGAAATAACTGGTATTTGTTTCTCCAAAGCGGCAAGCACTATGGGGGTATTATCAGGGATACCCGGACTTTTGATGATTTCGTTGGCAGAAAGAATAATTTCGGAGGTATGCGTTCCCTCCTCAAAAGGAATTTGATTTGCCTCTAAAATTTTTTTATATTTTTCTGAAATTTTGCCTCCGTCCGATACAAATACTTCAAAATTTTTAGCTTTGGCAAGCAAGGCGGCACCTGTACCGCTTTCGCCTGCACCCAATACAACCACTTTTTTCATAGCTTTTTATGAAAGTTTTTCGCTTAAATTTTGGTCTATCACTTTTTTAATATAATAGTTTCAAGGGCGTTACGTTCCGAAAGATATTTTTGATAAGATGAACTATAAGCAATACGTTCCGAAATAGTTTTATCGTAGCTATCAGCTATTGAAAGAATTAGTTCGCAAATTTCCCGAATAGCTCCTTCTCCGCTTTGCGAAGCGGTAATGTAATCGCAAATTTCGTGTTTTTTTGCATATTCTACAAAGAAAGGGGCAGAATTTCTTTTTACTAAAAATCTGCCTGATACTTTTTGAGCCAAGGCTACATCTAACACATCATCAAAAACAAAAGCAATTCGCTGACTATCAAGCAAATATTTTTTTTCTAAAATTTCTAATGCCTCAGTTTTGTGAGAAAATTTAAGACAAATAGCGTTGAAATGCTCCCTTTGAGCGAAATGAATAGCTGTTGGGTTTTCCTCGCCTGTAATAATAGCTATAAAAGGCATTTTTCCATTTTTGAGCCAATATCCAAAGCGTAGCATATTGATTCCCATAGAGTCGGCTTCATTGAAGCCACTACCCTGCTCTTTGGTTTTGTAGCCTGTATTAAAAACGCCGTCCCAATCCCAAAGAAAACCACTCCACTGCGAAGCTCTTTCGGCAAGCTCGGCAATAGAAATGCAAAATTCAGCACCTAACTGCTCTAACCTTTCCTGAATATGTAGCAATCGTTCCATTTTGAAATAGGATAGCTCAAAAATGTCCGCAAATTTGAAAAATCTTTTGATACCCGCATCAATTAGCAAAAGTTTTTTTAAGGCTTATGCGTTTTTTAGAAGCAATCCAAAGAAAAATAGCCCTCAACCTGCAAAAGATTTTCAAGGATTTTTCTATATTTCAGCAAAAATTGCAAGATTATGGACAACAAATTTGTAAAAATAGCAATCGCTCTACTGATTGGTTTGGTGGTGGTGGTAGTAGTCAAATTTTTGTGGAAAGCCTTTACTTGGCTCATTTGGGTTGCCGTATTTTTATTTGGTGCTTACGTAGCCTATGCAATGCTCTCTGATGGTAAAAAGCGTTGAAGTTTGAGGTTTGAAGGTTTGAACTTATTAAACCTTTGAGCAAAGATAAACTTGCCTTCTGGGATAACCTTTGCGTATTTTGTCCTAACGCCAACGAAACTCTTTTTGGGTGTAGAGCGTGTAGATACCCTCAAAACTGCAAGTAATTTGGTGTAATTTGCAGGGCTTTTTTTCGGAAATAGAAATTTGTCCGTCTTTCCGTAGTTCAAAAGAAATGTTACATAGCTCGTTTTCAATTGAAGTGGCTTGAGTGTCAGAACTCAAAGATGCCTTTCCTTCATATTTTCCTTTACAATCGCCATTGGGGTTTATTTCAAGGAAAAATTCAAAAGCATTTTCCTTGAAGTTCTTGATTTCTAAAAAGGCTTCTATTTGTCTGCCTCCTTCTATGACAAATTTACCCTCCCATTGCTCTTGAAGCGATTTTTTCCTTTCCAGATAAGGACGTTCTTGGTAGGCAACAATATTATAGGCTTCATCAAAGGTAAATTCAGCCTCAAAAGTTCTATTTTTTTCGGTTTCAATTTGTTTGATAGGCACAATAGCTTTCTGTGGAAAGACCTGTACTTTTGCCAAATCAGCAAAAAAGCGAGGATTTTTGAGATTTTTCAGTTTTGCCTTTTCTATCTGAGCAACTGCTTCCTTGCTAATTTGCTTTTGTCCTAAGTAAAATTGCACACTGTCGGCAAAAAGCGATTGTAACTTCTTAAAATCTTGTTCATTGAGGCTCTGGCAATATTGCTGAATAATATTGATAGCTATTCCCTTTTGTTGCTCTACGTTTAGCTTGGCTTTATTATCTTGAAAAACATATTCTACGCTATCCTCCTCTGCATTTGGAAGGTTAGCTTTCTTGGGAATGGTATCTTTGGAAGTTTTTTCAACAGGTTGCTCTTGCTTACAACTCCAAAGAATAGCTAAAAAAGCAAAAGGGAAAAAACATTTGGGCATAAAGGTATCATTTAGGTTCAAAGGTGTAAGGTTTGAAGGTTTGAGTTTTTAAATTCTATGTCTTGTCAGAATTTTAGTAATTGTCTTGCTTTTACTTGCTTCCACATTCAAGGTAAATTAGGCAGAAAATTTAAGACAACAAAGAGCGACTTTCAAGGTCGCTCTTGCATAGGGCTGATAAATAAATTTCAGGCAACATCTACGAAATTGCTTTTTTGTATTTTTCAGCGACTTTGTTCCAATCTACCACGTTGAAGAATGCGGCTACATAATCGGCACGGCGGTTTTGGTATTTAAGGTAATAGGCGTGTTCCCATACATCTAATCCTAAAATAGGGGTGCCACAACGTACTCCTTCAATATCCATCAGAGGGTTATCTTGGTTGGCGGTAGAGCAAATTTTGAGCGATTTATCTTCCATTACGCAAAGCCAAGCCCAACCTGAACCAAAACGCCCCATTGCGGCTTTGGAAAACTCCTCTTTGAATTTATCAAAAGAGCCAAAAGCCTTATTGATAGCTTCGGCAAGCTCACCTGTGGGCAAGCCTCCGCCATTCGGGCTCATAATTTCCCAAAAAAGTGTATGATTGTAATGCCCTCCTCCGTTGTTGCGAACCGCCACAGGATATTTGCTAATATTTTTGCACAAATCTTCAATGCTCATATTTTCGGCATCGGTGCCTGCAATAGCATTGTTGAGGTTGGTAACATAGGCGGCGTGATGTTTGCCATAATGAATATTCATTGTTTGAGCATCAATATGAGGCTCAAGAGCGTTTTCTGCGTAAGGTAAAGGTGCTTGTGTGAATGCCATAGTTGAAAAAGTTTTAGGTTAAAGAATAATACACCATAAAAACAAACAAAATTACATTTAGTTTCGCAATTCGGCAAAGAATTTTTTGAGAAGCTCACTACACTGATTTTCCATAATACCGCCAAGTATTTCAGTTTTAGGGTGTAAAAGATGCCCCCAACGGCTAAAACCTCGGTGTTCATCTTTTGCCCCAAACACCACTCTACTGATTTGCGACCAAGCCAATGCACCTGCACACATTACACAAGGCTCAAGCGTAACATACAAGGTACAACCCTGCAAGTATTTGCTACCTAAATGATTGGCGGCGGCAGTGAGGGCAAGCATTTCGGCGTGGGCAGTTACATCTTGCAGTTTTTCGGTTTGGTTGTAACCTTTGGCGATGAGTTTTTCATTGGCTACTACCACTGCTCCCACAGGAATTTCCTTTTCTTCGTAGGCTACAAGTGCCAAATCGTAGGCTACTTGCATCCAAAAAAAATCACTTTCCTTCGGCGGTTTTTTTAGGTTCATTTTCTTTCAAATTCCTAATTTTTACCGATTGCATCATTTTTGGTAACAGAGGTTGCCAAACAGATTGATATTTGGCAGGGCAATTGAAATTCACTACCACAATCCTATTTTCTACCACCGTGTACATCATATAATTGTAGCGGCTCAAAGCACTTTTTTTACCCATTATACCTTCTTTATCGTCTTCCACGGTACCCACAAACTCCAAAACTACAAACTGCCTTTTATTGATAGTCCGTACCTCTTCGGTAAAAAACTGAACTTTGGTGTAGCTGGCTCGCAAACTGCCTTTGTAGAGGTCTTTGAGCATAGGAATATCCTGCTCTTGCCAATAATTATTCGTAATATTCACGCCCAAGTCTATTTCTCCTGCGGGGTCCGAATACATTGCAGAAGGCTTTTTGGTGGTCAGATATTTTTTCGCAAGAGCTTCATCGGGCATAGGCGTAAAATCCGAAGGCACAAGCATACTGATACCGGGCGTAAGAGATGTTTTTTTAAGTTTGATGTTTTGCCCTTTTGCCAAAGAAAAAAAGAATAACAGAGCTACCAGTTGCCAGTAAAGCACTCTTTTCATCATTATTTGGTATATTTTTTGCGAAGTTAATTTTTTCTTGACAAATTTGAATGTTTTTTCAAAATTAATGCAAACTTTATGAAAAAAATATCGTTTTTCTTGCTTTTAAGCCTATTCTTTGAAATAGCCCTCGCCCAAGTCCCCTCAAAAGAATTTGCCGAAAAAGTAAAAAATCTATTCAACGAAAAAAAGTTTTCTGAGGTATATGCTTTATTCAATGCAGAAGCTCAAAAAGCTCTCTCAGAAGAGAAATTTTTGCTTAACAGCAAAGACCTAATGAACCAAATGTTGCAAATCAGAAGTGTAACGCATCAAGAAGGTAATCGTTATTTTCTTGATTGTCAGCAAACTCCTTTCGTAATGTATCTTGCTACGGATAAAGAAGGTAAAATTTCTACGCTATTTTTTAAGCCTCAAAAAGCTGAAAAAGCCCCCTCCTCCAATCCGCTCAAAACCGAGTTGGATAAAAAAGTAGATAAATACTTGGGCTATCTTATGCAAAACAAAGGCACCGTAGGGGCAAGTGTAGCTATCATCAAGAACGGGAAAGCCCATTTTTACCATTACGGAGAGGTAAAAAAAGGTTCAAAAATATTACCCAACAACAATAGTATTTACGAAATTGGCTCTATTACGAAAACTTTTACAGCAACACTCGCCGTTATTGCCGAACAAGAAGGAAAGTTGCGTTTGGAAGACGAAGTAAGTAAGTTTTTACCTGATAGCTTGCCTCGTCTTGCCTTTAATAATAAAGCAATTCTTGTAAAAAATTTACTCAATCATACTTCGGGTTTGCCTCGTATGCCTCTCAATTTTGGCTTTCAAGAAAATTTTGAAGCCAAAAACCCTTTCAGAACCTATAAAAAAGCCGATTTACTTTTCTTTTTCAAAAAATTCAAGCCCTATCGCGAGCCTGAAAAATCTTTTGAATACTCTAATTTAGCCTTCGGACTTGCAGGATTTATTTTAGAAAGCCTGTATCAGAAAGACTACGAAACACTGCTCAAAGAAAAAATACTCAATCCGCTAAAAATGGAGCATACCCATACCCGATTTGATAAAAAATGGGAAAGTTTTATGGTTCAAGGCTATAATGACAAAGAAGAAGAAAATCCAGTTTGGGATTTTGATATAATGGCAGGGGCAGGAGCTATTCGTTCCAGTATTGCAGATATAGCTCTATATGCCCAAAACTTACTCAAAACCAACAACACTACCCTTCAAAAAGCCTTTGAGAAAACACTTGGCACAACCTTTCAAAACGAACAAAATGAAATAGGGCTGGCTTGGTTTAAACAAAATGGCTACCACTGGCATAATGGGGCAACAGGCGGATATTGCAGTTTTTTAGCCTTTGATAAAAACTCGCAAACCGCAGTAGTATTATTGCTAAATTGTTCCGTCAATTTTTTTGAAATGCCTTTGGCTTTTGGCTTGATGAAAGCCGTAATCAGTGAAAAGTAGTTTATTCAGTTGAGAGCAAAAGCAAGTATCATTTTGTTGTACTGAATTTTTCTACACTCAAAATCTTACTTGCTTTTTCTCGTTTCTGCTATCAATCCCAAGATTTTACCATTCCAAAGGTTTTTTTTCTAAAAAAGAGGCTATTCCTTTTTTGCAATCAGCGGTTTGACGAGCAAGAGCATTTTGCTGGGCGGCAAAATTGAGAGCTTCTGTAATAGCCATTGTAGGCAACTGGGCTATCATACTTTTCGTAACTTGCATACTCATTGCCGAATTACTTTTGCAAAGATGCAAAGCAAACTCTCGTACCCTCTTTTCTAAATTTTCAGCAGGTACAATTTCATTGATTAAACCATATTCAAAGGCTTTTTGAGCAGTAATTAAATCTCCTGAAAGCAATAACTCTTTGGCTCTGCCCTCTCCTATTTTACGCAATAAAAATACCGATACAATTGCAGGAATAAAGCCTATTTTCACTTCTGTATAGCCAAATTGAGCTTCGGGAACGGCAAAAGAGAAATCGCAAACCGTAGCAAGCCCTGCCCCTCCTGCAATGGCGTGTCCGTGAATTTGAGCAATGACTACTTTGGGGTGCGTGTAAATCAGTTCAAAAAGTTCTTTCAGATGAGAAGAATCTGCAAGATTTTGCTCGTAAGTATTTTTCTGCAAAGTTTGCAAGTATTCCAAATCGGCACCTGCACAAAAAACTTTGCCCTCGGCACGCAGTACAATTACTTTGGTGTTTTCGTCTTTTTCTGCTTTTCTAAAAGCATCTTTGAGCTCTTGAACGACTTGCTCATTGAGGGCATTACGTTTATCAGGACGATTGAGCGTAATGTAGGCTATACGCTCCTGGCTGTAATATTGAATAAATTGCATAAATTCTGTCAAGATTTTTTTGATTTTTCAGAAATTAAAAAAATGGCAACACTACTAAAAAGTAGTGTTGCCGCATAGATAACAAAATTTTAATTACAAAACAAGGTATCTTGCTATTTACCACCTTTCATACCTTGTTCAATCATACCATAAAACTCTTCAATTTTAGGCATAACTACCACACGGATACGGCGGTTTTTAGCACGATTTTCATCATTATCATTAGCCACCAAAGGCACAAACTCGCCTCTACCCGCAGGAATAAGACGTGCAGGATTTACACCCATACGCTGATATAGCAAACGAGCAAGAGAAGTGGCTCTTTTTACGCTCAAATCCAAATTATCATAGATATCGCCCTTTCTTTTGAAAGGAACGTTATCAGTGTGTCCTTCAATGAGAACATCAAAAGTGGGGCGGTCTTTGAGTACGGCGGCAATAGCTTCTATCTGACGAAGTGTTTGAGGGTTATCGGTACGAATTTCGTAGCTTCCTGTCCTAAATAATAGTTTTTCAGAAATGCTAATCATTACCACTGCTTTTTCTACATTCACTTCAATATCTTGGTTATCTGTACCTACGGCACGTTTGAGTTGTGTAACTAAAGCTATCGTCATTGAATCACGCTTGTTGATAGCTTCGTTCAAAGTTTTGATTTGCAAATCTTTTTCTTTCATTTGCTCCAAAGAAACTTGCAAATTTTTAGCCTGTTCAGAAGAAAGTGTAGACATTTCGGTTACTTGACGAATGAGCTTGGCGTTCATTTCTTTTAGTTCCTTTACTTCACTTTCTAATCTTGCTTTATCGTTGTTGCAAGCATTCAGAGCCGTTTTGGTTGAAGCCAAGTCAGTAGCATAATCTTTGTTGAGCTTTTCTAAACTTGCATATTTTGCCTCCAACTCTTTGAGTTTCTTCTTAGGCACGCAAGCAAAAAAAACTACGGGAGCCAGCAAAAAAAATACTAATCGTATCATAACGCTATGATTTTGAGGTTGAACAAAGATATTTATTAAAAATTTGACACAAACTTACGCATATAACTGCCATAATTCCAAAAATGTTTGCAAAAAAAAGACCTGCCACAAAGTGCAACAGGTCTTTTATCCTTCAACCAGCTATGATTACCTCAAAGTTAAGAAACTTTTATGAATATTCAAAGATTTTTTTGAATTTTTTTGAGGTATACCAATTTTCAAGATTTGTAAAGTTTAATTTATTGCTTTGTTGGAACGTAAATAAGGAAGGTTCAGAAAACTGATTGAGTTGGGATACAATACTAAAAGAAAACAGCAATTGTCTTGGCTTGATTTTTGCTTTTTCTTACATTTGTAGAATAAACCTCAAAACAATGAAATTCAGACTGCTACTTGCGTTGTGTTTAAGTGCTTTGCAAGCTCTTTTGGCTCAAAATTTTAAGCAAACAGCTTTGAATATAGATAACGCCATTCGTTTTGTAGAAAACAAACATCAGTGGGAAGATACAGTTCGCTACCGAGCCGAACTCAATAATGGCTATCTGTTTGTTTATGCCAATGCCCTGCAATATAGCTTTTACGACGGCAAAGCACTCTTTTATCGCAAACACCCTGAACTTCACCCACAAGAAGCCCAAAATGGTATTTCTGCTCATAGTTTTGTGGTGGATTTCCTAAAAGCCAACCCCCACACACGCATAGAAGCCCGCCGCAGTAATGCTGAAAGTTACTTTTTCTACAAAGGCAATAATCCCAAAAAATGGGCAACAGATGTAAAAAGCTACCAAGAACTTTACTACCACAACCTTTACAAAAACATTGACTACCGAATTTTTAGTAAAGGCGAAAACCTGAAATATGAGTTTATTGTCAAGCCACAAGCCGATGCCCGCAAAATTCAGATGCACATCAAATTTGCTGATGCGGTTGAAATCTTGCCAGATGGCTCTTTAGAAATTAAAACTTCGGTAGGCAGTGTGTATGAAAAAAAACCTTATAGCTATCAAATCATTGAGGGCAAAAAAGTGGAAGTCCCTACGGAATTTGCTTTGAAAAAAAATATTGTGAGTTTTTATTTTCCCAAAGGCTACCATAGAGATTATCCTCTTATCATAGACCCCGAGCTTATTTTTTCAACCTATTCGGGAGGGCGTTCTGATAATTGGGGCAATACCGCTACTTTTGATAACAACGGCAAACTCTATTCGGCAGGTACAACGTATGGCACTGATTTTCCACGCTTTACAGGGGCTATCAAGATTGGTTCAGGAGGTTTGAATGACCAAGATTTAAGAAGTGATATTGCAGTTTTTCGTTACAATGCCACAGGAACTATTTTAGAACAACTTATTTTCATTGGTGGCAATAGCTCAGAAGTAGCACATAGCTTGGTGGTGGATAGAGACAACCGACTGCTGATTTTAGGCACTACTTCTTCTACCAATTTTCCTATAACAATGGGTTCAACTTTCATAGGAGGCAGTAGTGTAAATCTTTTGGGCAATGAATATGCGAATGGAAGCGATATTTTTGTAATGAAAATCAATCCTAACGGCTCTCTCAATCGCTCTCGCCTGATAGGAGGTACAGGCAACGACGGTATCAAACCTCGTGATATTGCAACCACTTTTATCCATAATTACGGCGATGAATTGCGAGGTGATATTTACACTGATGAAAACAAAAACGTGTATATTGCCTCTACAACACGTTCCAATAGCATTTCAGGTATTTCTGGCTCTCTGCAAGGCTCGCAAGACGGATTGGTAGTAAAAATGGACGAAAACCTGAATTTCCTTTGGGGAACTTATTTGGGTGGTAGCGGACTTGATTTCGCACTTTCTATCAAAACCAATACCACAGGCGAAGTATATGTAGGCGGTGGTACTACAAGCAACAATTTCCCTGCTACCACAGGCGGTATGCACGCTACTGCTCGCGGCAATGATGACGGATTTATAGCGAAATTTTCGCCCACAGGTACGCTTTTACAGGCTACTTACTTGGGTACTACTGCGGCAGATATGGTATTTCTGATAGATTTAGATGCTGAGCAAAATGTATATGCTTTTGGGCAAACTTTTGGCAATTATCCCGTAAGTGCAGGTGTGTATAATAACCCCAACAGCGGTCAGTTTATTCATAAAATTGACGCTAATCTTGCAACTTCGCTTTGGAGTACGCGTATAGGGGCAGGCGACGGCAATCCTGATATTTCACCTACGGCTTTTATGGTAGTTACTGAAAATAATTGTGGAAACATCTACATTGCAGGCTGGGGTGGTAATACCAACAGAGCCTCTGGGGGAAACAACGACGGTAGTGATGTTCGCAATATGCCCACTACTCCCGATGCTTTCCGCCGAAATAGTGTAAATGGCAGTGATTTTTATTTAGCAGTGTATCGGAAAGATATGCAAGGAATTATTTACGCAACTTTCTTTGGTGAAAATTCAAGTGATGAAAACGGCGACCACGTAGATGGCGGCACCAGTCGTTTTTCTAAAGACGGCACCATTTATCACGTAGTTTGTGCTTCTTGCCGCGGCACCAATGGCTTTCCTACTACCCAAGGAGCTTGGGCAAGGAGCAATGGTAGTAGTAACTGCAACAATGCGGCTTTTAAGATTGCCTTTGATATTGCGGCAGATTTTCAGGCACAAGACCCCAAAAATGGCTTTGCGGTTATCAAAAGAGATAGCGTAGTATGTGTAGATAGGCTTTTTTTCAAAAATCTTTCCGTAGGAGCTCAAAGTTTTTTATGGCAAATTTTTGATGAAAATGGAAATCTAATTTTCTCTCAAAATACTCAACGTGATTTCTTTTTTGATTTTACAAAAGGAGGAATTTACACCGTTCGTCTTACCATTTTCAACAACTCTTCTTGCAAATCGCCTTTGGTAGTAGAGCAGAAATATGATATTACCATTCCCGGCTTTATTGTTACCGATAGCCTTTCGATTTGTCAAGGTTCTAGTGTCCAGTTATCGGCAAGCGGTGCGATAAGCTATCAATGGACGCCACCCACTTACCTCAATAATCCTAATATCCCCAATCCCATTGCTACCCCTTTGGAGGATATTACCTACACGCTTACGCTTCAAAATGATAGCTGTACTGCTCAACGCAAAATCGTTATCAAAGTAGATAAACTTCCCGAGTTAGATTATGAGGTTCGTTTGGTAAAAGATTGTTTTTCGCCGTATAGTGTAAAATTTAGGCTTATTGTACCTGATAGCTTGCTTTTAGATGTAACTGATGATAGAGTTACTTGGACTTTGAGCAATGGTGTGGTTTTACAAGGTATTGAACCACCGCTTTATACTTTCCCTAACCAAAATGATGAGCAAGGGCAAAATTACACCGTTACCCTATCGTATGCCAGCCGAAAATGCCAAAAAGTTGTGCAAAAGGAATTTGAAGTTCCTTCTTTACGTATTCCACCCAATACCATAACCCCTAATGGAGATGGCATCAACGATACTTTTGTTATAGAGGAAAAAGGAGCAAAACTCACCATTTGGAATAGGTGGGGCAAACCCATTTACAAAACCGATAACTATCAGAATGAATGGGGAACACAAAAAGAAATAGTCGCCGGGCTGTATTACTATCAATTTGAAGCCCCTTCGGGTGCTATTTGCAAAGGTTGGGTGCAAGTAATGAAGTAAAAAATCATTGCAAAATCTGACTTTTGTCATTCATTCAGACTTGACTTTCATATAGATTTGTCAAAAAGATTTGAATAAAACCTTTATTCAAACCTTGCTATCAAAAACTTAGGTGTAAAACTCTTGGAGTAAGGAAGGCAACCCTGTTACCTTCCTTCTTGCATTTTTTAGGAATAAACAGGCTTGTATTCTACATCATCAATCATCATTTTGGCAATAATTTCCCGCATAATCTCGGAAGTTCCACCCGCGATAGTACCCACACGAGCATCACGATAAGCTCGGCAAACCAAATAATCTTCCATATAGCCATAGCCTCCAAAAACTTGCAAACATCTATCAACTACTTTATTAGCAAGTTCCGAACAATGCAGTTTTACCATAGAACACTCCTTGACAGCCACCTCGCCTTCATTTTGTAGCCAACAAGTATGATATACCATTTGCTCGGCGGCGTATAGCTCGGTAGCTAAATCTGCAATCGTATGACGAAGGGTTTGATATTTAGCTATCTTTCTGCCAAAAGCCTCTCTTTCGTGCATATAGCGTATAGTTTCCTCCAAAATCCATTTTGAGCTCGCCACCGCCATAATACCCGCCACCAAACGCTCCAACTGAAAACTCTCCATTATGTAGTAAAAGCCAAAATTTTCAACACCTACCAAATTTTCTTTGGGTACGCGTACATTATCAAAGCTAATTTCAGCAGTATCGGAACTATGCCAACCCATTTTTTTGAGTTTGGTGCGTGTAATGCCTTCGCTCTCCAAATCCACTACTATCAAACTAATTCCTCCCGCCTTGTTTTCAGGATTGGTAGAAACCGCAAGCGTAATAAAATCGCCATAAGTGCCATTGGTAATAAAAGTTTTAGCACCATTGATAACGTAAAAATCTCCGTCTTTTACAGCTTTGGTGCGTATAGATGCCACATCGGAGCCTGCTCCGGGCTCACTGATACCCAAAGCCGCAACTTTTTCACCTGCAATCGCAGGCACAAGATATTTTTCTTTCAGAAAATCGCTTCCTGCTCTAAAAATATGGTTGATAGCCATATACTGATGTACGCTTACGGCTGTTGGGAAGCCCCCTGCTCCTACTTTGGCAATTTCTTCTAAAAAAACCACCGAATACCAAAAATCTGCCCCTACGCCTCCGTATTCGGCAGGAAAATTCAAGCCTAAATAGCCTTGTTCTCCCATTTTTTTGAAAATTTCTTTGGGGATACGCCTTTCCTCCTCCCAAGTATTGATGAAAGGAACAACCTCTTTTTGTAAAAATTTTCTTACACTATCACGAAACAAATTGTGTTCTTCTTTGAAATAGAGGGATTTCATAAGCATTAGGGTTTTTGGGGTGAATTTATACCAAGATTAAAAATGATTTACAAGCCTTAGAGAATTTGATTTCTAATTTATTTTGTGAGTAAAACGTTTCTTTACTGAAAATGTTTTTGCTCTACCTTTTCGCAAAAAACTTTATCCTTCACTACTACCACTGCCAGCAAATTCAGCATTTTCTTGCTTTGCAAAAGCGTATCCTTTTGGTAATAACTCAAAATTTGCTCTTTTGCTTCTTGCATTGTGTCTCCAAGCAGGTTTTCTTGCTCTTTTTTCAAATATTTCAATTCAATGGCAAATTGATGATGTGTGTTGGGGTTATTGGGACGGATAAATAGCTCTATATCTACATAGCCTCCACCCGCTACTTCCCGCTCACTCTGCACCCAAAAAATATTTGCATTTATCAGATAGGCTAAAAACACCATTTTCACGTGTTTCTCATCCAAACGAATATAATCACGGTTGGAAAGACTTTGCAGTAGCTTTTCTATCAAAGCAAAAAACCTTTCGTAACTGCCCATAATTGCCATATCCTAAAGTGCCTGTTGCGTATCATCTTGCAAGCCTTTTACCTACCCATAATTTTCCAAAATGTCTGAATAATACTGCCCGTACAAATCCACTAT
>CAZZLW010000053.1:0-33142 GCA_964654605.1 uncultured Cytophagales bacterium | reverse complement strand
GGCGATATTATTTTCTTTTGCAATAGCTTCAAGTCGTAAAAAGAGGGCTTTTTCAAGACCTAATTTTTTGAAACCAAGTTTGCTACAATCAATATGAATAATGGGGTAAGCTATCCAATCTATTTTATCGTAGATGTAAAGTTTTTGGAATAGTTCTTTTCTACCTGCAAAGAGTTCTTTGAGGGTATTGATAAGAAGGCTTTTGCCAAAACGGCGAGGACGTGAAACGTGGAAGAAATAACTGCTGTGGGTAATTAGGTGATAGATGAAATCTGTTTTATCTACATAGACACGTCCCGTTTGGCGAATTTCGCTAAACTCTTGCTGTCCTGTGGGGAGTAGTGGTAGTTGGCTCATAACGCAATTTTTTTCAGTTTGCATTTACTTGCATTATGAGCCAAAATTAGCCTTTTCTTTTCTCAATTTCAATATTTTTTGTACAAATACATCATTAAATTGAGTTGGGCGGTAAGGTTACTCATCAAGCCAAAAGCCTCTTGGATAGGACAAATATGAGTAGTGATAAACTCTCTTTCACCTTCGGCACCTGTTTTTTTATTACGAAAATGATGAATTTCTTCTTGGGTCATTTCTATTTCACAAGCAAAGAGAAAGCCTCCCTCATCTAAAAGCCCCGGTGAGGTGTAAAAAGGTTTTTCATTGAGCAAGCGAAGCTGAGATTTTTCAACTTTCAGACCTGTTTCCTCTTCAATTTCTTTGAGAGCTACTTGCCAAATATCGGTAGAGCTATCACACATTCCTGCGGGGTGTTCGTAAGTATATTCGCCGTTGGCTATACGATACTGACGCACCAGAAGCAAGAATTTTTCTTGCGTTTCTTTTTCTATAAGCACGGTTACAATACTTACAAAATGCCCACGCAAAAGCACAACGGGCAGAAGTTTTTCACCATTTTTATCTTGGGCATCTACGGAAAGAAGTGCAAAAATAATTTCGCCGTTAGGCTTGTGAATAAGTTGCAAGGGTTCAACTTTATTCACTACGATACCATTGGCTTGCAAAGTTTTCAGCCATTGTTGGTATTTGAGCGAGTCTTCAAGTTTTTGTTTCATCATCAAATTCAATATCTTTATATTCTTCTCGGATATGCAAAAAGTTCGGAATTTCTATTGTAAAAGTGCTTCCTATATCTTTTTGAGAGCTAACCTGTATGCTTCCACCCAATTTTTCGGCAATTTCTTTGGCTATAAAAAGTCCTAAACCAGAGCCTTCGCGTGCATTAGGAGAGCCTCTGAAAAACATTTCAAAGATTTTCTCGTGGTATTTGGTATCTATGCCTTCGCCATTGTCTATTACTTGAATAGTAGCCTTTTCGCTATTACTTTGAATAACTACTTTTACAAAAGGCTTTTCGGCTCTTTCCAAAACACTATAACGCACAGCATTTTTGAGCAGATTTTCTAAAATGGTTATCAGACGCTCTCGGTCGGAAACAAATTCGCCTTCTTGCTGAATTTCAATAATTTTTTCTAAACTTTCAAATTTTGGCAGAAAGCGAATATTTTGCATTGCTTCTGCAACAATTTTCTGAAAATCAATTTTTTCACGCTTGATAGCCAAGCGTATATTGGTAGAATAATTGACAATATCGTGAATAAAACCATCTAAACGTTTGATAGTCTGCTCTTTGAGATGTGTATACTGGCGTATCATCTCCAAATTTTCTTCGGCTTTGGTAAGATTGATAAGCCCTAAAAGGTTGGCAATAGGACCTCGCAAGTCGTGGGCGGCACGATATACAAACAAATCAAGCTCTCGGTTGGTCTTTTTGAGGTTTTCGACTAAGGCTTTATTTTGTTTTTTCAAATTTGCCATTTCCAAGGCAATATCAATAGTTTCTTTGAGTTCTTCGGCTTTCCAAGGTTTGGCAATGTATTTGAAAATTTTTCCTTTATTGATTGCATCAATAATAGCATCTAAATCCGAGTAGCCTGTAAGCAAAATACGCGTAACATCAGGAAATTGCTCATTGATTTTTTCTAAAAACTCTACGCCTGTCATTTTAGGCATTCTTTGGTCGGTAATGACAAGCTGAACAGGTATTTTCTGCAAAATTTCCAAACCTTCATCTCCCGAAGTGGCTACGTGTATTTCGTAATGCCTGCGAAAAACAGCCTTGAAACTGCTTAAATTATTAGGCTCATCATCTACATACAGAACAATTTTTCGTTGGGGTGCCGCTTCTATCATTGCCTTTTTTTGAAAGCAATTTATGAATAAAATTTCGTTTGGCAATAAATTTTTCAAAGAACTTATTGAAAATTATGCAGGTAGATTTGAAAGGTTTGAACCTATGTTTGAACCTCCGAACCCTTGAATTTGGAAATTTTGAACCTAATAAGGGCAACAAAACACAAGAAAAGCATTTAGAAAATTTCAGCTCCTCAATATCTATCTGTAAGATTTCTGGCAAAGTTTTTGATAATTTTCTTTCGCCCTTGCAACCAATTTTATTTTGTGGGGGTCTTGTATTTGAAAACACCAAAACCCAAAATTTATGGAAAAAATATTTACTCTAACTAAAACCCAAACTATGAAAAAAGTTTTTGACGTTGCCGAAGTGGTCTTGCTTTTGGCGATAGGGATTACACTGGCAAGTTTTTTGCCTGCGTAAAGCCATTTTTTAGTAAAAACACACCTTTTGCGTAAGAATTCTTGCAATGAACTTCGTTGCAGGAATTTTTTTTTATGCAAAACTTGCCCAAATAGTCGTCCCTTAAAAAGTATCTAATAGTTTGATAATCAAAATCTTACTTGTAAAAAAATGCAAAAAAATTTGCAAGAAAATTAAGCAAAATGACAAAAAACTTGTGATATACGCACACAGAGGTAGCAAGCGATGATGTCGCTTAGAGTAGTTTGGTATGTTCAGGAGAAAAAGCAACGCTTTTGGTTTGTCTCGCTTTTTGTTTTTTTATGCCTTGACAAGGATTTTGAGGGATTATATCTCTTTGGAGCATAACATTGAAAACAGCTTTTAGAAAAGTAAGGTAATTGTTGTAAGTCGTAGCATTGCCTTTGATAGTGTCAAGAAAATTCAAAATATCTACTTTGGTGATTTGTTCGCTGGGTTTGTCGTGTAGGTTACTTTTTTCCAAAAACTGCTTGATTTTTCGGAAATAGGATTTGTCTCTGTGGTTTGTAGTTTCAGAATTGTTTTTGGCTCTTATAGTTTGCACCTTTTCCAAATCTTGCAGAATAGTTGTTTTATAGCTTTTCACCTCAATTTTGGTGTTTTTACCTAAAAACTCGTTTTTGATGTCCTGCAAGGTGTAAATTTGCCCTTTGAGGTCAAAATTTTGTTTGATTTGAATAAGGGTTGTTTTGATTTTGGAAAGAGCTTCATTGATGTAAAGGCTATTTTCGCCGTAAGCCTTCTGCTTGGCTTGTTTCCAGTTTTTCGGTTCAATGGCAAGTTTTGTACCGATGTCAATTTTCTTGCCGTCAATGGAGAGGGTGCAGATAATTTGAGCTGTACCTTTTCGGGTTACATAGTTTTTACGTACCCAGAACAGAATATTCATTTTTTTATCATAGAATTATGGGTTTAGTTGAACACTAACCCAAATTAAAAGAAAAATTGAAAGTGTTTTACAGGTGTTTGTAGAAGCCACGTTTGCAAGCAAATTGCAAGCGGTAGAAAAGTAGAAAGGGCATAAAAAAAGCCCTAAAACTTTGCAGTTTAGAGCCAAAACAAGATTTTTGAGGAGAGGAGGGGATTCGAACCCCCGATACGGTTTCCCGCATACACGCTTTCCAGGCGTGCCCCTTCAACCACTCGGGCACCTCTCCGATAGGTTTGAAACCTTTTTAATCTTAATAACTCTGCAAAATGCCGAATCCTTGTCAAAAAAGGCTTGCAAAACTACTAATTTAATCTTTTTCTCGCAATAAATTTTCGTAATTATTTATGTTCAAAAAATTCATCGTTTGATGTTCAAGCCTTTATGTGCTTTATCTCTCATTTTTCTATCCGACATCTATTTTCTAAAATCCTGTTTCCTGTATCTTGCTTCCTGTTTCCTTACTGCAAACTATACATAGACAATTACAAATTTTCTATTTTTCTTTCCGAAAACGCTCCCATTTGATAAGCATAAATTTATCACCAATCTCCGTAATTATCATTCCCGCTCCTTTCAAATTCGTAGGATTTTGCATAAACTCTGTGAGCTCCTGATGATTAAAAATCCGATAAGTGGGGTGATATTCATAGTTTTCGGGAGCTTTAATTTTATACTTACGAACCCAATTCATCACTGAAACGTGGCTTATACCTAAAATTCGTTCAATTTCCCGATAGCTTATGCCCTCTAAATGCAGTTGTAAAGCCTTTACTACGTAGTAGCTATCAATTTGCTTACCTTGCTTCTGAACCGTAAAAAAATAGTTGCAGTCCTTGCAACGAAATCGTTGCCTTTGGGCTACAATACCACTTTTTATCACATTGAGCGAGTTGCAACGAGGGCAATGTTTTTTGGACATCTTGCAAGAAAATATTTGGATTTACAAAGAAACTGAGTTGTTATGTACGTTCAAAAATTCGGAGTTGAAGCTTTACTTATCTTTGATTTTTAGTGTTAAACATCAATTGTCTAAAATCTTGTTTCCTGCTTCTTATTTTCAACTTCCTTACTGCTAAACATTTTTAGCCTTCAAAACTTCTTGAATAGCTAAAACATATTTTTCAAAAACGATTTTTTCGTCAAAATAAGTTTCTACGAGTTTTCGGCTATTTTCTCCCATTTGTTGGCGTTCCTTTTCAGAAAGCAAAAGCATTTGTATCATTGTTTGTGCCAAACTTTCAGCACTGCGAACTTGGCATAAAAAGCCATTTTCATTGTTTCTAACCACTTCTTTGCAACCTGCTACATTGGTAGCAATGAGCGGTTTTGCCATTGCGGCGGCTTCCAGAAGCGAACGAGGTGTGCCTTCCCGATACGAAGGCAATACCACTACATCTGCTTCTGCTATGTAGGGACGAACATCAGCCTTTTTCCCTAAATATTCTACTTCTTTTTGCCAGATCTCAACTTCTTGCGGGCTGATGTTCAAAGGATTTTTGGGATTATCCTCAAAATCGCCCAACAAGCGAAAAATGGCTTTGGGGTATTGTTTTTTCACAATTTTACAAGCCTCAACAAACTCCCTTACGCCTTTGTCGTAAATGAGGCGAGCAATCATCAAAAATACGAAATTTTCTTTTGTGGTGCTTGGCATAGGGGCAAATTTTTCCAAATTTACCCCTGAACCGGGCAGAAGGTCTGAAATTTCAGGCTTGATAAGTTTTTTCTGAATAAAGAGCATTCTATCTTCTGCATTTTGAAAAAAAACTTTGCTTGCATAGCGAAAAGCAAGGCGATATAAAAAATGAGCTATCCGAGAGGCAAAATTTCTATGCAAAAAAGTGGTACCAAGCCCCGAAACATTGTTGATACAAGGAATTTTGAGCCGCTGGCAGGCAAGTGTTCCGTAGATATTTGGTTTTATCGTAAAATGCAAAACTACATCGGGCTGAATTTGGCGATAAATTCGGAGCAGTTGTCTGTGAAAGGCTAAATCTTTCAGAGGATTAGTGCCTTTGTTTTCTAAAACAATTTCCCTATATTCAATATTCCAAGTCTGTATTTTTTCGGTATAAGCATCTTTGGGGGCTAAAATGTAAATTTTATAGCCTTTTGTTAGCAAAAAATTCACTAAACCCGCCCGAAAGTTGTAGATATTCCAAGAAGTATTGGCAACCAAAATTATTTTTAGCATAAAACTTTGAAAAGTACAAAAAAATAACTTGATAAATGCAAAAAAAATAAATTTTCACGAAAAAATGTAAATTTTTTTAATCTTTTTTGCTGATAGTATGCTATCAGCCTATTAACTTTGTATCAAGAAAATGAAAGTTTCACCCCAAAACCACATACATTTATGCAAGATTTGTTCAAAAAATTCATCTACACAGGCATTGGTTTCATTTCTATCACTGCCGAAACCTTGAAAAACACTGTTGAAAAACTCGTAGAAGAAAGCAAACTTTCTGGCGACGAAGGTAAAAAAATTCTTGATGAATTTACCAAAAACACCGAAGCCAAAAAGAAAGAATTTGAAGAGCAACTATCTAAAATTGTTGAAAAAGTAACTGCTCGTTTCAAATTTGTAACGGAAAGCGATTTGCAAGAGGTGATAAAAAGAATAGAAGTTTTGGAAGGCAAAGAGCCTGCCGAAAAAACCACTAAGAAAACTGTGAAGGCTTAAATGAAAAAGCACCAACCTTGAAAAATGGTTGGTGTTTTTGTTTGATGAAACCACTTAAAAAATAAGGTGGCATTTTTTTTGCTAAAAATTTTGAGCCAATGTATCATAAAAATTAAATTTGCACGTTTTTGAAAATATGCTTATGTTTTGATGTATGAAAAAAAGAGAACAAAACAAGTTGGCTCGTAAAGCCCGAATTATTGAAGTAGCTGAAAAACTCTTTTTTGAAAAAGGCTTGCGAAATGTAACAATGGACGAAGTTGCGGGGCGTTTGCGTTATAGCAAAGCTACGGTGTATAGCTATTTTTCAAGCAAAGATGAGCTATTTTTTGAGATTTGCCAGCGGGGAAATGCCATCTTACAGAAACAACTGCAAGAGGCAATAGCCCAACAAGCCCTTGGTGTAGATAAAGTAAGAGCTATCGGTAGAAGCTTTTTTGAGTTTGCCCTCAACTATCCACACTATTACAAATTTATCTCTTATTTTGTTTCGGGAAGCGATTTTGCCATAGATGAAGCTCTGGAAGTAAAAATGCTACATCTGGATAAAGTTTTGGTAGATTCTATTCAGAAAGGTATTGAAGATGGTAGTATTCGTGAGGTAAATCCTCAACTGGTTTCTAAATGTTTGTGGGCTATGGCTACGGGAATTTTGGATATGATTTTCCAAAAAGGCGATATGATGGAAAAGCATCTAAACATTGGAAAGGTAAATCTTTTTGAAACATTTTTTCAGCTATTAGAGCAAAGTCTTGCCCGAAATCTTGCCGCCAACCGAGAAGTTTAGTGCTTGCTTTCTTTCCCAAAAACTTTCTGATAAATTGGCTTTCGGTAAGCAAACTGAAAGTATAGAATAGGGTAGAGCAAAATATCTAATGGCTTGAAAGGGGTTTCAAACTCAATTTCATCAATAATTTCTGCTTGCTCGCTATCTTTATGGATAATGCGATGCTTGTGTTTCCATTTTTTTAGGAAGAAAGGTAGCTTGATACCCTCATCAATAAAATAAATCTCTTCTTTGCTTTCCTTTTTTTCGGTAATGATACTTTCCCATTGTTGCTTAAAAAGTAAAAAATCCAGTTCTACAGCTACGTGGTCTTGGGTGTTGGAGCCATCAAACCTTAAAAGTTTTAATCTTGGGAAAGGTGGCGAAAGTTTGAGAAATAACTCTTTGGTAAAAAGTCTGAATACTTGTTTGAAAGGGGTGCCGACCGTCGTAGCAATTTTGATTTGCATAAAAGTTTATTGGAAAATTCAAAGAAAAACTGCATACAATAAAAGAAATTTTGAAAATTTTTCCAAAAAAAACTTCTTGAAATAGATTTAGGAATGATTATTGTGGTGCTTTAGTAGAAATGAAAATAATTATTTTAGCAAGAAACTTTGTCAAGCAAAAAAGTTTCCTTACCTTTGTTCGGTATTCATACTAATTTAACCCCGTTTTGCCTATGAAAAATGTTAAACAAACTGTACTTGATATTCTCAAAGAAAAATTAGAATTACCCGAGTCGGTGCTAACGATGGAGGCTAATTTTATTAAAGATTTGGGAGTAGATTCTTTGGATTACATTGAAGTAGTAATGGCATTCGAACAGGCTTTTGGTATCAATATCCCTGATACCGATACCGAGAAAATGCGTACCGTAGGAGCCGCCATTGACTACATTGAGGAGCGTTTAGCCTCTGCCCAAAACGAAGAGGAGAAAGTCGCTTAAATTCTTCTTACACTTTGCTCTAAAACTTTTTGAAAGAAATTGCTCTCTTTCGGAAAGTTTTTTATTTTTGTCTGAATTTTCGACAAAAACACTAAAACTATACCATATTATTATGAATAGAAGCAAGTTTTTCTTGTTAGTAGCACTATGCTTTTACTCTAATTTTTGGCTCAAAGCCCAAGACACTGATACTTCTCGTATCAAACTCTTTAGAAGTTCCAAAGAAGATATTGAGCAGATTCTCAAAAAGGCTGAACCTACCGTAGAATTAGAGGTAGAAATTGCTAGTAAGCAAAAGCAAGCCATAGAAGAAGCCCCCTCTATTATTTCGGTGGTTACACGTGAAGATATAGAAAACTATGGTTTTCGGGATATTACGGATATTTTGCGTTTGGTGCCAGGCTTTGAGTATGCTATTGATGTGCAAAGCCTTTTTGGGATAGGTTTTAGAGGAATGTGGGGACACGAGGGCAAAGTACTTGTGATGATAGATAACCACCCTATCAACTGCTTTGGCTACGGAAATACGAATTTTTTTGGTCATTTACCTGCCTCTGTGATAGAACGTATTGAGATAATCCGAGGACCAGGCAGTGCTTTGTATGGTACTTTTGCGGAGGTAGCTGTAATCAATATTATCACCAAAACAGGTAAGGGCTTGCAAGGGGCAGAAATAGCTTTACAAGGCGGTGCAGTAGGAAATAATGGCATTTTCGGTTCGCAGGCGAGTGTAGGTTACAACGACCTTTCCCGAGAGCTGGATATATCGGCAAATATTGCTTTTACTTATCACCCTATTTCTAATCAGATTTATGAAGATTTTTGGGGTAATACCATACAATTGGGTAATCAGAACTCTTGGCGGCATTTTCAGAATATTTCTGCCAAAGTTTCTTACAAAAACTTTTATTTCAGCTTTAATAGAATGAACCAACGCTGGCTAAGCCCTGACGAATTTACAACTATTTTTCCTACCAATAATCAAGGAAACATAGTCAATAAGTTAAACCACTTTATGGAAGGCTATCAGTTGGGTAATAGGTTCAAGTTATCGGATAATTTTTATTTTATACCACGTTTTGAGTATGCTCGGGGCAATCCTGTTACTGCCAAAGAAATACCTGCTTCCAATTTAGATGAAAATTATAGCACCGTTTGTCAAAGATTTACGCCTGAAATTAGCTTTCAGTATGCAGGCGGGAAAAATCAAGTAGATTTTGGAGGAGGTTTTATTGCCAATACTGTAAGCAGTTTTGCTCGTGATGCTTCGCCTGCTATGATTGTGGCAGAAGGCGATAGTGTAAGTTTTGTACGTAGAGATGCGTTTTACGTATTTGGTCAGTATATTCGTAAATTTGAACCATTTATTTTAAGCGTAGGAGGCAGGTATGAAAATACCTTTTGGGGCAATGCTTTTGCTCCACGTGCCGCTCTCAATTACATTGCTCCCAACCAAAAGTTTTATGCCAAGTTGCTATACGGCGAGGCATTCCGAGTACCACTAATTTGGCAAGTTTATTCGGCTCAATATTTTACTACCAATGCCAATCTTGTACCCGAATTAAGTCGTACTTTTGAGTTTGAAATTGGCTACAAGCAAAAAGGTAATTTTCGTATTTCAACTAACTTCTTCCTTATCAATATCAATACCCCCATTGTTTATTTAGGTTCAGTAGATACTTATGTCAATTTTGGTAATATTCGCTCATTAGGGGCAGAGCTAAACACTGAATACAAAGTAGAAAAATGGGGTGCATTTGGCAATATTTCCTACACTCAGCCGCTTTCCGAATATACTACTACGGAATTTTTGGCAAGCGACCGCAGTCATTTTTTGGCTCTGCCTGCACTAAAAGTCAATGGCGGGGCGTATTTGGATTTGCCTCGCTTTACGATTTCTACCTACGCTACTTTCATAGGGGAGCGTTATGCTCAAACGCAAAATTTTGCTTTGAATAGTGATGATACCAATCCTTTCCTTGAAACAGAAGCCTATCCTTCGGTATTTTTGCAAAATATTCAAATCAAAGGGAAAAATATTTTCACGAATAACTTGCAAATAGGGCTTCAAGTACATAATATTTGGAACGCCAATTATGTGCTTTTGCAACCTTATTATGGCGGACACGCACCCTTTCCTTTGCAAAATAGGCAATGGTTTATAGAACTCAAATACAAATTCTGATATGGCTCTCATTATTCCTGTGCGTGGCTTTATGCCTAAATTTGGAAAAAATTGTTTTCTAGCCCCCAATGCCACTCTTATTGGTGATGTAGAAATGGGTGATGAATGTACTATTTGGTTCAATGCTGTGGTACGTGGAGATGTGAATAGTATCCGAATGGGTAATCGCTGTAATGTACAAGATGGAGCGGTAATACATTGCACTTACCAAAAATCCAATGTAATAATGGGAAATAATGTATCTGTGGCTCATAATGCCATTATTCACGGCTGTACCATAGAAGATAACGTGTTGGTAGGAATGGGAGCTATTATTATGGATAATGCCCATGTAGGTACAGGTTCTATTATTGCGGCAGGGGCGGTGGTGCTTGCAGGTACACGCATAGAGCCTCATAGCATTTGGGCGGGTAATCCTGCGAAATTCTTGAAACCTGTAGGCGATAAAGCCTCTGAAATTGAACGAATTGCAGGTAATTATCCTATGTATGCGAGTTGGTTTGAAAATAGCTAAGTACTGAGAGGTTTGGAGTAGCCTTAATACTTCAAACTTATCATACTTCACCTACAACTATAAATTTTGGCTTATAGTTGTAGGTTTTTATTTATCCATTTACTTATCATAGAAAAAGATATAGTGATTATCAAATAAATCGTGATAAGCTATCCAAAAGCGATTTACATTGTTCCAACTGATGTTTGTTTCAAAAACATACTCATTTGAAGGCATTTCTATATTGGGAAAATTGATGTTTTGACTGGTTGTCATTATTCCAAAATTAACTCTGCTTACTATATTATTGGGGTTTATGTTGGCACTATTGTTGGAATTTCTATACACCCAACTAACTTTTTGTAGATTGCCCTCTGGAGTAAGCGTAAGAGTGGGAACAATTAGGGGAACATTGTTGTACTTATTGCTTTGGTCATCAATGATAAAACTAAACATCTGCCCTTGATAATTTACCTTGTAAGTGCCTCCTATTGGCAGATTTTGAGTAATTAGGGGCGGGAAGTACACTTTTACATTTTTAACGCCTTGTTCAGTATTTACGGGAAATTGTGTAATTTGTTCGGAAGGAATTCCTTGATTGCTTGCCCAAGGAAAATAAAAATTTACCATATTCGGAGCATTTTCGTCTTGGGAAGAAAATGCCAATTTCCAGCCATCGGCAGATAAAGGCAATTGAATATTTGGAGTAAGGTTGCTCCCAAAAGTCCCCCCTTTGTAGAACCATAAAACCTGCAATCTATAAATTTTATTTTCTAAAATATCTATTTTGCCATTGTTATCTATATCGGGGTTTCTTACGGTTGGAGCAATATAATCATCAAAATTGGCGAGAATATTTTGCTCTTCATTATTTAGACCTATTTCATTTCCAAGAGGGTTGTGGCTGGGAGTGCCTACATTATTTTGAATATTGATATCTTTTAGGTCTATTTCTGCTATGTTGTCGCTAACGTTCAAAATAGGCAACGCCTCTAACCCATTTTTTAGGGATAAATAGCCAAGATATTCATCGGAAGTTCCTGCGAAAATGAGAAATGTTATCTTGTTTCTATCTACGGGTATAGAGAAAGAGTCGTTATTCACATTAGAAGTTCGATAATAACCTTCCTGATAGAAAATAATCACTTTAGAAATTGCGTTACCCAGCTCTCTACCTCCATTGTTAGCAATTCTACCTTTCAATAGGAGTTTATCTGATGAAAGGGCAGAAGGCTCTTTCTTTTTGCAAGCCAACAATACAAGAGCAAGCAGTAGCAAGTGTGCCAATTTAAAAAATACCTGTTTCATAACTCTATAAGTTTTAAGGTTAAACTTAATGCCATAAAGTTATGATAGCGAGTCAGTTTATACTATGATATAGGTTAATTTTTCAAATGATTTTAGCAAATAAAACTGGCTTTTTAGGCAAAAATAGCAAACAGCTATTCTCTGAAAAACTTTGTTTTACCAAAAGTTAGTAATCTTTACAAACTCTGTTGCTTGTTACTATGCAAGTCTGCTTTTTCAAGATATTGAGAATTCAAGCTAATCAGCCATAAACCTGCGTAATTGAGCAAGCCGTTGAGTAAAATAAGTTCATCGCCGAAAACATAACCCAGCCACTCTTTGGAGTTTTGAGCAATAACAAAAGCTATTACAGGGCATAACACGCAAACCCAAGGCACAAGTTTATCGCGTAAATTTCTTTTGGTAGTAATGCCAAAGGCAAAAAGCCCCAACAATGCCCCATAAGTATAACCTGCCGCCTGAAACAATGCTCCAATGATATTCATTTGTGGGTAGGCACTGCGTAATCTTTCAAAAAGCACTACAATCAGGAGCAAAAGCAGCGAAAACCCCAAATGTACCCAACGAACCGTTTTTTGGGCTTTATGTTCAGCGACTTCTTTTTTGGTAAGCCCAAGGAAATCTATGCAGAAAGAGGTAGTAAGCGAGGCGAGTGCCGAATCGCTACTGGCGTACGTTGCGGCGGTGATGCCCAAAAGAAAAGCAATACCTGCTATGCCGCCTAAATGCTCAAAAGCAAGTACAGGATAAACTTGGTCGGTGATGATTTTGCCATTTTGCGAAGGCAAGGCTATGCCTTTATTTTCAGCATAAAGGTAAAGCAAAGCTCCCATTACCAAAAAAACAAAATTGACTGCTACCAAAATCGTTACAAAAGAAAACATATTTTTTTGTGCCTCACGCAAGTTTTTGCAGGTGAGGTTTTTTTGCATAAGGTCTTGGTCTAGTCCTGTCATTGCAATTGCAATAAACATTCCTGCCAAAAACTGCTTGATGAAATGTTGTTTGCTTTCGGCAAAATTTTCCCAAAAAAAGATTTTAGAAAAAGGACTTTGGCTTACGGCAGTTGCTAAATTTTCTAAACTCCAACCTAAATCTTGCTTGATAGCCCCAATGGCAGAAAAAAGAGCCAGCAAGAGAAAAGAAGTTTGAAAAGTATCTGTCCAGACAATCGTTTTGATACCCCCACGAAACGTATAAAGCCAAATCAGAGAGATACTGATAGCAGTTGTCAGCCAAAAAGGGAAATCCCATTTGCCAAAAAGTCCAATTTGTAAGGCTTCCACAGCTAAAAACAAACGAAAAGCTGTACCTATGGTGCGTGAAAGCAAGAAAAAAGATGCTCCCGTTTTGTAGGTATATTTACCGAAACGGCTTTCAAGGTAGGTGTAAATGGAAATAAGTTGCAGTCGGTAATAAAGGGGCATTAACACCAAAGCAATTACCAAATAGCCTGCAACATAGCCCAAAACTATCTGAAAATAACCGAAAGAACGCAATAGCACTGCCCCAGGTATTGAAATGAACGTAACGCCTGAAAGCGAAGCTCCAATCATTCCGAAAGCTACCAAATACCAAGGCGATTGCCTATCAGCATTGAAAAAAGTAGTGCTTTGGGCATTGCGAGAAGTAAAATACGCTATCGTAAGTAATGAAAGGAAATAGGCTGAAAGTATAGATATAATCGTAAAAGGCGACATATAAGTTTTTTTTGCAAAGGTAAAATAAATTTGAACAAACTTTTGCAAGTCAGTTAAATTTAGCAATTTTGCTTTGGAAAATAAAAATTTATGATACTTTGTGAAAGCAGTCTGAAAAGTGAAAAAGGCTTACAAAGCCCTTGCAATCAGGATTATGTATTGGAGTTTTCGTGTTCTCAGGGGCATTTGTGGCTCGTAGCCGATGGAGAAGGCGAAAACTTGCGTGGTGTGCAAGCCTCACGTCTTTTGGCAGATACGATTCGCAGTTTTATTGAAGATAACAAAATGCCCAATAGCCAAGACTTACTTCGGAAAGCAATCATCAGGGCAAATGAAGTTTTACACAAAAAAATGCTTTTTGCTGAAGGGGCAATGGCTTTTCAGCAAGGGAATCAGGTTTTTATAGCTACTTTTGGCAAAAATAAAGCCTTACTTTGGGCAGGAAAAAACCTTCAAGAAATTCAAAGTACCAATCCCCAACTTGGGCAACAGGCAGTTATTCAACCCAATATTACGGCTCTGCCTATACAGAAAAATGCACAAATTTTACTTTTGAGCAAGGGAGCATTTTTGGGCTTGAATTTTGACCTCATCAAAAATACTTTGCAAAGCAGGCAAAATATTCAAGAAAAAGTAGAAAGTTTGATAAAGGCTTCTTTGCAGTCGAAAAATAATGAAAATAGTAGCATTGCTCTTATCTATTTCCCCCAAGAAAGTTTTTTGAAAGTAGCTCAAAGATTTTGGAAACCCATTCAGCCTTTTGTAGTGCCTGTATTGTTTTTGGCTACTATTGCTACCTTTGTAATTGTAACTCAGAAAGGTCATCAGCAAGAAGTGGAGCAGATAGAAAACGACCAAATTCAGTTTCAAAAAGCAAGAGAAAAGAAACGCCGTTTGGAAGATAGCCTTGCCCAAGTAGATAAAGCCAAAGATGTGATTATCAAGCACAAAGTACAAAAGGGTGAAACCATTGGTACAATTGCTCGCAAATACAATTCTACCGTAGAAGCCCTGATTTCTTTGAATATTTTAGACGATAAGGCAAATGTTGCCGTAGGACAAGAAATAAAAGTAAATGTGAAAATGATTTATACGCTTCCCAAAGCTCAAACTTTGGAAAGTTTGTATAGTGAGCGTTTCAAGCGTTGGGAAAAATTGGGCGTAACCATAGAAAATATACAAAAGGCAAACAAACCCAAAGAACTCAAAGGACTTTTGCCACAGGGTACGCAAATTATTATTCCTGCTCTCAACAAAAAATAAAATGTTTGTTTTGATGTTTATGTTGAACAAACGAGTTTCTTTGCTTTTCTTGTTTTTTGCTTTTTTGGAAAGCATAGGGCAAGATTTTCGCTATAACTTATATCAGTACAATGCTGTGGGTATCAATCCTGCTTGGGCGGGAATGCAAGAGCAGGCGAGCCTTTCGTATCATAGCCGAAGGCAAAATTTGGCGGTGAGCCATCACAGAACCCTAATGCTTTCAGCCTTGTACCCTGTGCTTCATAATGAAAGACATTTTGGAACGATAGGCATTAGTCTTTTTCAAGACAGACAAGGTTTTTTAGGAGAAGTAAATGCTTTTGAACTGCTTGCCGCTTGTAATATTCCTTTGCTAAAAGCTGAAAAAATTTCATTGGCGGTTGGTTTGCAAGGAGGTTCAAGGCAAATTTATGATGAACTCAAAGGTTCAGATTATTTTCCCGCTTGGTCAGGAGGTTTGATGTTTTATCAGCGTAAAAGCTCTTACCAAAATCGTTGGTTTGCAGGAATTTCACAATCTAATTGGCTCGGAAATGAACGCTATTTAGAGAATTATCAGTTTTATGGAAAATTGCGTACCATCTTGATAGCAGGTTTTGAAATAGCCCAAATCGGAAATTGGGCAATCATTCCGAATGTTAGAAGTATTTTGCAACAAGATGTAAATTTCACGAATTGGGGTGTAAGTTTGCGAAAGACCTTTTCAGATAATTCAGGAAATTGGTTTCGGTATGGCTCTTGGGGTGTTTCGGGCTGGTATGCACCTCGGCAGGGTTTTGTAGGGGCAATAGATATAGATACACCTGCCCTTACTATGGGGCTATCTTTGGGTTTTTCTAAAAAAGAACACTTTTTGAGTTATGGGAATAGCCGAGAGTTTATTGTAACTTTGAAAAGAACGATTGGAAGGAAGCTAAAAGAAGATAAGCCTTTTATCAGCGATAGCGAACCTACCATAGATTAAACGCAATTATTGAGGTATAGTTTGTAGTAAGAAAGTAGGAAAAAAGATACAGGAAACAAGATTTTAGAAATCAGTTAGAAAAGATGAGAGAAATGCTTAAACATCAATGATGAGCTTTTGAACGTAAATAATTACGATTAAACGAAACAAGGACGCTTTTGGGGCGTCCTTGCTGAATGTATAGTTAAAATTCATCATCATCTTCATCGTCAAAATCGTCCTCAAAATCCTCTTCGTCGTCCCAATTTTCGTCCTCATCATCATAGGCTTGGTCGTCGTCGTAATCATCGTCAAAATTGTCGTAATCCTCATCGTGAAGTTCTTCTAAATCTTCATCATCATAATCATCTTCGTAGTCGTCCTCATAGTCGTCTTCGTAGTCTTCTTCATAATCGTCCTCGTAATCATCTTCGTAGTCGTCCTCATAGTCGTCTTCATTGCCCAAGACAAATTTAGAAGCAGTGAATTGAGGATATAGACCAAGTAATAATTCAAGCGGAGTTTGTTGTGGTAGTAACATAACGTATTAGTTTTTCTGCCCAAATATAGCAAAAAGATTAAATTCCAAATAAAATTCTGATTTTTTTTTCAAAAAACTTTTCCCAAAGAATTTGCTCAAAAGATTTTTAGAAAAATGCTTTTTTCTCGTAACTTTGCAAGCCATTTTACGACAAGTTGAAAATTATTTTCAGAACTAACAAAATAACCTCTAAAAACCAATTGTTTATACAAAAAACAAAAACCAATTTTTGTTGAGTATAGTTTAGTTCAAATATATCAAAAAAAGCAGTTATGGATAGAAACCAAGCTATTGGAATGATACTAATTTCGGTGATGGTATTCGTGTATTTTTTCTTTATTGCCTCACCGCCCACCGAAAATCCTAAAAAAAATCAGCAAGAAACAAAAAAAGACACTTTGCAGAGTAAGTTTTTTCAGAAAACACCTCAAAATGCTGTTGTTTTAGATAGTGCTTTTTTGCAGGGTAAAACTGAAAAAGTAATTTTAGAAAATAAGGTTCTAAAAATTACGTTTAGCTCACAAGGTGGTAAAATCCGGCAGGTTTTGCTCAAAAATTTCAAAACCTACGACCAAAAACCACTCTATTTGCTTGATGAAACCTTTTCGCAAATGAGCTATTTTGTGCCTACGCAAGCAGGCAAAGTGGATTTGTATCAAATTTTTTATGAAGCAGAACAAAAAGAAAAATCCATTATTTTCAGAGCAAAAGCAGGTGAGAAAACCATTGAGCAGATTTACCAATTAGTAGGAGAGGAGAGCTATCAGATAGATTATAGCGTGAAAATAAATGGAGTGGCTTTGGGTAAAGAAAATGCCCAATTAGAATGGTCGGCTAATATGCCTCTTACCGAAAAAGATGCCGTACCAAGCCGTATCAAATCTACTATTAGCTATTATGGAATAAACGATGGCTACGATTACCTTTCGGAAAGCAATAGTTTGCAAGATAAAAACATAAATGAGCCTTTGCGTTGGGTGGCTTTCAAACAGCAATTCTTTATTGCTTCTATTTGGGCAACGCAAGAAAATCAGTTTGGCAAAGCACGCTTGGTGAGCTATGCCGATGAAAACAATCCCAAAATTGTAAAAAGCTACAAAGCGGTATTAGATATACCTACCGAAAAATTGCAAAGTGGCAAAGCAACTTTCCAATTCTATTTAGGACCCAATCAGTATAGCATTCTGAAAAAGTTGGACTATGATTTCAGCCGAAATGTAGGCTTGGGTTGGGCTATTTTTGGCTGGGTGAATAAGTTTTTAATTATTCCCATTATCAACTTTTTAGAAAGTTTTATTGGTAGCTATGGCTTGCTGATAATAGTGCTGGGCATTATTGTTCGTCTTATTCTTTTCCCGCTGAACTACAAGTCTTATATTGGAATGGCAAAAATGCGGGTTCTCAAACCTGAATTAGATGAAATCAAGGCTCGCAATGCAGGTGATATGCAAAAAATTCAGGTAGAGCAAATGGAACTCTACAAACAAGTGGGTATCAATCCATTGGCAGGCTGTATTCCGATGCTTTTGCAAATGCCTATCGTGATAGCGGTATTTACTTACTTCCCTAATGCCATAGAGTTGCGTCAGGAGGCTTTTCTGTGGGCAGAAGACCTTTCCACTTACGATTCTATTCTTACCCTGCCCTTTCATATTCCTTTTTATGGCAATCACGTTAGTCTTTTTACTATTCTGATGACAGCTTCCACTATTTTGTATACCTACTTTGCCAACCAAACTTCATCAGTAGAAGGACCAATGAAAATGGCAGGCTATATTATGCCCCTTGTGTTTATGTTTATGCTAAACTCTTACCCCGCAGGTTTGAGCTATTACTACTTGGTAACTAACTTACTTTCTGTTTTGCAACAAATTGGTATCAAAAAATTGGTGAATGAGGATAAAATCAAGGCAATTTTGGAAGCCAATAGGCTTAAAAACAAAGATAAAAAGAAAAGTGGTTTTCAGGAAAGATTAGAAAATGCCCTGAAAGCCCAACAAGAGCGTTTGGAAGCTAAAAAGAAAAGCATTGAGCAAAAAAAGAACAACAAAGGGAAAGGGAAAAAGTAGGTAATTGTTTAGGTATAGTTTGCAATAAGGATACAGGAAACAAGATACAAGAAACAGGATTTTAGAAAATAGATGTCTGAAAGAAAAAATGAGAGATAAAGCCCTTAAAGGCTTGAACCTCAAACAACAAACTTTTTGAACATAAATAATTACAAAAATAGTTTGGAAATCAGAAAGTTTTGAAACAACATTGGAACATAAAATCATCTGAATTATGGCAAAGAAAAAAACAAATTTATCAGAGCAACTCTCGCCCAAAGAGTTTTTATACAAATATCTCAACAATGCTTCGCCTACTGGTTTTGAAGTGAGCGGTCAGCAGATTTGGCTGGAATATGTAAAGCCTTTTATTGATGATTATTACATTGATGCCTATGGCAGTGTAGTGGGTATCATCAACCCCCAAGCAGAGTACAAAGTAGTGATAGAAGCTCATTCTGACGAAATTTCTTGGTTTGTCAATTATATTACAGACAACGGCTACATTTATGTAAGACGTAACGGAGGCTCTGACCCCGTGATAGCTCCTTCTATGCGTGTAAATATACACGGCGATAAAGGCATTGTGAAGGGTATTTTTGGCTGGCCCGCCATTCACGTTCGCCACGAAAAAGACCGCGACCCTATGCCCGATATGAAAAATATCTACATTGATATTGGTTGCTCTTCCAAGCAAGAGGTATTGGATAAGGGAGTAAATGTAGGTTCTGTGATTACATTTGCAGACGAACTCTTTGAACTCAACGACCGCTACTACGTAGGTAGGGGCATAGATAACCGAATTGGCGGGTATATGATAGCCCAAGTAGCTCGCTTGCTTTCAGAAAATAAAAAGAAACTGCCCTTTGGCTTGTATATTGCTAATTGTGTGCAGGAGGAAATCGGTTTGCGAGGTGCCGAAATGGTGGCTCACGCTATCAAGCCAAATGTAGCAATTATCACAGATGTTTGCCACGACACGCAAGCTCCTCTTTACAACAAAATCGTAGATGGCGATTTTACAGCAGGAAAGGGTCCAGTGCTTACGTTTGGTCCTGCCGTACAGGTGAATGTACTGAAAATGCTTTTTGAAGTTGCCCAGAAAAAGAATATACCTTATCAGAGGGCGGCAGTATCTCGTTCTACGGGTACAGATACCGATTCTTTTGCTTATTCTAATAGTGGTGTGCCTTCGGCTCTTATTTCTTTGCCACTCAAATATATGCACACTACCGTAGAAACCGTACATAAAGATGATGTAGAAAATATCATCAAGTTAATGTATGAGTTTCTTTTGCAACTGCCCAACAAGCACGATTTTAGGTATTTTAGGTAAAATTTGCCTGTATAAGCGAGTTTTTACTCAATAAAATAGGCTCGTTTTTTGAATTCCTGAAATCAAAAAATCTTGTAAATCTTGAAAATCACTCAATCTTGATATAGTTTTTTCCTTTAGCATTTGTAATGCCTATTCGCATAGAAGAAATACAAGCCCCTATACAAAACGAAATGAAGCTCTTTGAGCAAAAGTTTCGTTCCTTTATGCAAAGCAAAGTGTTTTTGCTTGATGCTATCACGCATTATATCGTAAAACGCAAGGGCAAGCAGATACGTCCGATGTTTGTTTTTCTCATCGCAGGGGCTTGTGGAGCAATTAACGAGAAAACCTATCGGGGAGCCTCTCTCATTGAACTCTTGCACACGGCTACCCTTGTACACGATGACGTAGTTGATGATTCTATGTATCGGAGAGGCTTTTTTTCTATCAATGCTCTTTGGAAAAATAAAATTGCTGTACTCGTGGGCGATTATCTGCTTTCAAGGGGGTTACTGCTATCTGTGGATAATCAAGATTTTGATTTGCTACAAATTGTTTCTACTGCGGTACGCGAAATGAGCGAAGGAGAACTTCTACAAATTGCCAAAGCTCGCAAATTAGATATTACCGAAGAGATTTATTTTGAGGTTATTCGTCAGAAAACCGCTTCCCTGATAGCTTCTTGTTGTGCTGTGGGGGCTTGTTCGGCAGGGGTTAGCCCTGAAATGCAAGAAAAAGCAAAAATTTTTGGCGAAAAAGTTGGTATCGCCTTTCAAATCAAAGATGATTTGTTTGACTACGGCGATGCGGAAATTGGAAAGCCTGTGGGTATTGACATCAAAGAGAAAAAAATGACCTTACCCCTGATTTATGCCCTTTCACAAGCCTCTTGGCTTGAAAAACGAGAAATTATTTTTCTTATCAAAAACGCAAGCCATAAAAATAGCACCGTCCAAAAAGTAGTAGATTTCGTAAAACGCAAAGGAGGCATTGAATACGCCCAAGAAAAAATGCAGAAATACTATCAAGAAGCTATTACACTGATGAATAGCTTTTTGCCTCAAAATGAGTATAGCATAGCCTTACAAAAACTTTTGCAATTTACCATTGAACGGACACACTAATTCACACTAATAATTTCGCACTCAGTACGGCGGTTGAGCTGTCTGCCTTCGTCGGTATCGTTGGGGGCAATAGGACGTAACTCGCCATAACCTTTGGCTACCAGACGCTTGCCGTCTATGCCTTTTTCAATCAGATAACGCACCACTGATTGAGCTCTACGTTCCGAAAGACCTTGATTTTTGGCTTCTGTACCAATGGCATCGGTATGACCTGAAATTTCTACCTTTACCTTGGGGTAACGTTGCAGAAATGCCGCCAATTTTTCCAGTTCTACGATAGATTCTTGCCTGAGAAAATCTTTATCAAAGTCATAAAAGACTTTAAGTCTGATTTTTGCACCTTTTTCAATACGTACAAGGTCAATATCTACGATAATTTCTTGGTTTTTATCTTTGGGTTGGGGTGGTACAATAAACTCCTCTGAATGAAACATATAGCCTTCTTTATCTACACTTATCAAGAAGCGTTTATCGGCAGAAATAAGCGTTTCGTATTTCCCAGTACCTTCTTCCGAAGTCATTTCTTCCTCCAAATGATTATCCCTCAAATCGTAAAGCGTTATAGCGGCGGAAAGTCTTTCTTTGGTTTTGGCATCACGAATAGTGCCTTTTAGAATAGTAATAAATTTTTTCTCCTCTTGGGTAGGGGTTTGAGGTGTTGGGATATTGATAGCGACTTGCTTATCGGGGATTTGAGTATTTTTATCTACTTTCACGTATTCTAGTTTTCTTTCAGGCAAATAGGTAACATACAAATCTTTATCGCCCAAGCCACCAGCTCTGCCCGATGAAAAATAGCCTCTTTTATTATCTGCCGAAACTACAAAATAAATATCATCATCTGCCGTATTGATAGGGAAGCCCATATTGAGCGGTGTTGTCCATTTTCCGTCTTTTAGCTCGCTTACAAAAATATCGTACCCGCCCATAGAGCTATGCCCTTGCGAACTGAAATAAAGAGTGCTTTCGTTGTGAATAAAAGGGGCATCTTCGTCGTAAGGGGTATTGATAGTAGGTCCTAAATTGATAGGTTCGCCCCATTCGCCTTTTTCGTTTTTGGTAGATTTGTAGATATCCAGCCCTCCAAAGCCCCCGGGTCTATCGCTGGAAAAATACACCGTATTGCCGTCGTGGGTGATAGAAATAGAAGGCTCTCGGTATTTGGTATTGATTTTATTGCCCATAGATTTGGGTTCAGTCCAAGAGCCATCTGATTTTTTTTCGGAAATGTAAATATCTCCCATTTTTTCTTTGCCCGAGCCTGTTTTATAGACAAAAAGTTTTGTGCCGTCAGGGGAAAGGGCTATACAGGCATCGTGAGAGTTGCCATTGATAGGGCGAGGCAGGTTTTTAGGCTCTGTCCATTTGCCGTTGATGTGTTCGGAAATGTAAATATCTTCAAAATATTCTTGGTCGTAGTCTTTGCCGCCGCCTGTGGTATTGGGTCGGCGGGCGGTAAAAAGCATCACTTTTTCGTCTTCGGAAATAACAGGTACATATTCGGGATAAGGCGAATTGAGTATATCGCCTAAGTTTTCAATAACTACCCTTGAAGGATTTTTTGTATATTCTCTACCATATTTGCATTCCTCCAAATGCTTGGGAATATCTTTGGCAAATTCGCTTTCATTCATTGCTATTTGGTAGAACTTTTCGGCTTTATCCCAATTGTGCAAGAAATGATAGGCTTGGGCAAGATAATAAGTGAGGTTTTTATGATGTTTGGGGGCGTATTGATGTACAAATTCTAAATGAGGCAGTGCTTTCCCTTTGTGGGCAGTTTGCAGATAACAAATGCCTAATTTGTAGCTGGCATCTACAATTTTTTCAAGTTTTGCTTCTTCGTTGATATACGCTTCGTAATAGGGAATAGCAAGGCTGTATTCTTGATAGCTAAAATGATATTCGGCTTGCTTTAAGGATTTTTTTTGGGCAAAAACAGCACCTGTAATCAAAAAAAGCCACCAAAAGCAGTATAGTTTTTTCATAAAAACTCAATTTTTGTGGCAATAAAGTTAAAAATTTTGAGCGAAAAAGGAAAGATTATGAGTAAAAATCTTGGTGGGTTTTCAACTCAAAGGCAAATAAAAACTCCACTTTTGAAGGTGGAGTTTTTGTTTTCTTATTTTCCTGACTTGTTCTTTCTATCACCTATTTGTCCGTTTTCAAAAGAGATTTTGAAGGTATTCCTGACCCAAGGATTAGCTGCTGTAAACTCATGAGTATAAATGGCTATAACTCCATTAGCTGTATCATCAGACCTAAAAAATGCTGAATTAGGCATTTCTGATTTAGTAATATAATTTATTCCTGCAATTTGACTTAATTGATAAGTATTTATTTTAGCAAGAGCTTCTTGCTCTGCATTTATTGACCCCGGATAACTTACATACTGATGGTCAATAATAACTACTGGTGATTTGAAGTAGCTTGGGGCATACGATTTGTAGGGGTCTGTACCAAAACCACCAGCTCTAGAATGTAAATTTTCATTGATTGTTTCAGGAAAGTATCGTTGTCTAATTTCCTGAATTTTATACCACAAATCTGAATTTTGGGCTTGAGCTTGTATAGAGAAAAACACAATACAAGCTAATAATAATATCTTTTTCATAATAGCTTCGCTTTAAGGTTTAACAAAAATATCCGTAGGATTAGTTGCATTTTGTAAATTTGTTCCTTGTGGGTTTGTGTTAATTGTAATTTGTGTAGCAGGCAAAGTATTATAGATACCCAATCCCAATACAGTAGAAGTATTTACTGTAAAACTTGGGGAAGGATTAAGCTCTATATCAACCATTCCATATGTTACTTCATTAGTTTGTAAAGTATATTGAATACTATAGCATTCAACTTCATCTTGTAAATCATAGAGTACTCCTGCTTTTCCAACAATAATTATATTTATTTAATTCGTTTTATTGTTTTGAAAATCAATAAGTTAGAAATCTATTTCTGAAAGTCTTAAAATATTTGCATAACAATTTGCATAACATTCGCAAAGATATTGAGGTTTATCCCTTTTTTTAGGTGTCCGAAAACTAAATAAGTCCAAATCTTTCGGAAAAGGATTTGATTTTATTCAACTTTTCAATATCGGGAAACTCCTTATTCATTTCGCTTTCTACATAATCTCGCAAGTTTGAGCAATTTTCTGCAATATCAAGCACTTCTTGCTCGCCACGTTCCCAAACAATAGGCTTTTCAGCTATTGAGTGGGGTAAGTTGTTAAACCATTTAATAATCCTGTAAGGTATTTTCTGACGTGGCACAAGTTCGCAAATTAAGTCTGCTATATCGTACTTTTGTGCCTTTTGTTCAGGGGTAAGATTTTCAGAAAGGAAAGGTGAAATCAAAATATTTAGCTTCATATCGTTTGCAATTTCAGCCCCTATATTTTGCCAAGCCTGAAAGTCTTTGTTTTCTGTATCGCAATCAGGGACAAGTATAAATCGCTTTTCGTATAAATCTTGCCTTGTACTTTGCTCAAACCTGCTACGCAAAAATTGCTTACCACCACAAGCCCAAACGGCAATATCCTTAATTCCACTCAAAAGGAAGTATGCTTTAACAAATAATGCAGTCTTTTCGCTCTCTACTATCCAAATAGTAGGTGCGTCTAAATACTCACCAAAAAAGCCGAAATTTGGCTTTTCTTTGCCTTTTAGGAAGTGATACCAATTAGGGTTAATGTTTTTATTACGCTTACCACTTTCAGCACTATAAGCCATTATTTTGGCATTTAGGGGGCTTAAAGTGCTATCGCAATACCAAAACGCTGTATCATATTTTTGGGGAGACTTGGTACTACCTACAAAATAAAATCTTAAAACCTCTTCGGTTACTTCATTGCCAAAAAGGCTTTGCATAAACTTTACTAAATTGCTATTGTGTTGGTTTTGAATACTGAAAATAAAATCTTGTCGGTCTATTTCCAAAGGGGGCTTTGGTGTTGGCTTGTAGGTTACCTGTGGAGTGTAAGTTCGTTTAGGAGTATAAGTGTCTAAAATATACTTTGCTTTCAGTTCTTTAACTGCCTCCGAATTATTCAATCGGTGTGCCTTTGCGTAAGCTGTTATCGGGGTGTATGTTTCACCACTGCTATAATTATGCACGTGTGGAAAGTTTAACTTTTTTCCGTTGAAATAAAAAAAATCTTGACTTGTGCGGGTGCTATCAAACAACCTTACCCGCTCCCCATTCTTTTTGGGTATAAAGCCCAAAAGTTCAGAAAAGATTTGCACTCCAAATTCAGTGTTTAGTCTTGTTATTAAGTCATTCATAGTTGTACAATTTTTAGAAGTCCCTAATTTTGAATAACACAAAAATTCAAGGTTCATAAAAAAGTGCTTGACATTTTTGACACTTTTGACACTTTGAAAATCAAATGTATGTAAATCAACTACTTATCAGTCTAAAAATACTTGACACTTTCTTGACACTTTTGACATTTTTGACACTTTCTCTTGAACTTTGACACGAAAGTATCAACTTGGCTTTGACACTTTTGACACTTTCTTGACACTTTTGAAATTCAAAAAAAACGCTTTATTTCGCTGTATTAAAAACTTTATATTCCAAAGTGTCAAAAATGTCAAAAGTGTCAAGCTGTTTTGTTTAATCATTGATTTTCTTGTACCTACCTTGCTGTATTCGTTCAAAGAAATTGAAGTTTTTTAAGAAGCGTTTAACACTGCTTTCACTAATTTTGAACCTTTGTCCTATACGTATAGCTTCATCAGTTGTAAATTCATTCGGAAGGTTATCAAGCAAAAGTTTCTTATTAGTTGCAAGCATTGCCTTTTGCTTGGTTTTCGGGTTAAGTAATTTAGCACACCGAAGTGCTGTATTCTGAAAATATTTGGTTAGTGTTATGGCACTTTTTACACTTCTTTCGGTAACTGCCTGTAAATCGCTTTCCCCGCAGGCGTAGTAAATCATTTCTACAATCAAAGCAAGTCTTGCTGTATGTGTGTCAAACTTTGATAGGATACCACTTTCTAAACTATTCCCTTCGTCTTGTAATTCATTCACCTTGTCGGTGTTTTCGTGCTGAAAGGCATAATAAGCCCGCTTACCTGCTTCATCAAAGGGTAAAATCAAGGGTTCGTCTGCGGTATAAGGTAAGCCTATGAGTTTATTCAAAATCCTTTCCCAATTCTCAAAATATTCAGGGTTTAGGTAGCTATCTTGGATTTTCTTTTTGGAAATGTCATCAGGATAGGCGAATAAAATCCTACTTACAAAGCCGTTAGCAGTTCGGTCTTTCATTAGGCTTGCAACTACATCGGGCTGTATCGTGCCAATCACGGCGAGGAAGCTGTCCTTAACAAAGTATGAACCTGCTGTTTTCCTATCTACTTGTAGGGAGCTACCATTCCAAGCTGAAAGCCAAAACTGCTCATCAGCACCTTTGTTATATCGGTTAAAGTTTTGTATCCAAGTGGCAAGTTCATCTACATAAACCCCTAAACCATTTGGGTTGTTTTCGTGGATAGGGACTATTACTTCCGTTGTAAAGTCTTGAAGCAAACGCTGAAATCTCTTGGGTGGAGGCGTTGGTTTTTCAGTTGTTTGCTTTTCCTTTTTATTTAGTGAAGCGTACTTTTCCATTTGAGCCTTAAACTCCTTTTCCATTGCCTTATGCTCTTGGAAATGGAAGTAATCTTGTGCAACAAGTGGGCTTATGATTGTTTTCAAAGGGTGGCTTTTATTGCTACCTGCATAACCTACCAAAGCCAAAAAGAAAATAGCTTTATCCTTCCAAGCCCCCTTAACGTTTATACGACACTTGTTCCCTACAACTACACTGCAAGCAAAAATAATGGAGCTTGCAGTATAGTCTTTCGGGAAATTAAGTTCGTTTTCAAGTGCATTTACTATTTCTTGAATAGCCTTCGGAAATACATCAATCGGAAATGGGTTGTAATACTCCTCATTACTTTGTGCCTCTTGTAGCTTTATAGCACTTTCGTTAATTACCCTAACAAGTTCCTGCCCTTTTATTTGCTTTTTTTGTTTCACTTCCATATATTTGTGTGTGTTTAATTTATTAAATACTATTACCCATTAGCCCCTACTCGCTTTGTAGGGGTTTTTATTTTGAACATATCCCTTTCACTTGTTAGCCATTCAAGCAGTTTTGTACGCTCAAAGTAAAGTCGGTTGCCTTTCTTGAAGTGTGGGATTTTACCTTGACTTGTAAAGTTGTGAAGTGTTTTTTTTGAAAGCGAAAGTAGCTTACTTGCCTCATCAATATTCAAGTAATCCTTTTCAGGACTTTGCAATTTTTTGAGTTCGCCCAAAAGGATATACTGCAACTCCTCAATTTGTTGCAGTCTGTTGTCCAAATGTTCAAAAGGATTGTTCATAGGCGTATTAGATTGTTTATGCAAATTTGAGCATAAAGGGAAACCTCATCTATACGCCTGCTATACGTAATCTATACGGCACTTAAATTTTATTTAATTTCTTTTCAGCCTCGCTAATTTCTTGAAATGCAATCCTTTGAGCGTCAGGATATTCTGCTAACCAATATTCAGCTACCCACTTGGTTAAGGGTAAGTATTCTGCTTTCAGTCTATCTGTATGTTTATCCGCCTTTTTGGCATTGTAAGCACTTTCATTGCCGAACATTTCCTTAAAAGCCTTTTCACTACCGAAATCAAATAGCCCTACTCGGTACAAGTAGTAAGACTTGATAAGTTTGGCAACAGCTGTCTGCTTTCTACCACAAACCAAAGGCATATCGGGAATAGAAGTAGGACTTTGCTCAATCTTTTGTAAGTAGCTTGAAAGTACCCGATGAGCGTGAGTATTAGACCAATTAGAAACGTGCAAAGCTCTTTGTTCAAGGTCTTTTAGAATGGCTATCTTTTGAGGTTTATTGTATGGTTTGAGTGTTTGTTCAAAATAGGAAACGAAATCAAAATCGCCGCGTCTATGTTTGAAACACTTGCTTTCAATTTCCCAAAAAATATTTTCAACTTCAAACCATTTTTCAGAGGTGAAAATTTGGTGGATATTCTCAAATTCTGTATATTTGCCCATAAGTATTTATGTTTTATCCCCCCCTGTACTTGGTTGGTTAAAGAAAGGGGGGGTATTTATTTTAGTTACAAACTTTCAAGCTGTTTAGCAATTTCCTGCCAAACCTCATTCCCAAAACTATCAAGGTAGTTTTCAGTAATCTTTACGGAACTATGCCCTAAACCCTCACTTATGAGTGCCGTAGGTAATCCTTTTCGCTTTAATAAAGTTGCGAAAGTGTGTCTTGCCACGTAGGTTGTTAGGTTTTTCTGAAAGTCTAATTTGCTTGCTATTACCTTCAAATTTTTGTTTATCTTGCTAATGATTTGGATAAGTCTATAAACCTGTTTTTCTGCCGTAAGGTGTGGCTCAAAAAAGGGAAATACGTAATTTTCAGCGGTTTTATCAGTGTTTGCGTATTTACAAAGTATTTCCTTTGCCCTACTATTCAGGTACAAGGTAATAGGTTTGCCCGCCGTTCTTGTTTTGGAAGTCTTTGCCCTTACAAAGGTAACCTTATCGCCCTCAATATTTTGCCATTTCAAAAGGGCAACATCTTTGAAGTTAATACCATTGCAGTAAAATGAAAACAGAAACATATCCTTTACAAAGGCTTCATTTTCACTTTGCGGGCTGTATGCTATGAGTGCCTTTAATTCGTTTTCTGTTAGGGCTTTCTTAATGTTATTAACTTTGGGTACAGCATAACCATTCTTGCCAAACGGATATTTGGAAAGCTCAAAATCTCCATTCCTTATGGCTAAATTTACAATGGCTTTCAAGCACCTCAAATAAATACTTACACTTGTGGGGCTATTCCCTTTCTGCAATTCGTGTATTTCGTACCTTTTAAGGAATTGTGGGGTTATATCCTTGAAATCAAGACCTCTTTTGAATTTTAGAAGGGAATTAAGGGAATTTTGATAAGTCAAGGCTGTTTTGATAGAATTTTCAGCTCTTAATTGCTGTATGTACTCCTCAAAGTAACTTACAAGGTTTTTATGAAAGACTTGTTTGGGATACATTCGCTCTTTGAAAGCCTCAAAAGAAAAGTTATCCCTCAATTCATTTACAATGGCAATAGCTTTCCTTTCAATTTCAGAAAGTTGTAATTTCAGCATTTTGAACTCATCACGGGGACGAGGTGCTAAAACCCTCTCAAAGTCCTGTTTTGTGCAAGCAAATCCCGTTTTATAGACACGACTTTGACGTTTGTAAATTACTTGCAACTTTATAGGAAATACTCCCCCCTTTCCCCCCTCTTTAAGTTCTCGGCGGGTGTCTAATAAAAACGTAACTCCTACTTTCATACTTGGTTGGTTATGCAGTGCAAATATACAAATTTGCATAACAAATTGCATAACATTTTAGGAATTTTTTTGAATGAAAGTGAAATTTTACCTCCTTAAAATGGAAAATTTTGAATATTTGTGAGGGAATTGTACAATATTAGGAATTTTGAAATACTGCTTTTCCAACAATTTTGTTGAAAGATAGCTTGCCTGTTTCAAATTGAGCACCATGATGCACTTCGTGAGCTTTCAAACCCAAGTAACTTTTACCATTAGTACTTTGAGGAAAAGCAATAACTATCTTGCTATTCGCCACATCATAATAGATTTCACCACTTAGACGCCCATTTTCAGGAGGCAACGAAATAAACTTATACTGATGAGTAGATTTTTCAATAATTGCAATGTCATTTATTGCTTTTTCTAATGCTTCTTGTCTTATTCGTTTATAGGACACTATTTTTTGTAAATCTGGTATTGTAGAAATACCAAAATTTTGAATAAAGGACTTTGTTTCATCTAGGTCATCTTTTAATGCTTTTTTGTATGCTTTGTAGATACCATTGGGATCATCAAAATTTGGTGGTAGGTAATTAGGGTCTATATTGTAATAGCTTCCTCTCGGTCCACCGATATTACTGCCAGTATCGCCTCCAAGACTTCCACAACAACCTGATAAAAAACCATAGGAAGGATCAGTTATGCTAGATCCTCCACCACCTAAATCTACAGGTGTAGGTGCTACACTATCAAGAAAGCAGTCGTAACCTGCGAGTACTCTGACCCAAGTATCTTGTACAAGACACATTTGTCCAGTATGCCCAGGTTGTCCTGTATTGGGGCAATCGCCAGGTATTCTTACATACATATATACAGGAAAACAATCCCCACTGCGTTGGGAGTTACTATCTGTTTCTTGTTCAAAGCTGATTTCAATCCCTTGCTTTACTAAATTACCATTGAGCCAAAAACGACTTCTTTGTAATTGATAGCTCATATCGTATTCAAGAATGACTCCAGAAAAGTTGCTTACTTCAAGATAATTGAGATTTCGTAAAAGGTTCTTTTCTATTGTTTGTAATGAGTTTCTTTCAGATATAACTTCTACGATTGAAGCGTGGATAATTTCACCATTTTCATTAGTAACTAATCTCAGACGGCGAATAACATCATAGTCGTTGGTATAAGCGACTAAAAACTCTCTATGAACAGGAATAATAAAAACATAATTTCCTTCATTATCTACTAAAGTAGAACTTTGCTGCCATTGAGGATGAAAAAGAGAAGTATCTGCCTCGTTTATTCTGGCACTTTTACTTTTTGAAAAGTTTTTCCAAGTAGCAGGGTTTTTAGAGTACCATTCTTGTAGTACTGATAATAATTGAGAACTAAAATTTTGTGGTTCAAGGTACTTTTTATCCTTACAAGCCGCAAGGTGTAGTAAAATAGTTATTGCGGTAATCCACTTTAATTTCCCAAGTGGGGGGGTAACTCATTGAATTTCTTTTTTTTAGCATAAAAATTAAGAAGTTAAGTTAAAAATCGTTACAAAGAAAAACTTTATAGAAAAGAAAGTCAAGTTAGATGTATAAAAAAATTGTTAATTTTACTCTCTCCTAATCCAAAAAGGGCGAAATCATATTTTACAGGGTCTTGGGGGCAAAAGGTACTTAGATTTTCGGTGAGTTCCAAAGCAGTAAGCCAATCTGTTTGCTTCCGAGTGATAAGCCCTAATGCACGGGCAGTGCGTTCGGTATGTACATCACAAGGGCAAACCAGTTGCGAAGGTTTTATTTTTTTCCATAATCCAAAATCAACCCCTTTTTTATCTTTTCGTACCATCCAACGCAAAAACATACAAAGTCGCTTGCAGGTAGATTTACGTGCAGGAGTAGCAATATGCTTGCGTGTGCGTGCAAGAGCAAAAGGAAGAGAAAAAAATAGCTTTTCAAAATGAATAAGGGCTTTTTCTATGGTTTTTTCCTGCAAAGAAAAATTTGCTACAAAAGCATTTTCTAAGCTATCGTTGTTTTGATACCAGTATTGCAGAAAATGTAGAAAATAAAGTGTATCATCGGTATTGAAAGTACGATGCTTAAACTGCAAAAAAGGCTTCAAATCGTTTTGCTGAAAGTTTTTGATGAAATCGTAAGGGGCGTTATCCATCATTTGCATAAGCTCTTGGCATTTGCGAATAATCACTTTTCTTTGCCCCCAAGCCAGCGTAGCGGCAAAAAAGCCTGCAATTTCTATATCTTGCTTTTGGCTAAAACTATGAGGTATGCAAATGGGGTCATTTTCAATGAAAGCAGGCTGATTGAAGCGTAAGTAGGCTTGCTCCAAAAGTTGCTTGACTTGCATCTTAGAGTTCAAAGTTGGAAGGTTTGATTTTGAAACACACAAGTTTCCTCACTACAAATTAGACCTGAACAATTACAGAAAGTTTAAGGGTTCTGCATAATCGGTTTGCTCAAAAACTCAGGTTTAGTGGTACGAATATGGGCTTTGAGTTGGTTCAGGATAGAGTACAAACCAAAATACGTTCTATTGATATACAAGCCGTGCCTTGAACCACGAGCCTGATTGGCTTTGCGAAGCTCTTCGGTGCGAGCCAAACTTTCGGCATACTCATAAATTTCTTGAAAATAGCTATCATCACCGAAATCAAAAGTTTCCTTGTGGAATGGCTTGCCGAGCAGTTCTATCATACCTTTGAAAAGTTTTGCGAAAAGGGCTTGCTGTTCGGGGGTATCTTGGGGTAAAATGAAACCTAAATTTTTGAAGGTTTGTAAAAGCGTAGCATCATCTTTCAGCAGATACGGATTGATGACAATGAAGTAATTGTCGTAGTATTCTTGCGGAATTTCTTTGATACAGCCAAAATCAATAACACCCACTTTGCCTTCGGGGGTGAGCAGAAAATTTCCGGGGTGGGGGTCGGCGTGTACGGCTCGGAGCGTATGAATTTGGTAATCGTAAAAATCCCAAAGGGCTTGCCCGATGCGGTTACGTACTTCTTGCGAAGGGTTGGTTTTCAAAAATTCGGGCAAATGCTTGCCTTCCAGCCAGTCCATTGTCAAGATTTTTTTGCAAGAATATTCGGGATAGTAATTGGCAAAAAAAAGGTCGGGTAGGTGAGAGCAGGCTTTTGATATTTCCAAAGAGCGTTTGAGTTCAAGTTCGTAGTCGGCTTCTTCTAAAAGTTTGCTTTCTACTTCTTGCATATACAAATCAATGTCTTTTTCGTTCATATTCAGAAGTCTTACGGCAAAAGGTTTCACCATTCGCAAATCGGATTTAATGCTTTCGGCTACTCCCGGATACTGAATTTTTACAGCAAACTTTTTGCCTTTCAGGGTTGCCTGATGTACCTGCCCGATAGAGGCGGCATTGACGGCATCTTTGCTGAATGTTTCAAAAATTTCGGTGGGGGCTTTGCCTAAATGCTGCTTGAATGTTTTTACTACCAGCGGATACGAAAGGGGAGGGGCAGAATACTGAGCCATCGTAAATCTATCTACATAGGCTTTGGGCAAAACATTTTTATCCATACTCATCATTTGAGCCACTTTCAAGGCACTACCTTTGAGTTGGCTCAAAGTTTTGTAGATATCTTCGGCATTGCTTTCGTGTAGTTCTTCTTTGCTGAGTTCAGGATTTACAAGTTTTTTGGCATAGTGTTTTAGGTAATTTCCGCCTACTTTTACACCTGTCTGAATGAATTTAGTGGCACGAGCTACTTTGGAAGTTGGGATACTTTCTTGTTTTTTCATAGAGGTTGTTTAGGATTTATTTTTTTTGATAATTCTTCGGATAAAAATGACCATAAAGGATAAAATTAACAAATTTACCCACGTATCTACTCTGGTTTCATAGCGTATGATTAAAGCCTTGAATTGGTCTTGCCACGCAT